>CACPLH010000006.1:0-63528 GCA_902634765.1 uncultured Pelagibacteraceae bacterium
GAGATTAATTCAGATGAAACTTTTTCATCTGAATATTTATACCTTGGTTATGAAGCAATTACTAAGATGGTTGGTACAGAACTTGCAGGAAATAAAAAAGTTAATTTTTCAATTCAATTTCCCAATGATATTATATCAAAACTTCCAATACACTCAGATACATTTAGTGGAGAAAGCGAATTTCAAATCAATTTATGGGTTCCATTGACTGATGCTTACGATACAAACTCGATGTTTATATTTACTCCAACTTTTTCAAGAAATATTTTAGGAAATTTAGAGAAGTATGAATTAAGTGGAATTGAGCATTTTCTTGATGAAAATAAGTCAGATTATAAATTTTTAGATGTTCCTTTTGGCAAAGCTTTGGTTTTTACTCCAACATGCCTTCATGGAAACATTACAAATGAAACCAATGATACTAGAATTTCATTTAATTGTAGGTATAAAAATTTATTTTCACCGTACAATCAAAGCGAAGGAAATGAAAAAAAATTAGGCTCATTCTATAAGCCTATAAGACCAAAAGCAGCAACCCTTATTGGAATGAACTCAGAAACTAAACAAAAATGAAAATTCTTAATGGGCATGTCACTTCAAGAAGATTTAATGATTATGCTCTTCCAGTACCAATTCAGAATAAACTTTTGAAATATTATGCGGAGTCAAAAAATATGTTATATAAACTGCCTCAATGTGAACTTTTTTTTCAAGACAATTTTATGGCTATGATAGACACATTTAAGAATCTTGATGATAAAGAACATTTAGGGTTATGCAGTATATACATGTTTCCTGAGTCAAAAGAAAAAATTGATTTAATTAACAGTCTAATTTTAGAAAAAGATCTAACATGTCATCTAATTTTTGAAGAAAAAGAAATTAAATCACATTTCTTCATGGAATTTTATGAAGAAAAAACTTTTATTAAAAAATTTAATCAAAGTAATAAAAATTTTTTTAAAGAAATATATTTAGTAGAATAATGATAAAAATCGGAATAAACGGGTTTGGAAGAATAGGGAGAGCTTTGACAAGAATATTATCTAAAGATGATAGCATAGAAATAATATTTATAAATGATATAAATCCAAATATTGATAACTTATCCTATCTTCTTAAATATGATTCTACTTATGGACAATTTGAATTGGACGTTAAAAATAATAATAATGAGATTATTATAGAAAACAAAAAAATTAAATGCTTTGACTCTAAAAGTATAAAAAATCTTCCTTGGGATAAAATTGATATAGACTATTTAGTTGACGCATCAGGTGTATCAAAAAATATTTCAGAAGCAAAAAATTTATTAGCCAATAATAAATTTGATAAGTATATCATTACACATTGCTCAGACGAGTCAGATATAGAAGTTATTATGGGCGTTAATGATGATAAGTTAATTGAGGATCATAAAATAATATCTAATAGTATTTGTGACGCAAATGCAGTGGCACATATTATAAAATGGTGTGATGAGGAATATGGTATTTTAAATGGATCTTTAACAACCTTACATCCTTGGCTATCTTATCAAAATTTACTAGATGGTCCGTCAATCTCTCAATCAAATCCAGGAGTAGTATGGAGTGATTATTCTCTTGGTAGATCAAGTATAGAGTCATTAATTCCCAAAAATACCACTGCTATTGAGGCCGTTGAGAAAGTATTACCTCAAATAAAAAATAAAATAATGTCATATTCTTACAGAGTTCCAACACCTACTGTTGCCTCTTCAGATCTTGTCCTTAATTTAGATAAAATAGTAGATAAAGATATGTTGCTATCTTTTATAAAAGAAAGATGTAAAAATAATTCATTTGTTACAATTAATAATGAGTCTCTTGTGTCTAAAGATTACCAAAAATCAAATTTTAGTGCCATCATAGATTTACAATGGTTAAAGGTTAATGAAAATACTGTTAAAATTATGCTGTGGTATGATAACGAGTGGGGCTATTCATCCCGAATACCCGATTTAATAAAAAAAATCAAAAATATTTGATGTTATATTTTTTAGATCTTGATGGAGTCATTATAGACTCTGCGGAAGAGTGTTATGAAGTATCCATGAAAGTATTTTATGATAAAGACAAAAAAAGATCGAGCAAATATAAAAAAAAATTTTTAGAAAACAGAGGCCTTGTGTTGAATGCGGGCGAATATCATCTGCTTCATGAGTCGCTTAATTTATTTTTTAAAGATAAGATTAAATCTATAAAGAAATATTTTGAAGATAAATCAGGAAAATTAAATTTTAAAACAATAAAAGAATTTGAAAAAAATTTTTTTTTAGAAAGAAAATTTTTAATTAGAAATAACTTTGATTTTTGGATAAATTTAAATCCACTTACAAAATTTGGTGAATTTATTATTTCTAAAAAATTAAAAAGAGTCTGTATTATTACATCTAAGAATAAATTTGCATCAAAAAAAATATTAGATTTTTATGGCATAAAATTTGAATATCTTTTTGGAGCCGAAGATATAAAATCATATCAAACGAAAGGAAATATTATTAAAAGTGTTTTAGATAATAATAAAATATCAAATTCAATATTTATTGATGATTCTGTCAGAAATCTTGACACATGCGTAGATCAGAGAGTAAAGTGTTATTTTGCTGGTTGGGGCTATGGGGTAAATACAAATTACGACGAATATTCTTTTTAAATATTTTTATTATTCAAAATTATGCATATAGGTCTTATAATAGGAAAAAAAAATAGTGTAGGAGTGCCTGGTAAAAACACAAAAATTATACTGGGTAGGCCGACAGCAGAATATGCTTTTATAGCTGGCAAATATGCTTTATTGGACAAGCTATATGTCTCTACAGACTCAGATGAAATAGCTAAAATAGGAAATAAGTATGGGGCAATTCACATTAAAAGACCTTATCAATTAGCCACCCCTGAGTCTTTAACGGAAGATGTATTAATACACGCTTATCAAGAAATTAAAGAAGATTTAGCAGGCAAAGAAATAGATACCATCTCACTTCTTTTTTGTAACAACCCAGCTATAAATGTTAATTTACTTAAGAATGCCATAGATTTTTTAACAAACGATGTAAATGGATTCGATTCATGCTTTTCAGTTGTAAAATATGATATGTTTTCACCAGCTAGAGCGAGAAAATTAATTGATGACAAAGAAATGAAACCTTTTGTTGATTTAGAAAATATTCAAAATGTTTCTTCTATACGGGACTCTCAGGGCTCAGTTTATTATTGTGATTTATCAATTCAAGTAATGAGAACATCATGTTTTGAAGATATGAATAATGGTCAACTTCCCTTTAAGTGGCAGGGAAAAAAATCAAAGGCAATTGAAACTGATTATGGTTTTGATATTGATACGGAGTGGCAATTTGTAGTAATTGAGCATTGGTTAAAGAAACACGGGTATACAGAAAGTACTATTCCTTGGAGTTTATGACATGTTAAAAGAAAACTTTCTGAAAAAAAAGTTGAATGATGGTAAGCCAGTTATAGGCACTTGGTCAATCATACCCTCTACTGTAACAACAGATATCATTTCATCTACTGGAATTGATTTTATTATTATTGATTCAGAACACGGTCCAATAAATTTTGAAACGGCACAAAATATGGTTATTGCATGTGAGTCTAGAAATGTATCACCTGTCATGCGTGTTGGAGGAATAATCGAAGATCAAATTCTAAGAGCTCTTGATATAGGTGTTCATGCAATACAAATACCAAATGTTAAATCTGAGTCAGATGTCGAATCAATAATAAGCTTTTCAAAATATCCACCAATTGGTAATAGGGGTTTCTCTCCATTTACAAGAGCTGGTAATTATTCAATTGATTCTTCTCAAATTTTAACCCAAACGGCAAATGAAAATACTTTAGTATCAATCAATGTAGAGGGCACAGAAGCAATTGAAAATATAGACAGAATATTAAATTTTAAGTCACTTGATATAGTTTTTGTAGGACTTTTTGATTTGTCTAAAGCGATGGGTATGCCTGGAAAAGTTAAAGATATAAAAGTTTTAAAAAATCTTGAGCACCTAACTGGCAAAATAAATAAATCAAATAAATTCACTGGAACAATTGCAACATCCGAGGAAGATCTTGAACGATTTATTGGAATGGGAATTAAGTACATTTTATATCTCGTAGATTGTGAACTATTGAGAGATAGTTATTCAAAAGTTGTAAAGAAATTTAAGACTTTTTTAAAATAATTTTTAGAGTTAGATGCCAAAAGTATTTATTACTGACTATATTAAAAATCCAGATATTGAAAAAAAAATACTTGGAGAAAATGTTTCAACTACTGACAAAAATAATGCAGAAGTTTTATTAGTCTGGCATGAAAATATTGACTCTAATTATTTAAATCAATTTCCAGACCTAAAAGTTCTAATTAGATACGGTGTTGGGTGTGACAATATTGATAAAGATGAATTAAAAGAAAGAGATATGATTTTATGTAATACACCAGATTATGGAATTGATGAAGTAAGTGACACTACTGTCGGAATGATCTTGTCTCTTACTAGGTCAATTCATCAATATGATTTTTTGGCTAAAAAAATTTTAGACGGTACGTGGCAAGAAAATATAATTTCGAATATTAAAAGAAGCTCTGATATGTCAGTAGGTGTAATCGGAGCTGGAAGGATCGGTGGAAGTGTTTTATTAAAATGTAAAAGTATGGGATTCAAAGTATCATTTTATGACCCTTTTATTGAAAGAGGATTAGAAAAAACATTGAGCGTAAGAAGATATGATGATTTGAACTCTTTTCTTCAAAATAATGACATTATAAGTATTAATGCAACACAGACTGAAAGTAGCTTTGAAATGGTTAATGAAGAATTCATATCAAATATGAAAAATGAGTCATTTATGGTCAATACTGCGAGAGGCAAAATAGTTAAAGATATTGATCTATTTATTGATCCAATAAAAAAAGAAAAAATATTAGGAATTGCTCTTGATGTTTTACCAGATGAACCTCCAAAAAACTCAGAATTAATTAATGCTTGGAGGAATAATGAGGAATGGTTAAATAACAAGGTTATTATTAATCCTCATGCTGGTTATTATTCAATGAAATCATGGCAAGAAATGAGGGTCAAAGCTGCTGAGAATGCAAAACGAGTTATAGATGGTTTAGATCCATTTAATATAATTAAATTATAATGAGTTTAAAATCCAATTCTTACTTTTTAATTTTTAAAATTTAGACTATAAATTGAGGATAAATCTTAAAAATATATAACATATGAAAATACTCTCAGTTTTTGGAACAAGGCCAGAGATGATAAAGATGTGGGCCACTTTAAAAAAATTAGATGAATTAAATTTTGATCATATAATGGTTCATACTGGTCAAAATTTTACACCTGAATTAAAAGATTTTTTTTTTAGAGATTTAAAAATGAGAGAGCCTGATTATCATTTAGACATTGATACTTCAAGTTATGGCAAGGAGGTTGCCGATGTTGTTAGTAAGTCAGACGAACTGATAAAAAAAATCAACCCTGATGCTCTTTTGATTTTAGGAGATACATATAGTGGACTTTCAGTAATGCCTGCTTCCTATCATGGTGTGAAAATCTACCATATGGAGGCCGGTTTAAGAGCTTGGGATAAAAGAATGCCTGAACAAAGGAATAGAATTTTAATAGATCATATGAGTGATGTACTGCTCCCTTTTAGAGAAAATCACAGAGAAAATTTAATTGCTGAAGGTATCCATCCCTCAAAGATTTTTGTTACTGGCAATACTGTATTTGAAGCTATGACAAATTTTAAAGAACAAATTGACTCAAGTAAAATATTGTCTGAACTAGAACTAGATGAAAATAAATATTTTTTAATTACGGCTCATAGAAGTGAGAATGTAGATGAAAAAAATTCGTTACAAAATATTATGGATATAATTGGTGAAATAGGAGAAGTATACGATAAAAATGTTATTTTTCCTATGCATCCAAGAACTTTAAATAAATTAGAGAATATTAATTACTCAAAAAAAATAAAAATAATTAAGCCTCTTGGTTTTTATGATTTTAATAAAATATTGAAACACTCATTTTGTACACTTTCTGACTCAGGTACAGCCTCAGAAGAAGGTTTATTTTATGGAGTACCAACTATTAGTCTAAGAAAAAGTACTGAGCGTCCTGAAACAATTGAAAGTGGGAATCATATTGTCGCTGGATTGAATAAACAGAACACTGTAGATGCTGTGGAGACAGCTACAAAATTAGAATGGAAGCCAAAATATGATTTTGCGCAGAGTCACTCGCCATCTTCAGTAGTTGTATCAGCTTTAAGAAGTCAACTTACTAATTTTTTTTAATATGTTTAATAATAAAATTATTTTGATCACTGGTGGAACAGGGTCTTTTGGTAATACGATTGTCAAATATTTTATAAAGACAAAAGTAAGTGAAGTCAGAGTTTTTAGTAGAGACGAAAAAAAACAAGATGAAATGAGAAATGAAATCTCAAATGATAAACTTAAATTTTATCTTGGTGATGTACGTGATAAATCCTCTCTAAGAGAAGTAATCAAAAATGTAGATTTTATTTTTCATGCTGCTGCACTGAAGCAAGTCCCATCTTGTGAATTTTTTCCAATAGAAGCCTATAAAACAAATACACTTGGCACCGCAAATGTAATTGATGTTGCAGAAGAATTTAAAGTAAAAAAAGTTGTAATACTAAGTACTGATAAAGCGGTATATCCTATCAATGCAATGGGATTATCAAAAGCAATGGCAGAGAAAATAGCAATAGCTAAATCCAACTATTTAAAGAATACTAGTCCAGTAATTTCTATTACAAGGTATGGAAATGTAATGAACTCCAGAGGGTCTGTCATACCTTTATTCATCAGTCAAATTATTAATAAAAAAGATGTAACTGTCACTGACCCGAATATGACAAGATTTTTAATGTCACTCGATGAATCAGTAGATCTGGTAATGCATGCCTTTAAAAAGGGAGGACAGGGGGATATTTTCGTTCAAAAGTCTCCCTCTACAACAATCAAGGATTTAGCGGAGTGCTTAATTGAGGCCTTCAAGTCAAATTCAAAAATTAGAGTAATTGGTACTCGCCATGGAGAAAAATTATATGAGACACTTATTGCACGAGAAGAGATGAATCGAGCAAAAGATTTAGGTAAATATTTTTGTATATCTGCTGATAATCGAGACCTTAATTATAAGAAATATTTCACTGAAGGTAAAAAGGAAATTTCTGGACATAATGATTATACATCACATAATACAACAAAACTAAGTCGAAAAGAGCTTAAAAAACTTCTTAGATATTATGTAGAAAGACAAGCAAGAGATGAATACGCGTAATAAATTTAGCAGATTAAATAATAAAAATTCAAACGAAGAAAAGATTTTCAGAGAAATTTTGAATATCTTTAAGAAAAGGACGTTACCAGATGAGGAATTGATGGAAAATCTTTTTATGTATTTGCAAAAAAAAGATTTATCACATCTTCTCTTTCTAAGTGAGGTATACCAAAAAATTGTTAATATTCATGGTAATATTTTTGAGTTTGGGACACGATGGGGAAGAAATGTTTCACTTCTCTGTACTTTAAGGGGTTTATTTGAACCATACAATCATACTCGCAAAGTTATTGCTTTTGATACTTTCTCAGGTTTCCCAAATATATCATCAAAGGATGGAAAGCATCAAAGTGTTCAAAAAGGTAGCTATAAAGTTTCTAGAAATTATCAAGAATATCTAGATCAACTTTTATCAATAAAAGAGTCAGAACTGCCAATTAGTCATATTAAGAAATTTGACATAGTAAAGGGCGATGTTTCATTAAGTTCAAAAAAATATTTCAGAGAAAATCCTGAGTCTCTTGTGGCACTAGCTATTTTTGATCTTGATTTATTTGAACCAACTAAGAATGCGTTAAAAACTATTTTGCCAAGAATGAGTAAAGGTTCAATTATAATTTTTGATGAATTAAATCATACTGCATATCCAGGTGAAACTTTAGCTTACCTTGAAGTTTTTAAGAGTTATAAATTTAAACTATTTCGCTCACCAATCTCGGCATCTAAAAGTTATATAATCATCGAATAAAATATAATTTAAATAGTCTCCAAGTCTCAATATGAAAAAAATACTAATTACTGGTGCAGGAGGTTTTATAGGATCATATTTAGCTAATAGTTTGTCGGAAAAAGAATATGTTGTTTATGCTTCATATAGATCAAAAAAAAACAATATTAAAACTAGAGATAATATTAAAATTTTTAAATTGAACTTACCTGATATTACATCTCTTCCAAGCAGATACGATTATTTAATTCATTGTGGCGCAGATACAAGTGCGACTACTGATGATATAAATCAGATGAATGAGAGTAATAATAAAGGTACTAAATTATTATTTGATTATTCTGTTTCTATAGGAGTGAAAAAGATTATTTATCTCTCTAGTATGTCAATTTATGGTAAAATCACTAATCAACTATTGGAAGAAACATATCAACCAAATAATCCAGATTTTTATGGAGAGTCAAAATATTTTGGTGAAGAAAATTTAAAATTAGTTTCTAAAAATAATAATATTGATGCTTTATCAATACGATTACCTGGCGTAGTTGGTATTGGATCTAAAAATAATTTTTTATCAGGCCTCATACCAAATATTCTGAATGGAGAAAAAATAGTTATTAAGAACTCAAATCCTGATGATTTATTTAATAATATAATTTATATTGATGATCTAAAGAACTATATTTTATTTTATTTAGAAAATAAATTTTCAAATTATGAAGCTGTTAATATTGCGGCATCAGAACCGTTGCCTTTAAGAAAATTATTATTATCAACATTTGATACTTTTAATATTAAAAAAAATATTAATTTTGAAAAATCAGAAAAAAATAATTTTTTAATCTCAATAAAAAAAATCCATGATCAAGGCTTTAAATTAAGGTCGACCAATGAAATGTATTATGATTTTGTCAATGACATTCAAAATCAAATATTATATAAATAAATATTAATATTTAACATAATTAATCTTATGAAGACAATATTGGTAACTGGCGGATGTGGTTATAAAGGTTCTGTGTTAGTTCCTAAATTGCTTGCTAAAGGCTATAAAGTTGAAGTTATAGATACACAATGGTTTGGAAATTTTCTTGTTCCTCACAAAAATTTAAAAATCATTAAAGAAGATGTTAGAAATATTGATGATTTAGATTTAACCAAATTTGAAATAATAATTCATTTATCTTCTGTTGCAAATGATCCATGTGGAGACCTAAATCCTAAATTAACGTGGGAAATTAGTGCCTTAGCTACCATGAAATTAGCTGATAAGGCTGTTAGAAGCGGTGTTAAACAATTTATTTATGCATCCTCGGGAAGTGTTTATGGAATTAAAGATGAAGATCAGGTTACTGAAGACTTAGAATTAAAACCAATCTCTGAGTATAACAAAACAAAAATGGTTTCCGAACGTGTCTTAATGAGCTATTCAGACAAAATTATTGTGCAAATTATTAGACCTGCTACTGTTTGTGGATTTTCTCCTCGTATGAGATTTGATATTTCTGTAAATGCTTTATCAATCAATGCTTTAGAAAACCAATTAATCAAGGTTCATGGAGGTAGTCAATTAAGACCAAATATTCATATTGAAGATATTACGAATCTTTATTTATATTTCATTGAAAGAGAAGATAAAATACAAGGCATTTTCAATGCTGGTTTTGAAAATTTATCCATATTGGAAGTTGCTGAAATGGTCTCTGAAATCACTCCTGCAAAAATTGAAATAGAAGATTCTCTTGACCCTAGATCATACAGAATTAATTCTGACAAACTTCTAGCTACAGGCTTTTCGCCAGAATACACTGTTAAAAATGCAATTGAAGACTTGTGTCATATGTACACAAGCGGCAAGTTAAAAAATGAATCCAAATTTAACAATTTAGACTGGATGCTTAAACATAATTATGAATGATCCTGATCATGTTTCACAAAAACTTAATTATAATAAGCTGGCTGCTATTTCAAAAGAATGTAGGCTTCAAATACTAGAAATAATATACAAAGCTAAGGGAGGCCATATTGGTGGCTGCTTTTCTATTATAGATTCTCTAGTAACATTATATTTTAGTATCATAAAACATAATCCAAGTGATCCAGATTGGAGCATGAGAGATAGAGTTATACTAAGTAAAGGTCACTGCTGCTTAGCTTTATATACTGTGTTGTGTCGATCTGGTTACTTTGATAGCAAACTATTAGATACCTACTCTTTAGATGGAGGTAAGTTAGGAGGTCATCCAAAGAGAGGAGATGCACCAGGTATTGAAGCAACAACTGGTTCACTTGGACATGGATTGGCTATAGGAAATGGGATTGCCTTAGGAGAAAAAATTAAAAATAAAAAAACTAGAGTTTTCGTTATAATGAGTGATGGTGAACTTAATGAAGGTAGCGTCTGGGAATCTATAATGTTTGCAGCTCAAAACAAACTAGATAATCTTGTCGTTATTGTAGACAATAATAATCAGATATCTCTTGATAAATTAGACAATATTCTTTCAATCGAACCAATTGATAAAAGATTTAAATATTTTAATTGGGCTGTAAAAAGAGTTGATGGACATAATCACGAAACCTTACAAAAAGAAATGACAGTTTTTCCTTTTGAAGAAAATAAGCCTTCTGTGATAATAGCGGATACCATAAAAGGTAAAGGAGTGTCATTTATGGAAGGTGTTACAAAGTGGCACTATAGAGGTCCAAACGATGAAGAATATACTAAAGCAAAAAAAGAATTAACTTTGTGAGAAATACATTTAGCAAATCTCTTACTCTCATGGCTAAAGATGATCCTAAAATAATATTATTGGTTGGAGATATTGGATTTAATGTTTTTGATGAATTTATTGAAAAATTTCCAGAAAGATTTATAAACTGTGGTGTAGCAGAAGCAAATATGATTGGAACCGCAGCAGGACTGGCAATGTCAGGCTTCAAACCAATAGTTTACACTATTATTCCTTTTTTAATTATGAGAACATTTGAGCAGATTAGAGTAGATCTTTGTATGCATGACTTACAAGTGACTCTAGTCGGAGTTGGTGGTGGCCTTTCTTATGATAGCTTAGGTCCAACACATCATGCAACAGAAGATGTTTCAATAATGAGATCTATACCTAATATGCAAGTTTTTACCCCAGCAGATCCTAATGAAGTAGAGTGGTTATTCCCTATTGTATTTGAACAGATGGGTCCTAAATATTTTCGACTTGGAAAAGGTGGGGAAAAAAATTTGATAAATGACGTCCAAGCAAATTTGAGAGTATTTGGAGAGTCTCTAAAACTCTATGATGGGGAAAAAATTTGTATTATTTCTTATGGACCAATTTTGAATGAAATTTTACAAGCTAGGGAGATACTATTAAAACATAATATTAATGCATCAATTATTACTGTTACTAGGTTAAAAAATTTTGATAAAAATGATCTTCTGACAAAAATTAATGGCTCAAATTTAATAGTAACAGTAGAAGAGCATAGTGTCATAGGTGGCCTAGGCGATATTGTTTCGGATTGTATTTCGGGGATTACAAATTCACCTATTCAAATGAAAATAGGAATAGAAGATAAGTTTGTAAAAGAGATTGGCAGCAGAGATTATCAATTAAAAATTAATAATATGAAGAGCAATCAAATAGCAGAAAGAATTTTGAACAAGTTTAAAAATCTAATTAAAGAATGAAGAATGTATTGGTAATCGGTGCAGGTCCCGCGGGATGTGCAACAGTTCATAAAATTCATGAACTTGGTAACTATGATATAACAATAATTGATAAAAGTCCCTTCTTAGGAGCGGGCGTTAGAACTAATTTTTACGGTGGTCATCCTTATACATTTGGACCAAGACACTTTTTTACTCAAAATAAAAAAATCTATAATTACCTAGACTCAATAGTACCTTTACGTGATTGTGGAAATCACCAGTTTATTTCTTATGTGGAGCAAGATAATAAATTTTATAATTTTCCAATTCATATGGACGACATAAGATCAATGCCAGATTCAGAAAAAGTTTTAGCTGAGATTGCTAATGCTTCAGGAGTCGAGCATTCAAAAAATTTTGAAGAATATTGGATTAATTCGGTAGGACCTACGCTGTATAACAAGATTGTCAAAAATTATACAGAAAAAATGTGGCAAATGAGTCCAAAAAAAATTGATACGTTCAAATGGTCTCCCAAAGGAGTGACTATAAAAGATGGAGCAAGAGCTGCGTTAGACAATTGTATGTCCGGATACCCAATAGCGAAAGATGGGTATAATCATTTTTTCGACTCAATCGAAGGTAAGTGTAAAATAATGCTTAATACCAATATAGAAAAATTTGATATACCTAAAAAAACTATTACTGTCGAGGGAGTAGAAAAGAAATATGATTTCATCATTAGCTCAATTTCACCTGATATTTTGTTTGAATATTGTTTTGGTGAGCTGGCCTACTTGGGTAGAGATGTTCATCTTATAGTATTTCCAACTGAACACGTTTTTCCAGAAAATATATATTTTTTATATTATCCAAATAAAGAAAAACATACGAGATTAGTTGAATATAAAAAATTTACTAATCACCAAGATAATAACTCTCTCATAGGAATTGAATATCCATCCAATAATGGAAAGCATTATCCAATACCACTCAAATCAGAAATGATTAAAGCTCAAAAATATTATGATCTAATGCCAGAGGGAGTTTTCTCTATTGGAAGAGCTGGAAGTTATCGGTATCTCGTTGATATTGATGATTGTATTGAACAAGCATTTGAAATTGTCCGAATTTTATCTGAAGAAAATGGAAAAACAAAGCATCCTGTACCGTTGAAAAGGTGGCAAGTCATAGAAGATTTGAATCCTAATTTAGAGTAATTTAGTTTTGATTATTTCCTTTTAGCTGGTGATCCATAATATAAACCCGTCTCAATTAAATCAGATAAAACTACTGAGGACATGCCAATTGTAGTTTTTGGTGCAATGAAAACACCCTCTTTTATTGAAGACATAGATCCAATATAACTATTACAAGAAATATTAACACTTCCATTTATTGTACATAAACTATTAATTAATGAAAAATCTCCAACTACAGTGTCATGATTGATTACTGAATTTGGAAGAATAATACAATTTTTTCCAATTTTAACGTTTGCCATAATTTTTACACCTGGATAAATTATGCTACCTTCACCAATTGATGCTGTATGGTGGACATATGCTAGGCGAGAAATAATTGTTACTGGTATCATCCCATTTTTCACTGCTCTCTCAAACCACAGGTTTCTGTCAAAATGATTTTTTACTGAACCACATTGATAAACAAAATGAGAACTTTTAAATTCAGAATCATTTATTAATTTAAATGATCCTTTTACTTCAAAATTTAAAAAATTATCTCCAGGTTTATGATTATCAGAAAGAAATTGCAATTGATCATCATTAGGAAAATTTTCTCTATATAAATAGAAAGCATCTAAACATCCTCCTGAAGTTCCAAAAAAAAATGTCGTCATTTTTTATATTTCTTCTGAGGGATGAAACCAATCATAAGATCCTTTATAATTCACTTTTTCAAATATCTCGAGCCATTCTTCAATATGAAGATACGTTGTTGCCAAGGTTGCCCAGTTATCAATTACTTTCTTTTGTTCATTTGTTCTATAAGCACCTACTCTTATCCATGAATCTTCTCCAACTCGTTCAATTTCACATAAAGCTTGCAAAATTTCTTTTCTATCAAGTAAATTGTGAAGACTATCTTTACAAAAAATAAATGAAAAAGATTTATCTTCAAAAGGAAGTTTTGAGAAATTTCCACAAATTAATTGTCCTTCCATATTTTCTTTTAAACCCTCAATTAAGGCATACATACTAATATCTAATCCAACTCCAAAGCCTACATCTTTATTTATATTAAAATCATTTACTAGATAACCTTTTGCACACCCCAAGTCGAGCAAGTTTGACTTTTGATTTAAATTAAATTCAGATATTAAATTTTCAACTACTTTAATCCATCGTCCGTCATATTTATATCCTCCGTACCCATACTTGCGATCATTATCAAAATAAACATCATCAAATTTCCAAATTTTAAGCCATTCAGAAGAGGAAAGAGAAATTGTTTTATGGCTTGATAAATTCCTTTTTTCTTTAAACTTAAGTTTTTTACGTTTCATTCTTTAAACTTACCAGTCTTTTGAAAATCTTTTTATATCTATAAAAATCATTTATATCATTTAACATTATTGGAATTCCTTCAACTACATAATATTTTTCTCCGCAAGTGCATTGAATTATAGAAAATTTATCAGTATCTAATTTTAAATTAGATTTACAGGCTAAACAGATTAATTTTATACTCATTAGATATAATATACTTAATATACCTACTTATTAAAATGAAAATACTATTTTATTATAAAAAGATATTTAAGAACTAAAGATATTAAAATAGTATTAATTTATGAATGCATTATTACTCGCAGCTGGATTAGGTTCACGACTGAGACCCTACACTGATTCTTGGCCAAAATGTTTAATGCCAATTAATAATATACCTTTATTAGAGTATTGGATTTTTGATATGGTCAGCATAGGTATAGATAAGATATTTATAAATCTTCATTATCATGCAGAAGAAGTATTATACTTTATAGAAAATAATAAATATAAAGAATCAATAGTAACATTTAATGAAAAAAATTTGCTCGGAACCGCAGGGACAATAAAAGCACTTTCAAATGAATTAATGGATGAACCATCTATTATTATACATGCAGATAATTTTTGTGTGTGTGATATGCAAAGCTTTATAAATTCTCATTTACATAAAAAAGATTTTATAGATATTACTATGATGACGTTTATAACTAATAATCCTGAAAGCTGTGGTATAGTTAAGATTGATGATCAAAATATTATCCATGAATTCTATGAAAAAACTAATAGAAATGTTGGTAATTTAGCCAATGCAGCAATATATATTGTTGAACCAAGTATAATCAAATGGATTAGTAAAAAGAAGGAGGTATTTGACTTTAGTCTTGATGTAATACCTAATTTTATTGGAAAGATTGCAACTTGGGAGAATACTGATAAACTAATTGATATTGGTACTCCAAAAAAGTTAAAATCTTGTCAAAATCAAATACATAAATTAAAAAGCTCAGAACAAAATGAAGATTGGTTAAATTATTTTTATAGTAAAACATTATATAAGAGTCTTAAGAATTAATTTTAGAAATAATTTACTAAGAGCCATATATGAAATTCCATAAAAAAATTAAATTATTTAATTTAAAAAGATTAAAAGAATTTAAGAGTAATTCAAAAAAAATTTTATGTCATGGTCACTATGATATTATTCATCCAGGTCATTTAAGATTTTTAGAAAGCGCATCTCATAAAGGATCTGAATTATTTATTGCACTTTATGATGATAAATTTTATGATAAAAATGATAAAATAAATCATTACAACGTTAATGAAAGAGCTAAAAATTTAGCTTCATTAATTTTTGTTGATTACGTTATAATTATTCATCCAGATCAGTTACACCAACTAATAGATAGCATTAATTTTTCATACTTTATTCTTGGAGAAGAATTTAAAAAAGATAGAAATAACGAGGTAAAATTAGCCTTAGATTTTGCAAAAAAAAATAAGACAAAGATTTTATTTCATGCAGGGGAAAGGTTTGGATTTGATGAAGTTTTTAAATCGAGTCAAAGAGACCTTAGAAGAAAAAGATGGAATAAATTTAGCAAAGTTTTAAGTGATAAAAAAATAGATTTAAAAAAATCAATAAATAAAATTAATAAAATAAAGAAAACAAGTATAACTGTACTAGGTGATATCATTGTTGATAGTTATATTTCTTGTCTACCATTAGGTATGAGTGAAGAAGCACCATTAGTGGTAGTAAAAGAATTAGAAGAAAAAAAATTTCTAGGTGGAGCTGGTATTGTAGCTAAACACATAAATTTGATGGGAAATAAACCAAGATTAATTTCTGTAGTGGGAGATGATGAAAATTATGATTTTGTAAGGATGGAATTAAAAAATTCAAAAATAAAGTCATCTTTATTTAAAGATAAATCAAGACCAACTACACTTAAGACAAGGTATATAGTAGAAAAACAAAAAATATTTAGAGCAAGTAAACTTAATGAAAAAAAAATTATTGATGACATTGAGAAAAAAGTTATTGATCAATTAACAAAGATTAGAAAAAAAGAAATTTTAGTTGTAAGTGATTTTGTTTACGGAGTCATAACAGACAACGTATTGAACGTTATTAAAAATCTCAAAAAAGATAAAGAAATAATTGTATTAGGCGATTTACAATGCAGTAGTCAAATTGGTGATGTTTCAAAGTTTACAAATTTTGATATTATTTGTGCTACAGAAAAAGAAGCCCGTATTGCAATGCATGACTATGATTCCGGAATTGAAAGAGTTGCGAATTTACTTCTTTTAAAGACAAAGGCAAAAAATTTAATTTTAAAACTTGGTTCAGAAGGTTTTATTATTTATAGATTGATACAAAAAAACTCTCTTGAGAGAACTCATTTTCCTGCTCTAGAGCCAAATCCAGTTGATTTAGCTGGGGCTGGAGATACTCTTTTAAGTGCTCTTGCTATTTCATTGAGTGCCAATCTTGATTTAATCACTTGCTCAGCTATAGCTTCTTGTGCAAGTGCTGTAGCAGTTCAAAAATTGGGTAATACACCAATTAAATTGATTGATATATCAAAGTTTATTCTAGATGGAGAATAATGATTAACGAGTTAATCTATTACTTAAGACTTTTTAAATTTCTAAGTTTGAATCTTACAAAATCTTTTTTCTATAAATATAAATATAAAAGGAAGATTAAAGATTTTGAAAAAAAACTTAAAACTAGAAGTCAGTATCTTGTTATTTTAAACGTTGAGTCAATTGGATCTCTGGCTTCTCAGATAAATTTTTTTTACAAATTTTCCATAGCTCATAATCTTTCCTTAGAAAAAGATTTCTATTTTCTTGCTAGCGATCATAAGTATTGTAATGAATTTTTTATAAAAAAAATCTGTGAAATAATAGAAATTCATTATGATAAAAATTTATATAAATTTCTTATGATATATGGAGGTTTGAAGTATTTCATAAGAAAAAATATTTGTATACCGTTTTCAAATGATTTTGTTAATTTTATGCCAGATAAAAATTTTCCAATTAAATTTTCAAATGCAGAAATAATTAAAGGCAATAAAATTTTAGAAAAAATTGGAATTTTAAATAATCGAGACTTGATTGGTATTTCATATAAAAATAAAATGTATTGGAAAGAAAAAAATTTCAATAAAGAATGGGATGCATATAGAGATAGTTCATTTGATAACCTGCGTCCTACGATTAATTATTTATCTCAAAAAGGATTCAATATTGTTCAACTTGGAGATATTGAAAAAAAATCTAAAGTAGATAAAAACTATTTTAAACTTGAGGGGTTATCTAAAAATGAAAGAGAGTTTATTGATATTTACATTTACACACATACAAAGTTTGTCATTTTTGGTATGCAAGGACTAAGATCAGTAGCAGAACTTTTTTCAGTTCCAATTTTAACTCATAATGCGCTTCTAACTCATTGGCAATCAAAAGGCATAACTTTGCCAAAAAAGTTTATTGATGCCAAAAAAAATTATGTAATTCCATATAGTGAATTAATTAAAAGAAAAGTATTAACGGTAAATTTTGAAGAAGGCTTAAAAAAAATAATTTTTATTGAACCATTCATTTTTAGAGACATGCTTCAATTTCAAATTCGCAAAATAGATATCCATGAAAATACAAGTAGTGAGATATTGCAAGCGACAATAGAAATGATTAATTATGTTATAAATAAAGAGAATCTAACAAAAGAGGAATTTGAAAATCAAGAAAAATTCCGCAATATCTTCTTTTCTTCAGACATTTATACAAATTCAATAGTTAATTATGGTGTAAATTTTGGTGGGTTAATTTCTATTGAATACCTAAAATTAAATCCAGAAATATTTAAAAATGAAAGTACTTATTGATAGTGAATCAACTCTTAATAATGATATTAAATTAAATATTAAGCTTTACTAAATTAAAACAAGGTAACTCAATGTTCAATATATTAAAAAATTTGGTCAAATATTTTCTTAAAATTATAAAAAAGCGTCAAAATAATAAAATTGACCAAGATATTCTTGAAATCATTAAATTGAATAATAAGAAAATTAATCTTTCTAATACTTATGTATTAGATAATTATAGTTTCACGTCTAAAGTCACTAAAAAAAATAATGGATATGAAGTTCATATTCAAAATTTAATGTCAGAAATCCTTCCTTCATTAACTCAAGATGGCTCTTCAGTCATAGATATAGGTGCCAATATAGGATTACACACTACATTAATGTCTAAATTTATATCTGATACATCAACAGTATTTAGTTTTGAACCAGTAAAATATAATGTGAAAAAACTTCAATTAAACGCATTAATTAATGGAAAAAATAATATTAAGATTTATGAAATGGCAGTTAGCAAAGATAATACAATTAATATATTTAATGAAGTAGATGAGAAAGATTATGAAAATGGCATGTCAAGATTTAATGATAATGAATTAATAGAGAATAATGTCACATTTAAGAAAAAAGAGGTGAAATCAATAACTATGGATAGTTTTTTTAGCTCAAGAAGTGATAAAATATCCTTTATTAAAATTGATACTGAAGGACATGAAAATAATATTTTAGAAGGCATGTCACAGTTAATTAAAAATTATAATCCTGTAATGATTATTGAGTGTCATACTGATAGAATGAAAAATAATAAATCATATGATAAATATTTAACAGAATACAATTCATATGAAATCTTGAAAGAAAAAGATGGCCTATTTTTTTTGAAAGAATTTGATTTTAGAAGATATGTTAGAGGCGACATTCTGTGTGTACCCAAAAATTTTAAAATCGATTCAAATATTCTTAACGTATAAAACAATTATAATTATAATATTATATCAGAAGTAGTATGATAAATTGCTCTCTAAATGATACAAAAGAAATGAATTAACCTAGAGAATAGTCATGCCTACCAATGCCATAGTCGATACGAAAAATATGAAGTCAGATTATATAAATCTTTGCAAGCATGAAGAATCAATTAATGTTTTTTCTCAACCATGGTGGCTGGATATTGTTTGTGGAAAAAATAATTGGGATGTAGCGATTGTTTATGAAGATAGGAAAATAATTGCAACTATGCCGTACTTCACCCGGAAAATTTTTTATTATAAAATAATCACTATGCCATTACTGACCCAAGTCCATGGGCCATGGATAAGAGATTCTCATTTGAATTTTTCAGGTAAAGGTCTATCAAAATATTATTTCATAATAGATAAACTTATTAATCAATTACCTCATAGTCATTATTTTTACCAACAAATGAATATGGAATTTAATAATTGGCTGCCTTTTTTTTGGAAAGGATTTGCTCAAACAACAAGATATTCTTACGTTATTGAGAATATCGATAGAGATGATATTTTTGAAAAATTTTCTCACTCAAAGAGAAAACAAATAAAAAAAGCAAATTCATACGTAAATATTCATTTTGACCTTGATCCAAATATTTTTTATGAGCATCATAAAGAGACATTAAAATCTTCTGGAAAAAAAATTTTTTATTCGAGAGAGACACTAGTAGATATAATTAATATATCTAGAGAAAATAATTCTGGTTTTGTTATCTCTGCACATGATAAATCAAATAACAAAATACATGGGGCACTTTTTGTATTGTATGGTAAAAATTCTGCATATAATCTAATCAGTACATTTGATAACAAATTGAAGATTTTTGGTGCATCAGGACTCCTAATATTGGAAGCGATTCAGTTCTTAAGAGGTAAATCCAAAGATTTTGACTTTGAAGGCAGTATGGATTTTAATATAAGTCAATCTTTTAGACAATTTGGCGCTATTCCTAAACCTTATCATGCCATTAAAAAAATAGATTCTTTGATAATTAATATCAGAGAATTTATTAAACAACTAAGAATGAAATGATTGATATTATAATAAATAAAGATTGTCTTAGTGAAAAAAAATATATTTTAGACGTTATTTTCAGAAATTATTTCGGCCAGAATTATAATTTAAAATATCATAACGAAAAAAAAACAATTATCATTAACAATGGATATACCACAGTATTTAATGATATCTTCTTTCAGAAAGTTAAAGATAATTGGCTTTCAAATATCGATTTAAATTTAAATAGTTTATCTTATATAAATTTAAATGAATTTAACTTAAATTTAAATAATAGAAATGATCAGATGCCTTTAATTTTTGGCAAAAATAAAATAGAATTTAATAACAGAAATATTTTTTTAGATTTCGACTTGTTTGGATCATGTTTTTTTTTAATGACAGGATATGAAGAAGTTATCAACTTAAAACGTGATGAATATGGTAGGTTTTTAGCTAAGTATTCATTGGCAGAAAGAGAAGACTTTTTGTCCAGACCAATAGTTGATGAATATATAGATTTTCTGTGGAGTATATTAATTTTTCAGAATAAAAATCTCATAAAGAAAAAACATAATTATAGCATGATAGTTACAGCAGATGTTGATTTGCCTTATAACTATGAAATTAAGTCAATTTTTGGTGTAATCAAATCCTTTATAAAAA
This sequence comes from uncultured Pelagibacteraceae bacterium, assembly GCA_902634765.1. Lineage (GTDB taxonomy): Bacteria > Pseudomonadota > Alphaproteobacteria > Pelagibacterales > AG-422-B15 > CABYIR01. The sequence continues at coordinate 20,816 of CACPLH010000006.1, forward strand.
GTATTCGAGATCTCAATCTTTCTTATTTTTTTAATGTATTGAACAACAGTATTAAATATAAATTTGGTCTTAGACTTTCTGATAAAGAATATTTAAATTTTGAATGGATGATGGATCTTAATAAGAAGTTAAAGAATGAAATGATTTTTTTTTTTATAGTTAATAAAACGAATAAAAAAATGGATGGCTTTTATGATATAAATGAAGAGCCAATTCAAGATTTGATATCTAGAATAAAAAAAAATCATAAATTAGGTCTGCATTTTAGCTTTGAAACATTTAAAAATCTTGTAAACATTAAGAAAGAAGTCAATATATTTAATAGTAGTGTAGTCTGCAATAAAATCATTCAAAGTAGGCAGCATTTCTTAAGATGGTCATCTATTTACACTCCTTACAACCTTAATGCTAGTGCAGTAAATTATGATTACTCATTTGGCTTTTCAGATAAACCTGGTTTTCGTGCTGGAACATGTCATGAATTTCAAATGTATGACCTAGTCAATCGAAAATCACTAGAACTAATCCAAGTTCCACTTATTGTTATGGAAGTATCAGTATTTTCAGAAAAAAATATGAATTTGCCATATGATCAAAGTACCTTTGAATATATAAATGACTTAAAAAGTAAATGTAAACAATATAATGGTAAATTTACGCTTTTGTGGCACAACAACCAATTTCCAACAAATGAGTCTAAGAAATTTTATTCAAGATTAGTTAAATAATCTAAATAATGAAATAGCTATTATTTATAACATAATGATTAAAGTGATTGAAAAAATAAATAAATCAATTGATGTTTACTCTGACTCAGAATTGCTACGTACGTTTATGCCAAATATGAATTATGATAATGGGATTGAACTCTTAAAAGAATTCAACTGTTTAAGTGATACACAAAAGCAGAATATTTCATCATTATGGGCATTCAAGAACTACTATTTTTACCCCTCAATTCAGGAGTGGATATATGCAGATCTAATTTTAGGTAGAGTAATGTACAGTGATTTATGGCAATTTTTAAAAAATAGAGAATTTAAAATTATAAGAGAAGATCAAAATTCTATTGGAAATTTTGAGAAATCGTACAATTTTTTATATAAAAAAAAATCTTTTTTAAAAAAAGTTTTACTAAATATTTTTTCTTCATTTAATTTTTCAAATAGGATTTATGATAAAATACTAGTTATTGATGACGGGCCAAATGGTTTTCGTTATGAGCAATTAAAAGAAAAACTTAGTGAGATTTGTAATTATATAATTTTTGAAAAACTTAATTCAATTAAATCAATTATTAACTTTAATATATTTAAAAAGTTTTACTTTGGTAAATCTAAATTATTTTATGATAACTTAGATTATGAAATCCAAAATAAAAGCAAAATTATTTCAAAATACTTTGATGATGTTAGTTTTCAGCATGCAATCGACTCAATAAATTATAAATGTCAAGATCTCGTATACCAAAGTCGCTATTATGAAAAAATTATAAGAAATAATAAACCAAAAGCTCTCTTATGTTATGATCAAATTGAGACTGCAATTCCAATTGTTGTTGCCTTTAAAATTAATAATATTGAAGTTTTTTCTTTCCAGCACGGTCCAATTACAAAATATCATGCAGGCTGGATAGGTTATAATATTGATAATAAGTATTGTAATATAGTTCCTAACAAGATCATAGTATGGGGCACATACTGGCATAAGTTTCTTTTAAGTATTTCAAATAAATACAACCACAAAAATATAGAGGTGGGACCTCATTTAAATAAGAAAATTAAATATGATGAAGATATTTTTAATAAGAAGCATAAAAATAAATATCTAAAATTCCTACTTCCATATGAGTTTTTGGCTGATAACTATGAAATTTCAAAATTCTTAGAAAAATTAATAGAAAATAACTGCAATGTAACTATCAAATTGCGCCCAAATGGTAATATTAAGACAGATCCACTAAGTTTTTCAAAATTAGTGAGACAAAAATGTAAATTTGTTAAAAATTTAACTGATCATGAGTTAAAAGAATTTGATATTGTTCTTTATACTCAATCAATTTTTGCTTTAGAAATGATGAGATTTGCGACTTGCTTGTGGTATTTAGATACTCCAATGAGTTTTCTTAGACAAACTGTTAACGATGGATTTGCTCATGATATTAATTTATCTAACATCGATGAAATATTAAAAAATGTTAAAAAAAATTCAAACTACTATATGAGAAAATATACATTTGAGGATTATAAATCAGTATTTTCAAATATATCTCTTGGAAATTACTTATTAGAAAAGATAGATAAAATTAATGAGTAATAATAAAAAAAAATTCTTAATTTTTTGCTACACTGGACTTGGTAATCTAGTTTTAAAAATGCCATTTCTCAAAAGCATAAAAAATATTTATCCTAATTCTGAAATCAATTTAATAACAGGTGGTAATTACACATTTCAAGTTGATCAAGAATTTTTTTTAGTAAAACAAAATTTAATTAATAATGTAATTATTTTGAATGAGAATGAAAATATTTTAACACTTTATAAAAAATTGAAGAAAATAAGTAAGCATAATTATGATGGAATTTTTCTTCCTTTTGCAGGCATGTCTAGAAAAATTAAATATCTTATTTTCTTATTTAGATGTAGAAAAGTGATCAATTATATAATTCGGGATAATCAATTATTAAGTGATTATTTTAAACTAATTCCATTTTTATTTTTTAAGCAAATTAAGCTTGTAAAAGTAAAAGCAAATAGGCATGAAGTTTATTTAAATCTAGATTTATTGGATAGCTTTGTAAAAAATAAAAAAGATTTCTACTGTAAAGATTTATTCTTCGAAGAAAAATATATAGTTAATACTAATATTGTAAGAAAACTTTATCTTAAAAGAAATAATTACATAATAATTCAGCCTACAGCTGCTGATGGTACAATGCGAATGAAGATTTGGCATCCAGAAAATTTTCTAAAATTAATAAATGAATTATCAGTAAGATTTAAAAAATATAAAATAATACTTCTTGGTAATAAAAATGATTTAATTTCATCAGAAAAATACTTTAAACCTACTTCAGATCAGTATTTAAATTTAATGGGAACTACTAATATTAATGAGTTAATTGAGTTAATTATGAAATGTCGATTGGTGATTAGTCATGATAGTTCGGTGATGCATATTGCATCAGCTTTTAATAAACCTCTGATTTCACTATTAGGGCCATCAGACATAAAGAGAACGGGGCCATTAGGTAAAAATAGTATCGAGTTAATATCTAGAACAAAATATACCTTTGCTAGAGAAAATTTTAAATATACAGAAGAAGAATTATCTAAGAAATCAGAGAATTATGAACTAATGTCAAATATATCAGTCATGCAAGTCTTGGATTCGTTCGAAAAGATGGAAGAAGAAATTTTGGACAAAATATATTTGAAAGATTAAGATGATTGATAAATTGTCTAATAAAATTTAACTGTTCAATAAATAATATATAAATTTTTTATAAATGATGTCAAAAATAATTGCAATATCCGCTGATCACAATGGAATTAAATATAAATCTCTTATAAAGAAGAGTTTAATTAAGCAAGGTCACAATGTTATTGATTTTGGACCTTATGAAGAGCATGGAAAAGTTGATTATAATTTTTTTGCTCATTTAGTATCTAAATCAGTATCCGAAGCTGAGGTTGACAGGGGTATTTTAATCTGTGGTACAGGTGTAGGTATGAGCATTGTTGCTAATAGAACTAAAGGTGTAAGAGCTGTTTTGGCTCATAATTTAATGACCGCCTCAAAGTCAAGAGACCACAATGATTCTAATATAATATGCCTAGGATCTTGGATTTCCTCAGAAGATGAAGCAAATGAAATTATTGGCATATGGCTTAATGAAAAATGGGGAGAAGGAAGGCATGGTAAAAGAGTTCATATGATAGATAAAAAGCATAATGGAGTAGTAATGGCAAATGGTGTATTTGATATATTGCATCGAGGACATATTGAACTACTTAAATTTGCAAAAGCTCAAGGGGACAGGTTACTAGTAGCTATTGATGATGATGACTTAGTGAAAAAAAGAAAGGGATCCTCTAGGCCTATAAATACATCAAAAGATCGAAAAGAGCTCTTAGAATCCTTATACATGGTTGATGAAGTGGTAATTTTTGAAAAATCAGAAGATCTAATAACTTTATATGATGATGTTAAACCAGAAACAATTGTGAAAGGTTCGGAATGGACTGTAGATGAAGTTAGAGAGCGAGATAGAATTCCAGAACATATTGAAATCAAGGTATTTCCCATCTATGAAGATTTATCCTCAACTAAATCTATAAATAGAATAAAAGAATCATGAAAGAAGTCCTTGTTGTTGGTGACACCATTACAGACATAGATATTTTTTCTGAGGCAGTCGGACTTTCTCTTGAGAGTCCAACGTTAAAATCAAATTTTATTAATAAAAAGTCAAGACTAGGAGGCGCTGCAAACCTTGTTAATCATTTATGTAATTTTAGCAAGGAAATCGATTTTTTTACTAGTGCCAATAACGATAGTATCAATAATTTAAATGATATGGGAGTCAATACGATCAATCTTCAGCAAGAAAATTATAATTCTAAAACGCGTTATTGGATACAAAAAGGTGATTCAATATATAAATATTTACAAATTAATAACTCAATTAAAATGAAAAATGATATTGATGTTTTTACAGAATTTAAAAAAAAAATTAATGTTAATAACTATAGTAAAATTATTGTATCAGATTATAGTTTGGGTATCGTTAATTCTGAAATTGCGAATTATATTTCATCTAATTCAAGTTATTGTATTGGTGCATCCCAGACTTCTGATAGAAAATCTAATTTTGGTTGGTTTGAAAATTTTGACTTTTTAGTTTGTAATGAATTTGAATCTTTGAGCATTAAAAAAAAATCCAATTTATGTATTACTCTAGGTTCAAAAGGATGTAAAATAGGTAATATTGATTATCCCACTAAAAAAATTGATACGCAATCAGCAATTGGAGCAGGAGATGCATTTCTTGCAGCTTTTTCGATGACAAATGACCCTAATTTGGCTAATAATTATGCTAGAGAATTTTTGGAGAACAATATTGTCGAATTTACATAAACTATGTTTAAATCTTAATCGAGAAATTAAAAACAATAAACTTGCTATTTACACTTGGGGAAATGTAAGTGTGAGAAAAAGTGAAGATGAGATACTCATTAAGCCTAGTGGAATAGCTTTTGATAAAATTAAATTAAATGACTTATCACAAATAAGTATTAAAAATGGCAATTTAATTTCAGGTAAAAAACCATCAGTTGATACATTAATACATTTAGAAATTTATAAGGCATTTCCAAAAACAAAAAGTATAATTCATACCCACTCTTTATATGCTACAAGTTTTGCTCAAGCAAAAAAATATATACCTTTACTTGGTACCACGCATGCTGATTATTTTAAATCAGATATTCCCCTGGCAGATCAAATTAAACTTAATAATAAGGATCAAATGGAAACTTTAGTGGGAAAATCTATTGTAAGATCAGCTAAGAAAAATTTGCTTCAAAATGATCCTGTAAAAGCTGTATTAATACCCTCTCATGGACCTGTAATTTGGAGCGATAAAGCTGAAAATATCATTGAATCTGCAGTTGTTTTAGAAAGAATTGCAAAATTAGCATATTTTACTATGAATATTAATCCAAAAATAGTTATTAATAAAAAAGATAAATCAATATTTGATTTTCATTATTCAAGAAAGCATGGAAAAAGAAAGTATTATGGACAGAGTATACGGCAGACAAGAAATTCCTGAGATAAATAAAGCTGGTCCTAAAGAAGATAAATATTGGGGCTGGATTCAAACAATTACAGCTTCTGATGATTTTACTCTTAAAAGAGTTTTTATGAAATCAGGTACTCAAAGTAGCATGGAATATCATATTAAAAAAGATGAGTATTATTTTATCGAAAAAGGTAAACTAAAGTTAGGACTTCGAACTGGTAGGGCAAAAAATACATCAATAATTCTTAATGAAGGTGACACTTATCACATACCACCTGGCTTAATGCACATGAGAATGGCAATTGAGGACACAATAATTATAGAATGGTCGAATAAAGATGATGACTTGGACTCAAATATTGTTGAAGATGGTAAAACTTATACATTTAAGGAGTAAATAGGATGAAGTTATATGCGGATACTGCTAACATGGATCAGATAGATAGACTCTATTCTTTAGGAGTAATATCAGGAGTTACAACTAATCCTAGCTTAGTATCGAAAGAGCCAAAAGGGGACTTTGAGAAATTAATATTAGAAATCGCTAATTTTTGTTTGCCTAGAAATCTAAGCCTTAGTGTAGAAATTTTTGCGACTGAAAAAGCAAAAATGATAAATGAGGCTGTTGAGTTAAATGATATTCTAAAAAAATACTCAGATATCATCAGAATAAAAATTCCTGTAACGCAGGATGGATTACTTGCTATTAATGAATTAACTAATAAGAATATTAAAATAAATGCTACTGCCTGCTATTCTGAGCAGCAGTTATGTCTTGCCTCTGCTGCAGGATCTACTTATGTATCTCTTTTTTATTGTAGACTGAAACAGCATGGAGGGGATTGTAAGAAAGTTTTGACTAGATCACGAAGATTTATTGAATCAAATAATCTAAACACGCAGATTATTGCTGGAAGTATCAGAACACAGACTGATGTAAGTGATGCGTGGGAAGAAGGTGCTCATATTGTAACTACTTCGGAGACAGTGATTAATGAAATGATTCTTCATCCTAAAACTGATGAAGCAGTCAATCAATTTATATCTGACTTTGCTGATTGGAAAAATTAACTTACATTATTGATATTGATGGAACTATCTGCACTAATACAGATGGAGATTATAAAAATTGTATACCTTTCAATGAAAGAATTAAGGCGATAAATGAATTATACGATGAAGGTAATACAGTTATTTACCATACAGCTAGAGGTATGGGATCAACAAATGGAAATCAATTATTAGCAACTAAAAAATATTATGATTATACTTTGAAACAGCTTAAAGAATGGGGATGTAGATTTCATCATTTGTATCTTGGTAAACCTAAAGGTGATATTTATATTGATGATAAATCAATAAGCGATAACCAGTTTTTTGATACTAAATAATAAGAAGAAAATATATGTTTAATTTTTTATTAATGGGTTGTGGTAGAATTTCAAAAAAACATTCCGAGTTACTAGGAAAGAATAAGATAAATAATGCAAAATTAGTTGGAGTTTGTGATATTGATGAAGAAAAGGCAAAAAATTTAGGCACAGAATATGGAGTGCCTTACTTTAATGATATAGAACGAGCTATAAAAAATATAGAATGTGATGTAGTCGTGATTTTAACACCCAGCGGTATGCATGCAGAACATATATTACAGGTAGCCAAATTCAAAAAACATATAGTGGTAGAGAAACCTATGACTTTAAATGTTTTAGATTCTGATAAGGTTATAGAGGAATGCAATAAACAAAATATAAAACTATTTGTTGTTAAACAGAATAGATTTAACAAGCCAATACAACAATTAAAAAAGACTGTTCAAGAAAATAAATTTGGAAAGATTTTTTTAGCTACAATTAGAGTTCGATGGGCAAGACATCAGGAATATTATGATCAAGATTCATGGAGAGGAACATGGAAATATGATGGTGGCGTTCTTTCAAATCAAGCAAGTCATCATCTGGATCTTCTAGAGTGGATCATGGGAGATATAAAATCCGTTTATGCAAAATCTATTACTGCCCTTGCCAATATTGAAACTGAAGATACCGCTGTAGTTGTTTTAAAATTTACTAATGGAGCACTTGGTATAATTGAGGCAACAACTGCAACACGTCCAAAAAATATTGAAGGATCAATTTCAATTTTGGGTGAAAAAGGTACGGTTGTTATTGGTGGAATTGCCGTTGACAAAGTTGAAACATGGAAGTTTGTGGATCAAATTGAAGAAGAAAATCAAATTAGAAAAGACTATTCTAGAGAAGTGAGCCATGTATATGGAATTGGCCATAAAAAATATTATGATCATGTTATTGATGCATTAATGAATAAAAGTAATTATATGATTGATGGGAATGAAGGTAGAAAGAGTATCAAATTAATTAATGCAATCTACGAGTCTGTAAGGAATAACAAAGAAATTATTTTTGATAATAAATAAAAATGGCAATTCTTAAATGCAAGAAAATAAATATCTAACAGAAGTTAAGCTTGGCAATAATTCAGTAATAGAGCCTATGTGTTTAATTGGTATACTATGTTCGCCAAAACCCCTTCATAAAGAGCTTTGTATTGGTAATAACTGCTTAATAAGGTCTGGAACATATATATATGAGAATAATTTAATTGGAGATAACTTTGTTACTGGTAATAAAGTTAACATAAGAGAATCTAATGTTATAGGTGACAATGTAAGTATTGGATCTCATAGTATTATTGAGCATAACATTAATATTGAAAATAATGTAAGAATTCACTCAAATGTTTTTATTCCGGAGTATACAATTCTCAAGAATGGATGTTGGATTGGGCCTAATGTTGTATTAACAAATGCAAAATACCCAAATCAAGAGCATACAAAAGAAAATCTTGACTCTCCCTTTATAGATGAAAATGCAGTTATTGGAGCTAACACGACAATTCTTCCTGGTGTATTAATAGGAAAAAACTCTTTAATTGGTGCTGGAAGTGTTGTGACGAGAGATATTCCAGAAAATTCAATTTTTGCTGGTAATCCAGCCAGAAGGTTAATTTCAAAATAAAAGAGAATATATTCTATATTAATATTAAACAGTATCTTATCTTTTAATTTTATCAATAAAATTGTAAATAGATTATTTAGATGATTAAATTTAATGATTTACACAAGCAATATTTGAGTATCAAATCTGAAATAGATAAAGCCATAGTTTCAGTAATAAATGAGAGTGCATTTATAGGTGGTAAATATGTTGTGAGTTTTGAGGACTCATTTGGTTCATACCATGATGCAGATTATTGTCTTGGTGTTGCTAACGGCACTGACGCTTTAGAAATTGCAATAGAGTCGCTTAACTTACCTCAAGGTAGTGAAGTTATTGTTCCAGCAAATAGTTTTGTCTCTAGTGCAGAGTGTGTTTTAAGAATGGGATATAAAGTAATATTTTGTGATGTATCACCTGATAACTATACAATTGATATAAATGATTTAAGTAAAAGAATAACTACAAATACATCATTAATCATAGCGGTTCATTTATATGGTCATCCTTGTGATATGGACGAGATAATAAAGATTGCAAAAAATAATAATATTAGAGTAATTGAAGATTGTGCTCAGGCTCATGGAGCTAAATATAAGAATAAAAAAATCGGATCCATAGGTGATCTGGGGTGTTTTAGTTTTTATCCTGGCAAAAATTTAGGTGCATATGGTGATGGTGGAGCTATCTTATCCAACGATTCTGAGTTAATAAATTACTGCAGAAAAATATCAAATCACGGCAGACTTAATAAATTTGATCACGACCTTGTTGGAAGAAATTCTCGATTAGATGGAATACAAGCAGCAATATTGGATGTAAAACTAAAATACTTGGATGAATGGACAGAAATACGTAATAATGTTGCTGCACATTATATTAATAATCTTTCTGCCTGTCCTCATATAATCCTTCCAAAATCTAATGATAATATTTATCATTCATATCACCTATTTGTTATACGTCATAATAATAGAGATCAATTAAGATCAGCTTTACTTAATAACGGCATTGAGTCAGGTATTCATTACCCACTAGCAATACCTAACTTAACTGCATTCAAAAATATAGATATAAATTTATCAAAGAAATCTTTTGCATTAATTGCAGATAAAAATTTATTAAGTCTTCCAATTGGTACACATCTTAATAATTCAGATTTAGACAAGGTTGTAGACTTTATTAATAATTATAAAGAATAAATTTAGTTATGGAAAAATCTAAAAATGAAAGTTTACTTTTATATAGTCCAGTTTTTTTTCTTCTAATCATTTTTGTTAATTTACATTTACTTAGAAATCTATCATTTATATTTGAGCCTTTATTGCTTATTCTTCTCATGACTAGTTTCTTCCTATCAGTTAAAAATATAAGGATTGATATGCGTGATCATGCCTCTTGGTTATTTATATTTATTTTACTTTTTACTATTTATGTTATTTCTCTAACATTTTTTAAAGATGAAAATATGTATGGGAATACTATTGATGTTATTACGATTATGAAAGGTTCGAGCAGAATCTTAATTATGCCTTTAGTTGCACTATGTATGCTAGGAGTTCTTAGAAATTATGATCATTTTCAAACTGCAATAAAAATATTTATTTATATTTCTATTTTAGCTGCTCTGTCCTTTATTTATCAATACTACTTTGGTGAAATCTCATGGTTTGCAGGAAAAGGAGGAAACAGAATTGTTGAGAGATTTTCATCATTACATGGAAGTTTAACTGTTTCTGGTACTACGCTTGCTATTGCATTGATATGTGTTTGGTTCATAAAATTTAATAATTTATTAAAATTAATGATGATTCTAATATTAATTATTGGATTAGCAATGACTCTACAAAAAGTTTCGTTAGTTAATCTTCCAGTATTAATATTTTTAATTATTTTATTTTCAAGAAAAAAAGTGAGAACTTTAATGCTTCTTTTACTATTATCTTTTTTTTGTAGTGCTATTTTTTATTCTATTTATTTAATTAATAGTGATTTTTTTATTATTCAGTACATCAATGCAGTTTTTGGTTGGACACTAACTTCAAGTGACGCAATATCTGGAGATAGTATTCAATTTAGACTTTATGGCGGAGCACTGAATATGTTTGGGCATTATGGATACTTTGATCCTCTCATAGGTATGGGACTACAGGGAGCTGGAAGCTCTATGGGTATAGCAGGTGGTCAGTCGCATAATACTTTTTGGGATATTTATTTTATGGGAGGTCCAATATACCTTTTTCTGTTTATTCTTTTCACTTTATTGATTTTGTATAAACTATTAAAAAATCAATGGAAGAATGACAGTCTTACACAGTTGTTTCTTGCCTCAAACGTTCTACTCATAATTAATTGTTTAGTTGGCGCCATACTCTTTTTTCATCCTGTAACTTCATTTATCTTTTGGTTATCCTTTGCATACAGTGTGAATTATTTAAAAAATAGCAAGGTAAATAGAAATGAGTAACCCAAAAGTTTCTATAGTCCTTGCTGTAAAAAATGAAGAAAAATTTATTCACAAGTGTATTGATAGTTTAATAAATCAAAATTATGACAATAAAGAAATTATTTTTGTCGATGATAATTCAACAGACAAGACACTTTCAATTTTAAATTCTTATAAAAATAAATATTCTTTTATAAAGATATTTAAAAATCATAATTTTGGTAAAGTTTCAGCGTTTAATCTTGGGGTAAGTGAATCAACTGGAGATTGGATTTGTTTATTTGCTGGTGATGATATAATGCCGAAGGACTCTCTAAATAATAGAGTTGAAAAAGTATTAAATGAAGATTTTTCAAAAAAATTAGTCGTTGGGGTAAGTAAAATTCGAACAATTTCAGATGAAAAGAAATATAATGGTACTTTAATTCCTAAGAAAAAAGGTGTCGGATTATTTAGTGGTCAGTGTTATTTAATGCATAAGAACTTTATAAAAATTGCATTTCCAATTCCTAAATTATTGCCAAATGAAGACACATGGCTGACCATTTTTCTAAAATACTCAAATAAAATAAAATTAATTCACAACGATGTAATATGCTGCATGTATCGAATTCATGACAAAAACTCTATGAGGAAGGATCTTAGTTTTAATGAATATAGTTTAAAAATAAATCAAAGATCAGCTGCTTTAGATCAAGTAATAGCATTGAAAGAAGATCATTTTTCCACAAAAAATATTAAATATATTAAAGAGCTTATTAAACTAGAAAAGTTTAGATTCAAAAATCAGTTTTATAATATAATTTTTCTTTCCCTTCGTTTTGAAGATAAGCTAAGAGCAATTATTAACTCAAATAAATTTTCTTTTTATTTTAAAAATTTATTATTTAAATTTTTTGTTGGTAGATGACAATATGAATATTTATTTATTTGTCGATCGGTATAAACCATATCCACTATCTAGCGCTAGAATGATAGAAGATTTGAGTAATAATTTTCTATTAGAGAATCATAATATAACCGTAATAACGACTGATCATAAAATAAAAGAAAAATATGAGATATCAGATGATAAAGGAATTAGGGTAGTAAGGGTAAAAACATTAAACATTAATCAGAGATCAAAAGTAATAAGATCACTTATAGAAATCTCTTTATCAGGTCTAATATGGAAAAATACAAAGAATATTTTCAAATATGAAAAAATTGATCTAATAATATGTTATTCACCAACTATATTTTGGGCAGGTCTGTTAGAAAAAATCAAAAAAATTTCAGATGCCAAAGTGTATCTTGTATTGAGAGATTTATTTCCTCAATGGGCTCTCGATACGGGAGTTATAAGTAAATATAATCCAATGTACTGGTACTTTAAATCTGTTGAAATTAAACTCTATAAATCAGTTGATAGAATAGGTGTACAATCAGAGAAGAATAAAGAATATTTTTTAGGTTCAAAATTTATAAATAAAGTTGAAGTTTTGTATAATTGGATAAGAATTAGAAATGAAATAAATTCAAATTTATCTTTTAGAAAGAGAATGAAACTTGAAGATAAAATTATTTTAGTCTATGGAGGAAATATTGGAATTGCTCAAGACATTGGAAATATATTAAGATTAGCAAAAAAACTATTACCTCACAAAAAACCTCATATTCTAATTATTGGGAGAGGGACTGAATATAAAAAAGTTAAAAATATCATAGAAAATGATAATCTATTAAATGTGACCTTATTAGACTCTATGGATAATAAAGATTATATATCAATTATGTCTAATTGCGATATTGGATTAATTTCTCTTAATAAAGATTTTAAAACAGAAAATTTTCCTGGAAAAATGATGGAGTATATGAATTCAGGATTACCAATATTAGCGAGTATAAATAAGGGAAACAATTTCAATGAATTAATGCATCACCATAACGCAGGTCTGGTGAGTATTAATGGCGATGATAATGATCTATATAATAATGCGATTAATCTAATTGATAATAATTCTTTAAGAGAAGATATGGGAAAACAAGCATTTAAACTTCTAAAAAATAAATTTAATGTAGAAGTCGCTGCAAAGCAAATCTTGATTGGTAAGTCATAATTAAATGAATAATGAAAATAGATCTGTAAAATGTTCCTTTTGTGATAGTAAAAATCTAGTAAAGATTATTGATTTTGGTAGAGTTGGTCTTGCTGGTGCTTTTTTAAGTTTTAATCAAATAAAAAATGAAATTAAATACCCTCTTAGGATTTGTTTCTGTGAAGATTGTTTTGCAGTTCAAGTTATTGACAAAATAGATCCAGATATTTTATTCTCAGATTATTTTTATTTTTCTTCATCAATAAAAACTTTAAGTGATCATTTTGAGACTTTAGCAGATCTTGTCACAAATGAATATCTTTCTGATCCAAAAGAAAGTACTGTTATAGAGTTCGGTTGTAATGATGGAGTGCTTCTTGAGCCTCTTGCTAAAAAGAGTATCAAAAATTTAATTGGAATTGATCCTGCTTCAAATGTTGTTAAGAAAATAGATAATAATAGTATTAGTATTATCAATAATTTTTTTAATGATGAGACAGCTAATGAAATTATAGATAAATATGGAAAAGCTGATCTAATATTAGCTAATAATGTTTATGCTCATATTTATGATATGAAAGAAGTTACAAGATCTATTTATAAAACACTAAAAGATGATGGAATATTTATTTTTGAAGTTCACTATTTAGAGAAAATAATCTCAGAATTTCAATATGATATGATCTATCATGAACATCTTTACTATCATTCAATTTTGTCTTTGAGAAACCATTTTGATTTATATGATATGGGAATTTCAAAAGTTGAGAGAATAAATACACATGGCGGCTCAATAAGAGTATATGCATCAAAGAAAATATCATCTTATATGAATAATATTGATCAAAGTGTTGAAGAATTCATAAAGCTTGAGATTTCTAGGGGATATCAAAAAAAAGAAAAATATATTAATTTTGCAAATGCAATATCTGATCAAAAAAATAACTTACTTAAATTAATTAATACTCTAAAAGCGCAGGGTTTTAGCCTGGCTGGATATGGTGCATCGGGTAGAGCAAATACAATATTACAATTTTGTAAAATTAATTCAAATCATCTTGACTATATTATTGATGACGCACCAGCTAAAGAAGGTTTTTATACACCTGGATCACATATTTTAATTAAGTCTAGACAAGTCATTTCCCATGATCCTCCAGACTATATTATTATTTTTGCTTGGAGCTTCATACAAGAGATAGCAAAAAAAAATAATTCTTATTTAAAAAAGGGTGGAAAATTCATTCTCCCACTTCCTAATGTAAGAATAATAAGTAGCATTGATGAAATATAGCTTATTTAGAAAACTAAATTTAGAGATACTTATTTGTTCTTTAATTTGTCTTTTACCTATATTATTAATAACGGGAAATTTTCTGCCAGATCTATCCATATCAATAATTGGAATAATATTTTTATATTTAACTTTTAAAAAAAATCTTTTTCAATTTTATAAAAAAAAAATTATATATATATTTTTTCTTTGGTGTATTTATTTAATTTTTAGATCAATTCTAAGTGAGTATCCTATTTTATCATTAGAGAGCTCGTTGTTTTATTGGAGGTTTGGAGTTTTTTCTATTGCGTTTTGGTATATTCTTGAACACAGTAAAGTTGCTAGAGAAAATCAATTCATTAAATACTTATACTTATCAGTATGTTTTTCACTGATAATTATTTTATTGGATGCATATTTTCAATTTATCTTTCAAAAAAATATTTTAGGAAATGAATATAACGGAGTGAGATTATCAGGTTTATTTGATGATGAGTTTATTTTGGGAAGATATTTATTTATGCTATCTTCTTTTTTCCTAATTTTATTTTTTATTGATGAAGAAAAAGAATTAAAAAAAAATAAAATTCTAGTTCTTTCAATCATATATATATTAAGTTTAATAATGATTTTTATTAGTGGTGAAAGAACTGCATTTTTCACATCAATATTTTTTTTATTTCTTCTAGTATTTTCACTGAACGGCTATTTATTCCAAAGAATTATAATTACTATTTCGATTGTATTATCTATAATTATTATCCTTATAAGTTTCCCAGAAATAAAGAAAAGAATGATAGATTTAACAACAAGTCATATGACATTATTCAATAATAACCAGCAAGAATTTATACTTTTTACTCATCAGCATCAATCAATATTTAATTCTTCACTTAAAATGTATTATAAAAATAAAATTTTTGGACTGGGACCTAAAACTTTCAGAGAGCATTGCAGTCAAGAAGAATATAAAGTAATTAATTCTTATGATAAGGTTGCATGTTCCACCCATCCACATAATTTTTATTTGCAAGGATTATCTGAAATTGGAATAATTGGAACATTGCCCCTGATCATAACATTTTTATTTTCATTTTATAGATTGTTAAAAAATTTTTATTATAAGTTCATTTTAAAAGCAAAATATTTAAGCAACTATGAAAGTTGTATTTATATATTAATTTTTATAAATATGTGGCCTTTACAGCCAAATTATAATCTATTTCATAATTGGAACTCAATAATGATATTTATGCTTTTTGGCTTTATATTGACCATCTTATATCCCCGTAAAATAAAAGAGTAATTTTTTATGAAGAAAATGTTTTCTAAAATATTATTTGCATTTACTAGTTTTTCAACTTTTTTGAAAAATATAATTGTTATATCTAACGATTTGATTATTTCAATTGCAGCTACATGGATATCTTTTTCTATTATTTTAGAAGAAGTCTTTATTCCTGACAAAACTGAATTTACAATTTTTTATGTTGGACTATTTTTCTTACCAATCTTTTTCTTGCTAGGTTTATATAGCTTATCAATCAGTAAATTTGGAATAAAAGACTTAATATTAATTTTAATCGCAACATCTTTCTACTTATTTTTATATTTCTTAGCTTTTTATTTAATTCGTTTAGATAATGTGCCTATCACTTTATTTATTCTTCAACCAATTTTATTTTTTATTTTTTTATTATTAACTAGATTAGGTTTTTTACAATTATTTGTATTGATTAAAAATCAATCAAAAAAAATCAATCTTATAATATATGGCGCAGGTGAAGCGGGTTATCAAATAATGAGATCTATTGAAAGAGATAGTAAATATAATTTAATAGCCTTTATCGATGATAGTAAGTCCAAACAGAATAGGAGAATTGAAGGATACAAAGTTTATGGGAGAAGGGAAATTGATTTCTTAATTAAAAATTTTTCTATTAATAGTATTTTAATTGCAATACCCTCAATCGACTCTCGAAGAAAAAAAATATTGATCTTATATTTAGGAAAATTTAATATACCAATTAAGATTTTACCGACAGTCGATGATCTGGTAGAGGGCAAAGTAAGGTTTAATAATTTTAAAGAAATAGATCTTAATGATATTTTAAGTAGAGAAGTAAAAACTACTGACCCAGAAATAAATATTAATTTAGTAGGTAAAAATATATTAGTTACAGGAGCTGGTGGATCAATTGGATCTGAACTATCTCTGCAGATCATTTCTTATAAACCAAAAAAATTAATCTTGGTTGATAATTCTGAATTTAATCTTTTTAAAATTAAATTTAAATTAGGTGAATATTTAGCTAAACATGAGTTAAATGTGGAAATAATAGCCTCACTTTGTGATATTAAGAATCTAAATGGTATTAGAAATATTTTTAAAGGTAATCGTATTGAATATGTTTTTCATGCAGCAGCTTATAAACATGTTCCAATCTTGGAGGAAAATCAGCTCGAAGCAGTTGAAAATAATGTAATTGGAACATACAATCTTATCAATTCCTCAATTGAAAATGAGGTAAAGAACTTTACTCTCGTTTCGACAGATAAGGCAGTAAGACCAACAAATCTTATGGGATCTACAAAGAGATTATCAGAGTTGATGGTACAGGCTTTTTCAGCGAAAGATAAAAAATTAATTTTCTCTATTGTGAGATTTGGCAATGTTCTTGACTCATCAGGTTCAGTTGTGCCAATTTTTAAAGAACAAATATTAAAGCGTGCTCCTTTAACAGTTACTCACCCTGATATAACAAGGTTTTTTATGCTTATACCTGAAGCAGTATCTCTAATTTTAGAGGCGTCATCAAAGGCTAAGGGGGGTGAAGTGTTTGTTTTAAACATGGGTGATCCAATTAAAATTCTTGATCTAGCAAAAAATATGATAACCTTAAGTGGCCTTAAACTAAAAGACCAAGATGGAAATGGTGACATAGAAATAAAATTTACTGGCTTAAGACCGGGTGAAAAGTTGCATGAGGAGCTAATAATTGATGAGAAAAATACATTAAGTATTAATGATAGAATAATAATTGCTAAAGAAGACTATTTACCTTTGGAGCAATTGGAGCCAATTATTAATAATATTAAATTAAATATTGAGAAAAATAATAATAAAGAAGTTGTTGAAATACTAAAATCAGATATCGTATCATTTATTTCTAATTAGAATAAAAATAAAAAATGAGCAGTCAGTTTACAATTAGTAATTATTTCAATGCACATACTGATCTATTTTCGAAACTAGATTATAATTCAATTGAAAAATGTACCCAAGTTATAATTGATAAAATAAATACGAGTCAAAAGATTATTACCTGTGGAAACGGTGGGAGCGCTCATAATGCCTCTCATTATATAACAGATTGGAATAAAATGTATACTATATCGACTGGAAAAAAATTAAATGGTTTTAGTCTTTGTGACAATGTTGGGTTAATAACTGCATACGCAAATGATACTGATTATCAAAATATTTTTGCCGGTCAATTGCAATCAATATTGTCTAAAAAAGATTTATTAATTAGTATTAGTGGAAGTGGAAATTCAAAAAATGTTGTTAATGCTACTAATTACGCTAACAGTATAGGAGCGGATACAATGGCCATCGTAGGTTATGATGGTGGCGAATTAAAAAAAATTTCAGATTATGTATTTCATGTTCCAAGCTTTGATATGCAATTATGTGAAGATATCCATTTAATGTTTGGACACATGGTTATGAAATCAATCTGTAAAATAAAAATTTATAAATAAATATCTTAATAAAATCACAAAAAATAAGGTCTTTATTTTAACTTAGGTTAATCATATCTTTTGCTATATAATTGATTTTAAGAATATATATGGTATATCTTTCAAAGAATTATTTAATAAATCAGATTAGAAAAGTTATCAAAAAATAATAGAACTTTAATTTTTACTATAAGTTAATTTAATTAAGGATAATAAATAAATGAAATCAATCTCTAAAGAAGAAAACCTCATTTCTATAAAAGATGTATTTCAGTTCTTTTACAAAAAATTCACTCTCTTGATATCAATATTCTTAATATTAACTTTAATCTCTTTAGCACTTTTACTCTATTTTAAAACTTTTATTCAATCTGATAGTTTTTCAAGAATTGATTTATTAATAGATAATAAAGAGCTCCGAAAATATGTTGAAGCTGACTATATTCTTAGTAAGAAAAATATTAATGAGGCCTTTAGAAGAAGTAATATTGAAATAGACGATGTAAATACCAGCATCATTAATTCATTTTCTTTAGTGGATGGTCATCAAGAAATTAATGGTTTGAAAGATTATGTAGTTAATAAAGATTTTAATAAATTTGCAAAAGAGCTTGTTTTTGATGCCAATAAAGAGATTAACCCTCTAGATATTATAATAAATAAAATTAATAGTGCGAATGAATTATTCAAAACCCTTTTAATTAATAATGAAACATTAAAGCTGTCTAAGAATGCATTAAGTCTAATTGTCAATAATCTTATAGATATAATAAATGAAAATATTAAAATTGATTTATCGAATAGCAATGAACCTGGTAAACTGAGTTCAAAAGTCAAAATAATTGAAAATCAAATTTTGTTAAAAGCCACACCTCTTGAAGTTGTTAAGTTAGACCTTCATATAGATTTACTTAAAAAATATATTGATGAAATTCAGACAAAGGCATCTCACATCAATAGATATATTAATCTTGATAGCTTAGGTAATGATTTGGCCTATGTAAGGGAATTGATTAGAGTTCTTGTTTCGCAGAATGCAGAGGTTAGAGAAAAGTTTCTAATTAATATTAATGCTGAAATTGCTTATTACGATAATAATACAAAAGTATTAAAAGAAATTATTAATAATTATTTTCTCACTAACGCTAATAATAGCAATGATAATGAAAATAATAATTTTAATGAAAATGTTGAGACACTTTATGAGACTTCGGACTCTTCTATTTCATTAGATTCTAGTGTGTTTAATGAAATAATCGAAATTTCAAATAAATCGAAATTTTTTAATTTAAAAGCTAAATATATTGATTCATTATATGAATCAGAAAAATTAAAAATTGAACTTCAAAGTAAAAAAGATCAATATCAATCTGAAATGGTTAATATTATTCAGCAAAAAGACTATGATGAATTATCGAAAGAGATAAACAATTTATTGTCAAAAATAGTTTCATCTTTAAATGAATATATTATTTCCTATCAAAATATATCATTTGAAAAGGATCCAATTCAAATCGTTTCACCATTACTTCAGGAAGAGACAAGTTTATTCAGTAACATTAATGATGAGATGATATTAATTTTACTAGGAAGTTTCTTCCTATCTTTTAGTTCAATAGTAATATTAGGTGTTCAGAGGGAATTTAAATAAACTATTCAAAATCTATCTTTTTTTTGAAAATGGAATTTATAAGTAAAATTAAAAAACCATCTGTTTTTTTAGATAGAGACGGTGTAGTCAATGTAGATAAGGGCTACGTTTATAGAGTAGAGGATTTTGAATGGATAAGTGGATCAAGAGAGGCTATTCAATTTTTTAAAAATAAAAGATATCATGTATTCATTGTTACAAATCAGTCTGGAATAACAAGAGGAATGTATAGTGAAGAGGATGTAATGAATTTACATCAATATATTAATAATGAACTGAAAAAAATAAATACTTTTATTGATGATTTTTTTTATTCTCCTTACCATCCTGAAATTAAAAATGATAAATATAAAAATTTAGCTCACTTAAGAAAGCCTAATACTGGTATGCTTGAATTAGCAAATAATAAATGGAATATAGATAAATCTAAAAGCTTAATGATAGGGGATAAACAAAGCGATCTAGTTTGTGCAAAAAGCTTTGGAATTGATGGTTTTCTTTTCAAAGGAAATAATTTACTTGATTTTGTGAAGAAAATTAATTTCTAGATATAAATTTTCCTAAATGGATGGTTAATTTTTTTATTTTCAGCTGTATCAATCTGACTCTGCCGAGTAATCGAAGATTTTATTTGTTCGGGAGTCTTTCTATTTATGCAATGCTTACAATGTACACCTTTTTTGTAAGATTTCATTTTTTTATCTTTTTCAGTAATTGGGCTTCTGCAGCCAAAGCATTGATCATAGATACCTTTTTGAAGATTACGATTAACAGAAACTCTATTGTCAAATACAAAACACTCACCTTTCCATGATGAATTTTTTTTATTTTTTTTATATTCCAAGTAGTTAAGTATACCGCCGTCTAATTGACTTACATTTTTAAATCCATTCTGTAATAAATATGATGAAGCTTTTTCACACCTTATTCCACCAGTACAAAACATTGCTATCGGTTTATTTTTTTCTATATTTTGTTGTTTAATATATTCAGGAAATTCTCTAAATGATTTAGTTTTTGGATTAACTGAGTTTTTAAAAGATCCAATATTTATTTCGTAGTCATTGCGAGCGTCAATAATCATATAATTCTTGTCATTAATAACATTATCCCAATCTTTTGGAGAAATATAATTTCCAGAAAAATTTACTGGATTAATAGACTTATCACCAATAGTAACAATTTCTTTTTTTAATCTAATTTTTAGACGATAAAAAGGAATAAACTGATTTTCAGAAATTTTAATAGATAGTTTTCTTATTTTGAGCAGTTTCTTAAAAAAAGAGATAAATTCATCAAGATCATTTTTAGTCCCTGAGATAGTTCCATTTATTCCTTCTTGAGCAATAAGAACTGTTCCATAAATAATCTTACTATTAGAGAACTTATCAATTTTATTCTTTAAAGATTTTATTTTGGATAAAAATTTAAATCTATAAAAGGTATATACATATATTTTGTTTCTTTTCATTTTAATATTCCACAGGAATGGGGTCTAATGATCGCCAAAGATACCAGGTAGCCACTGATCTATATGGTTTCCATTTATTACCTATTTGAATTAATTTTTTTCTCTCTAATGGGTATTTTAGATTATAAACTTTACAAACTCCCTTGATCACCCCTATATCATCTAAAGGAAAAATATCTGCTCTACATAAATTAAATATTAGAAACATTTCAGCTGTCCAACGTCCTATACCTTTAATTTGTATTAGATCTTCAATAACTTCATCATCACTCATTCTGTTCCATAAATTAACTTTTATATTCTTATTAATGAATGCAAATGATAAATTTTTAAGATAAACAACTTTTTGTCGCGAAAGACCAGATGACTTAAGAGTACTTGAATGAGATTTATAAATTATTTCTGGATTTATTTTTCCAATTTTTAATACCAATTTATCCCATACTGATTGGGCTGCTTTTACAGAAATTTGTTGACCTACTATTGATCTTGCTAGTGTAAGAAAGGGATCAGATTTAGAAAATAAAAAATCGTTAGGGTATGAATCTATTATTTTTCCTAGTTTTTTGTCTTTTTTTTTAAGCTCTATCTTGGCTTTAATCCAGAAAATTGGTTTTTTTTTCATCACTAATTGTATTTATATCTAAAAAAAACTCATTGTCATAGTGTAGATAAAATGTTTTATTTGCAGACTTAATTAATTATGGAGTAAAAAAATATGGCTGATGTAGCAAGTATTTTAGCAGAATTTCAAGCAGGTATTGAAGGAAAAGATACTGGTCTTGGAGCAACTATAAAATTTGACTTTGAGGGTGCAGGATATATTTACCTTGATGGAAAATCTAATCCAAATACTGTTTCTGATGAAGATAAAGATGCTGACTGTACAATGACAGTATCTCTTGAAACGTTTGAAGCAATGAGAAATGGTGAGATTGATGGTACGAGTGCTTTTATGCAAGGTAAATTAAAAGTTGCTGGTGATATGTCTGTTGCAATGAAATTACAGTCTGTAATGGACTCAATGAAATAATTTTTAGATTATTTAAAATTTCAAAAACCCAGCCTTTTTATTAAAGGTTGGGTTTTTTGTTGATTAAGTTATAAGTTATTTATGTGGAAAGTTAAGAAATCAAAAGTTCATGGATCTGGTGTATTTGCAACTGAGGATATTAAAAAGAATACGAAAATTATAGAATATATTGGAGAAAAAGTTCATAAATCAGAGGGTGATAAGAGGTCTGCAAAAAGAATTAAAGACTTCCTTCATTCTGAAGAAACTGGCTCAGTATATATTTTTGAGTTGAATTCAAAATATGATATTGATGGCTTCTTTGAATATAACAAAGCACGTTATATAAATCATTCTTGCAATCCTAATTGCGAGGTTGATATAGTTGATGGAAAAATATGGATATCTTCAATTAAAAAAATCTATAAAGGCCAAGAATTATCTTATGATTATGGATATGAATTTGATAAAGAAGACTATAAGGACCATATTTGCAAATGTGGAGATAAAAAATGTATTGGATATATAATTTCGTCTGATGATTGGAAGAAATTTTCAAAACATATATCTCAAATAACCAAGAGATAGTTTTTATTTTTTAATTAATATTTTTTGTGTTTCCATAAATAATTTTTTACTTGCTGCAGCTAATACTCTTCCACCATCAATAACACTGTCACCTTCCCATGACTTTATAACTCCACCAGAATTTTTTATTATTGGGACTAACGCCCGAATATCATAAGGTTTGAGACCGCTTTCAATTACTAAGTCAACATGCCCATCTGCTAACAAACAATAACTATAACAGTCGCCACCTAAACGAGTTGACTTAGCAATTTTTGCAACTTTTTCGAACTTTTTTTGATCAGATTTGCTGGCAAAAACATATGGTGAAGTTGAATTTAATATTGCATTTTTTAAGTCAACTTTTTTTCTAACCCCCAATAGAGTTCTTTTTTTATTTATTATTTTGTAGGCAATATTTTCATAACCAATATATCTTTCATTTAACGCTGGAATATCGGCAATACCAAGAATGATTTTATTATTTTTAGATAAAGAGATAAGTGTCCCCCATAAAGGAACACCTTGTATAAAGGATTTTGTCCCATCAATTGGATCAATGCACCATTCATATTCACTGTCTTTAATGATACTTTCTTCCTCGCCAATCATACTATGTGTAGGGTATTGTTTTTCTATTAGTGCATGAAGTTTTTGTTGAATATTTATATCTGCAATCGTAACTGGATCAAAATATTTATCTTGTTTGGATATAATCTTAATCTTTCTTTTGAAGTAATATAAAGATATCTTCCTTGCTTCATCAGCTAGATAATTAGCAAACTTGTTAAATCTTCTTACATTCTCTTTCATAATAATATTTATACTTATAATATGTTCATTTATTAGTATATTTAAAAATTATGAAACAAATAATTATTCTAATAACAACATTAATTATTTCATGTACATTTTCATATGCAATTGAATTTACCGATCAAGATATTGGAGATAAAATTCCAATAAAAGAACCAATAGTAGGCTATAATTCAACAAGTGGGGGATATTTAGACCCATTTAGTGATGATCAAATACTTTTTAAAATAACATCAGAGAACTATTTAGATTATGAAACATATTTAACACCTGGACAGGTCAAAATGTTTAGAGACTATAGCTCAACATTTTTTATGAACATTTATCCAAGTAGAAGAAGTTGTGCTGTGCCTGACAAAGTAATAGAGCTCTCAAAAAATGGAAATGCAAAATTAACTGATGGAGGTGAGGGTATTGAGGGTACAGTTGGAAGTATTCCATTTCCTAATGCCATTGAACCTCTTCATCATGTATGGAATCATATTTTAAGATATAGAGGAGTTGATATCGAAGGAGGTAGTCCATATTATGTTGTGAATTATGATGGTGAAAAACTTAATGGTGCGGGAAAAGCAATAGCTAAAAATTACTGGAATCCATTTGTCGCAAACGATAAGGGGCTTCAAGGTAAAATTATGACAAAGGTTACTCATCCGCCAAGATTAGCTGATGCTGGTGTTTTGGTAATAGAGTCGTTGAATGCTTTAGCTACACCAAGAAGAGCATGGGTTTATAGTCCTGCTACTCGAAGAGTCAGAAGAGCGCCAGATATTGCTTATGATAATTACAGTGGTTTTTCTCAAGGTCTAACTACAATAGACTCATTTGATGGATTCAATGGTGCTAAAGATCGATATAATTGGAATGACGGAGGAACAAAGTTAAAATTTATGCCTTATAACAGTTATCGGTTTTATAACACAAATCATGAGGAAGCCCTTACAGCACTGCATGTAAATCAAGAATATTTAAGATACGAATTAGTAAAAGTGAATATTGTGAACGCTGATTTGAAAGAAGGTATGAGACATATATTACCTCATAGAGTTATGTATTTTGATAATGATAGTCATAATTTTATTGCGGAAGATATTTATGATGGTGAAAAAAATATAATGAGATACAGGGAATTGCCAATAATGAATTTTTATGATGAGCCAATGTGTAATGCAATTCACGCTGCTTCATATGATTTTGCGACTAAGAGATACTTATTAAATAATGTTAGATCAATTGATGTTCCTAAAATCAAGTGGAGACTTGATAAGCCACATAAAGAAAGTATGTTCACACCCGCAGGCTTCAAAATATGGGCAAAATAAGTTTATTATTTGTGTAGCTCAATATTTAGATACAATATAAATTCATCTTGTTAGGGCACGTAGCTCAGTGGTAGAGCATCACGTTGACATCGTGGGGGTTGTTGGTTCGATCCCAACCGTGCCCACCATTTTTTAATGAAAATTCTCAAAAAAAAGGACAAAAATAGTGAGAATAATTGTTGTTTTTTAGGATTTCTCATATAAAACGCTCAGATATTATGAAAAAGCCAAATAAAATAAGAGAAGCAAGGCTTAATAAAAAGCGATCACGTAAGAACAATATTCGTAAGGTTAAGGTAAGAGCTAAGAAAATTGAAGAAGCTAATTCTCAACCTGTGGAGCAACAATGAAAGTAAGAAGCTCACTTAAAAATCTGAAAACGAGAGATCGTAACAATAAGCTTATTAAGCGTAAGGGTAAGCTCTATGTAATTAATAAAAAAAATCCAAGAATGAAGGCCCGTCAAGGTTAAAGTGACTTCACCATGGAATATATTGCAATTCTCGCTTTTATATTAGGCTTACCTTTTGCATACACTCAATTAGAAGTAAAAAAAATTGAAAATAAATATCCTCCATTAGGTTACTTTAAAAGTATAGATGGATACAACATCCATTATACAGATATGGGTTCTGGCCAACCTGTAGTTTTGCTACATAGTCAACCTGCAAATGAACGACAATTCGATGTATTAAAAAATAAATTAAAAGAAAATTATAGAGTTATTAGTATTGATAGACCAGGTATGGGATACAGCGAAGGACCAAAAGTTAATTCTTCAGATAGACTATTCATTCAAGCAGAAATTATTTCAAAGCTTTTGCAAGAAATAACTGAAGAAAAACCTATTGTTATTGGTCATTCATATGGAGGAGCTCTTGCATTAAGCTTGGCTTTATATGAAGAGAAAAATTTAAGAAAACTAATTTTAGTTAATACTGCATCGCACCCTTGGAAAGGTGAAGGCGTCTGGCTTCCTTTTAAAATTATAACAAATCCACTTATAGGAAAATTATTCTCTCGAACATACGCAATGATTTATGGTCAATCTGTTATTGAAAGGAGTGCAGATGATAACTTTCCTGATAATAAACCTACACCAGGTTTTATAAATAGAGTGGGAGCTGAATTGACCCTAAGGCCGGCAACATTAGAATCTTATGCTCTTGATGCAATAAATTTGAAGTCTGCACTATCAAAACAATTCAAAAAATATGAAAATTTAAGTATTCCTGTTACCATCTTGGCAGGTGTAGGTGATCGTGTTACACCAAATAAAACTCATTCCTTTCAATTGCATAAAGATATAAAGCACTCAAAATTAATTGAATTAAATAATGTTGAGCATAGCATTCCAGAACTTAACCCAATGAAAATTATTGAAGAAATACAATAATGGCCAGAGATATGGGAATTAGAGGCTCTCTTTTAATTATTGTAGACCATGCTAATAATTTTATTCCACCTAAATATAAAAATTTAGGATTACCAAAAAATATCACTGAAAGCCATATTGCTTATGACTTAAATATTTTAAATCTGTCAAAACAAATAAATGCCTTACTTGAGTCAGATATTGTTTATGGAGAACACTCTCGTTTAATAATAGATTTGAATAGAGGCCAAAACGATCCAACCTTGATACCATCAATCTCAGATCAAAAACTTATCCCAGGAAATATTGGAATTAATTCAAGAGAATTTAATTTTAGGAAGATAAAATTCTATAATAGTTATCATTCGAAAATAAATAAAATTGTAATTGAAAAAAAAATTAAACTAATAATATCTATGCATTCATTTAACCCGTATTTTAAAGGTAAGAAAAGAAAAACTGAAATTGGGATACTGTCAAATAAAGATAGAAGATACTCAGATCTTTTAATTAGACAAATGACAAAATCGAAAAGATATATTATTGGAGATAATGTCCCTTATAAGGGAGAGCTTAAAGATGATACTCTATATAAACATGCTTTAAAAAAAAATATACTTCATACATTAATAGAAATTCGTAATGATTTAATAAATACAGAAATTAAAGTTAACAAAATGGCTCAATTTATAGTAAGCTCAGTCAAAAAAATAAATAAAGAATTATCATTATAGTCATGACAAAAGTAGAACAGCCATTTTGGTTTAAAAAAGCAATTTCAAACGAGCCAAAAAAATTATCTATTAAAGTTAAGGGAGTAAAAATTGCTTACAACGCTTGGGGTGAAAAAGGTAATCCTGGCATACTTTTTGTTCATGGAGGCATGGCTCATGCTGATTGGTGGAATTTTATAGCACCTTACTTTATTAAAACTCACAGAGTTATTGCAATGAATTTAGGCGGTATGGGTGATAGTGAATGGAGAAAAGAATATTCCACAGAAACATGGGGAACAGAAATTGAAAGTGTTTGTAAAAAAGAAAAGCTTAAAAAACCAATAGTTGTGGGACACAGTCTTGGGGGCATGTGTGGAGTTTATGCTGCCTCAATTATGAAAAAAAACTTATATGGTTTAATAATAGTTGATACAGCTATTATGCCACCATCAGACAATCCACCTAAATTTGATTTTAAAATTAGAGCAAATAAGATTTATAAAAATTTAAAAGAGATTAAGTCTAGGTTTAGGCTAGTACCGGGTCAAGTTAATGCTTTGGAATATATAATGGACTATATTGCAGAAAAATCGATCAAGAAAAATAAAAGTGGCTGGTCATGGAAATTTGATCCAAATTATATGAAGATTTTTAATAATGATAGTTTTATGGAACGGCAAGCTATATACCGTGACAAACTTAAGGGTTTAAAATGTAGAGTTGCGATATTAAGAGGAGAAAAATCAGTCATATTTCCTGGTAGTAGCGCTAAGTATATGCATGAATTAATGGACAAGAAATCACCAATAATTAATGTCCCTGAGGCCCATCATCATATTATGGTTGATCAACCAATGGCACTCATATCAGCACTCAGGTCTTTGATCATAGACTGGGATCATTCAAAACCTGCAAAATCTTCTTAATATATTGATTTTAATGCAAATTTTAGTCTTTTTTATTTTAAAAAAAACTGTCAAATTCGTTTTTTGATAATATATTACTGTTACTCATGGACATCACTGAACAAAAAAAAACTTGGAACTTTTTTACTAAACTTGTCATTTATGGCACGGCATCTGTTATTCTTGTTTTAGCTTTGATGGCTATCTTTTTACTTTAACTCAACAATTAATTATGAAAATTTGCATTCCCAAAGAAGATAGTAACGAATTGCGAACTGCAATTTCTCCTGAGATAGTAAAAAAATTGATAGGCAGTGGACATGAAATTTTTGTAGAAACTAATGCTGGATCAGGTTCAAATTTTGATGATAAAATTTTCATTGAGGCTGGAGCAAAGATCTATACTGATAACGCCCAACTTAATACTGCAGATTTTATATTTAGAGTAAATGCTCCATCAGAGAATGAAGTTTCTCTTTATAAAGAAAACTCAATATTAATTGCCTCTTTAAATCCCTATAATAATAGTGAAATTATTAAAAAACTTGAGACTCAAAAAACTATTTCTTTTGCAATGGAATTAATGCCAAGAATTACAAGAGCTCAATCGATGGACGTCCTATCTTCACAGTCAAATTTAGCTGGATATCAAGCAGTAATTGAAGCCTCGCATATTTTTAATAAAGCTATGCCAATGATGATGACTGCTGCGGGAACTATTGCTCCAGCAAAAGTAATGGTGTTTGGAGCTGGTGTTGCTGGACTTCAGGCTATAGCAACAGCAAAACGATTAGGTGCCATTGTTTCTGCAACGGATGTGAGAATGGCAGCAAAAGAACAAGTTGAAAGTCTAGGTGGCAAATTTGTTATGGTTGAAACCGAAGAAGATCAAGATGCTGAAACTTCAGGTGGCTATGCAAAAGAAATGAGTGAAGAATTCAAAGTGAAGCAAGCTGAGCTAATTTCAAAAACTATTTCCTCTCAAGATATTGTTATATGTACAGCTCTTATACCTGGAAAAAAAGCTCCAACCCTAATTACTGAAGAACATGTCAAATCGATGAAACCTGGTTCAGTCATTATTGATTTGGCTGCTGAAAATGGAGGCAATTGTGTTTCAACCAAATTAGGTGAGACTGCTGTTGTTGATGGTGTTTCTATATATGGAGCATCTAATATCACATCTAGTATTTCTCAAGATGCATCAGCCTTATATTCTAAAAACCTGTTTAATTTTTTTAATCTTCTTGTTAATCAAGAGTCAAATCAAGTTGATATAGACTGGGAAGATGAGATAGTTGTCAATACATTAATCACAAAAGATGGAAAAATAATAAAAGAGGAGTTTATGAAATAATGGAAGCAATCGATCCTAATATTTATAGATTAACAATTTTTGTTCTCTCAATTTTTGTAGGATATTACGTTGTTTGGAGTGTGACACCTGCACTGCACACTCCCTTGATGGCAGTTACTAATGCCATATCATCCGTAATAATAGTTGGTGGATTATTTGCACTAGTAGTAAGTGATGCTTCTACTACACTTGGTTTAATTTCAAAGATATTTGGATTTGTAGCAGTAACTTTAGCTGCAGTTAATATATTTGGTGGGTTCTTAGTAACACAAAGAATGCTCGCAATGTATAAGAAAAAACCTAAAACAGACAAAGAAGATAAAAATGCATAATTTAGTTGCAGTTGCATATGTAATATCAGGAATTCTATTCATAACTGCTCTTAGAGGCCTTTCTTCTCCTGAGTCATCAAGAAGGGGAAATGTACTAGGTATAATTGGAATGTTTATCGCGGTTGCTGCGACATTAGTTTCTGTAGATTTTTTTAATTCAGATAAATTAACAATCACTTTAGCAGTTACAGCTATCACTGTGGGGGGTATTTTTGGTGCTGTCATTGCTAGGAAAATTGAAATGACGGCAATGCCACAACTAATAGCTGCATTCCATAGTCTAGTTGGACTAGCGGCTGTATTTGTTGCAGTAGCTGCCTTCTATGCACCTGAGTCTTTTAATATTGGAACACTGAATAATATAAAAATATTAAGTCTTGTCGAAATGTCCTTAGGTGCAGTAATTGGAGCTATTACATTTTCTGGCTCAGTTATTGCATTCGGTAAGCTTCAAGGAATTATGTCTGGTGCACCAATAGTCTTTAAAGGGCAACATCTATTAAATTTGATAATTGGACTCATTATTCTTGGAGGAATCGTTTATCTTTGCTTAAATCAAAGTGCAAATGTATTTTGGATTATAATTATTTTAGCTTTTTTAATTGGATTTTTAATTATCATTCCCATTGGTGGAGCTGATATGCCAGTTGTTGTTTCAATGCTTAATTCATATTCAGGTTGGGCTGCTGCAGGAATCGGCTTTACACTTCAAAACTCAGCTTTAATTATCACTGGTGCTTTGGTTGGCTCATCTGGGGCGATACTTTCATATATCATGTGCGCCGCAATGAATAGATCATTTATTAGCGTGATACTTGGTGGATTTGGAGCAGAAGACTCTGCTATTTCAAATGATCAAGCAGAACAGAGACCTGTTAAAGAAGGAAGTGCTGATGATGCTGCATTTATTATGAAAAATGCTGGTTCGGTAATAATTGTTCCTGGTTATGGTATGGCTGTAGCGCAAGCGCAGCATGCTCTTAAGGAGATGACAGATGCCTTAAAAGATAATGGAGTTAAAGTTACTTTCGCTATACACCCTGTGGCAGGAAGAATGCCTGGTCATATGAATGTACTCTTAGCTGAAGCAAATGTACCATATGATGATGTTTTTGAATTAGAGGATATTAATTCTGAATTTCCACAGGCTGATGTTGCTTTCGTAATTGGTGCAAATGATGTTACGAATCCAATAGCTAAAACTGATCCCAGTAGTCCAATTTTTGGGATGCCTATTCTTGATGTAGAGAAAGCAAATACTGTACTATTTGTTAAAAGAGGAAGAGGACTAGGTTACGCTGGAATAGATAATGAGTTGTTTTACCGAGAAAATACTATGATGTTATTTTCTGATGCAAAAAAAATGGTGGAAGGAATTATTAAGTCTTTATAGAATTAACTATAAATCTTTCTTCTTGCATTTTTTCTAGATCTTCTAATATTTTCAGCTTTTTCTCTTAGTTTTTTTTGGCTTGGTTTTTCAAAAAAAGAACGCATTTTCATTTCTTTGAAAATCCCCTCTCTTTGCATCTTCTTTTTTAAGATACGAAGGGCACCCTCAACATTATTATCTTTTACACTTACTTCAACTATTGTTCTGCCCTCCTTAAGAGCGTGAAAATTTGGCATTATTTAGCATTATGGACATATATTGTCTATCTAATTTATTAAAAATTAGCTTTTACCATAAAAATTAATATGACCCATTTTCCTACCATCTTTGATATGCTTTTTTCCATATAAATATCTCTTTTTTTTTAAAAATTTCATGAAACTAGGTTTATTTATTAAGGATTTTATTTTTTTAATATCATTACCAATTAGATTAAGCATTACTCCAATATTTTTCCTTTTAATTGATGGCGCTAGAAGTCCAGCCACTGTCATTACATGAAGATCAAACTGACTCACATTGAATGTATCTTGAGTAATGTGTCCAGAATTATGAACTCTTGGAGCTATTTCATTAACATAAATATTATTATTATGATCTATAAAGAACTCAATAGTAAGTACGCCCACATAACTTAACTTACTAATTATTTTTTTAGCAATTCCTATAAGTTCATCTTCTATTTTATTGTTTACGCCTGAAGGTGAAAAGGTTTTATGCAAAATATGATTTTTATGTATATTTCTAAATGAAGGGTAGTAACTTAAGTTGCCTAGATAATCCCTTCCTATTACAATTGATAGTTCTTTTTTTAAGCTTATTTTTTCTTCAACTACACATGATACTCGATTAAAGCTTTCCCAAGCTTTTTTTAATTCATGAATTGAATTAATTATTTTTTGTCCTTTTCCATCATATCCAAATCTAGCAGTTTTTATTATTGATGGAAATTTGAAATTATATCTTTTAAGATCATTGCTTGCATTGATATAAAATGTTTCAGCGTGCTCTATACTATTTTTTTTAAAAAAATTTTTTTCTTTTTTTCGATCCTGAGCAATTGAAAGTGCATTTAAGGGTGGGTATATCTTTTTTTCTCCTTTAATTAATTTAAGTGTCTGAGTTGAAATATTTTCAAATTCATAAGTAATAACATCAACTTCACTGAAGAATACAGATAGTTTTTCTTTATCATCAAATTTTCCGTAGATGATCTTATGAGCATATTTTTTAGCCGGCGCATCCTGAGTATCTGAGTAAACATAGGGAACTATTTTTTGATTCATTGCTGACTTAGCAATGAACATTCCTAGTTGACCACCTCCAATGATACCAAGCTTTAGAAATTTACGACTCATTATTTCTATTTTTTAGGTTCTTTGGAAACTGTCTTTGTTTGTTTTGATCTCCATTCTGAGTATTTTACTCTCAGAGACTTATCTTCATTACTTAATATTGATATAGCTAATAAGGCTGCATTTTTAGCTCCAGCTTCTCCGACAGCTAAAGTTCCAACAGGTACTCCGCTTGGCATTTGTGCAATTGACAGCAGACTATCCAACCCTTTTAATTTTTTTGACTCAATAGGTACTCCAAGTACAGGTATATTTGATATTGACGCTGTCATACCAGGTAAGTGCGCAGCACCACCAGCTCCAGCAATAATAATTTTTATACCTCTCGACTCGGCTTTCTCAGCAAATTCAAACATCCTTTTTGGTGTTCTGTGTGCTGAAACAATTTTAACTTCGTGGGCAATTTTAAATTCTTTTAGTACTTTTGAAGTGAGTTTCATTATGGGCCAATCGGATTGGCTTCCCATAATTATACTTACGAGAGATTTCTTTTTCATTAGCTTAAATGATAATTATTCTTCTTGAGATTGAGGATTAGCTTGTTCTAATTCTTGAGAACTCTCTACTTTTTGAGCCGCTAATAGTCTCTCTTCTTTCTCTTTTTTCTTTTGAGCTCTGATTCGAGATCTTTCTGCCTTAGCCAATGCTTCATCCAGTTCAACTTGTTTACATAATCCAAGACCTACAGGATCTTGAGGTCTTATATTATTCATATTCCAATTTGTTCTATTTCTTATTCCATCTATTGTATTTTTTGTACTGCCCACAAGTCTAGCAATCTGAGAGTCTTTTAGTTCAGGATGATTTCTTATCAACCAATAAACTGCGTCTGGCCTATCCTGTCTTTTAGACAAAGGAGTGTACTTGTTTTTCTTTTTTGATTGATCAGTTTTTAATGATGCCTCATTGATAATAATTTGTAATTCGGAGTCAGAATCATTTTCACATCTTTCTATCTCATCTTTGGCCAGCTGGTTATTAGTTATTGGGTTTAATCCTTTGATACCTATTCCTACTTCTCCATCAGCAATACCTTTAATCTCAAGTTCATGCATTCCGCAAAAATCAGCTATCTGCTTAAATGATAAAGCTGTGTTATCAACGAGCCAAATAGCTGTAGCTTTGGGCATTAGTGGTAATGTCATTAAATTATCTCTTTCGTATTAAAAAAGCTCTTATAAGTGAATTTAATCATTTTTTAAAGTATATATACTAAAATTTTAGTAACAATTTACCTATATTTTGATTGCTTTCCATGAACTCGTGCGCACTTTTGACATTTAAATAGTCATATTTTTGATCAATATATAGTTTTACTGCTTTACTCTCGATTAATGGCCATACCTTTTCTATTAGTGAGTTTTTAATATCTTCTTTCTCTTTATT
Source organism: uncultured Pelagibacteraceae bacterium (assembly GCA_902634765.1). Classification (GTDB taxonomy): domain Bacteria; phylum Pseudomonadota; class Alphaproteobacteria; order Pelagibacterales; family AG-422-B15; genus CABYIR01. Next base: position 54,842 of record CACPLH010000006.1, read on the forward strand.
AGATCTTATTCTGAGAGTCGATCCAGATACGATTAATCTTTTCAGCATTATTGGCAAAAGATTAGCTTTCACAGTAGATCCGTTTAAATAGGCTATATTTATTAATCTTCCAAATTTATCAAGAATATTTATATTTTTTTGAAAATATTCACCTCCAACTATATCTAAAATAACATCTATTCGAACATTATTTTCTTTAAATCTTTTTTCAAAGTCCTCACGGTTATAATTTATGCAACTTGCTAGACCTTGATTCTCAATAAATTCCCTCTTTTCATCATTTCCAACTGTAGCATAACATTTTACACCAAATTGATTTGCAATAGATAATGCTGTGAGACCGATTCCGCTTGCTCCACCATGTATTAAGAGAGTTTCTTTCTCTTTTAATTTTGCTTGGTCAAAAAGATTTGTCCAAACAGTAAAGAAAGTTTCAGGAATTGTGCAAGCATCCACTAATGAAATACCTTTTGGCACAGGAAGGACAGTTGAAATATGACATTTTGCGTATTCAGCGTATCCACCTCCAGTAAGTAAAGCACAGACCTCACTATCTATAATATCTTCATTGATTTTTTTGCCTACTTCAACAACTTTACCTGATACTTCAAGTCCCAATATCTCCGATGCTCCTTTTGGAGGAGGATAAAATCCAGATCTTTGAAGTATATCAGGCCTATTTATGCCAGCTGCAGCAACTTTGATTAGAACTTCGTCTTCATTAATAGTGGGCTTTTCAATTTCATTAATTTCTAAAACTGACGCGTCACCATAATCTTTAAATGTAACTGCTTTCATATTACCATAGGAGCTATTCAAGCTCCCATGATAACATATAATTTTTAATTTTTATGAATTGAATTTACATTATTATTGTTTATTTCAATTTTTCTAGGTTTTTGATGTTCAGGGATCTCTCTTTCGAGAAAAATATTCAAAAGCCCATTTTCATAGCTTGCATCAACCACCTTGATTGTGTCAGCCAATTGAAATTTCCTTTCAAAATTTCTTGCTGCAATTCCTTTATGTAAAAATTCAATTTTTTCATCCGAATTATTAGATATTCCTTTTACTGAAAGTTCATTTTCTTCTACTGAAATATCTACCTCATCTTTCGTAAATCCAGCAATTGCCATCGTTATAGTATAATTATTTTTAGATTTAATAATATTATATGGTGGATATGAAGTAGAAGACTCATTTAAGTTAAAAACTGAGTCAAATATATTGTCAAATACGTCAAATCCAACACTTGACCTTAGTAATGGTGTTAAATCATAAGATGTCATAATTTTAATCCTCCTTAAGCGATTAATTGTTAGTCTATTTTAAGCTAGACAAATTATATTGGTGCGTAATGCCCCCAATATTTTATAGGTGAGGATTAAATTTCTATTTTCAAGAGGTAAAATTATTTAAGTTTTTAAATTACTGAAACGCTTTTTAAATCTACTAACTTGACCTTTATCTTGAATCTTTTGCTGTCCACCAGTCCAAGCAGGATGAGATAGGGGATCAATATCAAGAGACATTGTGTCCCCTTCTTTCCCCCAAGTTGACTTTGTTTGAAATTTAGTACCATCTGTCATAACAACGGTAATATTATGGTAATCAGGATGTATATCTTTTTTCATAATTCTATTTTTTTTTGAGTATTTACCTTATATATGAGATTATATCAATAAATTAAATCTTATTCCTATTACAATAAAAATGAGCAAAATAGTCAATTATATTGAAAATTTCTATTCACGAATGGAGATTAAATCTCATAAACATTTCATAATAATAATGATTATATTTGCAATTACAGGTTCATTAGCACTTTTTCTTACTATTCAAATTTTATTGATGATGAACCTCAAGGAATTAGTAAGTCCAATAATTTTTTGGCCTTTAAGAATTATTATATTGTTTATCGTATATCAAATAACTCTAATTCTAGTAGCTATTCCTTTTGGTGAATTTAATTATTTTTTGAAGTTTGTTAGTAAGTTTTTAAAAAGACTAGGTATCAAAATTTAGTATTTATATTTTTTAGCATTTCATCATGAATACTAAAATTAGAAGCTACTATTTTGCCAGAGTTTAAATAATTTTCTTTACCTTCAAAATCAGTAACTGATCCTCCAGCTTCTTTTACAATGAGAGAACCAGCTGCAATATCCATTATTTTTAAATTTTTCTCCCAATATCCGTCAAATCTTGCTGAAGCGACATATGCTAAATCAAGAGAACCTGTACCCATTCTTCTGATTCCACTAACTTGAGACATAATTGTTTTTAATCCTGGAATATAATCCTCATGTCCTGTCATTCCATTGTGGGGAATTCCAGTTCCAATCATACAATCCGAAAAATTAGTTCTCTTTGAAACTCTAATTCTTTGGTTATTGCAAAATGCTCCTTTGCCATTTACAGCCCAAAAAAGCTCATCTGTAATGGGTTGATATACAATTCCAGCAATTATCTTACCTTCTTTTTCTAAAGCAATTGTTATCGCAAAATGTGGAATACTAAATAAAAAGTTTGTTGTTCCATCTAATGGATCAATTATCCATCTAATGCTCCCATCTGAATTTTTGATAGTGCCACTTTCTTCTGTTAGAATATTAAAATTTGGATAAAGATATGAGAGTTCTTTTATTAAAACTCTTTCAGATTGTATATCAGCTTTGCTAACAAAATCTGAAACACCCTTTAGAGATACTTGAAGTTTTTCAACTTCCCCAAAATCGCGCAGAAGTCCCTTACTTGCTTTTCGGGCAGCAGTAAACATTGCATTAATATAAGGATCTGAAAAGTTCATTATTCAGCTCTTTTGAGATAAGTTAAATCCTCTGTGTTTATTATCACTTTTTCACCTTGCTCAATAAACGGTGGAACCATTACTCTTAATCCATTTTCTAATACAGCTGGCTTATTTGATGATGCAGCAGTTTGTCCTTTAACGACAGCCTCAGTTTCACTGACTTCAAAAATAAGAGTATTTGGCAACTGTAATCCTATTGGTTTTTCATCATACATTTCAAGAATAACTTCATCATTTTCTCTCAAGAGATCAATTTTATCACCAATAAATTCAACATCTAATTCCATTTGCTCGTAATCTGTTAGATTCATAAATATTAATTTATTTTCTTGTTGATATAAGTACTGAAATTTTTCTTCATCAACTCGTACTCTCTCTACTTCTTCTGAAGCGCGAAAACGTTCATTTAATTTTGATCCATTTTTCAAACTTTTCATTTCCACTTGATTGAAAGCTCCACCTTTTCCAGGTTTAACCGATTGAGATTTTGTCACCACCCATAGATCATTTTTATGCTCTACGATCATTCCAGGTTTGACTGAATTACCATTTATTTTCATGACTATTTCTCTAGCGACATGCTCCATTTGCCCAATGCAGCTTTTTTATTCATAATTGCTCGATGATTGAAAGCTTCCTGAGCTGCTATAGAATTTTCTGGTTTTCCTCGCCATGATTTTAAAGCAGCTTGTTGAAGCGCTCTTCCATAAGAAAAACTCAATTTCCATGAAAAGCCTCCTATCTTATTCATTGCATCTAAATGTGCTGTTGCATCAATATCGCTTTGGCCACCGGATAAGAAAACAACACCTGGCGTATCATTTGAAATTGATGACTTAAGACATTCAAGCGTTTTTTCTGCCACTTCTTCAATTGGAGCTTGAACAGCGTTGGTTGTCCCTGATAACACCATATTAGGTTTAAGCAATGTCCCTTTAATATTGACATTTTTTTTATCGAGAAAGTCATATAATTTTGAAAGTGTTTTTTTGGTTACATCAAAGCAACGATCAATAGAATGATTACCATCCATAATTACTTCAGGTTCTACAATTGGTACCATATTATTTTTTTGCGCGATTAATGCATAGTCAGCAAGAGATTCCATATTTTGATCAATACATTCATCAGTAGGAACATCGTTTCCACTTATGTTTATTACAGCTCTCCATTTGGTAAATCTTGCTCCTAACGCATCATATTCTTGACAGCGTTCATCTAAGCCATCAAGCCCTTTTGTTATTGTTTCTTTGTCATTACCATTGAGAGGTGATACACCTTGATCAACTTTAATGCCAGGAAGTGATTTTTGATTTGAAATTACTTCTCTTAATAAATCTCCATTTGCCGCAGACTGTCGTAAAGTTTCATCAAAAAGTATGACACCGCCAATTGCTTCTGACATTGATGAAGCTCTGAACAGCATCTCACGATAATCTCTTCTGTTATCTTCAGTTGACTCAACATTTATTGAGTCAAATCGTTTTTTAATTGTTCCAGTGCTTTCATCGGCCGCAAGAATACCTTTTCCATCCGCTACAATGTAGCTTGCTATTTCTTCGAGTGTTTTTACCATAATTAACTCCTGTTATAATATGTTTAATGCTTTCAAGCCTGGTAATTTTCTACCTTCTAATAACTCAAGAAGAGCCCCACCTCCAGTAGAAATATAACTAAATTCATGTTTTACATTTGCCATTTCCAATGCAGCTATTGTATCACCACCACCCGCAAATGATTTTATTAAATTTTTTGTGGATAAGTCAGCGATGTATTTAGCAATTTCTAAAGTGCCTACTTGAAATGGAGGTATTTCAAACACTCCTGCTGGACCATTCCAAAAAACAGTTTTAGCAGATGACAACTCTTTTTTGATTAATTCAATTGTCTGAGGCCCAATATCTAAAATCATATTATTTTCTCTAATCTTATCAATTGCTGATGTCACAGTCTCTATATCTTTCTTAACTTCTTTTGCTGTAATTACATCAATGGGAGTAATTATTTTACAATTATTGTACTCAGCAAATTTATAAATTTGATTTATTAGATCATCTACATCATTTTCAATAAGTGAATCTTGTACATTGAGACCGCTATATCTAATAAAATTATTTGCCATTCCTCCAACAATAATGATTGTATCCATTTTGATTGATAATGATTTAAGAATAGAGATTTTTGTAGATATTTTTGACCCACCCATAATTGTAACAGACGGGCTCACAGGCATCTGAATTACATCATTTAAATTTAAAAGCTCTTCAGATAATAAATTGCCACAATAGGAGGGAAGATAGTTTGTTATCGCAGCAACTGAAGCATGAGATCGGTGTGAGCATGCGAAAGCATCGTTTATATAAACATCCGCTAATTTAGAGAGTGATTTAGCAAAATTATTATCATTATCTTCTTCTTCCTTATAAAAACGACAATTTTCTAAAAGAATAATTTCTTTTTGATCTGCATCTTTAATTTTATTTTCTACATCTATACCAATGCAATCATCAAGAAATGTAATTTTACTATTAAATGCCTTTTCAAGTTGAGGTGTAATTTGCTTTAAAGATAATTCATTATTTATTTTTCCTTTTGGTCTTCCTAAGTGGGATAATATTACGATTTTTGAATTTAATAATTTAAGTTCAGCAATTGAGTCAATGACCCGATTAATCCTATCACTTACAGTAGACCCACTTGCAAGTGGTACATTTAAATCAAATCTTATTAATACAGTTTTATTTTCAGTTTTAAATTTTTTAATATTTTCAACATTAATCATTCTTTTTTGTATTATTCATTTTTACAGCTGTATCACACATTCGATTTGAAAATCCCCATTCATTATCATACCAACTTAAAACTCTTCCAAATGATTCATCAATAACTTGTGTTTGAGTTAAATCAAATGAAGATGATGCTGAATTATGATTAAAATCTGAAGAGACTAACGGATCTGAATTTACATTAAGAATACCTTTAAGCCTTTTTGATTTTGAAGCAGCAACCATAGCTTTATTAATTGACCCTTTAGATATTTTTTTGTTAGTCACAAATTTAAAATCAATTAATGAAACATTTGGTGTTGGAACCCTTATGGCGGTCCCATCTAATTTTCCAGAAAGATGTGGCATGACTAAGCCAACTGCTTTAGCGGCACCGGTGGATGCAGGTATCATTGATAGTGCGGCTCCTCTAGCTCTTCTTAAATCAGAATGATAGGTGTCTAAAACTTTTTGATCTCCGGTATAAGAGTGAATTGTTGTCATATAGCCATGAACAATACCAAATTTTTCATCAATTACTTTTGCAACTGGAGCTAAACAGTTAGTTGTACAAGAAGCATTTGAAATAACTGTATCTTTTTTCGATATCTCATCATCATTTACGCCAAATACAATCGTCTTATCAGCATTAGAGCATGGTGCAGATACGAGAACTTTTTTTGCTCCAGCGGTTATATGCATTGAAGCTGTCTCTTTAGAGGTAAAAAATCCGGTACATTCAAGAGCAACATCAATTTTCATTTTTTTCCATGGTAATTTTTTCGGATCACGTTCACTCAGAACATTTATTGATTTCTTACCAATAATCATTTTTCCATTTTTTACTGTGACTTTTTCTTTTAAAGGGCCATGTACCGTGTCATTAGATAGAAGAAATGCATTTGTTTCAATTGGAGCAAGGTCATTTATCGCTACAACGTTTATATCTTTTCTCTTACTCTCAATGATTGATCTAAGAACTAATCTACCTATTCTTCCAAAACCACTAATTGCCACATTTACTGCCATATTTACTCCTATAGTTTATTAGTTATCTTTTTATATATTTTTTGAGGTGTTATACCAAAATATTCATAAAGCTTTTTATAAGGAGCACTTGCTCCAAAAGTTTTCATACTAATTGATAGCCTATTTTTAGGACATAATTTTTCCCAAGCTAGATCACTTCCAGCCTCAATAGATACATTCAAATCAGAATCTCCAATTATTTTTTTCTTATACGCTGAACTCTGCTCTTCAAACTTATCAAGGCATGGGACCGATATAACCCTGGATTTTATCTTATTCTTTTTTAAAAGTTTTGATACTTCAAGAGCAATCTCAACTTCAGAGCCTGAGGCAAAAATAGAAACTCTGGGGTTATTTAAACTCTTTTGTATTTCGTAGGCGCCAAACGCAGTAAGGTTTTTATCTACATGCTTTTCTCTAATTGTTGGCAGACTCTGTCTTGTTAAAGCTATCGCTGATGGAGTATCATTTGATTGTAATGAGATTTGCCAAGCTTCAGCTGTTTCTACTGAGTCAGCAGGTCTAAATACATTTAAGTTTGGTATAGATCTTAATCCTGCAAGTTGTTCTATAGGCTGATGTGTAGGCCCATCTTCTCCGAGGCCAATAGAGTCATGAGTAAAGACGTATATAACTCTCTGTTTCATAAGAGCTGAGAGTCTAATTGAAGGCTTACAATAGTCAGAAAAAATTAAGAACGTACCACTAAATGGTATAATACCTTTGTGAAGTGCTATGCCATTCATTATAGCTGCCATTCCATGCTCTCTGATTCCGTAATATATATAATTGCCAGAGTAATTATTGGCATCTAATATTTTCATATCAGATGCTTTAGTATTATTTGATCCGGTAAGATCTGCTGAACCTCCAATTAATTCAGGCATATGAGGAGAAATTTGGTTAATAACCATTTCAGAAGATTGACGGGTTGCTTGAGTAATCTTCTTATTTGAGCAATCTTTTTTGAAGTCGTTTAGAATTTTATTAATATTTGATGGCAATTTTCCATTTATTCTTCTTACATACTCTTTTTTAGAATTACTCTTCATTTTATTGGTATTAGATTTCCATTTCTTATACTTGCCTATTGAGCGAGTACCAGCAATTACCCACTCATTTTTTATACCATCTGGTATTTCAAATGGCTTATATTTCCAATTTAATTTAGCTTTCGTGAGCTCAATCTCATCGAGGCCTAAAGGAGAGCCATGAACCGACGACTTACCTTGTTTATTTGGTGAACCAAAACCAATCTTAGTTTTACAAGCGATTAATGTAGGCTTATTGGATTTTTGAGCTTTAGAAATTGCTTTTGATATTTGATTTTGATCATGCCCATTAATTGATATTGTATTCCATTGATATGCTTTAAAGCGATTAACTGTATTCTCTGAGTTTGATAAGCTCACCGGCCCATCAATTGAAATTCCATTATCGTCGAAAAAAACTATTAATTTTTTTAATTTTAGGTGACCTGCAAGTGATGCAGCTTCATGACTGATGCCTTCCATCAAATCACCATCACTTGCAATAACATAAGTAAAATGATCACATATTTTTGATCCAAAATCTTTTGAGAGTTTTCTCTCTGCAATAGCCATTCCAACTGCATTAGCAAAACCTTGGCCCAGAGGTCCGGTGGTTGTTTCAATCCCCTTCAGATGACCATATTCAGGATGGCCTGCGCACCCGCTATTTAATTGTCGAAAGTTTATGATGTCTTTAAGTGAGATACCATTATACCCAGTTAAATAGAGGAGTGAGTAAAGTAACATTGAGCCATGACCAGCTGATAAAATAAACCTATCTCTATCATCCCAATCAGGATCTTTTGGATTAAATTTTAAATATTTACGAAATAATACTGTTGATACGTCTGCCATACCCATTGGTAAGCCTGGATGACCAGAGTTTGCTTTTTGAACTGCGTCAATTGAGAGGAAACGGATTGCATTGGCCATTTCATGGTGAGTCGGCAATTTATTTAACTTTTGTTGTTTTCTAGTGGGCATAGTCAGTATTACTTGGAGTAGAACCTATTCAAATACTCTTAAATTATAATGGTTTATTATTAAAGG
>CACPLH010000007.1:0-56535 GCA_902634765.1 uncultured Pelagibacteraceae bacterium
TAAGTGGCTTTAAATTTAATTATCCTATAAAATATGATTTTCTAAAAAATAAAGTATTTGCTGATAACATTAAGAAAATTTTTTATAAAATTACCAATGGAAAAAAGAATGGTAACGCCTTCGTAATTTCTTCTCCATTAAGTTCAGATGGTAAAACATTTATTGCTATCTTGATTGCTTTAACTGCCAAAGAATTAGGAAAAAAAGTATTACTGATTGACATGGACACAGAGAAAAAAACTCTAACTAAAAAATTTTTCAATAAAAAGTTTGATCATCGTGGATATACAGATTTAAGAAAAACTAAATATTCTTTAGATAACATTGATGAATACATAATTACAGATGAAAAAAACAATATTGACATTATCCCATCTGGAAATGATAAAAGTGAATTTATTGAGGATAGTGAAAATTTTGAACTTTTAATCAAAAATCTATCAAAAGATTATGATATCATTTTGTGTGACACAATGCCAATTACTTACCATCAAGAATCAATGCTTCATTCAAAATTTATGAATTCAATTCTCACAATTAAACATAATGCAACACCTATCTCCGTTGCAACTCATATTATTGAAGAGTATAAGAAGCTCGGCCTTGAAATTCCAGATATTATTTTTAATAATATTGATTTCTCAAGCAAGAGAGTATTTAGACTATTAAATTTTACTTCTAGTGGGAACTACGGCTATGGCTATGGCTATGGCTACGGCTATGGCTACGGCTACGGCTACGGTTACGGTTACGGCTATAGTTATGGACAAAAGAATCCCATGAAACAAAAAAAATGGTTAAGTATGTTAACTAATATTTTTAATAAGAAATAGTTACTTGATTTTAATAGTTACATCTATAAATATTAGCAATTAAAATATTTAATTATCATTATAATTTTTATGAATGGCGGGATAGCTCAGTTGGTTAGAGCGGAGGAATCATAATCCTTAGGTCGGGGGTTCAAATCCCTCTCCCGCTACCAAAAAAATTTATAATTTTGCGGCATCTAAATATTCAAAGATTTTTTTATCCCATGAATATTTTTCTTTAGCAATTTTCTTTCCATTTTCTCCAAGTCGATATCGAAGTGGTTTATCTTCAATTAATTTTTTTAGATTAAAAGTAACGCTTTCTTGATCACCTGATTCACATAAAAGTCCGGTATGTCCATCAATAATAGCATCACCAATACCTCCACTATTACTTCCAATAGTCGCTATTCCGTGAAATGCTGCATCGATAAATGCCATACCAAAACCCTCGACTGACTCTCCAATTAAAATAGGCGTCATTATAAAAATATCGGAATTTGTAAGAATAAGTGATTTTTCTGGCTCAGTAATCCATCCAAGAAAAATAATATTATTTTCTAATTCAAGTTTTTTTACCAGTTTTTTAATTGTATCTAGATAGGGACCTTTACCTGCAATCAAATAAATTATATCTGGAAACTTATTAATTAATTCTTTTATAGCAAAAATAACATACTCATGCCCTTTTCTTTTTTCTACCCTAGCTAGTGTAGAAATAACAGGGCCTTTTTTATAAATTAATGACTTAACATAACTTTTCTCTTCCTCTGAAATAAAATCTTTATAAACATCAACGCCTGGGTGAATTATTTCTATTTTTTCAAGATCAATATTCAAAGAAGCCTGCATAAGATCTTTGGTATAATTTGAATTTGCGATTATTTTGTATACATCTTTATATGATTTAAGAATTCGATTCTTTTTAAATCGAAGTATATCAAGCATAATAGGCCAATATTGCTTCGGAATTTCTGTTCCATGAGCAAGGACTAAAATTTTCTTATTCTTCTTTTTGACGTGTTCAATACTTTTCCATGAGTCTGCATATATAGCTTCAACGCTTTTTTCTTTACACATTTTTTCAAGATATTTAGCTTTTCTAATTCTCCGAATCGGCTTCCATCCATAAAATCTTTTTATTGAATATTGTGTCTTAGAGTGTAGATCCAAGTTTTCTTTTCCATCAGCGAGTACTAAAACTTCTTTTCCTGCTGCACCTAAACTTTCAGCCATACTTGTCATTAATGCTTCTATTCCTCCAATTTTTGGAAAGAAACATTGTGTGGTTATTATAATCACAAGGAGAAAATTATTCTTTCCATTTAATTGAACAACCGATACTTGGTATTTGTTCAATAGGACCCTTACCAGTTTCAGCAACTTGAATCATTGCTTCTAGTAATTCTTTACGAACATTGGGAATAATTTCCATTTTAGACTCTTCAAGTCTTCCTCTATATTGAAGCTCATTATTTGAGTTAAATCCAAAAAAATCTGGAGTACAAACAGCGTCGTATTTTCTTCCAATCTCTTGTGTTTCATCATAAACATAAGGAAATACGAAATTGTTATTTTGTGAGAATAATTTCATATTTTCAAAAGAATCTTCGTGTCCATATTTTGGGTCATTTACATCATTTGACATTATTGCTATAGCACCTATCCCTTTACTCTCTAAAATTGATATATCCTCAACAATTCTATGAATTACTGATTTTACATATGGGCAGTGATTACAAATAAACATGACCAGCGTTCCGTTATTTCCTTTTATCTCTGAAAAGGAGTATAATTTTCCATCAACTCCCAAAAGATTAAAATCAGGAGCTTTCCATCCAAATTCACAAATTGGTGTATTAAGCGCAACCATAAAAATACTTTTTTGAATACATGTTTTAGTATAACTTATGATGCAATTATTAAAAATAAAATTTTATGATTTATAGCTTAGGGGAAAAATGTATATCTACTGAAGGAAATGATTTTTGGATAGCTCCAAATGCTGCGGTAATTGGAAGTGTTGTCCTTAAAAAGAACTCAAGCATTTGGTTTAGTGCAACTCTTAGAGGTGATAATGACCCAATAACTGTTGGCGAAAATTCAAATATACAAGATGGTAGTGTTTGTCACACTGATGATGGTATGCCATTAACTATTGGAGACGATGTCACAGTAGGACATAAAGTAATTCTTCATAGTTGTTCCATAGGTAACAATTCTTTAATTGGTATGGGTTCTACAGTTTTAAATAATGCAAGAATTGGAAATAATTGTTTAGTAGGCGCAAATACACTTATTACTGAAGGAAAAGAATTTCCAGATAATTCAATGATTGTTGGATCTCCAGGAAAAGTTAAAAGAGAACTTACAGAACAAGAAGCACAAATGATAAAATTAAGTGCATTGCATTATGTTGAAAATATGAAAAGATTTAAAGCTCAATTATCGAAGGCAATTTAATTTAATGAGGCGCGTATTTTGACACAGACATTTGATTATATAATAGCAGGAGCAGGATCTGCTGGATGTGTTCTAGCCAATAGACTCTCTAAAGATCCAAATAATAAAGTTTTACTTATTGAGGCCGGTGGTACTGATTGGCACCCTTTTGTGAAAATGCCTGCTGGTGTTCTTGAATTGATGTCTGGTGAAGGTGCGGGTAAATTTTATAATTATGGATACTGGACTGAGGGTCAAAGTAATTTAAATAATAGAAAACTTTTTTTCCCAAGAGGAAAAGGAATCGGTGGATCATCTAATATAAATGGAATGCTTTATGTTAGAGGACATCCGCGAGACTATGATATTTGGAGACAACTTGGAAATGAAGGATGGTCATACGAAGAAGTTTTGCCTTATTTTAAAAAATCTGAGCGAAACGAAAATGGAAGTTCAGAATTTCATGGATCAGATGGTGAATTAGGTGTCCAAAATCCTGTTTTTGATAATAATCCATTACATAAATGTTTCTTAGAAGCAGGAGTGCAGGCTGGTTACGAATATAAAGAAGACTTGAATGGAATGGATCATGAGGGATTTGGGCCCTGTCAGCAAACAATATGGAAAGGAAGAAGGGCTAGCACTGCGCATTCGTTCATAAGCCCTATCAAGAGTAGAAAAAATCTTACTATTTTTACGAATTCTATTACCAATAAGCTTTTATTTGATGGAAATAAATGCGTTGGTTTAGAATATTTAAAAGGTAAAAACATAAATAAAGTTTTTGCTTATAAAGAGGTTATTGTTTGTGGTGGTGCTATTAATTCACCACAGATATTACAATTATCTGGAATTGGAAAAGGTGATTACATAAAAAAATGGGGCTTAAATGTTGTAGCTGACTTGCCAGGAGTAGGTGAAAATCTTCAAGATCACTTGGATATATTATCGCATTATGAATGTACACAACCGGTAACTGAAGCAAAATATACCGCAGGCGGGTTAGCAATATTTAGAATGGCATCTATTCTAGGACAATGGTTAGTGACTAGAAAAGGACCAGGTGTTGACATTGGACTTTCAGGCCTATCATTCTTAAAGACAGATGATAGTTTAGACGTACCAGACATTCAAATGCATTTTGTTGGTTCTTTATTAAAAGATCATGGAAAGACAAGACCTGACTCTCATGCGTTTAGTAATCACGTATGTATGTTACGTCCTGAAAGTAGAGGCTATATTGCATTAAAGTCTCTAAATCCTAAAGTTCAGCCAATTATTCAACCTAACTATTTTGCAACGCAAAAAGATAGAGATACTATGATCAAGGGTGTCAAAATGTCTAGGGAAATTATTAATCAAAAGGCTTTTGATGAATATCGTGGTAAAGAAATTAATCCAGGTGATCATGTACAGACTGATCAAGAAATTGAAGAATTTATTAAAGGGCACGCTGAAACAATCTATCATCCAGTTGGAACCTGTAAGATGGGTAGTGATGAATTTGCTGTTGTCGATGATCGACTTAAAGTCAGAGGTGTTGAAAACTTGAGAGTTGTCGATGCAAGCGTAATGCCCACTCTGATTGGCGGAAACACTAATGCTCCGACTATTATGATTGCTGAAAAAGCAGCTGATTATATTTTGGGTAACGAGCCTTTAGCTCCTCAAAATGTAATCTTAGATAATAAATCAGCAGCATAGCATTGACCCGATTTCTTTTTTCATTTTTAGCAATAGCTATATTTCTGACAATCATTACTATTTTTACTAACTTTCATAATACAAAAAACTTTTCACCTGAAAAGTATAAAAAAATCGCTCAATCTTATAATTATGAGATTAAAAGAGATGAATACGGAGTACCCCATGTAATAGGTAAAACTGATAAAGATGCATCTTTTGGTTTTGCGTATGCTCAAACAGAGGATGACTATGAAAATATTGAGTTTGCAATTAAAATGGCTAGGGGCTCCTTGTCAGATTTTGATTTCTCTTTCGAGTCAATTTCAACTCTTTATTCTCTCCTTACGGGCAAGGGTGACATCTTATCCAATTTGAGCGCAATAAAGGGGGTTGAATTAGACTTTCTTATCAAATTTATGAATGTTGAAGAGGTAGTAAGTACTAAAAAAAATATAATTGACCAGGATATTATTACTTATTTAAAAGGATATGCAGATGGAATTAATTATTGGGCTGCATTAAATCCAAATAAAGTAGATCAGTCTATTTTTCCAGTTTCTGAGAATGACTTACTGGTTGGAATGGTCTTTAGAATGCCTTTATTTTATGGTTTTGACCACTATATCGAAGAATTAATTGATTTATTATCTGATGAAGAAAAGTTAGAAGTTGAAACAAACTCTTTATCTCATCAACCTCTTATTGCATCAGTTAAATCTTATTTTAATCCTTCGGGATCAAATGCTTTTGCAGTTTCAAAAAAACGATCTGCAAATAATGAAACTTTATTAGTCATTAATTCGCATCAGCCTCTTACAGGACCCGTAGCTTGGTATGAGGCTCATATCAAAAGTGATGAAGGTTTAAATATAATGGGAGGAACATTTCCAGGTTCTCCATTTATCCACGTTGGATTTAATGAATACTTAGGTTGGGGAGCAACTGTAAACCAACCCGATCTTGGGGATATATATGAACTGACTATTAATCCAGAAAATGAGAATCAATATTTATTGGATGGCGAATGGGTCGATTTTAGAATAATTAATCAAAATTTCAGAGTTAAGTTGCTTGGACCTTTTGCAATAAATTATCCATTGGATATGTACTTCTCAGAACATGGGCCGGTTTTAAAAGATGGAACGAAAGCCTATGCTCTTAGGTATGTTGGCTTGGAAGATGTCAATCAAGTTACAGAATGGTATCGATTAAATAAGTCAGAAAACTTTGAAGAGTGGACTGATGCTTTAAGAATGCAGGAAATAGCAAGTTTAAACTTTATATACGCCGATAAAGAAGATAATATTTTTTTTGTTCATAATGTAAAATCTCCAATTAGAGATAATAACTTTGACTGGAGTAGAATACTTCCTGGTGATCGAAGTGATTTAATTTGGAAAGACTTTCACTCTTTTGATGACATTCCACAAATAAAAAATCCTAACTCAGGATATTTGTTTAGCGCAAATCAAAATCCATTTTTTGTAACTGATGAAGAAGATAATTTAAATCCTGAGGATTTCTCAGATACATTTGGATTTCAAACTAGAACAACAAATCGTGCGTACAGATCTTATGAATTACTCAAACGTGATACTGATATTACGTATGAAGAAATAAGCTTGATAAAACATGACAATAAATTTTCATATAACTCAAGACAGTATGCAT
Organism: uncultured Pelagibacteraceae bacterium; assembly: GCA_902634765.1. GTDB lineage: Bacteria > Pseudomonadota > Alphaproteobacteria > Pelagibacterales > AG-422-B15 > CABYIR01. The sequence goes on from CACPLH010000007.1 coordinate 6,612, forward strand.
TTATGGAAAAAATTTTTAATACTGATTTCTCTGAGAATAAAAAGCTTCAGGAGGCTCAAAAATTTTTAAAAGAATGGGATTTAGGAACTGATTTCGAGAATGAGTATGCAGCATTCGGAGTTTGTATTTTATCTCCAGAATGGTTAGCTGAAATAAAAAGAGAACCTCAGCCGAATCCGTTAGAGATATTTAGTGATTGTGTCGACGAAATGTATAAAAACTTTGGTTCATTGAGTGTTCCTTGGAAGAATGTCAACTTCCTTGATCGAGGTAATAAGATGATTCCAATACAGGGGGGCCCAGATGTTTTAAGGGCTGTATATGCGCCGAGATCTGATGATGGAATTCTAAAAGCTGTAGCAGGTGATGGATTATATATATATGTGGTCTGGGACGAAGATAAAGATCAAATTTCAGAAAGTATACATCAATATGGAAGTGCAACGATAGATAGAAATTCGAAACATTATGATGATCAAATGCAATTGTATGCCGATGAAAAACTTAAAGATACTTTTTTTGATCATTATTAAATTTTTTTCAAAAGTTAAAATCTAGTTGAAAGTAATAATTTGAAAGGATAAAATTTTATTTATTATGTTACTTCATCAAAATTTAGAAAAATACGCTGAAATAACTCCTGATCAATTGTTTTCAGAGTTTAAAAGTATCAAAAGAACTTACAAGGAAGCAAATATTACTGCAAACCAGATAGCAAATAGCTTTATTAAAGAGGGCCTTAAAAAAGGTGATCGCTTTACATTTCTTGCAAAAAACTGTGATGAAATGGCAATAATGTATCATGCGGCTTCAAAAGTAGGCGTAGTTCCAGTTCCACTGAATTATCGTTTAGCAAATCAAGAGTGGGAGTACATCATCAATGACTCGCAATCAAAATTAATTATGGTTCGCGGTGATGAATTTATTTCTCGAGTAGATAGTTTTAAAAATAAACTTCATTCCGTTAAAAAATATATCTTAATTAGTGGCAGCAACAAATTATCTGATTGGACAGATTTAATTGATTGGACCGAAGGTGCGGGTATTGAAAATCTTAATCAGGATATTGCAGAAGATGATGATGTCTATCAAATGTATACTAGTGGTACCACTGGACTACCTAAAGGAGCAATAATTCTTCAAAGAAATGTAGCTGCAAATACTGAACAATATTTTGATCGATTAGTACTTCCAATTCCTCCTCGAACACTTCTAGTTGCTCCCATGTATCATGCGGCGGCAATGATTAATTTTTGTGGATGTATAGCAGTTGGTGGAACTGTTGTTATACATGAAGATTTTATTCCATCAGATGTAGTTCAAACTTTGTCCAAAGAAAAAATTTCTCATACTGTTCTTGTCCCCGCTATGATTCAAGCATGTCTTATGACAGTTCCAAATGTTGATGACTATACGTTTAATGAATTAGATCAAATTCACTACGGTGCATCTCCAATTGCTCCTGAAACACTCAAAAGAGCTATGGATGTTTTTGGATGTAAGTTTGGCCAAGGTTTTGGAATGACAGAGACAGTCGCCGTTATATGTATTCTTAGCACTAATGATCATGAGCGAGCACTTAGAGAAAAGCCTGAACTCTTAAAGTCTTGTGGAAAACCAGTCAAAGGCGCAACTGTTGAAATAAGAGATGAAGACGGTAACGAACTGCCGAGAGGAGAGATAGGTCAAATTTGTGCTAAAGGCCCACAAATTATGAAAGGCTATTGGAATAAGGAAGAGGAGACAAAAAAATCTCTGGTAGATGGATGGATGCATACAGGCGATGCAGGTCGAATGGATGATGAGGGATATGTTTATATCCAAGACCGTATCAAAGATATGATTGTTTCTGGAGGTGAAAATATTTATTCAACTGAAGTTGAAGCAGTTTTATTTTCTCACCCCGAAGTTGTTGATGCTGCTGTTATTGGGGTTCCTGATGACAAGCTTGGAGAAGTTGTCAAGGCTTGTGTAGTTATAAAAGAAGGATCATCTCTCACAGATATTGAGCTTATAGATTTTTGTAAGGAAAAAATTGCGAGTTACAAAAAACCTAGATCAGTTGATTTCATCTCAGAAGTGCCTCGAAATGCAAGTGGTAAAGTACTTAAAAAAACTCTGCGAGAACCTTATTGGAAGGGTAGAGATAGACAAGTAAGTTAGCTAGTTGCAGTTCCACCAACAGTCAAATTGTTAATAAGCATTGTAGGTTGACCAACACCCACCGGCACACTTTGGCCATCCTTGCCACACGTTCCAATACCAGTATCCATTTTAGAATCATTTCCAACCATCTTCACTCTTTTTAAGACATCTGGGCCGTTTCCAATAAGCGTTGCCCCCTTAACCGGTTGATCAACTTTACCATCTATAATTTTATATGCTTCAGTACATGTAAAAACAAACTTACCACTAGTGATATCAACCTGACCACCACCAAAATCAACAGCATAAAGTCCATCCTTAACAGTTTTAATGATTTCCTCAGGCTCAGATTTTCCTGACATCATGTATGTATTTGTCATCCTAGGCATTGGAGTATGCGCATAACTCTCTCTTCTCCCATTTCCTGTAGGTTCGACACCCATGAGTCTTGAATTTAATCTATCTTGCATATAGCCAGTAAGTATTCCATTTTCGATTAATGTCGTACAATTTGTTGGCGTGCCTTCATCATCAATGCTTAGTGATCCTCTTCTAGAGTCAATTGTTCCATCATCAACAACTGTAACTGACTCATCTGCGATTTGTTTTCCCATTAAGTCGAAAAAGGCAGATGTTTTTTTTCTGTTAAAGTCACCCTCAAGGCCATGTCCAATAGCTTCATGAAGTAAGACACCAGGATAACCAGGGCCAAGTACAACATCCATTTCTCCTGCTGGTGTAGCAACTGACTCTAAATTTACTTCAGCCTGTTGTATAGCTTCGTTAACTTGATTTTGCCAATGATCAGCATTTAAGAATTTTTCATAATTAACTCTTCCACCAGATCCTCGACTACCATTTTCTAATCTACCATTTTTTTCTAAAACGATAGATACATAAAGTCTGACTAGAGGCCTGATATCTTCAACCATTACGCCACCTGGTCTATAAATTCTAACCACTTCCCAAGATCCATTTAAAGATGCAGAAACTTGCTTAACATTTGGATTTTGTTTTCGTGCGTATTCATCAATTTGTTTTAAAGTATTCACTTTTAAGTCAAATTGCGTTGAATCGATTGGATTTATATCCTCATATAATTTCTTATTAGTCTTTGAAAAATTATGATTGAATGAATTATTATTTTTTTTTGTAACAAAGCTCACAGTTTCACTGGCTTTTTTTAATGCATCTTCATTAATATCCGATGAGTGAGCATAGCCAGTTGTATCTTCTGCAACAGCTCTCAGGCCAAAACCTTTTGATACATCGAATGAAGCACTCTTAAGCCTTTGGTCATCAAGAACAAAATTTTCACTTTCTTCAAACTGTAAGTAGAGTTCACCATCGTCTGCATTTGCTAATGAGTTTGATACAATTTTGTCAACCTTCTCATTATCGAGAGCAGAGTCTTTAAAAAAAAGACTTTCTAAATTTTGATTCTGTGATTTGTTATCCATTGCTTAATTGTTGATTTTAAGTATCTATAAATAATACCAAAAATGTTAAAAAACCAGGAAAAATTGCGTCAAACTGTCGCTAAAAAAAGGATTATTTTCCTCTGTTAATCAAGATATATATTTATATTGTTATTTATCAATTTAGTTATATTTAAGTTAAATAGTAGTTATTTATGAAGCATTTATCATTAATTTTTGTTGCCCTATTTTCATTTTTATCGAATGCTGGCTCAACTGAAACATTGCCTAAGGACTGGCAGTTAGGTTTTTCTGAACCAGCAACTGAGTTAATGTCAGATGTGATTGCATTTCACAGTTATATTTTAATGCCAATAATCACTGGTATATCGATACTGGTTTTGGCTTTACTTCTCTATATTGCTTACAGATATAACAGCAATAGAAATCAAATAGCTTCGACGACAACACATAATACCTTGATTGAAGTTTTGTGGACTGTGATACCGGTAATACTTTTAATAATTATCGCTATCCCATCTTTCAGAATACTTTACACAGCTGAAACTATTCCAAAAGCTGATTTAACTATTAAAGCAATTGGTAATCAATGGTACTGGAGTTATGAATATCCAGATTACGATGACTTTTCTTTTGATGCAAATATGCTACAAGATGATGAATTATCTGATCCAAGTTTGAGATTGCTAGAAACAGATACACAAATTGTTGTTCCAGTAAATAAAGTAGTAAAATTATTGATTACATCAAATGATGTATTACATGCTTGGACTATTCCAGCTTTCGCAGTAAAAAAAGATGCAGTTCCCGGAAGGCTTAATGAAACATGGTTTAAGGCTGAAAAAACTGGAACATACTATGGACAGTGTTCTGAGCTCTGCGGTCCTAAGCATGCATTTATGCCAATAAATGTAAAAGTTGTATCACAAGATGAATTTGAAAACTGGCTCAGCTTTGCTAAAGAAGAATACGCATCAAGTAAAACGAATTTTAATCAAACTTTTCAGGTTGCAAAAAATTAGTAATAAGGAGACCTAATGGCAGACATAACAGCAGATCATATTGACAGTCACGATCATCATCCAACTGGATGGAGACGTTATCTTTATTCTACAAACCATAAAGATATTGGAACTCTATACTTAATTTTTGCGATTATTGCAGGTGTCATTGGTGGAGTCATGTCTGTTGTTATGAGAATAGAGTTGATGCACCCTGGTGACGGTATATTAGGTGGAGATCACAACTTATATAATGTTTTAGTAACTAATCACGGCTTGATCATGATCTTTTTCATGGTTATGCCCGCTATGATTGGTGGATTTGGAAATTGGATAGTCCCTTTAATGATAGGTGCGCCAGATATGGCATTTCCTAGAATGAATAATATTTCATTCTGGCTGTTGCCGGCCTCTTTCATACTATTACTTTCCTCTCTTTTTGTTGAGGGTACTTCTGGTGGTAATGGTGTTGGTGGAGGGTGGACTATTTACCCACCTCTATCGGCCTCTCTTGGGGCACCTGGACCCGCTGTTGATTTAGCAATTTTCTCTTTACACATTGCTGGAGCCTCTTCAATACTAGGTGCAATTAATTTTATTACAACAATATTTAATATGAGAGCACCAGGCATGACATTACACAAGATGCCTCTTTTCGTATGGTCAATATTGGTAACTGCTTTCTTACTTTTATTATCACTTCCAGTATTAGCTGGCGCGATTACAATGCTTTTGACTGATAGAAACTTTGGCACAGCTTTCTTTGAGCCTTCAATGGGAGGCGATCCAGTTCTATTTCAGCATCTATTCTGGTTCTTTGGTCACCCTGAGGTTTATATACTTATACTTCCCGGCTTCGGGATTATTAGTCATATAGTCTCAACCTTTTCTAAAAAACCAGTCTTTGGATATCTGGGTATGGCTTATGCTATGGTCTCAATTGGCTTTTTAGGATTTATAGTTTGGGCTCATCATATGTATACAGTGGGAATGAGTGCAGATGTAAAGGCATATTATGTCTTCGCTACAATGGTTATTGCAGTTCCTACTGGAATTAAAGTATTTTCATGGATTGCTACAATGTGGGGAGGTTCAGTTGAATTGAAAACTCCAATGCTATGGGCTATTGGGTTCATATTTCTTTTTACAGTTGGTGGTGTTACAGGTGTTGTTTTAGCAAATGCTGGAATAGATCATTCGCTACATGACACATATTATGTTGTTGCTCATTTTCATTATGTATTATCAATGGGCGCTGTTTTTGCAATCTTTGCAGCATTTTATTACTGGTTCGGAAAAATGTCTGGAAGAAATTATTCTGAGTGGCTTGGAAAACTTCATTTTTGGTTAACTTTTATTGGGGTAAATATTATTTTCTTCCCGCAACATTTTCTTGGACTAGCTGGGATGCCTAGACGATATGTAGACTATCCTGAAGCATATGCAGGTTGGAATTACGTATCCTCTATCGGCTCATATTTATCTTCAATTGGACTTCTTGTTTTCTTTGTAATGCTTATTAATGCTTTCATGAAGGAAAAAAATTGTGCTGATAATCCATGGGGAGAGGGCGCTACAACCCTAGAGTGGACACTAACTTCTCCACCTCCATTTCACCAATTTGAGGAACTTCCTCAAATTAAGTAAAAGGTATACATGTGTCAAATATAACAAACACATTCATGAACGATGATGTTCATTCAAAGTTAAATATAGTAAGTATATCTAAAAATTACTTCTCTCTTCTTAAGCCTCGAGTGATGTCTCTCTCAATATTCACATCTCTAGTTGGAATAATGATTGCTCCAGGATTTATTTTTAATCTTGAAGTACTAATGATCTTATTTGCTATTTCTCTTGGTTCTGGTGCATCAGGAGCGCTTAACATGTGGTATGAAAGAGATCTTGATAAATTAATGGAAAGAACAAAAGATAGAGTGCTGCCATTGGGAAAAATTAAGCCTAATCACGCACTTATTTTTGGTTTATTTTTATCAATTTTATCTGTTGGAATGTTATACGTGTTTTCAAATATTTTAGCAGCTTCCATCCTAGCTTTAACAATATTTTTTTATATTTTTATTTATACAATATGGTTAAAGAAAAGAACTCCTCAAAATATTGTAATTGGTGGAGCAGCTGGAGCTTTTCCACCGATGATTGGTTGGGCGGCTATTGCTGGTTCATTATCGATTGAAATTTTTCTTATTTTTACAATTATTTTTGTTTGGACACCACCTCATTTTTGGGCATTGGCTTTATATAAGTCAGATGATTACAGAAAAGCAAACATACCAATGATGCCACTTGTTGTGGGAAATAAGAAAACTGTAAATCTGATTATTGCATATTCTTTAATTCTAATACCTGTAGTCATGTCACTATCATTTTATTATTCAATGTTTTATTCAATATCGATCTTTACTTTAAGTTCTATATTTTTTTATTTATCTATTACTTTGAAGTTAGGTCTCAATAAGCCAGGCTTTGAAAAAAAAGCTCAAAACTTATTTTTCTTTTCAATATTTTATTTATTCAATATTTTTTCAATTATATTAATAGATAACACGATTTGGTAACTATGCAGAACAAAAAAATAAAAAGGAAAAATATAATCACAGCACTTATTCTTGCGGGCTTTGTGCTGGCATTCTTTTTTTATACTATGTATAGATTGTCGTTAGTAGGTTAATTGTATGAAAAGTTTTAACTCATCAGGAACAAAATATAGCAATAATCGAATTGTCATAATGTTGGTTACGGTTGTATTTTTAATGCTTGGCTTAGCTTATGCTTCTGTTCCACTTTATGACTTATTTTGCAGAGTTACAGGATTTGGTGGAACCCCAGCAGTTAGTTTAGAGAAAAGTGAATACTCAATTAATCAAAATATTAATATTAGACTTGATGCAAACGTAACAAATCTTAACTGGGATTTTTTTCCTGAAAAGAATGTATATAAAATTAAAATTGGTGAAAATAAAGTTATCAATTATTTGGCTCAAAATTTGTCTAATAAAAAGCAAGTAGGCACCGCTCTTTTTAATGTAACGCCAGAACAAGCTGGTCAGTACTTTACAAAAATTGAATGCTTTTGTTTTCATGATTTAATGCTTGAGCCTGGAGAAGAAATAAAGCTACCAGTTAGTTTTTATATTGATCCAGAAATAATTGATGATCAATTTTTAAAAGATCTTTCTGAGGTTACTTTATCCTATACCTTTTATAAAAATGCTGATACACCAATCTCATGAGTTCAAAAAATTCAAATCCTCACCAATATCATTTAGTAGATCCTAGTCCATGGCCTCTATTGGCGTCTATTGGGGCTTTAGTTTTGTGTTTTGGAGCTGTTATATATTTTAGGTCAGATAATCCTTGGATAATGATACTAGGCTTAGCATCCGTCATTTATATCGGTTACATGTGGTTTCGTGACATTATCAAAGAAGGAGAACACGATGGTCACCATTCTGAAGTTGTTCAATTAGGACTTCGATATGGTATGACTTTATTTATCGCTTCAGAGGTGATGTTTTTTGTTGCATGGTTTTGGGCTTATTTTAATGCTTCATTGTTCCCTACAGAACAAATTGGCTCCGTATGGCCGCCAGCGGATATCCATTTGATGGACCCGTGGCATATTCCTCTTATAAATACTCTTATACTATTACTGTCTGGTACAACACTTACTTGGGCACATCACGCACTTCAAGAAGGTCATAGAAAAGAAGTTATTCAAGGACTCATTCTCACAATTATATTAGGTGTTATCTTTACGGGGTTTCAAGTATATGAGTATATGCATGCAGAATTTGAATTTTCAGGTCACATATACGGTGCTACATTTTATATGGCAACTGGATTTCATGGTGCTCATGTTCTTATAGGAACTCTTTTCATAGTTGTTTGTTTAGGAAGGATGCTTGCTGGCCACTTTAAATCTGATCACCATTTTGGGTTTGAGGCATGTGCATGGTATTGGCATTTCGTCGATGTTGTTTGGCTATTCTTATTTGCAGCGATATATGTCTGGGGATATTACTAAAGTTTAAATTGATAAGAAATTTTCTTTTTCATTTCATTTTCCTATCGGCATTAATTATTTTGCCTAACCTTGGTCTATGGCAACTTAATCGACTAGAATGGAAAAATGAATTATTAAATAATATTAGCAGTCGACAAGTAGCAGAAAATATTACTTTTCCATATAATGAAAGTTTAGAAGATTTTGAGTATCGAAATACATCTGTGGAAGGTAAGTTTCTTGACAATACTCAAACATTTTTTTTTAGACCAAATTTAAGTGGTCAATCAGGATATAATGTAATTAGTGCTTTTAAAACTATCGATGATAGTGTTATTTACGTAGATATAGGCTGGATACCATTCGAGCAAAAAGAAAAAATAGATTTTCTAGACATAGATTATAATAAAAACTTTAGTCTTAAAGGGATACTAATTTCATCTAAAGAAAGAAATATGTTCTCACCTGAAAATGACTATATTAAAAATATTTGGTATACATTGAGCTCAACGGAAATGAATCAATTTTATAAACTAAATGGAAGCTTTTATATCCTGAAGATAATTGATCAAAATTATTTTGAGCAAACTCTGATAGAGTTTAATCCTACTCAAATACCAAATAATCATTTACAATATGCTGGAACATGGTTCATGCTTTTTATTGTAGTTGGAATCTTATATTTTTATCAAGTATATCAAATAATTAGAATTAAATGGAATACATAAGTACAAGGGGATCAAAAGTAGGATCATTTCAGAATGTCTTAATGAAAGGACTGGCTCAAGATGGTGGTTTGTTTATTCCAAAAGAATGGCCTCAAATTAATACAAATGAATTTGAGTCTGATTTAAGTTATGAAAATCTTACTGCAAAGATTATTCAACCATTTATAGGTTCTGAAATAAACGACGATGATCTCCATAGTATTATAAAAAGTGCTTACAAAGATTTTTCTTCACCTGATCCAGTTACATTCAAAAAATTATCCAGAGGTGAAACAGTGGTGGAGTTATTTAATGGACCAACATTAGCATTTAAAGATTTCGCTATGCAGTTACTAATTCCTATTTTTGATTATTTTCTCGATAAGGAAGATAGACAAATGAATTTAATTGTTGCTACTTCAGGTGATACTGGATCAGCAGCAATACATGCAGTTAATAAAAGTAAGAATCTAAATATTTATTGCTTATATCCAAAGAATAGAATTTCTGAATTTCAAAGGAGACAAATGTCCACGGTCAAAAGTAATAAGATAAATCTTTGTGAAATCAACGGAACTTTTGATGACTGTCAAAATATTGTTAAAGAGATTTTAGCTGATAATGAATTTAGTGAAAAATATAATATATCAGCAGTTAATTCAATAAATTGGGCAAGAGTGATGATTCAAGTTGTTTATTATTTTTTTTCAGCTTTAAGACAGGATAATTGTAAAAGTAAATATAATTTCTCGGTGCCAACTGGTAATTTTGGCGACGTTTACGCGGGATATATTGCCAAAAAAATGGGTTTAAATATTAATCGTTTAATTGTGGCTACAAATGAAAATGATATTTTAGATCGTTTTTTTAAAACAGGTCAATATACGTCACGTGAAGTTGTTAAAACTTCGAGTCCGAGTATGGATATTCAGGTAGCAAGTAACTTTGAAAGGTTATTATTTGATGCTCTTAATCGTTCTAGTTCGGAAATAAATGAAAAAATGAATAATTTTAAAATAAATGGAAATATAAGTGTTACTTCTCAAAGCCTTAAATTTTGCCAAAGTTATTTCTCTTCAGAAAAAGTAGATATGAAAAGTGTTGAAAAAGTGATAATAGATACTTACGAAACTGATGGGTATTTGGTAGATCCTCACACTGCTATTGGTATTCATGCTTCAAGACAAAGCCAACAAATTGAAAATAATTTTATATTAGGTACAGCTCATCCAGTTAAGTTTCTTGATACAGTTGAGGATTCTATTCAGTCAAAAACAAATTTATTAAATGGTTACGAGAAATTATTTGAAGCTACAGAGAAATTTGATAATTTGAATAATAGTGTTGATGAAGTTAAACTTAAAATAGAATCCAGTAATTGATACCATGTCTTTCTTATCATCATATACTTCTAAAAAAATACCCAAATATCTTGATGGAGAAAGAGTGTATTTAAGATCACCTGAATATAGAGACTGGGAAAAATGGTCGGAAACGAGAAGAGAGAACATGTCTCATCTTAAACCCTGGGAACCTACATGGCCTCTTAACGATCTTGAAAGAAATTCTTTTTTAAGAAGAGTTAAGGTTTATGAAAAGTTAATTATTAATGATGAGGCATATCCTTTTCTAATTTTTGATAAAAATTCTAATGAACTAATTGGTGAGTTAAATATCAATAATGTTCAACGTGGAGTACTCCAAAGCTGTTCAATTGGATATTGGATTTCTAAAAATAGGATTGGGCTTGGATTTATGTCAGAATCAATCATGTTAATTAAAAATTTTATTTTTAATGAGCTTGGATTACATCGTATTGAGGCAGCTTGCTTAAAGTCAAATGAACCATCTTTGAATGTTCTTAAGAAAAATAACTTTCATATTGAGGGTAAGGCAAGAAAATATCTCAAGATCAATGGTATTTGGCAAGACCATCTAATTTTTTCCTGTCTTGAGAGTGAAGATTAATTATCTTTACATATCATTATCTTTAAATAGCATAAGTTTGAAATAGGTAGAAAGTTTTAGTTATGAGTATAAAAGTAGGCGATCAAATTCCTGAAGAAAATCTTGTAGTAATGACTGAAAAAGATGGACCACAAGGTTTTTCTTTAAGGGAGTATTGCAAGGGTAAAAAAATAGTTTTAATTGGTTTGCCAGGAGCATTTACTCCTACATGTCATAGAAATCATTTGCCAGGATATTTAGAAAATTATGATGCCTTAAAATCAAAAGGTGTTGATGAGATAATATGCTTTAGTACCAATGATATCTTTGTGAATTCTGCTTGGATTCAAAGTTTAGGGGCTGCAGAAAAAGTAATAATGTTATCTGACTCAAAAGCAGAATTTTCAAAAGCATTGGGTACTGATTATAGTGATCCGTTTGGGACTTCTATCAAAACACAAAGGTTCTCTATGTATCTAGTAGACACAGTCATTAGAGAGCTTTTTATTGAGCAAGAATCAGGGCAAGCATTACTAAGTGGTGCCTTAAATATGATTGATAGCATTTAACTTTCTAATATTGCTTGTGTTGCAAGTTTGTCAGCTATTTCATTTCCATAGTCTCCAGCATGACCTTTTACCCAACTCCATTTAATATCATGCTTCGCTGAGACAGTGTCGAGTAAGACCCAAAGGTCTTTATTTTTTACATCTTTTTTTTGAGATGTTTTCCAATGATTATTTTTCCAATTTTTGATCCATTCAGTTATTCCTTGCATGACATATTTGGAGTCAGTAAAAACTTCTATTTCTCTAGCTTCATCATAATGTTCAAGCGCTTTGATAACTGCAGTCAATTCCATTCTATTATTGGTAGTACTCAATTCACTTCCACTTAATTTTTTTTCATTATCGTTTTCTTGTATTAATACTCCCCATCCACCTTTACCAGGATTCCCAGAACAAGCTCCATCTGTATAAATTTTAATTTTCATAATCCATATTCTCTTGCATGAGAAATTGATTGATGAAATTTAAGCTTCTTGAGATACTCCGTTGGATCTTTTTTTACAAGAAGAGAACTGCTTGTCTCTTGATAGAAGTCTATTAACCTTGTTAGTAAAAATCTCAATGCTGCCGCTCTACACAATAAAGGCAAGCTATCTATTTCACTTATAGTTAATTCCCTCACACCATTATAGCTTGAAAGTAATTTCTTGGCTTTTGAGATATTAAACTCATTATTTTTTTCTTCAAAACACCATGCATTTATACATATAGCTATTTCATATGCATAATAATCATTGCAAGAAAAATAAAAATCGATGATGCCCGATAATGAATTATTTATAAAAAAAACATTATCTGGAAATAAGTCTGCATGAATAATACCACTTGGTAAATTAAAGGATATGTTTTGATTTAAGAAATGGTATTCATTTTTGATTAATTCAATAGGAACATCATCCGAATCTGCTATTTTCTCCTCTAATTTTTTGATTAAAACTGAAAAATTTTCAAAGCCCATTTGATTTTTCCTGCTCATGTTAAGGATACTTGAAGCATTATGAAACAATGCCATAGATTTCCCTAATTCAGAACAGTGGTAAGGTTCAATTCGATTAAGTATTTCTCCATCAATAAAAGACGTAAGAGAGGCTGGTTTTCCCTTTAGCAGTTTGAAATATTCATCATCCTTAGTTTTAATTGCTTGAGGGCATTTTATCCCACTATCATTCAAATGATTCATAAGATCAAAAAAGAAAGGTAAGTCATCTTGATGGGTTCGTTTTTCAAATATAGTTAAAATGTATTTTTGATTATTTATTTTAACTAAATAGTTAGTATTCTCTATTCCAGATTTTATTCCAACTAGGTCATCAGCTTTACCAATAGAATAAAGATCTAAGAATTCATTTAATTCAATCAGTGAAATATTTGTATATACAGCCATATGGTATTTATAGCTTAGATTAGTAAAGATAAAATAATTTTGTTAAATGATCAAAAAAAGGTGCTTTAATCTTGAAGTTTTTTAATTTGATTAATTGAACTCTCAAATAATTTATTATTATTTTGATCATTCATATTTTTTGAAATTATTTTTTCTGCTACTTCTACAGATTTGTTCACAATTTCTTCATTTATTTTTTTAACAGCACTTTTCTGTGCCTGCTGAATTTTTTCAATTGATTGCTTTTCACTTCTTGAAATAAATTCTTCAACTTTCTTATTAGAATTTTCTTCATATGATTTTGCATTGTTCTTAGCTTGATTAATAATATTTTCGGCTTCTTTGTTGGCAGACTCTATCTTTCTTTCATATTCGGCTAATAGCGAATTAGCGTCTTCCTTAAGTTTTCTTGCATCATCTAAGTCATTCTTAATTTTACTAATTTGTTCATCCAATAATTTAGTAACCATATTTGGTACTCTAAGATAGATAGCGATTGAAATAAAAATAATGAATGCGATAAAGACCCATGATGCTGGTTGGTAAAAAAAATCCATATTTTCTTAATTTATCTCTTTCCGTATATCTTCATCATTGAGTGACTCAGTAAGAAATTTAGCACTTATGAGTTTTATAGACTCAATTTTTGCATTTTCAATTTGATCCTTTGAATCCTCGTACTGTTTATTAATTCGATCTTTTGAGTCACTAAGCATTTGTGAAAGTTTAAGATCTTGTTTTTTTTTAATGTTATCTATCATTTCATCAGCTTTTGTTTTCGCTTGATTAATAATTTCACTAGCTTCTTTAGAAGCTGATTGAATTTTTTCTTCATATTCTCTAAGAGTTTCTTCAGCCTCTGACTTCAGTTTTTCTGCCTCATTAATATCAAGAAGGATTTTATCTTGCCTTTCTTCTATTGTATTTCTGAGCTTTGGAATAGCTGTCCTCCACATAAATAAATAGAGAATTCCAAAAGTGATTATTAGCCAAAACAATTGTGATGGAAATGTTGTTATATCCATTTGAGGAAGGCCATCTCCTTCTGTGAAACCAATCTTTGGCCACAGAATAATGGAGACGAGAAGAACTATTTTCCAGAAAAAAGTCATAGTGGAAACGTACTCTTAATTACCCGAAGAGAATCAAGAATGCGATAACTAATGCGAATAATGCAATAGCCTCAACTAGAGCAAATCCTAGAAGAACCTGACCAAAAGCTTGTTGCTGTACTGAAGGATTTCTAAATATACCTGAAATATATGCTCCAAATACAGTTCCTAAACCTATACCAGGTCCAGCTACACCAATAGTTGCTAGTCCCGCACCGATTAATTTTGCTGCTTCTACTTCCATTTTTATTCCTTTCGTTTGTTATTCTTAAAATTCAAATTAATGATGCGGATGTAATGCATCATTAAGATAAATACATGTTAAAATTGTGAAAATATATGCCTGTAAAAAAGCAATAAATACTTCCAATGCATAAATTGCAACAAGACCTGCAAGAGGTATTATTCCAAAGAAACCCATCATCACGATAAATCCAGCAAATATCTTTATTATGCTGTGTCCCGCCAACATATTTGCCATTAATCGAACAGATAGACTTACAGGTTTTGTTAGATATGAGATTATTTCTATTGGAATGATTATAGGAGCCATATAAACAGGAACTCCCTTAGGATAAAACATTCTCAGGTATCCTAGACCATTTTTTACAAATCCAATAAGAGTTACGCCAATGAAAATTAAACCCGCAAAAGCAAATGTTACAATAATGTGACTTGTTACAGTAAACGTGTAGGGAATTAAGCCAATTAGATTGCAGAAGAAAATGAACATAAATAAAGTAAAAACAAATGGAAAATAATCTCTGCCTTGCTCACCCACATTGGCACGCAGCAGGTTGGCTATAAAATTATATGAAAGTTCACATATCATTTGAAATCGATTTGGTATAATTGATCGTTTAGAAAGTCCTAACATAAATAAAAACATGATTGCGATTGTGGTAATCACCATAAATTGAGACGAATTTGTGAATGAAATATCTATATTACCAATTTTAATATCTGCTAATTTTGAGATTGCAAATTGGTGTATTGGATCTATTAAATTAGGTTCTTTTGCTGACGCCATCGCGTAATTTTTAGTGATTTTGCATTGATTTTGCAACCCTAAAAACATTTAAAATTCCAGCACAACCCCCTAGTAAAAAGAAGATGATGATGAATAAAGGGCGTGTATTAAAAAAGTTGTCCAATAATATTCCAATACCAACCCCAATGCCCACAGCTGCGACAATTTCTACCGTTAATTTCATTACTTTTCCAAGTTGAGATGGCGGAATACTTGAGTGATTGTCTGACTGATTCTTTGATTTTGCGGCTTCTATTTTTTGATTAAGCTGGTTTAATTTGTGCTCATCATCTTGCATCAAGCAACAGCACCTATTTCTTCAGCTTTTTTGAGGTCAACAGATACTATTTGGCTTACACCTCTTTCTGCCATTGTAACACCGAATAGTCTATCCATTCGGGACATTGTAAGAGCATGGTGCGTAATAATTAAAAATTTTGTATTAGTTTTATCGGCTATGTCATCAAGTAAATTACAAAAACGCTCAACATTTGCATCATCAAGTGGAGCATCAACCTCATCAAGAACGCATATTGGAGATGGATTAGTTAAAAATACTGCAAAAATAAGAGACATTGCAGTCAAGGCTTGCTCTCCTCCTGAGAGAAGTGACATTGATTGTAATTTTTTACCAGGAGGGCTAACCATCATTTCTAATCCAGCTTCCAGAGGATCATCTGAGTCAACAAGCTCTAAGTGTGCCTTACCACCATTGAATAATTGAACAAATACATCCTTGAAATGATTATTTACAATATCAAATGCTTTAAGAAGTCTTGTTCTTCCTTCTTTGTTTAATTCTTCAATTGACTCTCTCATTTTTTTTATCGCAGTTTCAAGATCTGTCTTTTCGCTATTCATTTTTTCTAATTCTTGCTCAATCTCCTTTGTTTCCAGATCAGCTCTTAAGTTAACAACTCCGAGAGTATCTCTTTGTTGTTTTAATCTTTCCAGTCTTGATTCATTGCGTTCAAAGTTATTTTGCAAAGTTTCTAAATCTTCTGAAATCGATAGTTTAGATATTATTGAGTCGGGCTTACAATTATATTTTTCAATGGACTCAGACTCCAATTCAGAAAGTCTGCTCTCTGCCAACTCTTTTGTCGCTTCGGTTCTTCCTTTTGACTCCCTTACGTTAGCAAGATCATTTTGAGCTTTTCTAAGTTTGTTTTCATATTTTTTTAATTCATTATCAGCCTCTGCCAATCTATCGGCAGCATATTGTCTTTCAGTTTCAGCAAAGCCCTTAGTTTCAATAAGTTGACCTCTTTTTTGAGCAATTTCTTCAGGCCTGTTTGTAATTTTTTTTAATTCTTCTTCTGATTTTAAGCGTCTTTGCTTTAATTCTTTTATTTGATTTTTTGAAGATTGAATATTTTTACTAAGTCTTTGGTACTCATAATTCCAATCACTATGTTTTTCTTCAACATCTTTTTGTCTAAGATCCTCTCTTAGTTGCATTGACATAGTCACAGCATCTTTAGCATCGTTACTTGCCTTATCATAAGATTTTCGAGAGTCAGCTGAAAGCTCTTCTGCCTTGATAACCTTTTCTGATATATCTGATAGATTTCTGTAAAATTTTTGTGAAAAGATTTGAGTCCATTTTTTAGGATCATCGTAACCTTCCACTTCTTTTAAGGTTGACTCTCTTGATTTTAGATTTTCTTCACTTATGAGGGCTTTTTGCCACTCATCTCTCTTAGATTGTTTAATAGAATTGTATTTTTCAATATTTTCTTCTAGTTCGTCTATTTGATCTTCAAGCTGTTTTTTTTCTTCTTTTAAATTATTTATCTGTTCATTATTTAAGTCATCTATACTGATTTCTGCAGTTAAATCACCCTTTTTAACATTAAGAGCATCCAAATCTCTTAGTGCATTCTCTAATTGATATTGTTCTCTTTCATAGTCCCCTATGTTTTGCTGAATAGTTTGTTCAAGTGATTTTTTTAGTTCCTTAATTCTTTCTTCTTCTTTATCCAAACTTTCTCTTTCAAGGTTAATTCTATTTAATTTTGCAGCAGCTTCTATTTCCTTTTCTCTTAATGGCTGGATCTTTTCGTTGGCCTTGGCTTGATCATTGGTTGCTTGGCTTACCTCAAGAGTATATTTTTGGATTAGTTGTTCACTTGATCTTAAGTCAGTATCGGATTTTTCAAATGACTCTTTTAAGTTGTACCATTTTAAATATGTAACTATGCCTTCCAGGCGAGTAATTTCTTCTGAAATTGATTTGTAGGCTTCAGCTTGCTTAGCTTGTTTCTGAAGATTGTTAATTTGAGTATTTAACTGCCTCATAATATCTTTTAGCCTCTGTAGATTACTTTCAGCACCTTTTAACTTTAGCTCCGCCTCATGTCTTCGCGAATGTAATCCTGAAATTCCAGCCGCTTCTTCAAGTACTGCTCTACGGTCAATTGGCTTTGCATTGATTAAGGCGCCAACTCTTCCCTGACTAATTAGAGAAGGTGAATGTGCGCCAGTTGAGAGATCTGCAAAAAGTCGTTGAACATCTCTTGCTCTTACTTCTTTTCCATTTATTCGATACTCTGATCCTCTTTCTATTTCTATTTTTCTTCTGATCTGAATTTCTTCATCATTATTAAATTCAGCTGGTGCATTTCTATCTTTATTGTCTAAAAAGATGGTTACTTCAGCGTTATTTCTAGCTGGCCTATCTGATGTGCCAGAAAAGATAACATCTTCCATTCCAGAGCTCCTCATACTTTTAGGTGAGGTTTCACCCATACACCATCTTAAGGATTCAACTACATTTGATTTACCACATCCATTAGGACCTACAATGCCAGTTAGACCCTCTTCAATGTCAATATCAGTTTGATCTACAAAACTTTTAAATCCTAAAATTTTTATTTTTTTAAATTTCATAAGTTAATTCAAAAGTTTTTCAAATTTTGAGAATGGCATATTTCCTGAATGAACTTCACCATTGATAATAAATGATGGAGTAGACTGTATATTAAATTTTTTAGTACCATCTACTCTCATAGATAATATCCATTCTTCTAATTCTTTATCATTGAGGATATCATTAAACGTTTCTTCCGAAAGTCCATATAGAAGAGCATATTTCTTAAGAGCATTTGTACTATTTTCTAAAATTTTATTAGAGTCTTTTGTTACTAGCCATTTATTTTGATCTCGAAAGAGCATTTTATCGAGTGATAAGAAATCTTTTTCCTCAATTGAATTAAGTAATTTAAATGCATTCAGATCAACGGCATTTAAAACAAAAGGTCTAAATTCAAATTTAACCTTACCAGTTTGAATATACTTCTCATTCAATTCGGGAAAAACATTATTTGCAAAATCTGCACAGTGACTACAGGTAAGTGACCGATACTCAATAATAGTAATAGGAGCATCCGGACTTCCAATCTCAAAACCTTTCAACTCTTTTTTTGCATAAGCATTTTCTAAAGAAAATAAAAAAAATAGAGAACATATGACTATTAAGCTTGATTTGAGTGAATTATTTAAGAAGCCCATATTTAGTACTAAATTAAAATAAGTTAACACAATATATTGATTATAATCAATTTTTTTGCGTTTTATAGCAGTTTTTTAATGCTGTAAATTTATATCTTCTAACTTTGTTGAAAATTAGATCTTAGAAATTTTTTTTGATATTTTTTCAAAAGCTTCTTTTAATTTTGGGTGATCTTCTAATTGATTAAATCTTTTACTCTGTGTCTTAGGTAGTTTATCTAACTTATTGTTATTATTGTTTTCTATATTATTTGTAGCAAATCGATTCTGTATGATTGTTATTTTTTCAACAGCATTGTATCCAAAATAAGAGTTTATTTTTCGCTTTATTTTATCTTTATCATGTTCAAAACCAAAGGCATTGCTTGGGTCAACTTTGACAACAAGATTTGCGCCATTACTACTAGTTCCTAATTTAAGTTTAATTGGCAGGGAAGTATTTATGTACTTCTTATCCACAATATTGATCCAATTTTTGAGCAATTCTAACTCAAAAAACCCCCTCTTGCGGAGTAGATTCTTGACTTCTTTTGGAAAAAAATTTGATACTGATCTTAAACCATTATATTTTTTGTTATTCATTTGGAAAAAAAAGTTTATGCATAAATCCTATCACGAAGCAATAAAT
Source organism: uncultured Pelagibacteraceae bacterium (assembly GCA_902634765.1). GTDB lineage: Bacteria > Pseudomonadota > Alphaproteobacteria > Pelagibacterales > AG-422-B15 > CABYIR01. The sequence continues at coordinate 26,114 of CACPLH010000007.1, forward strand.
TCAAAAGTAGTTTTTCAAAATAATGTAATTTCATGGTTTAAAAACAATAAAAGGACACTTCCTTGGAGAGATAAAAGTGATAAATCAAACTATCCTTACAGAGTAATGGTTAGTGAGTTTATGCTCCAACAAACTGTCGTCAAGACTGTCATCCCTTTCTTTAACAAATTCATTAAAAAATGGCATGATTTAAAATCTTTATCTCAAGCATCAGAAGAAGAGTTATTGCTTCATTGGCAAGGCCTAGGGTACTACTCAAGAGCAAGAAATTTATTAAAAACAGCAGTTATTATTAATGAAAATTTTGACGGTCTTATTCCTGCAAATCAAGACGAATTAATCAAGCTTCCTGGAATTGGTAGTTATGCTTCAGCTGCTATTCTCGCAATCGCTTTTAATAAGCCTGCAGTTGTAATCGATGGAAACATTAAAAGAGTAATTTCTAGGTACCTTGGTTTTCAAGGGACACTAGATGACAATAAAAATATTATTGAAGAGGCAGCAAATACATTAAGCGTTAGAAAGAACAATGAATACTATTCTCAAGGCATGATGGAATTGGGAGCACTTGTTTGTAAACCAAAGTCTCCACTATGTAGTCAATGTCCTGTAGTGAAAGAATGTGTATCTTATAAATTAAACATTCAAGATCAAGTCCCAGAACCAAAGAAGAGGAATAAAAAAAAGAAGCTTTATTGTTCATCTACTTTAATTTTAGATAATAATGAAAATATTCTTCTTAAGAAAAGAGAGTCAAAGATACTTCAAAATCAATGGGACCTGCCTTCTACAGAATGGAAAGGTGAAGAAATTGGAGAAGTTTTAAGGCCCTTTCCTCAATTAGATCTTGAATATGAAAAGTCTAAAGAGCTTTATAATCATATTTTTAGTCACATCGATTTAAGAACAAGAGTTTATTTTAGCAAAATTAAAGCAAAGGAAAGAAAATTAAATAATAATTTGTATAAATGGGTTTCACTAAAAAAAATTAATAAATATCCTACAACTTTAATTTGTCGAAATATTTTAAAGAACTATAATTTAATTTAATTCTGATCTTAGTTTTTGTCTTAATAGATCGATTGGCTTTAGTTCTCCTTCAACATCAAAATGCCAGAAAGTCCAGCCGTTACATGCTGATGCATCCTGAACTTCAGCTCCTATTTGATGAATTGAACCTTTATTATTTGAGCTAACAATTGATCCATCGGCTCTTACTTTTGCCTTAAACTTTTTGGACTGATCAAACAGCGTAGTGCCCGGTTCTAGAAGTTTTCGCTCAACAAGCCATCCAAATGGAATACGGGGCTCAGTTTTTTTTGAAGCTGTTGTTTCTAATGCTTCGTTTTCATAGGGAGAAACTTTTGAAATTCGTGATTTTGCATTTTTTATATATTCTTTTTCTCTCTCAATTCCAATATAGTTTCTACATAATCTCTTTGCTACTGCTCCTGTTGTTCCTGTCCCAAAAAAAGGATCCAAAACAACATCACCGACATTGCTTGATGAAATAATAATTCTATGAAGAAGTGACTCAGGTTTTTGAGTAGGGTGAACCTTCTTTCCATTGTCATCTTTTAATCTTTCGTTACCATTGCAGATAGGAAGAAACCAGTCTGATCTCATCTGTGTGTTGTCATTTATTGATTTCATTGCTTCATAATTAAATGTATATTTTTTTGAGTTCTTATCCTTAGACGCCCAAATCAGAGTTTCATGCGCGTTAGTGAATCTTTTGCCTCGAAAGTTTGGCATAGGGTTAGCTTTTTGCCAAATTACATCATTTAAAATCCAGAAACCTAAATTCTGCATTATATAACCAATGCGAAATATATTGTGATAAGAGCCTATCACCCATATTGAACCAGATGGTTTAACTATTCTTTTTAATTCTGCAAGCCATTTTTCACAAAATTTGTCATATGTAGCGAAACTTGAAAATTGGTCCCAGTCATCATTAACAGCAGCCACGGTAGAGTTATCAGGCCTTTGTAATTCACCTTCTAATTGTAGATTGTAAGGGGGGTCAGCAAAGATTAAATCAACAGAGTCTGCAGGAATTTTTTTTAACTCTTCAATTGTTTCACCACAAATAATTTTATTTATAGGTAGAAACCTTTTTTGTTCGACCGATTTCATACTTAAAATATGATTCAAAACAGATTCCTGGTCAATACTTATTTAGAATCAATAAGTTACATGATTTATTTAATTCAATATATTGTGTATTGGCTTGAAAGAAGTGCGATGTATTGGGGTTACTCCTAATCTTTTGATGGCCTCTAAATGTTCTTTTGTTCCATACCCAGAGTTTTTTTCCCAGAGATATCCAGGATACTTTTTTGAATATTCGGTCATTAAATTATCCCTATAAACTTTTGCGACTATTGATGCTGCAGCGATCGATAATGACTTGTTGTCACCTTTTATAATTGGCTTTGCATTAATATCTATATCAGGAATATAGTTCCCATCAATCAGAACAATATTTGGTTTTTTTTTCAATCCTTCAACTGCTCTTTTCATAGCCAGCAAAGAAGCCTTAAGAATGTTAATAGTATCTATCTCATCAGAAGTCGCATATTCAATTGAAACAATAGATGTTTCTAAAATATGTTTACTTATTAACTCTCTATTTTTTTTTGAAATTTTTTTGGAGTCTTGAATGCCGTTAGGTATATTTTCATAATCAAGTATAACTGCCGCCGCTACTACTGGGCCCGCTAATGTTCCTCTTCCTACTTCATCAACGCCAGCTATCGGGTGATTAAAATTATTATCAAAATCAATTAATGGTAAGTTAAGACTCACTTTTGTTTAATTTTATCCCTTAAACTTTGTAAATCAGTCCATACATGTTTTTTTTGACCCGGTTGTCTTAAAAGAAATGCTGGGTGGAATGTTGGCATTGTAGGAATAGTCATTTGATTAATTTTTAAGTCAACCCATTTACCTCTTATTTTAGATATACCTTCTTTATTCCTTAAAATAGCAAATGTAGCTGTGCTACCAAGAAGCATTAGTGCAGAAGGCTTTATAATTTCAATATGTTTAAGTATGAACGGAAGGCAGCTATTAATTTCATCCTCAGTAGGCCTTCTATTTGCTGGAGGTCTCCAAGGTATTATATTTGCGATATAAACTTTTTCACGATTAAGATCTATAGCCTCCAGCATCTTATCAAGCAATTTGCCACTTCTTCCCACAAATGGCTTAGCCTGAAGGTCCTCATCATGACCCGGCGCTTCACCGATAAGCATAATTTTTGACTTTGGATTTCCATCTGAAAAAACCATATTGGTCGCACTTTTATACAATTGGCATCCCTGAAAAGTTGACATTTTATGTTTTAATTCTTCAAGCGTATTAATTCCTTCAAGGTTTATTTCTTCAGAAACTTTTGCTGAATTCATTTCATCTGATTTTTGCATTTTTTTCGATACATAATCCTTTTTTCTGACAGTTCGGTTCTTTGGTCTTGAGGATATTAGCTCATCAACTCCACTTTCTTTGTACAAATTTAGTAAGTTTAACGTATTTTTAATAGATGTTTTGTTCATAAGCCTGTTTAAATAGTGTTTGAATTATAATATCAATAAACTAAATATATAGGGATAATTTAGGATTTAATGAAATATGGATACCAATATTCAACGTGAATCGATGGAATACGATGTTGTTATTGTTGGTGCTGGACCAGCTGGCCTGGCAAACGCAATCAAGCTAAAACAACTCAATCCCGAATTAAATGTATGTATAGTAGAAAAAGCATCAGAAGTTGGAGGCCATATACTCAGTGGCAATGTATTTGAAACCAAAGCTCTTGATGAGCTTCTTCCTGATTGGAAGAATATGGCTGGCTGTCCGATTAAAACTAAAGTGGTTAAAGAAAAATTCCTTTTTTTATTATCCGATAAAATTAGTTTCAGTTGGCCTGCTTGGCTATTACCCCCTGTTCAGCACAATAAAGGAAATTATATTATAAGCTTGGCAAATCTCTGCCGGTGGCTAGGTCAAACAGCAGAAGGTCTCGGTGTTGAGATCTACCCTGGTTTTGCTGCTTCAGAAATTTTATTTAATGATGATAATTCTGTTAAAGGCGTTGCAACAAATGATATGGGAGTTGATATTAATGGTGAAAAAAAAGATACTTATGAACCAGGTATCGAGTTACATGCTAAAGTAACTGTATTTGCTGAGGGTTGTAGAGGTCATTTAGGAAAACAATTGATTAAGAAGTACGAATTAGATAAAGAGTCTGATCCACAACAGTATGGAATCGGTCTAAAAGAAATATGGGAAGTTTCAGATGAAAGTCATGACGAAGGACTTATTCTTCATTCAGCAGGCTGGCCTTTAGACAACAATACCTATGGGGGTAGTTTTGTTTATCATGCCTCTAATAATCAAATCTATATGGGATATGTAGTTGGCTTAGATTATAAAAATCCATACTTATCACCTTTTGAAGAGTTTCAAAGATTCAAAACACATCCAAGTATTAAAAAAATGATCGAAGGTGGCAAGCGAATTTCTTATGGTGCCAGAGCTTTAATTGAAGGAGGTGTTCAAAGTCTTCCAAAAATGTTTATGCCAGGAGCTTTATTAATCGGGTGTGATGCAGGTACTTTAAATATGCCTAAAATCAAAGGATCACATACAGCAATGAAAAGTGGTATTATTGGCGCAGAAGCAATTCATGAATATTTTAGAGACAACTTAAGTTCTTTGGATAACTTTGAAAACAAATTTACTAATAGTTGGGCATACAAGGAGCTTCATGCCGCTCGAAATGTAAAACCATTTATTACTAAATTTGGCCTTCTCATTGGAACTATTCTTACAGGTATAGATCAAATAATCTTTAGGGGAAAGCTGCCATTTACATTGAATCATGCGCATGCTGATCATGAGACTCTAATGCCTGCAAACAAGTGTAAAAAAATTGAGTACCCTAAACCTGATGGAAAGATTACTTTTGATAGAGCTAGTTCTGTGTTCTTAACAGGTACGTATCACGCAGAAAATCAACCAGTTCATTTAGTATTGGAAGATAAAAATTTACCTATAGATTACACATTAGAAAAATTTGACGAGCCTGCTCAACGTTACTGCCCTGCTGGTGTTTATGAAGTTCATAAAGATGATGATGGTAGTAATCCTAAATTTGTTATTAATAGTCAAAACTGTATTCACTGTAAGACTTGTGATATCAAGGAACCATCTCAAAACATAAATTGGATTACACCTGAAGGAAGTGGTGGCCCAAAATATTCAAATATGTAATGATGTATATTAGTGCATAAAAAAGCTATCTATATTTCTATTATATTTTTTTTAATATCTATAAATCACAGCACCGCTTTTTTTTCGGTCAGCAATAGTTCTAATTCTGGTGAGTATTTAATTGCTAATATTTCAATCAATATAAGTGATTATGATACTTCTTATGAATATCTGAAAAAAGTTCATAGCATTAATCCATATAAACAAGAGATTCTTGAAAAATTAATTTTCATTGAAACAATGAAGGGTAATTTATCCTCAGCTAATAAATATGCTGAAAAAATATTACAATTGGAATGTGTTACAAGTCTTTATCAAAGATGTAGAAATAATATCGAATTTCAAGCTCAATTAGTAAAAGGAATTTATAACATTTTAAAAGGAAATATTGGTGAAGCGTCAAATAATTTTAATAACTTCTACCTAAAAAATGTTACTCAGATAAATTTTGCTAGAATTCTAGATGCTTGGAGCTGGGCTAATAAGAAAAATTTTAACAAAAGCATAGAGTTGATTGATTCAATAAATTCTAATGATTATCAATTCATAACAATTTTTCATAAGGCACTAATTTATGATTTAGCAAACGAGGTAGAATTAGCGGAAGTATATTTTGATCAATCATTGGTTCTTAATAGTGAAATATATATAATTAATCTATATTTAAGTTTTCTTGATAGAAATAATAAAATAGAAAAGAAAAAGCAAATAATTGAGAAATACTTATCAGGGTATGATCAAGATTTTATAAAAAGGCTCACAAAATTTAAACCTCAAAGAATAATCAGTAGTGAAATAGATGGTATATCAGTAGCTTTATTTAATACTTATGAATTATTGAGAGACATAAATGATAATCAAAAGTTTTTTATTATCAATTTAGCTTCAGCAATTTCAGATCACTTTATAGAAAATAAGTTTGTATTAGCAGATACTTTTATTTCATTATCTGATTATCAAACTGCTATTAAAATATTTAAGAGTATTCCATCAGATAATTATCTTTCTGAAATAACAGCATTAAAAATTGTTAATATTTATTCTATGAGTGGCGATAATCAAAAAGCTAAAAACTATTTGATGAATAATGACTTGCTAAAAAATAGTTTTCAAGGACTTATAACCCTAGGGAACTTACATAGATATGAGTCTCAGTGGGATGCTGCGATAGATACATATATGACAGCTATTGAAAAAAAGAAAAATGACCCCGGTTTTAACTTATGGGATGCATATTATAAAATTGGAATATCATATGAAAGAAAAAAAGATTGGAAAAAAGCTGAGGAATATCTTTTAAAAGCATTAAATTATTCAAGTTTTCAGCCTGATGTACTTAATTATTTAGGATATACATATTTAGATTTGGATATCATTCCAAAATTTGAAGATGCTAGAAAGATGCTTGAAGAAGCGCTAAAACAAAAGCCTGATGATGCTTACATTTTGGATAGTATGGCATGGTATTATTTTAAAGTTGGTAAATTTAATGAGTCATTACAATTATTTGAATATGCAATCTTGATTGATCCAAGTGATCCGACGATCAATGATCATTTTGGAGATGTTTTATGGAAAGTAGGAAAATTTTCTCAAGCTAGATATCAATGGCAAAAAGCTCTTGATATCAATGAAGATAAAATTGTCTCTAAGAGTCTAAGGAAAAAACTTATTCTTGGACTCTAATAAATGAAACTTCTTAAATCACCTGCTAAGATAAATCTTTTTCTTAATGTCTTATCTAAAGATAATAATGGCTTTCATAATATTAAATCTATGCTTGCACTTATTGATCTGCATGATGAAATAATAATTAAAGACTCTGAGTCTTTAGACATAAATTTTTCAGGTGAATTTTCTAATGAAATAAATCAAAATAATATTCAAATATTATTTGATTTTTTGATTAAAAAAAATTTTATAAAATCAGGTAAGTATTCTATTAACATTAGAAAAAATATACCTGTAGGTGCTGGATTAGGAGGAGGCTCAAGTAACATAGCTGCAATATTGAATTTTCTATGCTCCAAAAAGATAATCAAATATAATGAGGCTATAAATATTGCAAGAGAATTAGGGTCTGATATCGAGTTTTTTTTTGATACAGCTCCAGCAATAATTATTGGAAAAGGGAATGTGCTTCGTAGGATAAATACTTTTAAAGAATTTTATCTATTATTAGTTTATCCAAATTTTATTTTATCAACTGAGAAAGTCTACAAAAACAATAGTCAGTTTGACAATGAAAACCAGATAGCATTAGATAAAGAAAATTATGATTTTGATGAAATTATGCAGTCATCATCTAATTCATTGCAAGCTTCAGCTATCGGACTTTGCCCAGATATAAAAAACATTATTGATAAGCTTACATCGATCAAAGGTTCATTATATTCAAGAATGACAGGAAGCGGATCTTGTTGTTTTGCTGTTTTTGATGAAAAAGATTTAGCTCAAGAGGCGACAAATACTCTAAAAAGTCACTATCCAGATTGGTGGGTTTATCAATCTAAAATAATATAATTCTTGCATTCTAAAGATGTTAAACTAAATGTAATTATGAACTAATTGGGGCGTAGCCAAGTGGTAAGGCACCGCTTTTTGGTAGCGGCATTTCGAAGGTTCGAATCCTTCCGCCCCAGCCAAATGATTAAATATGAGTAATTTTTTAGATAAATATAAATCTGTCTATAATGTTTTTTTGGATAACTGGGATTATCAATCTCATTATGTAATGTTTTTAGAAAAACTTTTATACAATGAAACAATATTACCAATTCACATTAAGGAAATGATATTTGCTTATATTTCAAGTCTAAACGGATGTATCTACTGTAAAAATATTCATGCCGAAATTGCTAAAGAGTTAATTGATCAAATAAAAACTTCATCGCCTCTTGAAGATATTTCAATGTCAACTATAGAAGAGGAATATAAATCAATCTTAAAATTCTCATATAAAGTAAATGAGGATTTATCTTCTATTAGTCAAAATGATGTAGATGAAATTTTATCAAATGGATTTCCAGAAAATGTTATCTCCGAAGTAATTGCTATTTGTAGTGCTGCTCAATATATGAATACAACAGTTAAAGCTCACAATATTCCTCCACTAAATGATAATATGAATTCGGCATCTGTAAGAATGATGATTCAAAAAGGTTACCAGGGTTTGGCGGATTACATGCTAGAAAAGCGTAAAAAAAATTAAAACAAAAATTTTACTAAATTCAAGCCAACAAAAAATAGAATTATTGAGCCAATTACTGATATCGATAAGTAAACAATTGCCTGAAAGTAATTGGATGCTTCGATTAAATTATAAAAATCTAAATTAAAGCTAGAGAACGTTGTAAACCCACCAAGGAAACCAATAGTAAGGAAGATTTTTACCTGTTCATTGATTAAAAGCTTTGAGGAGATGAAGTAGAATAATGCCCCCATCAAAAATGCACCAATTAGGTTTACACTGATAGTGCCATAACCAATACTTGTTGGAATTAATTTATTAACTAGTTCAGAAATTAAATATCTTAAGGTAGCTCCAGTTCCTCCACCTAAAAAAATTATTAATAAAATATTCATAGCTACCCCTCAAAACGAGTCATTATACCAAAATGATCACTTGGATACAGTCCATCTTTTTCTATGTTGCCTATTAGACATGACTCTAAAGGATGGCCGAGTCCATTTTTGCCTGGCGCACCAACAAATATATAATCAATTCTTCTATCGGGTTCTAAAGTTTTTCTGGCAAAATTATTTTCATTAGACCAAGTATAACCGTGATCATCTGGATTAACTAATTGCCAAGAGTCTCTTAAAACAGTTCTATTAATTGGTGAAGAAAGACCTAAAAGCAATCTTATTTCGTCACTATTAGGGTCAGCATTAAAATCACCACATAAAATGCTTGGGAATTCTGTTTTATCTAATTTGCTCATATATTCTAGAATATATGTAACTTGTTTTTTACGAATATCGCTTTGATCGTATTTATAATTTAGATGTGTACAAAATATATTCATCTTATTATTTTCATACATAATTTCTGCATGAAGCAGAGTACGATTTTCATTAAATTCTTTTTCTGTAGGTATAAGATAAGATGAATAATTATTTATTGGATATTTTGAAATTATAGCATTTCCAAATGATACATCATCAAAGTCAAATGATTTCGCATAGCAATAATCATATCCAAATAAATCTGCAATTTTCTTAGCTTGACTGCCATCTTTGTCTTCCCATACCTCTTGGAGACATAATATATCGGGCTTAGCTTTTGTAAGTTCATTAAATATTAATGACTGACGATTTAAGTAATCTTCAAATTTCCACCAGATATTCCAAGATAAAACTTTTACCTCTTTTTTGTTGCTGAGTGATCCATACGCATCTGTGTCTGGATAAGACTTATCAGGCACTTAATTTACCTCTAAGGAAACGCAACCATAATTGACTCAGCTACATAAGCAGGCTTATCCTGACCATCAATCTCAAGCGTTGCTTCTGAAATAACTTGTGTTCCACCATTATCAAGCTTGTTTACTTCAGAAATTTTGACTCCTAGTCGAACCTTAGAACCTACGGGCACCATATTGATGAACCTCACTTTATTAAGACCGTAATTGATCATCATTTTTGCTCCTGAAATAGACCATACTTGTGCTGCTAAAGGTACTATTAATGAAAGGCTAAGAAAGCCATGAGCAATTGTAGATTTTGTAGGCAACTCCTTTGCTGCTTTTTCAGCATCTAAATGAATCCATTGATGATCTCCGGTTGCATCTGCAAATTGATTTATTCTATCTTGTTCAATTGCCATCCAGTCAGAATGACCCAGATCTTGTCCTTTAATGTTTTCTAAATCATTAACATCAACTGTTTTCATAAAAACTCTCCCAAATAGTAAATTTTAAATATAAAATCATACTGATTTAAATTTATTTTTATACACTTATTATTTATTATGAAAAATATCAGATTAGCCCATGATAAGGATCTTAAAAATATTGAAAAACTTCTAGACGAAGCTTTCGGTCCTGGGCGTTATGCTAGAACTGCATATAGATATCGGGAAAAACATAATCTAATTTCAGAATATTCATATATATACCAAGGTAATAAACAGCTATTAGCAAGTATTTCATTTAGTCAAATATTTATTAATAACAAAAGTGAGGGTCTTCTTTTGGGGCCACTTGCAGTAAAGCCAGGACATGTAGGAAAAGGGTATGGAGTTGCTTTAGTAGAAACTACTATTAAATTAATTAAAAAAAGTAAAAAGTATGGTTTTATAGTTTTGGTTGGTGACATTGATTATTATAGAAGATTTAATTTTAAACAAATCTCACAACCACTAAATTTCGTTGGACCCGTTAACCCAGATAGAGTTCTTATATTAAATTTAGATAAAAAGATGAAACTTAATAAATTAGAAAAGATAGAGCTTACTTAATAATGACTAATATTGATGATTTTCCGAAAGGCTTAGAAACTATCTATAGTCATGCAAAAAATACAAAGCAAAAACCCCCCCCAGTCGAAACTTGGAATCCAGACTATTGTGGAGAAATAGATATTAAAATACTTCAAAATGGTAAGTGGTTATACATGGGTTCAGAAATAAAAAGACCTGCTTTAGTAAAATTATTTTCAAGTGTATTAAGACTTGATGATGATGGAAATTATTATCTAGTAACCCCTGTTGAGAAATTAAAAATTGAGGTTGAAGATGCTCCATTTTTTATTATCTCAATGGAAAAAATTACAAGTAACGGAGATACTGGTTATTATTTTTATACTAATACTCATGAAAAAATTGAGCTTTCAAGTAAAGCTCCAATAGAAATATACTTAAATGAAAAAAATCATCCTAAGCCATATATCACTGTAAGAAGAAATCTTAAGGCTTTAATTTCAAGGTCAGTCTATTATGAAATTATTGATAATGCTGAAGAAGTAAACATAGAAAGTAAAAAATACTTAGCACTTTTAAGTAATAATAATTATTTTAAACTATATGAATTATAAAAAAGATATATCAAGAGAAGATCTAGTTTATTTTTTATCTCAAAAAAAAAAGTTATCTCATGATTATTTTGAAAAAGAATGTATCGACTCTGGGATTAGCTTGAGTCTGACAAAAGCATCTGTGCTTGTTCCTTTTTTAGACATTAATGGTGAAATCAATATTTTACTAACTAATAGATCTGTTCATTTAGAGGACCATGCAGGTCAAGTAAGTTTTCCTGGAGGAAGAATAGATTCATCTGATATATCTCCAGTAGATACCGCTACTCGTGAAAGTTATGAAGAAGTAGGAATAGAGAGTAAAAATATTAATATTTTGGGATGTTTAGACGCTTATCAAACTGGTACAGGTTTTAGAATAATGCCAATTTTAGCAATGATTGATCACCAGACTGAATTTAATATAAACCGTCAAGAAGTTGATAGCATTTTTTTTCTACCACTTAGATTTCTAATGGACTCGAAAAACCATTCACGTGAAATAAAATCTTTTAAACAAGGCAATAGATCATATGATTACGATTTTAATGTTATACAATATAAAGATAATTATATTTGGGGTGCCACAGCTGGTATGTTGATAAATCTCTACGATGTTCTTACGAGTAAGTTAAAATGAAAAAAGTAAATGAACTTATCAAACTTCCAGAAGTTAAGACTATCTTTAATTTATTTAATAATAATCAAGGTATTTATCTAGTCGGCGGTTGTATTCGAGATGCCCTATCAGGTAAAGATGTTACAGATATAGATTTTGCAGTAGATATTGATCCAGAAGAAGTTATAAAAATTCTTACGAATAATAATATAAAATTTTATGATATTGGAATTAACTATGGAACGGTTACTGCAGTAATTGATTCAAAAAATTATGAAATAACATCATTAAGAGAGGACATCGAAACAGATGGAAGGCATGCAAAAGTTAAATATACCTCGGATATAAAAGCTGATTCTTTTAGAAGAGATTTTACTATAAATGCAATATATGTAAATCGAGATGGGAAACTCTTTGATTTTCATAATGGTATAGAGGATATAAAAAATAGAAAGCTGAAGTTTATTGGTAGTGCCAACGATAGAGTAAAAGAAGATTATTTGAGGATATTAAGATATTTTAGATTTTATGCAGACTTTTCGAATTTTGAGATCGATACAAATTTAAAGAAAGTATTTAAAGTAGAATCAAAAAACTTTAGTAAAATTTCTAAAGAAAGAATTTGGTCAGAGTTAAAAAAGATCATACATCAAAATAATTCTTTTAAATCTCTTTCAATAATGAATGATATAAATATTTTAGCTGAAATATCTGAAGATATTTCGATTAATAAGGATTATTTAAAAATATCATATATCGAAAATAAGATAAATAAGCCTATTGATGATTTGTTAAAGTTTTCAATCTTACTTGAAAGCTCAGAGTATAAGGCGAATAATTTTATAAAACAATTTCCAATTAGTAATGAAGAAGCAGACAATTTAAGAACTTTTATAAATTTAGATTTATCAATTAAGTCATATTTATCAATTAAAGAGTCGCGAGCTAAATTATATCGTCTAGGTATAGAAAAATTTCAAAACTTTGTAATCTTAAATTGGATTAAGGATTCCAATCAAAAAAATGATCTCAACTGGCATACCCTTTATGAAGTTGCCAAAAATTTTGAACAACCAAAATTTTCATTTGGGGCAAACGATATAATCCGAATGGGAATTGAAGAAAGTCCATTAGTAGGAAAAATTTTATCTGAGTTAGAAGAGTGGTGGATCGATAGTGATTTTATTGATGATGAATATTCAATTTTTGAGAGATTAAAAGCAATCTGTTTATCTTACAAATAGCTATTTATAAATTATTTTTATCACCTCATAACTTTTTTCCCCTTTGGGAGTTGAAACAGAAACAAAGTCACCTTTTTCTTTTCCAATCAGCGCTGATGCAACGGGAGACTTATAAGATATAAGCCCTTTTTCAATATCTGCTTCATCATTTCCCACTATTTGATATTTTACTTTTGTCTCATCATCAAGATCTGATAGTTCAATAGTTGATCCAAAAACTACGGTTTTCGTTTTTTGATCAACTTTTGTAATATCTATTATTTCAGCATTTGATAATAATAGTTGGATTTCTTGAATTCGACTTTCGATGTGACCTTGTTCCTCTTTTGCTGCGTGATATTCAGCATTTTCTTTTAGGTCACCATGTTCTCTTGCCTCAGCTATAGCTTGTATAACTTGCTGACGTTTATTATTAACTAAATCATTAAGCTCATCTTGTAATTTTTGAGCTCCATTTACAGTGATTGGTTCAGTCATACTATTAAATCCATTTTGCTTCAGGAGGCATTGACATCAATATGGCATCTATATTGCCATCTGTTTGAAGTCCAAATTTAGTTCCTCTATCGTATAATAAATTAAACTCAGCATATCGACCACGCTTAATTTTTTGTTGTTCTTTATGTTCTTTTTTCCATTTTTTATTCATATCCATCGCTATAATTTCTGAAACTGCATCCAAAAAACATGAGCCCACATCCTTTGTGAAATTAAAATCGCCTTCCCATGAAGAAGTTTCGAGATAATCGTAAAAAATACCACCATCACCACGAGCTTCTTTTCTATGTGGTAAATAGAAGTATTCGTCACAGTACTTAGAAAAATCTTTATAATAATTTTTATTATGCGCATCACACATACTTTTAATTTTTGAATGAAACATTTTTTTATGTTTTGAGTTCTTAAAAGCAGGTGTCATATCCATTCCACCTCCAAACCAAATTTTTGAGGTTTCAATCATTCGTGTATTAAAATGAAATGAAGGCAAATAAGGATTTTGCATATGAGCTACAACTGAAATTCCACTGGCCCAGAAATTTGAATTTTTATTTGTTCCTGGAAGATTGTTTTTGAAGTCTTGAGATAATGAACCATAAACTGTTGAAATATTTACACCAACTTTTTCAAAAATGTTTCCATACATAATTGCCATTTGTCCACCACCATTATCTTTTTTGAGATGAGGTTTTCTTTTCCAATTTTTTTTCTTGAACTTAAATTTTTTACTAGTGTTTTGATTTTCTATTTTTTCAAACTCATTGATAATTTGGTTACGTAAAAGTTTGAACCATTTTCTAGAAAGCTCTTTTTTTTTAAAATTTTTCATCATTTATATTTTTAGTTGTCTCATTGCTTCTGACAGTGCAATAGCAGCAGCTGATGAGACATTTAGAGACCTGGAAGACTTTGAAATTGGAATAGTTACAACCTCATCTACCTGTTCATGAATTTCTATTGGAACTCCAGCGGACTCTCTTCCTACCATCAATAGATCATCTTTTTGAAAAGTAAAATCTGTATGAGCAATTTTACCTTTTGTGGATAGCAATATAATTCTTTTTTTTGGATTTAATGTCTTTTTAAAAGTATCCCAACTATCATGTTCAGTGATTTTTATTGAGCTTCCATAGTCCATTACCGACCTCTTTAATAGTTTATCATTTAATGGAAAGCTACAAGGATGTATAATCTCAATATCTGTATCAAAGCATGCGCACGTTCTTATCATTGCGCCGGTATTTTGCGGTATATCAGGTTGAAAAATCACTAGTTTCATTATTCTCTATCTTATCTATTTTTTTAATATGCGTCATCTTGCCACAAAAATTAGGTGACAATACCAATGGTTTTTTGATAAAAGAACATATTGGGATTAAATACTATATATTCAACAAGAGATTACAAATTTGTCAGATTCTAAGCCAGTAACTAGAAGAAACTTCTTGTATATTTCAACTGCAGCTTTCAGTGCAGCTGGTGCAGCAGCTATTGGAGTACCCTTAGTTTCTCAAATGAATCCTGATGCGTCAGTCAAAGCCCTTGCTTCGACTGAAGTTGACGTATCATCAATTGTACCTGGTCAGAGCATTACTGTATTATGGAGGGGAAAACCGGTATTCATAAGAAGAAGAACTGAAGTAGAAATAGCAGAAGCAAAAGATGTAAAAATTGAGGATTTACCTGATCCTGAAATCGATGATAACAGGGTACAAAATCCTGAATGGCTTGTAATGGTTGGAATCTGTACTCACCTTGGTTGCATCCCACTTGGTAATAAAGGAGATTATAATGGCTGGTTTTGTCCTTGCCATGGCTCTCATTACGATACATCGGGAAGAATAAGAAAAGGCCCTGCCCCTACAAATCTTGAAATTCCGGATTATGTATTTCTAGATGATAATACTATTAAAATTGGATAAATAAGATTTATGAGTACAGATTATAAGCCACAATCAGCAGTAGCTAAATGGATAGATAAGAGATTACCTCTAATCACGCTATTTAATGGTCATTTAATGCAATACCCAACACCAAAAAATTTAAATTATTGGTGGACATTTGGTGGCATATTAACTTTTTGCCTTGTTACTCAAATTATAACAGGATTGGTATTAGCTATGCACTATATTGCTGATGCTGATCTTGCTTTTTCAAGCGTTGAACACATTATGCGTGATGTAAATTATGGATGGTTATTGAGATATATTCACGCAAATGGAGCATCGATGTTTTTTATCGCTGTTTATATTCATATGGCTAGATCTCTATTTTACGGGTCCTATAAAGAGCCAAGAGAGCTAATATGGATTATCGGAGTTTTCATTTTCCTATTGATGATTGCAACTGCATTCATGGGGTATGTTTTGCCTTGGGGTCAAATGAGTTTCTGGGGAGCTACTGTAATCACAAACCTATTTAGTGCTATTCCGGTATTTGGAGAGTCAATTACTAACTGGTTGTGGGGAGGATATTCTGTAGGTTCTCCGTTATTAACAAGATTTTTCACTTTGCACTACCTTCTTCCTTTTTTGATTTTTGGATTGGTCATATTGCATGTGTGGGCGTTGCATGTACCTGGTAATAATAATCCTGAAGGTATTGATGTAGTGCAAGGATCTCAGGATACAGTTCCTTTTCATCCACATTACGTTGTGAAAGATGTTTTTGCTCTTTTAGTTTTTATGATCATTTTTGCAGGATTTGTATTCTTTACTCCAAACTTACTTGGTCATACAGATAATTACATTCAGGCAAATCCACTTCAAACTCCAGAGCATATTGTCCCTGAGTGGTATTTTCTTCCATTCTATGCAATTCTAAGAGCTATTCCTGATAAGTTAGGCGGCGTCATAATGATGGTATCAGCAATTGCAATTCTCGCTTTTCTACCTTGGCTTGATACATCAAAAGTAAGATCTGCAAAATATAGACCATTGTTTAAACAATTTTATTGGATATTTCTTGCTAACTTTTTATTGCTTGGATACTTGGGAGCTCAGCCAGCAGAAGGTATCTATGTAATTATTTCTCGAATAGCCACAATATACTATTTCGTTCACTTTATTATTATTTTGCCAGTTCTTGGTTATGTTGAGAAAACTAAACCACTGCCGAAAAGTATTAGTGAACCTGTTCTGAATGATAAGGAGAGGGCGGCGAAAGCTGCCACTGCCACAGCTTAGCGTGCTAAAATTTATTAAATTTTTAGTTTTATTAATTATTACGGCATCAGTTTCTCAGTCAATTCTATTAGCAGCAGAAATACACGAACCCATGAGACCTTACTGGTCATTTGAAGGCCCTCTCGGTAAATTTGAAAGAGCTTCGCTTCAAAGAGGTTATCAGGTTTATACTGAGGTATGTTCAGGCTGCCACTCAATGGATTTACTAAGTTATAGAAATCTCGTTCAGCCAGGGGGACCAGAATTTTCTGAAAAGCAAGCAAAGGCAATGGCCGCGATGTTCGAAGTTGAAACTGGTCCAGATCAGGATGGTGAGATGTTTATGAGATCTGCAATCTTGTCTGATAAATTTGTTAGTCCTTGGGAAAATGAACAACAAGCAAGAGCAGCTAATGGTGGAGCGTATCCTCCAGATCTTTCTGTAATTGTCAAAGCAAGACCGAATGGTGCGGATTATATCTATTCTCTTTTACTTGGTTATAAAGATGCACCTGAAGGAACCGAACTAGATGATGGAGTATATTATAACGAGTACGCAAAAGGCATGAGAATAGCAATGCCACAAGTTCTTTACGAAGATGGAATTGAATATACTGATGGCACAGTAGCTACAGAGGAACAAATGGCACATGATGTAACCACGTTTCTTACATGGTCAGCTGAACCAAAGTTAGAAGAAAGAAAAAGAATGGGCTTTAAAGTAATAATTTATCTTTTGATTCTTGCATTTTTATTTTATTTCACAAACAAGAGCATCTGGAGAGATACGCACTAAAATCTTATCTCTGTCATTTAATTAATTGAATTTATTAAAATAAATTCAAAAAATCTTATCCACACTTTGAAAATTATCTGATTCGAAAACTATTAGATCATAATGTAAATTGATAATAATCATAATTAGGAGATTCGAATGCTAGAAAATTTATTCAAGCTGAGCAGTAACAGCACCTCTGTAAGAACAGAAATTGTTGCTGGTTTCGCAACATTTTTAACAATGGCATACATCATTGTTGTTAATCCGGCAATTTTATCTACCGAAGGAACAGGAATGGACTTTGGAGGTGTATTTGTCGCAACGATCATAGCAGCTGTAATTGGTTGTTTGATTATGGGTTTGTGGGCAAATTGGCCTATTGCACTTGCACCAGGAATGGGACTTAATGCATTTTTTGCTTTTGGTGTCGTATTTGGAATGGGCTATACATATCAACAAGCCTTAACCGCAGTTTTTGTTGCTGGTTTAGTATTTATTTTATTATCTGTAACTCCAGCAAGGCAATGGATCATCAACAGTATTCCAAAAAGTATGAAATTTGGTGTTGGTGCTGGAATAGGTTTATTCCTTGCAATCATTGGATTAAAAAATGCTGGAGTAGTCGTAGATAATCCAGCGACTCTTGTTGGCTTAGGTGATGTCACATCTATGCCTGTTATTTTAGCTGCGGTGGGTTTTATGATAATGGCAATTCTGGATAAGCGAGGTGTAACTGGATCGATCATTATTGGCATCTTAGCTGTAAGTGTTATTGCTTGGGTTATGGGAATTAGCTCTATCGAAGGTGTTGTAGGATCTATTCCCCCTGCCTCACATGCTTTCTCTTTGGACTTTAGCCTTATAGCAACTTCTGGCTTTATAGGTGTTGCGTTTGCTTTTCTGTTTGTTGATTTTTTTGATACTGCAGGAACATTAACATCAGTTGCAAATTTAACTGGCAAAGTCGATAGTGAAGGCAAAGTTGATGGAATTGGAAAAGCTGTGTTAGCTGACTCAGTTGCTACAACGGTTGGGGCGTTAGCGGGTACTTCAAATACTACCTCATATATTGAATCTGGAGCCGGTGTAAAGGAAGGTGGCAAAACAGGACTTACAGCTGTAACAGTTGCTGTTCTTTTTGCTATCTGTTTATTCTTAGCTCCTCTAGCTCAAAGTATTCCTGCTTTTGCAACAGCTCCAGCATTAGTTTTCGTTGCAACATTCTTTCTTAAAAATTTAAGGGATATTGAATGGGATGATGTTAGTGAATATGCTCCAGCAGTTCTTGCGGCAGTACTAATGCCTCTGACTTTTAGTATTGCACATGGAATTGCTTTGGGCTTTATAGCATATGTTGTTATAAAGGCGCTAAGTGGAAGACATGAAGACCTAAATGCAGGATCGATTGTAATTGGGATATTGTCGGTTCTTTACTTTATTGCCTAGAAGTAAAAACTAGTGATTGGCTTTGTCTTCCTCATCCCAGGGGAAGACGGGCCAAGTTTCCTGAGTAATTTCTTCAACATACGTATTTGCCAATGGAAGACCTCTTGGTTTAGCATAAATAACAGCTAAATGCATATTTGGCATAAATTCTCTCAGTGCTTTTGCAGTGCCTCCTTTGTCTACTATATCGTCAATAACTAAAACTACTTCATCTGTTTTAGGGGCTCTGTGAACATAAGTTTGACCGGGTTCTCTATGAATATAACTTTGTATTGAAACAATATCGACATCTTGGATTCCAAGACAGTAGGCCACAACTGAGGCTGGAACGAAGCCGCCTCTTGAAACAACGACCATTTTTGTAAAGTTTATATTTTTATTTTTAATTAATTCAGCAAGCTTGATAGCTTTTTCATGAATTTCATCATATGTTGGATAAACAAGCTTATGATCCATTTAATTATTAAATAGGAAGTGCATTACGTCACCATCTTGCACAACATATTCCTTTCCCTCACTTCTTAGTTTGCCTAATTCTCTAGCTTTTGTTTCACCTTTGCAAGTAATAAAATCTTCTGATGAAATAGTTTCAGCTCTGATAAAACCACTTTTAAAATCAGTGTGAATTTTTCCTGCTGCATCAGGAGCAAGAGTATCTTTTTCAATGGTCCATGCTCTACTTTCCATCTCTCCAGAAGTAAAATAAGTTATTAAGTTTAGATTATCGTATCCTTCTCTAATAATTTTATCTAAACCTGATTCTTCGAGTCCAAGAGATGATAAAAAGTCTGATTGCTCCTCATTTGATAATGTTGCAATTTGTGACTCAATATCTGCAGAAATTAAAATTATATTTGATTTAATATGGTCTTTAAAACTTGCTGAGAATTTATTGCCATCGATAATTGAGTTTTCATCAACGTTGCAGACATAAATTACAGGTTTTAGTGTTATTAAATTATATTCATTTAAATATGACTTAATTTCTGAAATGTTTTCAATAGATCTTGCACTCATTCCACTAGATAAATGAGATATTACTTGATCAATATATTGAGCTTTCTTTAATACATCCTTATCACCTTTTTTAACCAATTTTTGTATACTAACACTAATTTTTTCAAGCATTTCAAGATCGGATAAAATAAGTTCTGTTTCAATTACTTCTGAATCATTAATAGGATCTATTGAGTTACTTACATGAGTAATATTTTCGTCTTCAAAACATCTAACAAGATGAATTATTGCATCAACTTCTCTTATATGTGACAAAAATTTATTACCTAAGCCTTCACCTTTTGAGGCACCCTTTACTAGTCCCGCAATATCGTAAAACTTTAAAGTCGCAGGTATTGTTTTTTTTGAGTTTGAGATTTCACTCAATTTATAAATTCTTTCATCAGGAACAACAACTGTGCCTTCATTTGGTTCAATTGTACAAAATGGGTAATTTGCTGCTTCTGCCGTTATTTTTTTTGTTAGGGCATTAAATAATGTTGATTTGCCAACGTTGGGAAGCCCAACTATTCCACAACTAAATCCCATTATTGTATCTTAATTTTATTCATGAACGTGGAATATTCTTTTTTAATAAGTAAATCAATATTATTTGAGATATTCTCATTTATTTGATCAAAAATAGTTAACTCGTTTTTTTTGAAGTTTGAGAGAACATGCTTAATCACAAGTTCTTTATTTCCAGGATGTTCAATTCCCATCCTAATTCTATTATAGTTTTTACCTATATAGCTATCTACAGACTTTAAACCATTGTGACCAGCAGGATTTCCACCTTCTTTAATTCTAACTTTTCCAAGCTTTAGGTCTAAATCATCATGAAATACAAAAAGATTTTCTATCTTTACTTTATAGAATTTTATTATTTTTGATATGGAAAGACCACATTCATTCATAAATTCATGTGATTTAAATAAGATAATTTTTTTTCCATGTAATTGTAATTTAAAACAATCACCATTAATTTTGCTGCCACTTATAGGCTCAGCATTTAAATTTTCACAAATTTTATCTATAGCCATAAAACCAATATTATGGCGGTTAAGAGAATATTTATCTCCAGGATTTCCTAATCCTATCAAAGCAATCATAAATAAATATTATATGGTAAAAAAATTTTAAAAAGAGATACTTTAAGACTTATCTTCTTCTTTTGAATCTTGTTCTGTTTCAGTGCCCTTTGCGTCGCCATCGCCTTCAGCTGCAGCAGCTTCATCACCTTCAGCTTCTTCTGTTTGAGGTTCTGGCTCTTTGACAACAGTAGGTGCCGCTACAGAAGCAACAGTAAAATCTCTATCAGTAATTGTTGGCTGAACACCCTCATCCAAATTGACCATTGATATTCTAATTGTGTCTCCAATCTCAAGACCTGTAAGATCAAATACCAACTCTTCAGGAATATTGTTTGCAGGACAATTTAATTGTACTGTTCTTCTATTTACATTTAATACACCACCTCGTTTTAAACCAGGTGACGCTTCTTCATTGATAAATCTAGTTGGAATATCCAGAGTAATTTTTGAGTCCTCGGATAATCTGAGGAAATCAACATGAATTGGCTGATCTGATAATGGATGAAATTGAATATCTCTAGGTATAGCAAGATTTTTTTTACCTTCAATATTCAAATTGAATATTTTTGTTAAGAAACCACCGGCATTTAATTCTTTTTGAATGAAAATTTTATCGACAGCGATATTAACAGGCTTTTCATTAAGGCCATATAGGATTGAGGGTATCTTACCGCCTGCAATAACTTTTTTAACAGAAGATTTTCCAGATCCATCACGAATAATAGCTTCAATATTTGTTTCTTTTGCCATGATATTTGTAGTGGTAATAAATTAAATTATAATAGAAGGCAAGTTTAATTAATTAAAATTCAAACAGACTTGAGACTGAACTTTCCTCTGAAATTCGGCGAATTGCTTCTCCTAATAGGACAGAAATAGGTATGATTCTTATCTTTTCAAGCTTCTTTGCATTTTCAGTGTTATTGATGGTGTCAGTAATAACCACTTCTTTTAATTTTGAGTCCTTTATTTTGCTGAGTGCTATTCCCGTTAGCACTCCATGAGTTACATAAGCTGTGACACTCTTAGCTCCAATATCTATTAATTTGTCAGCTGCATTACATATTGTTCCAGCTGAGTCGATTATATCATCCAAAATAATGCAATCCTTTCCATCAACATCACCAATAATATTCATTACTTCGCTCTCACCAGCTTTTGGTCGTCTTTTATCAACAATTGCAATTGAAGCTCCAAATTTACTTGCGATTGCCCTCGCTCTTACAACTCCTCCTATATCTGGAGAAACGGCTACAAGATTTGATAAATCAAATTGATCTTTAATATCTCTAGAAAAAACGGGGCCTGCAAACAAATTATCAGTTGGTATATCAAAAAAGCCCTGAATTTGTTCAGCGTGCAAATCTACAGTTAAAACTCTATCTGCTCCAGCGGTAGAAATTAGGTTTGCAACTAACTTTGCAGAAATAGGTGTTCTTGGACCTGGCTTTCTGTCCTGTCTTGCATAGCCAAAGTAAGGTAGTACTGCAGTAATTCGTTTTGCAGATGCTCTTTTTAACGCATCAATAATAACAAGAAGTTCCATAAGATTATCATTAGCTGGGTACGATGTTGACTCAATAACAAATACATCTTCACCTCTAATATTTTCTTTGATTTCAACGTAAACTTCTTCGTCAGCAAATCGCCGAATTGTAGCCTTCGCAAGGTCAATTTGAAGATATTTAGCTACATCTGAAGAAAGTGGAAGATTGCTATTTCCTGCAATAATTTTCATTATATTTATTCTTTTATAACAATTGTTGA
Source organism: uncultured Pelagibacteraceae bacterium (assembly GCA_902634765.1). GTDB lineage: Bacteria > Pseudomonadota > Alphaproteobacteria > Pelagibacterales > AG-422-B15 > CABYIR01. The sequence goes on from CACPLH010000007.1 coordinate 49,021, forward strand.
GATCATTCTACCATAATCATTTTCTTTTTTTATTGATGATTTTCTATAGCTAAAACAGATATGGTCCTTTTTAAATGTATCAATTCTTATTGAATTAATACTGCTAATACCAAGTCTTGATAACTTATCAAAAATATATCCCTCTAAAGAGAATGTATATTTACTTCTCTTTTTGGGCCTTTTTTCAAAAAATTGATGAGCTGTACTTTCAGTAGATACAAATTTGTTATAAAAGTCTTTACCAACTTCGTAAGACTGTTGGCCAATACAAGGCCCAATTGCACACCTAATATTTTTTGTTTTCGAACCAATATTTCTCATTTTGATTAATGTATTCTCAATAATTCCTGTTAATGCTCCCCTCCATCCAGCATGGCATGCGCCAACGACCATATTGATTGGATCGAAGAATAATATTGGGGCACAATCAGCTGTTAAAATTCCCAAAATAATATTTTTCTTGTTCGTTACCAATCCATCAAAACACAAATTATGCCTATTTATATTTTGACCAGTGATTATTAGAGCTTTATTTGAGTGAGTTTGATGTAAAGTGACAATATTATTAATTTTTAAGTCATAGTAATTTGCCACAAATTTTAAATTTCTTTTAATATTTGTTTTGTCATCATTTGACCCTTTGCCACAATTTAGACTGTAATACTGATCAGTTGATACTCCTCCTAATTTTGAAAAGAAACAATGATCAATTCCTTCGAGATTTTTTGAAAAAAACATTTATCAATTACAGCTAAATTGTAAAAATTTAAATAAGCTTCCCATTTTATCGATATCAATTAATCTTGAGACTTGATTAAGAATTTCATCTTCTTTTTCTTTATTTTTTTTTATTAATGCTTCGGCCCTATAATTTATGCCATTATTAATCAAAAATTCTCTTTGAGTTTGTATCAACTTATTTTTTATCTTATTTTTATCAAGAATTTTTAATAATTCATTAAAATTTACGTGCGATGTTAAATCCTGCTTTCCAATACTATCTAAAAAGTTGGTTTTTTTGTTATCTTTGATTGATTGAAGAGTACTTATATTTTGATCAGATATATATCCATAGTCCATAATAAGCATCATACCTTTATTTTTTAATAGGCAGTTAACTATTGTCTCAAATAATAGACTTGCGGTTGGTGATTTTTCAACAATCTGATTACTAGACAATTTATTTATATTAAATAGTACTTCATATTCTTTTCTAATTTCTTTTTTGTCAAAAATAAGCTTACCTAAGTCTTTTCTTATTATTGTCTCATATAATTTATTATCTATCTTTTGAGCTTGAATTATAGGAAAAGCATCAAAGAATTCATTCGCTAAAACGATAGAATTCTTTTTTGGCAGAGTATCAACTGACAAATGCACACTGCAATCATTGAATAGTTCTTTAAGATTATTTTGGTAATTTTTATTTATTTCAACAAAATGAATGTCATAATAAATTTTGTTTTCAAAAATAGTTGTCAAGACTCTAATTACATCTTTCATCAAGGTTCCTTTGCCTGGACCTAATTCAACCAAATTAAATTTTTTAAGATGATTTTTTTTTATATAGCTGGCAATGAAAAGACCTATTATTTCTCCGTACAGCTGTGATATTTCAGGAGCAGTGATGAAGTCTCCATTTTTGCCCAAAGGGTATTCAGACTTATAATAGCTGAGTTTTAATTTATTAAGAGAAAGATCAATAAATTCATCAAGGTGAATATAGCCTCTTTTATCGATAATATCCAAAATTTTGTCTTTTGGTTCAATCAACATTATTTTTTTTTGAAATAAATAGAATTATAAAACCAGCAATAACCATTGGTATCGATAGTATCATTCCCATTGTGAGGAAATTAAAAATGTATCCTAATTGAGCATCAGGCTCCCGTGTAAATTCAATTAGGATTCTAAATGTCCCATAAAGAATTAAAAAAATTGAACTTATAAGACCTGGACTTGATAATTTTTTAAATCTAAATATCAAAATGTTTAGAATTAAAAATATAATAACACCTTCAAAAAATGCTTCATAAAGTTGACTCGGATGCCTAATTTTTCCATCTGTGTTTGGAAAAATCATGCCAAAAAATGATGATGACGGTCTTCCATACAATTCACCATTTATAAAATTTGCAATTCTACCAAAAAATATTCCCACAGGAGCAGATGAACATATTAAGTCACTAATGATATAAAATTTAATTTTGTACTTTAACTTAATATAAAAAATAGCAATTATAATTCCTGCTAAGCCACCATGAAAAGACAATCCACCCTCCCAAATATAAAGTGTGTGAATAGGATTATTTAAATAGTATGTACCATTATAAAAAATCACATAAGTAAGGCGGGCTCCAACAATCAATCCAATTATTGAATAAAAAATGAGATCATCTACTGATTGACTATCGAGATTTGTTTTGAATCCATATAATTCTTTTTTATTTGATAATAATTTAATATATTGCCATGCAAATGAAAATCCGATTATATAAGCCATTGAGTACCATCTGAGCTCAAATGGACCTATAGAAAAGATAATTGGGCTAATAGATGGATAATCGAGATAAATCATGTAATTTAATATAAACCAATAGTAATTTATCCTCAATGAAACCTAGTAATAATATAAAAATGATAGCATCAAAGATATTTATAAATATTTATGAGTTCTCAAGCGTATTTAAAGATGAAATAGTAATTTTTAAAAAATTTAGAGACGAAAAAAAAGTGAATAAACAGAGATTAAGTAAAGATAATAGAAATGCGTAATAAAACTATTTTAATTATTGGTGCTGGCAATATGGGTGTTTCATTTATATCTTCATTAATTAAGAATAAATTTTCTAGTAAAAAAATTATTGTACTCGAGCCAAAGCCATCAAAAGATGTTCTCAATTTAAAAAAAAGAAAAAAAATAGTTTTGATAAAAAATGAAGAAGGGCTAAATAATGTAGCTCTACCTGATCTTGTGCTACTTGCAGTAAAGCCTAACCAAGTTGATAACCTTTTTTCATTAAATTTGGCAAAATTTATTAAAAGATCAGTAATTGTATCAATTATTGCCGGTAAAAAGACCTCAACTTTAAGAAAGTTATCCAATCAAAATTTAAATGTCGTCAGGGCAATGACAAACACACCTATATCTGTAAGTATGGGCTCATCAGTTGTTTATTTTGATCAAAAAACAAGTCCAAAAGCAAAAAAACTATCAAAGCAATTTTTGAGTCTTGTAGGCCAAGTTATTGAAGTAAATAAAGAGTCTCAAATAGATACTTTTACTGCAATATTTGGAAGTGGGCCAGCATATGTTTATTTCTTCATTGAAACACTCTCAAAAATCGCTTCAAAAAATGGCTTTAAACAATCTGATGAAATGATCATTCATCTTTTTTTAGGATCAATATTACTAATGATTGATAAGAGAGAGCACCCTGCAATATTAAGGGAAAAAGTTACTAGTAAAGGAGGCACCACTGATGCTGCAATCAAGTCTCTTATTTCCTCAGATAAGTTTTACAAAATTTTGAATAGAGCAATAAATCAGGCAAGAGACAGATCTAAAAAACTAAATTAATTTTTTTATTTATTCTCAATCTCAATTTTTACCTCTAAACCTCCAAGAAAACTATCTTTAAGAACAATTGAACCATTGATTTGAGATAATAATGATTTTGAAATAGATAAGCCTAGTCCTGAATTGGTCCTGTTTTGATTTCTGCTTTTATCAATTCGATAAAAAGGTTTAAAAACACTTTCTTTTTCATGGTCAGGGATGCCAGGACCATTGTCATGAATGCTAACGAGGATTAACTGACTATTAATTTCTATCAATACTTTAATATGATCCGCATGTAATACAGAATTATTAAGTACATTTATAATTACTCTATTGAATATATTTTCATTAACAACTGATCCAGTATCTTCAGTAACTTCGACTTCAATATTTTTATCTTTAAAATTTATATCATTTTTTATTTTTAAAATTGCTTCGATAGGACTTATATTGCCACTTTTCGTTTGTTGTTCAGTAGAAGAAAATTCTAAATACTCATTCAACATTTCATTCATATGTTGAACTTCATCATTTAGAGATTGTTTTATTTCGTCTTCCTTAATTGACTCAGTCTGTAAACGAATTCGAGTCAGAGGAGTTTTTAAGTCATGGCTTACTCCTGCAAGCATTAGAGATCGTTGATCAATTTGTTTGACAATTCTATCTTTCATTTTAAGGAATTCTTTGGAGGCGAGTCTAACTTCAGCAGCCCCAGAAACCTTAAAATCATCAATATTTTGACCTTTTCCAAAACTTTCAGCAGCTCTAGCAAGGTTAGTGATTGGCTTGATCTGATTTTTAAGAAAAAGCATAGAAATGATTATCAGTATTAATGAAGAAATAATTTGCCATCCTAAAAAAATATGGTTTCTTGATGTATTAATTCTTTTCTTATAGAAAATAAATTCCATAAAGCTTGTTTCAAATGGTATTATAACTGATACTTTATCAAGCTCACCTAGATCTTTAATGTATATTTCTTTTTTAAAAGAGTTTGACAATTCAGTTCTTAAAGTTTGGAATATGATGCTTTCTTTTTTATCACTTGTATTTGAATGATATGGTTTTTCTTCATATAAATTTATTTCAAGCCCAATTGATTTTTCAATTAATGCCATTTCCGTATCTGTATAGCCCTTACTATTTATTAATTGTGACACAAGATTAATCTCTTGAACCACAGAACGCGATAATTGGTGTAACGTTCTTTCCCATAAACTATTGTAATAATATGATAAAATAATGAGTTGAAACATTATAACAGGAAATATTACTATTAGTGTAGTTCTGCCAAGTAAGTTTTGAGGTAAAAAATTTTTTATTTTCATATCAATCAATCCATAAAACATATCCAGATCCTCTTTTTGTTTTAAGATATTTTGGAACCTTAGGATTTTTTTCTATTTTTTTTCTCAGTCTATTAATGCAAACATCTAATGTTCTTTCTTGATTAAAACCAAGTGACTTAATTAAAAAATCCCTTTTAAAAGACTCACCTGGTTTTGAAGATAGAATTTCTAAAATTTTAATTTCATTTTCACTCAGCGATAAATCTTTATCCAGCCCTTTGATAGATCCTGTGCTTAAATCAAGTAAAATATTATTTAATTGTAAGGTTTGTTTCTTTAGTTTGGTTGAATTTTTATTTAAAATGTTATTTATCCTAAGCTCAAGTTCTTTGGGTTCAAATGGTTTTGCAATATAATCATCAGCACCTATCTCCAGACCTTGAATCACATCTTTTTTTTCATCCATTGCTGTTAAGTGGATTACAGGTACATTAGAATTATTTCTAATCTCACGAGTTAAATCAAATCCATTCATGCCAGGCATCATTATATCAATTATTAATAAGTCAAATTTTATATATTCAACTATTTCTTTTGCTTCAAAAGCGTTTTCTGCAGTTGAAACTAAAAAATTTTTACTAATTAGGAATGATTTTAGAAGTGATCTAATTTTATCATCATCATCAACAATTAATAAGTGAAATTCAGGCATCATTTTCTTTTCTCTTTACAATATTATTTATTATTTGATTAAATCCTTGAACAGAATTAGTCCCTGATTCTTGGAATACCTCAGATATATCTTTTAGTATTGGCTCTAATATACTATCTAACATTTTATTAGTTTGATTTGATAAATAAAGATTCTTCTTTCTAGCATCTTCTGAGTTTATTTTTTGAATTATAAAGTTATTATGAATTAGTTTTTTTAGAACTCGATTGAGACTCTGTTTACTTATATCTAACTCAACCATTAATTCATTAAATATTATTCCAGGATTTAAATTAATAATTAGAAGACATCTTATATCTGCTATACCAAATGTATTGTTATTGATTTTATCAGTGATAATTTTTTCAAAATTTTTAGAGACATTAAAAAATGTATTTAAAGATTCTTTTACTTTATCTTCTCTGAGATAAAGCAGAGGTGATCCTTTTGGATTGTTAAAATTTAAGTCAGACATTATGACATAATAATTTTAAAAATAGATATTAATCAAGAAATATTTATGATAATTAGCTATTTCACGAATTTAATTAAAATTTATGACTGTAAAACCTTTTGATAATAGAGATGGCATTATATGGATGAATGGGGAGTTCATAGATTGGAATGACGCTAAGTGCCATATAATCACACAAGGAATGCATTATGCTAGTGCTGTTTTTGAAGGTGAAAGGGCTTACAATGGTAAAATTTTTAAGTCTGAAGAGCACACAAAGAGATTATTTAAATCAGCTGAAATAGTAGGCATCAAGATACCTTACACTGAAGATGAAATTAACAAAGTAAAAGACGAACTTATTAGTAAAATGGCTTTACGTGACTGCTATGTTAGACCTATTGCTTGGAGGGGTAGTCAGCAAATGGGGCTGTCTACTTCAAACGCTGACATAAATGTTGCAATCGCAGTATGGGATGATTGGGCATCATATTTTAAAATAGAAGATAGAAAAGCAGGCTTGAAACTAATTACGTCTCCATGGAAAAAACCTTCTCCTGATACAGCTCCATGCGAAGCTAAAGCATCTGGACCGTATGTTATTTGTACAATGTCTAAAGAGTTTGCAGAAAATAAAGGTTATAATGATGCTTTAATGTTAGATTATCGTGGCTATGTTGCTGAAGGCACAGGAGCAAACATATTTTTTGTAAAAGATAAAGAGATACACACTCCAATTCCAGATTGTTTTTTAAACGGAATAACTCGCCAAACAGTAATTGAAATGGTTTCTATGAATGGTTTTAAAGTAATAGAGAAATACATAAAACCTGAGGAAGTTTCAAACTATGATGAAGCTTTTTTAACAGGGACCGCGGCTGAAGTTACACCAATTCAATCAATAGACAAAAATTTATTTCAGACTGGTGAAGATACTCAGACATTTAAATTTATGCAAGAATTTCATGATCTTGTAAGATCTTAATTAAAAATTGTTCGATAATATTTGAAACCACTAATTAGTGTAAGTATCATTGATGCCCAAAGTAGAATAATTCCAATATTGAGTATAACTATTGAATTTTGAAATGAGATGCTTAGTAGAATTAGTGTTAAGCTTATCATTTGAAGTGCAGTTTTTATTTTACCAATATTGGAGACTTCAATCGTATTTTCAAGTTTACTATTCGCAGCAAATTCACGAAGCCCAGCAATAAATATTTCTCTAGAAATAATTAATAATGCTGGAACAATATTTAGGTTCTCAATTGTACCTGTAATCATCAGTGATGTAAGAACACCTACAACTAATAATTTATCAGCAATAGGATCAAGCATTTTGCCAAAATTAGAAGTGCTACCTTGTCTCCTTGCGATAAATCCATCAAGAAAATCAGTGAACGAAATAGCCACAAATAATACTACAGCGTACATATTCAATTGAAAATTTGATGATAAAATCATGAATAATAAAAAAGGTAAAAATAAAACTCTTGAA
>CACPLH010000008.1:0-48122 GCA_902634765.1 uncultured Pelagibacteraceae bacterium
TGCAAATACAACCAATCCTCGAACATCATATGGTGAAGGTATTGCTCTTGCGGCTGAAGCTGGTGCTACAATAACTGACATGGAGTTTGTTCAATTTCATCCAACAGGCTTAGATTTTGGTCTTGATCCCACTCCCCTTGCAACAGAAGCAATTCGAGGTGAAGGTGCAACATTAGTAAATCAGCATAATGAAAGATTTATGCTCGATGTCCATCCACAAGCTGAATTAGCATCAAGGGATATTATTGCTCAAAGTATTTTTGATCAAATTGAAAAAGGTAACTCTGTATTTTTAGATTGTAGGGAAAATATTGGAAATGACTTTGGTAAACAATTTCCACAAGTACAATCTTACTGTGACAACGCAGATATAGATCCAAGTTCTGAATTAATACCTATTATTCCTGTAGCTCATTATCATATCGGTGGAGTAAAAACAGATCTTAAAGGCCGTTCATCTGTTGATGGACTTTGGTGCTGTGGAGAAGTAGCGGCTACAGGTATTCATGGTGCTAATCGACTAGCGTCAAATTCAATATTAGAGTCTCTCGTATTTGCAAAAATTGTTGCTGAAGAAATTAATAAATGTCCTATTAAAAAAATAGATAGTGTAAGTCAGTCATTTATAAAAACTTATAAAGAAAAAACTAGAAATAAAATCAGAGCAAAAAAATATATTTGGCAGCTACGATCTTCAATGATGAGAAACCTTGGTATAGTCCGAAATTCTCAATCGATTATCAGAGGATTAAGAGATATTATTAGAATTGAGAGAGAGTCTAAAGGTCTATCAGCAAAACTAAATGATATGATTTTAGTGAGTAAATTTATCATTGTAGGCGCTTATAAGAGAAAAGAAAGTCGTGGCTGTCACCTAAGATCAGACTATGTCACTGAAAATGACAAATATAAATTGAACATAGATCAAAATCTAGATTCGATGGAGTTAGATATTAAAAAAATACTTGATAAAGCTCAGCTACGAATTGACGATAAAAATGTTGCTATCTAAAAATTATATTAAATCTCAAGTAAGCACTGCTCTTCAGGAAGATCTTGGTTTATTAGGCGACATAACTTCACAGGCTACAATTGCTGAAAATCACAAATCGTCAGCTGAAATCATACTTAAAGAAGATGCAGTTCTCTGTGGAATTGATTTTGCCATTCTAACATTCAAACTATTAGATCGAAAAATTAAGATAAAGAAACAAAAAAAAGACGGTTTAAAATTTAAAAAAGGTTCATCAATTTTAAAAATTTATGGCAATACCCAAGCTATTCTTGCGGGTGAGCGAACTGCTCTTAATTTTTTAGGACTTATGTCAGGCATTGCCACAAAGGCTCAAAAGTATTCAGAAATTGCCAAAAAATATGGTTCAAAAATTTATTCTACACGTAAAACAATCGTTGGAATCCGTGAATTACAAAAATATGCACTTAGCATAGGAGGAGCAAATATTAATAGGATGTCATTGGATGATTTTTTTTTCATAAAAGATAACCACATTTCAAAAGCAGATAATATTGTTGATACTATTGATCAAGTAAGAATATTTTATCCAAAAAAAAAGATAACAGTCGAAGTTGATAAAATATCTCAGTTGAAGAAAATTCTAGATCAAAAAATAGATGTAGTTCTGTTGGATAATATGAATGTATCGCAAATAAAAAAATGTTTAAAACTTATCAATAATAAATTTGAATGTGAAGCTTCTGGAAATATTAACTTAAAAAATCTAAATGAAATAGCAAAGACAGGTGTGCATAGAATTTCAACAGGGCAACTAACTCATAGTGTCAACAATGTAGACTTTGGCTTAGAACTATAATTTTTATATTGAAAATATATAAACAATATAAAACATCCATCCAGGAATTAATATAATCCAATAATTATACATCCAAGTCATGCCTACCCATCCACCCCATGAATCATAATCAGTGACCTTTATTCTTTCGTAAAGAGACTTTCTTAGTCCTTTGAAGAAAATTTCTTTTTTAAATGTAGGCAGGCTTCCCTCAGATTGACTCATTTGTCTTACTCTTCTTTTAATCATTCGGATATGAATTACTTGCCAAGGTAAATATAAAAAACCAAAAATAGTACTGATGATAAGTAGAACAACCTGTGTACTATGAATTTCAGCAAAAAAATATAAGAATATACTAAGAATAGTATTTATAGAGAAAATAATAAACCACCCTAATTCTTCATAGAAATATAAATTTTCTTCATTAAATAAAATCGCTGACCAGACGAAAAATTGTGAAATACTAACTTGCAAAACCATTATCCAAGACAATAAATCAACTATTAAAAATTGATTGTCATTAATCAATCTAAGGACATAACTAAATTGATAAATGTATGCAATCTCAACAAAAGTAACTAAGAACCGTGTCAAAAATATTGATGAAAAAAAAGTATCATGGAGTACAATTTTCCTTGAATAATTATTTGGAAAAAGACAGCGGTAGGCTGATATTAAAAATAGTAATTGTGCAGGAGCTAATAAGTAAACATCAACTGAAGAAAAAGGCTCATTTAGAGTTTTAAAGAAGAGAAATAAATTTGTAACAATTCCTATCTTTAAACACCACAAAAGATAATTATACATACGTTATTTAAATTTTTTTCTCATATTCATGGCGGCCTCAATTCCCGAAATAGGTTTCTTACCTTCCGGAACAGTATTACCTTTCTTAACTAGTTCTTCATAAGACACACCATCTTTAAACATTTGGTATAAGACCTCAATGTCCATATTTGTTCCAACAGGCTCTTCTGGAAACCCTTTTTTTGCAACTTCCTCTGTAAACTCCTGATCATTCCTCCAATGTTCATAGAAAATTTCCACTAAGTTCCCATCAGGATCTCTGTAATAAATACCACTGATCCAACCATGATTTATTGTCCAGTAAGGTTCTAATCCTTGTTTTTTTGCTCTAAAATAAAAATCGAACCATTGATCTATTGGGTTCAATCGATACGAAATATGATCAAGGCCTACAAGATTAGGAACTGCACGATTAATCCAATTTTTAAATTTCATAATAATCCTTGGAAGAAAACCTAAATTATCAAAAACAGTTTCTGTATTTGCTATCGCAATTCGATGATGCTCTTCGTCAAATGTCATAAAAGTAATTTCTTTACTTTTATACATTGGCTTACAGCCAAATAGTTTTTCGTAGAAATCTACCATGCGATCATAATTCATCGTTTTAAAAGATACATGATGAAATGTATCGGGAGCATCTTTAGACTTAAACTTTTTATATAAATCTAAATTAAGTATATTTTCTTTATCTGCCATCTCTATCTCCTATTTACATCGTCCAAAACCAGTCAGGTCCAGGCAAATGTATAACATGGTTTTCAAGCCCAATTTCTTTATCAACCAAATAATTTAACTTATTATTCATTTTCAACAATAAATCATCATTAGCTCTGTCATTTGCAAGATCTTGCATTTCGTAAGGGTCATTTTTTAAATCAAAGAGTTGAATAAATTCATTTTTTTCAAATAATTCTTTTAGATTTTGAGGATTATTATTAGCTCTAGGCGAAAAACTTCTTACAAACTTGTACCTTTGATCGACAATAGCTTTATAATTATACGGCAATGAGAAATCAGGTAAAAATGACCCCTTTGTTGCGAGTGCTTTTAATTTTTCATAATAGCCTTCAGCTAATCCCATCTGTCTTACCTTCTCATTAATATCAAAAACAGACGGTATTATTTGAACTCCTTGAATAAGATGTCCTTCTTCATCTCTTTTATTCTGACCATTTACATTTTCAACAAATGAAGCAAAACTATTTCCTTTGAGCTCAGGATAGTCATTAGCAATTTGAGAATTACTTAGTCCAGCAAACTCTAAAATTGTAGGGACAAAATCAATATTTGAAATTATTGACTCACACTTATTACTTTTTCCAAGATCAGGATGATAAACTAATGTAGGAACTCTTACTGACTCTTCCCAAAATGCAATTTTGCCTCTGGTTCCATGCTGTCCTAATAGTTCTCCATGGTCTGATATCATAAATATAATAGTATTATCCAATTGATCAGTTGCTTTAAGAGACTCAATTACAGTATTAATATGTCTATCTACATCTCTAAGACAATTATAATAATAATTAATAAATCGTTTCCAGAGATCTGGTCTACTGAACGGTATCTCCCCATAAACTATATTTATAATTTCATTTGGATCCCAAGAGTTCTCTACTTCTGACATATAACCAAAATTTTTTGGAAACACAATTTGATGCTCCATATCATATAATGGATCTGAAGGTTGAAATTTTTGATGATCTCCAATAAATCCTGTTCCTTTTATTGATGCATCTGCTCTAAAGAACATTATATCATGTGGGTTTACAAAATTTATGAATGAAGCCCAAGGTGATGAAGATTTTTTGTTATCGTAAATAAAGTTTGCCGCGTTTTTTGCAGTCGGTCCATCATGTATAAAACCACCCTGACCTAAATCTTTTTCACCTTCTTGATTTGATATTGTAAATCCATGTTTATCAAACATCTTTCGCATTCCATCAAAACCTAAAGAATTCTCATTCACTTGATTTTCTGTAATGTTTGTCAGATGCCATTTTCCAAAATAGCTTGTTAGATAATCATTATTTCTTAAGAGGTGACCTATAGTATTAATACCATCATGAAGCCCAGGTACCCATGGGGCAACCGTATTGTCCCAAACTCCTGTGTATTGAACATGCTGACCTGTGTATATTGAGCTTCGAGAAGGCGAACAAAGAGGGGTAGATGTATAAGAGCGATTAAAGTAAGTTGAAATACTCTCTAAATATCTTCTAGCTGGCAAATCTATATGTAATGGAATATAAGGCCATGCCCGCTCCTGGTCATTAAGTATAAATAATATATTTGGCTTCTTATTATTTGAAATATTTGCGGGAGCTTTCTGGGTTAACAAAATAGTACTCATTCCACCCAGAGCAGCTGTAACTGCAGCCTTTTTAAGAAAAGATCTTCTTGTAATTTTTTTTCTCATGTTTCTAAAAATACAAATGTACTAATAATTATTATTAAAGTTGGTGCTATCATGTTGTGAGCATTCTCATCAAAACGATAAGTTTTAATCTGTCCATTAATTTTAAATGGTAAATGTTTTTGCTTTCCAGGTTTAATACTTAATCTCTCTCCAAAAGTGTATAAAAATGGCTTTCGCCCTCCTCTATCAGATAGAGTTCCACCATAAATAGGCATAAGTGTAGCTGTAAAAATAAAAGTACCTAAAAAAGTAAAATACCAAAATAACCAAAAGTATAATTGATATGGATAATAAAAATCAGGGATACTTATCCAAAGTATAAAAAGGTTCATTATTGAGATAGGATAATAGCTTAAAACTTGCCAAACTACATGAAACCTAGCATGACCTGGCCAGTCAGGATGAGTTGCATGGGTTTTATTAAAATCAGCAAACGACATCCCAACAACTAACAAAATAGAAATTAAAGAATATACAATTCTAAGAATTAAATTTTCATCATAAAGTTCCATAATCTTTATTTTTCATCTTCATTATAATTTCTGGCAATTCGTGCAGCTAGACCAGGTGTAAATCTTGCTAAATAAAGAGCAAATCTTGAGAAACTAAATAAAGGAATGACGTAATGTTCTCTTTTATTTTTTGCAATTGCTTTGATAATGATGTTGGCAGCTGTATCAGCTTTCATTCCTTTTGTATCATGGCCACGGTCATTAGCTCCATATTCAGACCCATCACCTGTTAGAGCCTTAATTCCTACTTCTGTCTCTACATATCCTGGAGCAACAGTATTAACTTTTATATTATGTTCGTAAACTTCTGCTCTAAGAGCGTCCATAAAGCCTTGCAGGGCATGCTTTGCAGAAGCATAGACTGATCTTTTTTTAATTGCAAACTTACCCAGTAAACTTGAGACAGATACAATCTGTCCACTTTTCCTAGAAATCATCGATGGCAAGATACTCTTCGTTAATTTCACAATAGAATAAAAATCAAGTGTCATCACATCTTGATAGACTTTGAAATTTGTTTCTTCTACTCCAGACCAAGCTGATATACCTGCATTGTTAATCAAAATATCAATAGCTCCAACTTCTTTCTGTACTCTTAATGAAAAATCATCAATCTCGTCAATTTTTGAGAGATCAAAAGGATATACTTGAACGTTAGCATTTCCACATTTTAGCTTAGTATCTTCCAGTTGTTCTTTTCTTCTCGCTGTGAGAATAAGAGTGCAATCGCAATTTGATAACTGAATTGCTAATTCACGTCCAATACCAGAAGATGCTCCAGTAATCCAAATAATTTTTTTATCAAAATAATTCATAAATAATAATTGAGACTACTCTCATTTTTATATATAGTATATAAAAATATGAATGATTATTTCCAATCAAAGGCATCTTTGCAATCAAAAAAAGATCGAACTCGAGCTGCTATAATTGACAGCGCAATTAATATTATTGCTAAAAAAGGTTTTCAGAAATCTTCCATTCAAGAAATGGCGAAGAACGCAGGTATTGCGAATGGTACTTTTTATAATCACTATAAAGATAGAAAAAGTATTTTTGAAGATGTTGCCAATTTAATTGCAATAGAATTAGTAAAAGTCATTGAAGAGGATGAGGTAAAAACAAAAAAACCTGCCCAAAAACTGATTAACTCTACCAAGCAGTTTATTAAACGTTCAGTTCAGGTTCCAGAATGGGGCTTAATTTTTCTCGAAGCTGCTGATTTCTCTGTAAGACTTGAGAAAGATATTAGTAAGTTTCTTATTAAGGATATTAAAAGTGGAATACGAGATAAATCTTTTCTAGTTAAATATGATGATTTCTTAGTAGAACAAATAATGATTATTGTTCTACACTCGATAAGCCATCAATTAGAAAATGGGATCAATAAACAAATTACAGATAAAACAATCAATACAATTTTAAGAGTATTAAATTATAAAAAATAAAGGAAAGTATTATGAAATTAGTCACATTTTTATATCAATCAGAACAAAAAATAGGCGCTGCCATTGGAGATGAAATTGTAGATTTTTCATCATCAGATCTTCCTCAAAATATGATTGAATTCATTGAACTTGGAAATGAAGGTTTAGAAAGAGCAACCTCTTTAATTGAGAAAGGTGAAAATAAGCTATCCATTAGTGATGTAAAATTAATGGCTCCTATACCTAAACCAAATAAAATTCTGGCTGTGGGACTAAATTATAAAGAGCATCGTGATGAAGTAAAAGAAACTGCAGCCAAAACTATTGGTCAAGCTCAAGAAAAGTATCCAAATATCTTTAATAAGCAGAATACATCTGTGGTTGGTCCTTATGATGAAATACATAGACCAAAAGCATCGGAATTTTTAGATTATGAAGGTGAATTAGGATTTGTTATTGGTAAAAAATGTCGTCATGTTCCTTATGATAAGGCAAAAGATGTAATTTATGGCTACACAGTTGTTAATGATGCAACAATTAGAGATTGGCAGATGAGGGGGCCTCCTATGACTATGACAATGGGTAAATCATGGGATACACACTGTCCATTCGGACCTTATCTAGTTACAAGCGATGAAGTTGGTGATCCCCATAAACTAAAACTTGAAACTCACGTGAACGGTGAACTTAGGCAATCAGCGAGTACAGATGATTTAATTTTTGACTGTTTTACCCTTGTGGAATATTTGACAACAGCATTCACTCTTGAACCTGGAGATTTAATCCCAACAGGAACACCTGCAGGCTCTGCTGTAATGACAAGAAATTGGCTAAAATCAGGTGACGAAGTTAAAATTGAAATTGAAAAATTAGGAGTCATTAATAATAAAGTTATTGACGAGCCTGATGATACGGTTCTTTATTAAAAATATTCATGCAGCCTGACTATGATGTAATTGTTATTGGTTACGGCCCTGTTGGAGAAACATGTGCCAATCTTCTTGGATATTATAAAATAAAATCTCTAATAATTGAAAAAGATGATGAAATATTTCCTCTTCCCAGAGCAATAACCTGGGACTTAGAATGCAAAAGAGCAATATCATATTGTAATTTTGAGACAAATGTTAAGACAAGAAGAATTAGAGCACTTGATAATTTGGATGCTAAGAAGCGGTCTATTATGAAGGTCTTATTAGAGGACTTTAAAATATATAATTATCAGCATGAAATGCTTTTTATGCACCAACCTCAGTATGATGAAGCGCTAAGAAAAAATGCTGAGAAATATCAAACAAATACAATTAAGAAAGGCTATGAATTAATAGATCTTAGAGAAGTTGAAGGCATTATTTACTGTAAAATAAAAAATTGCAATAATGGTCAAGAAGAAGACTTTACTTGTAAATATCTTTTGGCATGTGATGGAGCAAATAGTAAAACAAGGAAACTCTCAAATATTCCTTTAAATAGTCTAGAAGCAGATGAAACTTGGATGGTAGTTGATGGTTATACTAATGAAACTTTTGAATGTTTTAAAGATGTAGATGCAATTCAATATTGTAATCCTTCTAGGCCAATAACTATTATTCAAGGAGTTGATAATATTTTTCGATTTGAGATCGCCTTTATGCCTGGAGATACGATTGAGGAGATTCAAAAAGAAGAAGTTTTTTCAAAATACCTAGATTATTGGATTGGAGGAAAAAAAGTTACATTCATGAGAAAGGCTGTTTATTCTTTTCATGCTGCTTCTGCTGAAAAATGGAAAACTGGAAATATTTTTCTTCTTGGAGATGCCGCTCATCAAATGCCGCCCTTCATGGGACAAGGAATGAACTCTGGTTGTAGAGATGCTGAAAATTTATTATGGAAAATCAATGGAGTCCTAAAGGGAATTTATTCAAAAAATATCTTAGAAACATATGAAAGTGAGAGAAAACCACATGTTGACAAAATTACTCGAGCAGCAATCACCATGGGAAACATAATTAATGCAAAAAGTCATTTTAAAGCTTTTTTAAGAAATGCCACTTTAAGATTACAAAATATTTTTAGATCATCAGCTAATCTTTTTCCTGCAATGGTAGGGATTCGCCTTGGAAATGGTATTCATAAAGCAAAAAAAATTAAAAATGCAACTATTGAGAGATATTATTTTAATATAATTAAAGCTGTATTTTCAAATGGCAATATTAAAACAAGTGATGAGTTACTGGGAAAAAATTTTGGTTTAATTCTTAATGATTTCAAAAATAATTTAAAAATTTCAGAAGCAAATTTATCTTTACTTAAGAAACATAATTTTAAAATTATTAATTTTACTGAAAATAATAGTGAATCAAATTTTGATAATTATATATCCTGTCAAGAAACTCATGACGATATGAAGACGTACTGTGAAAGATATGATTGCAATGGTGTAATTGTAAGGCCAGACAAATATGTATATGACTTAATAAATTATGGAGAAAACGATAATCTTGAGGTAGTAATTTCTAAAGTCTTAAAAAGTTTAAAAGAAAAAATAGATTTATAATATTTTAATGAAATTATAATATTTGTTTAAAGTTTGATTACTCTCAATAGCAATAATTAACTTATCTTTTCCAACCTTAATTGAATTTTCTTCGTAGTCTAGAAGTTCTGATTTATAACTTTCTCTAGCCTTTAATCTATTAAAATAACCAATTAAATTTCCTCTATCATTCAAGAAATAATTAGTAAGCTGTGACTCTTCTAGTCGGTGAAATAATACCATCCAGGTTACATCAGCTAAACTAAATTTATCACCGTCGATCCATTTTTTTTCATTTAAATGATCATTTAGATCATCGAAATGAATATTTAAGTTATTAACTGCAGACTTAGTAATTTTGAATAAAGGTGTACCTTTTTTAAAAACACCATAGCTAAGTACTTTAAACATAAGAAAGTTAAAAGCTCTAAATCGAACTGGATGTTTTATAAAATATTTTATGAATTTAAAAATAGATATATTTTTTAGCATTGAAACAAATAGTGGCACTGTAAAAATTGAGACACAATTTCCTGCAAATTGATCATGATTTTCGTTAGGTTCTCCTACTAATGAGCCTCTTTTGACCCAATAATCTACAATCTCACTTTTACTCAATATTGGATTATATTTTTCAAGAAAAGCTATTTGTTCGTGCGACTCATAAATTGGGTTTCCATGATGAAGTAATACGGGGACAGTAGCTTTAGGATTAATTTTTAAAAACTTTTTCTCTAAGTTTTCACAATCGTTGGTCTCAATTATATCTATATGTTTTAACTCAGCAGCAATATCAAGTTCTTTTAAACAAACTCTTACTTTTCTCGAGCATAATGAAAAACAATTATGATAAAGTACCCATTCTTTATCAGTATCTAAGACTTTATAGTCCTGAAATCCAGATAAAGACTCGCTTTTCATTAAATATTACTTTTCTTTTTCGAAGTCAGAAACAATTTCATTTAAAATTTGATTTGCACTAACACCGGTTGGAAATCCACTATAATGTGCAACATGCAATATCATTTCTTCGAGCTTTTCTTTTGATATACCAAGATTTAATGCTCCTCGAAAATGAATCTTTAATTCATTTTCTCTATTTAAAGCAACAAGAACAGCAACTGTGATTAAGCTTCTTTCTTGAAGATTAATTACTTCGTCTCTAGACCAAATCGTTCCGTAGAGAGCGTCAACTATGTGGGCCATAAAGTCCCTTGATATTGGTTTATCACCGCTTTTAATGAGACCCATCTGCTCCATTATTTTAAGACCTTTTTCTCTTTTTTCTTTATCGATTTTATATGTCATAAATTATAATTGAGACTATTCTCATTTTATATATACTTCAATAAATGATTTTAAAAATATAAAAATAATAGAAGGAAAAGATAATGAGTGAACAAAGAGTATTCATGATAGCCAACCTAAAAATTAATGATAAAAATACATATCAAATATATGAAAAAGGTTTTTTCCCAATTCTAAAAAAGTATGGCGGTGAATTCGTAACTTATGATGACTCTGTAGAAACTTTTGAAGGATCAACCCCTCTTGAAGGAAGGACTGTAATCTTTTCATTCCCCTCCCCTGAAAAAGCGAGAGAATGGTTCAATGATCCTGACTACCAAAAGCTTGCAATACATAGAAGGACTGCTGCAGAACTTAAAAATTTATCAATGATAAAAAGCCTTCCAGCCAGAAAATAGATTAATTTCAATTATTTAGATTATTTATAGTTCTTTATATTTGTTTTAAATTACTAGAAAATAATAGATATGGCAGGAAGATTGGTTAGAAAGTTAGCCGAAAGAGACTGCTACTCTCTCGGTGAAAACGATACTTTAAAAACCACTAGCGAGGCTTTAGCAAAAAATAATTTAGGTGCAATGCCTATAATAGACTCCAGTGGCAAAGTAATTGGAATAATATCTGAACGAGATATTGCGAGAAAAATTCACCAAGAAAACTTTAGTAATAATGAACTAGTCACTAATATCATGACAAAAAAAATAATTTCTTGTGATCTTAATATTTCCGTTACTGAACTTATGGAAACCATGACTGAAAAAAAAATTAGACATATGCTTATTATGAATAATGATGAATTAAAAGGAATTGTATCAATTGGAGATGTTGTGAATCATTTAATTGAGAATTACAAAGAAGAAAATGAAAATCTAAGAAACTATATCAACAACTCTTAAATTCCATAGTCTCAGGATCTAATATTTCTAAATTTCCAGAGGCAATATCATGCCATAATCCGTGAATAGAAAGTGTACCCGAATCAAGTTCATTTTTAATAAAAGGAAACTCGATTAAATTATCAATAGATATTTTGATACTAGTTTTTTCAAGTTCTTCTATTCCTGATTGATCACTACTATGAGTTGAAAGTTTACTAAAAGCAGGCTTTAGGGTACTAAGCCACTTATTTACAAAAAATAAATCAGCATTTTTTTTATCATTTTTACATAAATGATATCCATTTTTAATTCCTCCACATCCTGAATGTCCTAAAATAATAATATGAGATACTTTTAAACCACAAACTGCAAATTCGAGTGCAGCTGCAGTTCCAGTATTATCACTATCTCGGTCATAAGGTGGAACAAGATTTGCAATATTACGATGAATAAAAAAGTCTCCAGGCTCAGAGTCAAATATTTGAGTCGATTGAACTCTGGAGTCAACACAAGATATAATCATAGCTGAAGGTTTTTGACCATCTTTGGACAATTTTTCAAACAAATCTTTATGTTTTAAAAATCCAGAAGACTTCCATCCTTTATATTGTGTAATAAGTTTGTTTGGTAATGATTTTATATAATCTAACTTATTCTTATTACTCAAAATATTGTCCGTAGTAATTTATTAATTCTTCAGGTCCAAGTCTTTTCTGTTCCATCGTATCACGATCTCTTACAGTTACAGTTTGATTCTCAAGAGTTTCAAAGTCCACTGTAATACAAATTGGCGTACCAACTTCGTCGTGCCTTCTATAACTTTTACCAATATTTCCTGAATTTTCTAACATGACTCTCCCCATACCAAGCATTTGTAATTTATTTTTTAAATCTTTTGCATGATTTACTAGATTCTCATTATTTCTTTTAAGTGGAATGACTGCTGCTTTAATTGGTGATAAGTGAGGCTTGAGACTTAAGACTACCCTTGTCTTTCCCTCAACTTCTTCTTCATTATAGGCTTCGTTTAAGAGTGCAAACACACCACGTTCAACCCCTGCACTAGGCTCAATACAAAAAGGTATATACCATTCCTTCGTATCTAAATCCTGAACAGCTAATTTCGTGGTTGAATCCTTGTTTTCAATAACTTTAGCCTTAATATTAAATTCAGATTGATTTTTAGAATGAGACCCTAAATCAAAGTCTTGTCTATTCGCTATTCCCTCTAACTCTTCAAATCCATGTGGAAACTTATAGAGTAAATCAGTAGTTGCTTTAGAATAATGAGAAAGATCATCTTCCGGCGCCTCAAATACTTCTAAATTTTCCTTTTTAATTCCCTGTTCAAGCCACCAGTCAATTCGAGATTGAACCCAATATTTGAACCATTCTTCATCAGTATCTGGCTTACAAAAAAATTCTAATTCCATTTGCTCAAACTCTCGAACTCTAAAAATAAATTTCCCTGGAGTAATCTCATTCCTAAAACTTTTACCCATCTGCGCAACACCAAATGGAACCGCTCTATTTGTAGAATCGAGAATATTTTTAAAGTTGGTAAATATTTGCTGAGCGGTTTCTGGTCTTAAATATGCATAGGATGATCCATCGTCAACTGGACCAATCGATGTTTTGAACATTAAATTAAAAGGTCTAGCCTCTGTTAAATTTTTAGATCCACAATTTGGGCATATACCATCTGTTAATTGATCCTCTCTCCATCTACTTTTACAATCCTTACAGTCGGATAATGGATCAGTGAATGTATCCTCATGTCCTGAATACTTTAAAACATTTGGAGACGTCAAAAGAGATGCATCGAGTCCTTCAACATCATCTCGTTGCCAGACCATCGCTTTCCACCAAGCTTGTTTTAAATTATTTTTAAGTTCGACACCCATTGGTCCAAAAGAATAGAGTCCTTTTTGACCACCGTAAATTTCATCTGATTGAAAAATAAAACCTCTACGCTTACATAGAGCAACAAGATCCTCCATTGAATTAGAGGCCATATCGTCCCCAATATGAACTTTCTTTAATTGTCGCTTCGAGATCTCCAACTAAATTTAGCTGTGATGACTTACTGCCAATCAATCCCTTGATAAAAGATTTTTTAGATTCAATATTTCTTATTTTAATTTTTTTTCCATAAGTCTTTTTTAAATAAGAATCAATATCATCATTACTATCTACCAATCCTAGTTCTTTCGCTTGTTCCCCTGTCCAAAACTCACCATTAAATACTTTCTTTGGTTCTATTTTTTTCTTTCTGCTCTTTGTTACCAAGTCTTTAAAGTTTTCGAATATACTATCTTGAACTTTTATTAACTTATCGACATCTTTTTTTGAAACATCCTCAAAAGGATCAAGAAAAGACTTTCTATCACCTTTGGTAAAGACTCTTCTTTTAATTCCAATTTTATCAATAAGTTTTTTGAACCCAAATGATGCACTTATTACGCCTATTGATCCAACAATAGAGCTCTTATTAGCAAATAATTTATCACCTGCGCACATCAGCATATATCCACCTGATGCAGCTACATCTTCAGCTACCGTAATTACCTCAGCATTATTTTCTTTTGCACATATTCTAATTTTTTTATAAATTAATTCTGACTGTACTGGTGAACCTCCAGGTGAATTAATATTAATTATAACTACGTGTGGTTTCTTAAAAGTAAAAGCACGCTCTATAATTTTATTAGTGTTATCGAAAGTTAGGCCCTTTTGAAACCGGCCTAAATCACCAATTACCCCTCTAAGATTTATTACATTAATTCTTTTTTTTGAGCTGAACATATATATATAAATATATTACCTAATTAACACCAATAACGTAGTATTTATAGAAAGTATATTATAAGTAAATTCAAAAATTTAGACATGAATAAAAAAGATACGAAAAATACTGATTTATTAACAATTAATAAGCTCTTTAAGAGTCTCTCCCAATCAATAAGAAAAGTTGATAATCAAATAAAAAAAAATATTCAAGATGAAGAAAAGTTAATCACTCTTGCAGCTAGTCATCTTATAGATGCAGAAGGAAAAAAACTTAGACCCGTTCTCACTCTTTTATTTTCAAGATTACTAAAATATAGAGGTAAGGCACAGTATAATTTAGCTGTATGTATTGAGTTTATACATAATGCAACTCTATTGCATGATGATGTAATTGATAGTGGTAAACTAAGACGAGGAAAAAAAAGCGCTAATCTTATTTGGGGCAATAAGATCAGCGTTCTTGTGGGGGATTATCTTTTAAGTAAAGCATTCAAGCTTATGGTTGCTGATAAATCTATAAAAGTGCTTCAAATATTATCAGAAACATCATTAATTCTTGCTCGCGGTCAGATTCAAGATGTAAACAATTTATACAAGATTGATCTTAGTGAAAAAAAATACCTTTCTATAATTAATTCCAAAACAGCAGAACTTTTTAGAGTTTCATGCTATATTCCAAGCGTTATTTCTAATCAACCCAAAAACATACAAAAATCTCTAAATAACTTTGGTTATCATTTTGGTATGGCATTTCAATTATCTGATGACATCCTTGATTATTTTGGAAAAAGTAAAAAGCTGGGAAAAGTAATTGGTAAAGATTTTTATGAAGGTAAGGTAACTTATCCTGTTATTCACGCTTATAGAAATACATCTTCTTTGAATAAAAAAAGGCTTAAAAAGTTTTTTTTGAAGAAAAAAAGATCAAAAAAGGACTTTATTGATACTCTTTCAATCATGGAAAGTTGTAACACTCATATTGAATCAATAAAATTTTTAAATAAATATCTTAAAAAAGCTAAATCAGCAGTTTTAAAATTTGAAGGTTTTAGAGATAAAGTGTATCTTGATGCATTAGTAGAATATTTGCATATTAGAGATAAGTAATGTCATCAAATACATTTGGTAAACTTTTTAGATTTACAACCTGGGGAGAGTCTCATGGTCCTGCAATTGGCTGTGTTATAGATGGATGTCCCCCAAATATTCAACTAAATGAAAAAGATATTCAAAAATTTCTCGATAAAAGAAAACCGGGAACCTCTAAATTTGTTACCCAAAGAAAAGAAGATGATAAAGTTTTGATTTTATCTGGTGTATTTAATGGAAAAACAACAGGAACTCCTATTTCACTTATCATATGGAATAAAGATCAAAGGTCAAAGGACTATGGTGATATAAAAAGTAAATTTAGACCTGGTCATGCAGATTTAACTTATTTTTTAAAATATCAAAATAGAGATTACCGTGGTGGAGGAAGATCTTCAGCAAGAGAAACGGCATGCAGAGTCGCTGCTGGTGCTATAGCAAGAAAGGTCATTAAGCATTTAACTAAAAAGGAAATCTTAATACATGGTGCGGTTGTCCAGGTTGGAGAAATAGCTATCAATCCAAGAAACTTTGATTGGAAAAATACAAATAAAAATCCATTTTTTTGCCCAGATAAAAAGATAATTCCAATTTGGGAAGAATATTTAGATACTATTAGAAAAAAAGGCTTATCTGTTGGTGCAAAAATTTTTGTTGAAGCTAAAAATGTTCCTGCGGGTCTGGGTGAGCCTGTTTACAGTAAACTAGATACAGATCTTGCCTCGGCTATGATCAGTATCAATGCTGTCAAAGGAGTAGAGATTGGTCTTGGAAATGATTCTGTTGATATCACTGGAGCTGAAAATTCCGATGAACTCAGTGTGAATAAAAATAAAAAGATTATTTTTTCCTCAAATAATTCTGGAGGGATACTAGGTGGTATTTCATCAGGACAAGATATTCAATTATCTGTTGCAATTAAGCCTACATCATCAATTTTAAAATCACAAAAAACAATAAATGATAAATATAAAAATACTACTATATCTACTCGAGGTAGACATGATCCATGCGTTGGGATTAGAGCTGTTCCAATAGTTGAAGCAATGACAGCATGTGTATTGGCTGATCATTTGATGAGAAATAAAGCTCAGTGTGGCTAAACAATTAAATCCCTTACATAATCAATCATCTGAAAACTTTCACTTCTCTTAAAGTTCAGATTATTCATTATTTTGATACCTTTTTTGTAAAGTCTATCTCTTTTTAACATATACATCTTAGTATCTTTCTTATTCATTTTTGGAAAATCAGAAAAATCGTCATTTATTTGGAAAATTTCTCCAATAACCATACCCAATTGATACATTTTTTTTTGTGTTGTTTTTGATTTAGACGAAGCAATCGCAATCGATTGACAACAAAATGCCATCAACATTCCAGTTTTATATTTATTAATTTCTAGCCTTTTTTTCATATTATATTTTTTTAAAGACAGATCTTGATATTGCCCCTTAAGCAGACCTTCTTCGCCAGAAATAAATGTTAGTTCTTTAACTAAGATAGACCTAACATCATTTTCAATTTTGAAAGATTTAGAAACAAGAAGTTCGAATGCCTTAGTTAGTAAAGCGTTGCCTGCTAAAATAGCCGTATATTCATTAAACTTATAATGGGTGGTTTTTTTACCTCTTCTATATTTATCATTATCCATTGCTGGAAGATCATCATGCACTAGTGAATAATTGTGTAACAGTTCAACTGTACCTGATAGATACATTGTAATATTGAGTGGCAATTTAAATTCTTTAGCCATTACGGACACAAGGTAAGGTCTAAATCTTTTGCCGCCAGAAAATACTGAATAATGAATAGCCCTATCTAAATTATTTTTTTTTATTAAAATTTTTTTTGATAAAAATAGTTCAAATTTTTTATTGAATGATTCAATGTTTTTTAATGTCTCCATGGGAGCAATTATTTTGTTTTTTTTGAAATTTTGCCTTCACTAGATACTTGAATTTCTTCAAGTTTCATAACTGCTTCATCTAATTTTTTCTGACAGTGAGCTCTAATTTGGGAACCTCTTGTATAATATTGAATTGACTTGTCTAAATCAATATTTCCACTCTCTAGATTATCAACGATTTCTTCTAATTCTGACATAGCATCTTCAAATGATAATTTTTTAATGTCGTTTGGTATTTCAGTCATTGTTTTGTAACACTTTTAAATGAGTAATCATTGATCGTTCAAGGGCATGAATATCGTAGCCGCCTTCTAACATAGATACAATCTTACCTCCACAATACTGATTTGCAAGTGACTTTAATTTCATTGTTATTACTTCGAAATCTTTTTCAATTAAATTCAGATTTGCCAATGGATCCGCAGTATGAGCATCAAACCCTGCAGATAATATTATAAAGTCTGGTTTTTGCTCATCTAATCCTTGCATTATTTTTTGATCAAAAATTTCTTGATAAATCTCAGACCCAGTTCCAGCTTTTAGTGGTACATTAATTATATTTCCACAACCAGTTTCATTAATATCTCCTGTCCCAGGATATAATGGGTACTGATGAGTAGAATAATAGTGAACTTTTGAATTATTATAAAAAATATCTTGAGTACCATTCCCATGATGAACATCAAAATCAATAATTGCAATATTTTCAAAATTATAGGCATTGATTAGATAGTGAGCTAAAATTGCTACATTATTAAATACGCAAAACCCCATAGATCTATCATAACAGGCATGATGACCTGGTGGTCTGACAATACAAAATGAATTTTTAGCGTGTCCTTTCATGATCATATCTGCAGCATCTATTCCCGAGCCAGCAGCTTTTAATGATGCTAATTTTGATTCTTTTGAGACAGGAGTTTCTTGATCAAGATATACAATTTCTTCATTATTGGGAAATCGAAGGAGTGTCTCTGCAACAAAGTCTTTTGCATGAGCCTCATTAATGAGCTTTATATCAATTTCATCAGGTTCAAAAATAGATATATTTTTAAAATCTTCTTTTTTGATTAATTCAAGTATATTCTCAACGCGAGATGAGCATTCAGGATTATTAAGACTTGAAACGTGTCCTTTAAAACTATTATCATAAAATACAGATGTAATTGTCATAAAAATGCTAAATAAAATCAAAAAATCTAGTAACGATACTATTCAATTGGCAGGTAGAAGTCTACAAAATGGTGAAGTTATTGTTATGCCTACAGATACTGTTTATAGTCTCGCGGCTCTAGCAGAGAATGAGTCTGCCGTTAAAAAAATATTTAAGATTAAAAATAGACCTAAAACAATGCCATTGATTATTTTTGTTCAGTCTTTAGAAGAAGCAAAAAAAATAGCTGAATTTAATGAGCTAGATATCATTTTAGCTAAAAATTTTTGGCCAGGTCCATTAACTTTGATTTTAAATAAAAAAAAGAAAGAAATTTACAATGGCGATAAAAGACTGTCAAAAATAGGAATAAGAATTCCAAGAAATAAAGCTATGATAAGCCTTCTTAAAAATATTAAAAAACCTTTAGCTACAACAAGCGCTAATTTGCACAAAGAAAAAAATGAAAGAAGCATTAAAAACCTTAAAATACTGTTGAATAAAGATCTAAAGACTGCAATCTTTAGTAATGAAAAAATGACCTTCAAAGAGTCTACTCTTGTTGCAACATATGCTAATGAAGTTAAAATATTAAGACATGGACAATTAAATAAATCGCAAATAAGAAAGGTTATAAAATCTCATGGCTATTCGCACAAAATTAAATGAATTATTAAAAGTGGATCATCCAATTATGCTCGCTGGAATGGCTGGAGTTGCATATAGTGAAGTATGTGCAGCTGTAAGTAATGCAGGAGGATATGGTACTTTAGGCGCTGCAAATATGTCTGTTGAAGAAATTAAAAGTGAAGCTAAGAAAGTAAGAGAATTAACTGATAAACCTTTTGGTATTGATTTATTATCACCTGTTCCTGATCAACTTGAAAAAGGCGTCGATGCAATAATCGAAAGTGGGGCATCTTCTTTCATTGCAGGCCTTGGAGTTCCATTTCCAATAATCGAAAAACTTCATAATGCTGGCTTGTTGGTCATAAGTATGTGTGGAACTGTTAATCATGCAAAAAAAGCAGAGCAAGCAGGTTGCGATATTGTAGTCGCTCAAGGAACCGAAGGTGGAGGACACACTGGAAAAATTGGAACAATGGCACTAGTGCCTCAAGTAGTTGATGCTGTTAGAATTCCTGTGGTTGCGGCTGGATCAATTATCGATGGTCGAGGATTGGCAGCGGCTCTAGCTTTTGGTGCAGTTGGGGTTTGGGTTGGAACAAGGTTTATCATGTCAACAGAAGCTCATGCACATCAAGATGCAAAAGATCATATGTTAGATGCAAGCATTGAAGATACAATTATTACTCGTTCTTATACTGGCAAACCTTGTAGATGTATTCAAAATGATAGAATAAAAAGATTTGAAGATAATCCAGATCAAATTCAAAAATTTCCTCTTCAATACATGCAAACAATTCAAGATGATGTATTTGGAACTATTGGTGGAAAAATAAAAGAAATAAATGTTAATGAAGACTGCTTGCCCAGCGGACAGGGTATTGGAGGTATAAATGATATATTGTCATCTAAACAAATTGTAGACAATATGATAAGCCAGGCATCCAGTATATTAAATAGCGGTAACAGTTTTATTTCTAATTAAGCATCAACAAATGCATTGAAAGAAAAGCATCTTCTTTCACCTTCACCTCTAAAGGGATGAACATCATGCATTAAAAAAGCTGGAAAAATATAAAAATCTCCTACTTTAGGCTTAAAAGTTTCTCGATGTTTTACCAGCGGTGGACTATTTCTTGGCAAAGAAACTCTTCCATCAAAGAACGAAATCAAACCCGCCAAGTCCTTTTCTTTATTATTTTTTATTGATAATGGAATTTTCAAATACCCTACTCCACTAATATTTCCTCGATGTAGATGAGGTGGATTGAAGTCGCCTGCATATTGACTAACTATCCATACTTTATCAATTCTTATTTTTTTAACTTTGATATTCAAAGTTTGCTTATAATAATTTTTGATTGATTTTTTAATTACATTTTCAATTCCAGATTTGAGAACTTTCTGGGGTACTCTAAATTGCTGTTTCATACTTCCAATCAATTGACTATCGAAATCATATTTTTTTGTTAACCCACTATTACTGACTACTTTCTCTGAAAATCGGTTTAATTTAGTTACAGTAGTTTTTGTAAGTTTCGTTATTCCAATTGTGGGGCCAAATGGTTTAATTACTTTCATAAATCTCCTCTATGGTGCGCCCGGAAGGACTTGAACCCTCAACCCTCAGATCCGAAGTCTGATGCTCTATCCAATTGAGCTACGGACGCAAATATATTATTATGTGAGTTAACATGCTTTTATTAAAGATACTAGAAAAATTGGGTAGAATGAAGGTTGTGATGGACAGAGGTCCTTCACATAAAGACTATCATTTAGCAAAACCTTGGACTAAAAGGTATTATTTGATTTTTAGACACCGCCCCAAGTGGTTTCCTTTTAATATTTTGATTCATCATATTTTAGATAATGATCATGGAGTAGGACTTCATAATCATCCTTTTCCATTTATTACAATAATCATCAAGGGGGGCTATTGGGAAACAAATAGTCAAGGAGAAAAAAATTGGAGAAAAAAAGGCTATATTGGATTCAGAAGTGCAAATACTCTTCATAGAGTTGATCTCGAACCTGGTATAAAACCTGTTACTATTTTTTTTGCAGGGCCATATGGTTTAAGAAAAGGAGAAAGAAGTAAGTATGGAGAATTAGGAAATTAATTTTCGTAAATCTGACCTAAATTTTGCATCTTTCTTTAATTCATATTCTCTCTTCATCGCTTCAGACTTAGAATTTAATTCTTCTTTATAAAGAAGTTTCCATTCATATCCTCTAGTTGACTTAGCCCCCTTAGAACTGTTATGAGCTTTTAATCGCTTTTCGACATCATTTGTCCACCCAACATAGGTTTTATGAATTGATGCATTTGTTCCAATTACATAAACAAAAAATCTCATTCATAAAAGTTTATATTGAAATCATCGAATAATAAAATATAGTATTTCTTAATAAAAATCGGAGACATCATATGAGAGTTACTCTTACAGTTTTAGCCATCAGTTTCATGATTACTGCGTGCACAACAATCCAGGGCATTAATGAGACTATTAAAGGTGATGGCGTTCCTTATATTCCAGGAATTTAATAATTCATGTCTACCTCTCAATCTGAGGTAGACATAAATCTTTGTAATATTCTGCAACGATTCTTAATTTCATAACGGCGTACTATTTCAATAATATATTTCTATGGCGAGAGTTCAAATATCTGGCACAGGACTGTTTACACCAAAGGAATCAATTTCTAATGAAGAGCTTGTAAGCTCGTTCAATAAATTTGTTGACGAATATAATGAGTCAAATAAAGAAAGTATTCAAAAGGGTGAGATAAGTGCTCTTGAAAAATCTAATGCAGATTTTATTGAAAAAGCATCTGGTGTTAAGTCAAGATACGTCCAAGATAAATCTGGAATACTCGATACTTCTTTTATGAGACCAAAACTTAGAGAGAGAAGTGAAAATGAACTTTCTAATTTAGCAGAGATAGGTTCAATAGCGGCCCGAGATGCGATTTCAAATGCAAAAATAGATCCTGACAAAATCGACGCGGTGATTGTTGCATGTTCAAACTTAGAGAGACCATACCCAGCAATTGCTATTGAAATCCAAAATGAGTTGGGAATAAAAGGATTTGCCTATGATATGAATGTTGCCTGTTCATCAGCAACATTTGGAATTCAAAATATATACGATATGATCAAAAGTGGATCAATTCGCTCAGCTCTAATGATAAATCCTGAGATGTGCAGCGGTCATTTAAATTTTAAAGATAGAGATTGTCATTTTATTTTTGGAGATGTAGCGACTGCTGTCGTTTTAGAAGAACTTAAAGAAGAACAAATATCTGAAAATTGTTATGAAGTTCTTGGAACCAAACTTCTGACTGAATTTTCAAATAATATCAGAAATAATTATGGATTTCTTAATAATTCATCTCCTGAAGGTATAGGTAAAGCTGATAAGCTGTTTCATCAAAATGGAAGAAAAGTGTTTAAGGAAGTAGTGCCTAAAGTTGCAAGCCTTATAAAGGATCATTTAGAATCACATAGTATTGATATTAATAATATTAAAGGTATGTATTTGCACCAGGCAAATGAAAGTATGAACAAATTAATTTCTAAGTATCTTTTAGGATTTGAAGCTGATCAGAGTCTTGCCCCCATCGTACTTGATGAATATGCCAACACAAGTTCAGCTGGTTCAATTATTGCATTTCACAAAAATAATGAAAATCTATCAAAAAATGACTTAGCAATAATATGTTCTTTTGGCGCAGGGTACTCAATTGGAAATGTAATTGTAAAAAAAATTGCCTAATAATTTGGCTCTTTTGAAAATAATCTTCTAACCATTGGCTCAAAATGTTCTAGTGAATAAGACTCATAATCTGGATCAAAAGATTTCTGATCCCATTTTTCACAAAAATCCACTGTATCTTGATAATATGGATGATCCTTAAATTGATCTCTTACGTTACGATCTCTTCCAACGTGGTGGGCATAATAATACTCTTGAAACATTCCGTGATGTAAAATGATCCAATAGACTTTTTCAGAAACGTAAGGCCTTAATATGGCTGCAACTAATTGACTATGATTGTTTGGAGCTAAGCTATCACCAATATCGTGTATTAAAGTTGCTACAATCATTTCTTCATCTGCTCCATCTTTCTCAGCCCGAGTCGCAGATTGTAAAGAGTGCTCTAATCGTGAAACCTTATATCCGTCCAATGACTCTCCTAAGTTTTTTAGCTCTTGTAAAATACGGTCTGGTAAACCACTTACAAACTCATGCTCATATTTAGTCAGTAAGTCATAATCGGCTTTTGTGCCGTTTTTCATCTCAGTAAAGCTTACTTTTTTTAAATTTTTATTCATGAGCTAGCATCTTATATTTACTTTCTGCAGAGTCATGGTCAATGTAAAGTCCTTGTAACCAGCGACTACCTTCTGATGTATTATAACTTGTTCTACCATGTAATGTTCTATAATTATTCATTATCAAAAGTGATCCTGGATCAAGATGAAATTTTAGTATATATTTATCTGAGTTAATCATTTCATGCATTAATCTCTTAGATTCGTAGAATCTCTCTAACTGGTCCGGTTGTTGATAAAATACAAAATCAAGGCGGTTGCTGTATTTTATTTGCTTCAGCTCTCCCCTCTCACTTAATTTGATTATTTTTCCTGTTTTCTCCAATATTGCATCTTTATCTTTAAATTTAAAATTTATTAGAGTTTTAGATAATGTTTCAAACACTTCTGGATTCTTATTTTTTAGATCAGAAGCGACTTTAAATCCATCAACAACTGTTGAGTCTCCTCCCTCGCAACTATTTTCAATACAAAAAAGGAATTGAATTGAAGGAACTGGCTTTCTATAAGGGTTATCTGTGTGCGACTCTAGTTCAATTGATGTATATGCTAAATCATTTGGTTGTTTCTGGGAAACTACATTAAATAACTTTCCAAAATTAGTTTCTCTAATATATCCAATTTTATTGGCAAAATTAATGATTTCTCCATCTTTAGGGTCTAAGCCTGAAACTAATACAAATCCATATTGGTGATAATAATGAAGGATTTTTAATAATTGATCATCTTCATTTTCATCATAATTAAATTTAAAATTTTTTAATTCTATATTTGAATTATCCCATAAGATTTTTTCTGGCAACCCTTTTGATCTTTGTAATTCTTTTGACAATGATTTTAGGCAATACTCAGCTGTGTGATCATCAGAAAACTTAATTCTAACTTTCTCTTTATTGATACGGGTAAGATCACTGATTTTTAAATCAATAGGTAGTTTTTCGGGATCATAGAGTCTCTGTAAAGAATTTTGATCAACCATATTTTCTTCATTTGATCTTTCTCTTATCCAGAGTGGGTGCAAATTATAGACTGAGCCTTCAATTTCTATTTTTACTTCATTTTGATCATAATCTATTTTCATAACAGAGATATAATCCTATTTTTTCAATTCTTCAATATTTTGATATTGACTTAGACATTCAGGATTTGCCAAAGCCTCAAGATTCTTGATTTTAATATTATTAATTGTATCTCGTACAGATAACTCAGATATTTTACCACTTCTTGTTCTTGGGATATCTTTTACTGAAATGATTTTTGATGGAACGTGCCGTATGGATGTAGCCTCTTTTATTTTCTTTTCTATTCTACTTATTAATGACTGATCTAATTTAAAATTACTATTTAGAGTTACAAATAATATAATTCGTACATCATCATTCCAAATCTGACCTACAACTACTGACTCATTTATTTCTTCAAAAGATTCAACAACTCTATATATTTCAGCTGTTCCAATTCTAATTCCACCTGGATTAAGAGTTGCATCTGATCTTCCATAAATAACTATACCACTATTAATGGTGTATTGTGCAAAATCACCTTGAGACCATATATTTTCAAAGGTTGAAAAATAAGATGTAATGTATTTTTTCTTGTTTGGGTCATTCCAAAAACCAATTGGCATACTTGGAATACTAGACTTACATACTAACTCTCCTTTATCTTTTGTCGTGTTACCATGTTCATCAAATATATCAGTATCTACACCAAGACATTTTACTTGTATTTCTCCTGAATAAACTGGAAGATTTGGATTTCCTGCAACAAAACATGATACTATATCAGTGCCACCACTTATTGATGCTAGGTGAACATCTTCTTTTATAGACTCATAGACATATTTAAAACAATTACTTGATAATGGAGAGCCTGTAGAAAGAATACATTTTAAACTTTCTAGACAAAAGTTGTCCTTTATAGAAATTTGAAAATTTCTGAGTGCATCAATATATTTTGCACTTACCCCAAAAATATCTAATTTTTCTTCCTCTGCAATTTTAAAAAGTGAGTCTTTCTGAGGAAAAAAAGGAGATCCATCGTACAATAGTATTGATGCATTTGAAGATAATGCTGTTATTAACCAATTCCACATCATCCAGCCACAGGTAGTAAAGTAAAATATTTTATCATTTTTCTTTAAATCGCAATGTAGCTGTTGTTCTTTCATATGCTGTATTAATGGTCCACCAGTATTATGAATAATACACTTTGGCTTTCCTGTAGTTCCACTAGAATATAAAATGTACATTGGGTCGTTAAAATAAGACTTTTCAAACAAAATCTCTTTATTTAAATCTTTGTTAGAAAAAATTGTTTCTAGATCAATATCAAAATTATTTGTTGTTACATTCATTTCAGGGTAATTCATTAAAAATTTATGTTTTATTGATTCTAAGCGTCTAATTACTTCAATATTTTTTTCTGAAATATCAATAAATTTTCCTCCATAGTGATAAGAATTAGTAAACATTATTGCTACAGGCTCAATCTGTGAGAACCTATCCAAGATTGCATCGACACCAAAATCAGGTGAGCAACTACTCCAAATTGCTCCTATTGAATTTACAGCTAAGAAACTAATAATTGTATTAGGTGTATTTGCCGCTACAGCTACGATACGATCATTTTTTTTGATGCCAATAGATTTAAAATAATTACTTAGTTTGCCAACTTTTTCTTGAATTTCAGTCTTGCTTAATACTTGTCTTACACCTACTTCATTTCTAAAAATAATCGGCTCATCATTAAGAGATAACAAAATATTTTCTGCATAATTAATCTCTAGATTTGGGAAAAATGACTGATCATATATCTTATCTCTAAAATTAATATTAAGTTGATGTGCTCCTCCAGTCTTAATATCTAAAAAATCAATTAATTTAGGCCAGAAATTAGAGCTTTCTTTAATGCTCCAATTCCACAGTTCCTCATAGTTATTTTTAAAATCAAGACCATCTTTACTTGCTAAAAAATTATAAAAATTATAAAGATTTGACTCCTCTAATCTACTTTTCGAGGGTTTCCAAAGTGGCTTTTCCATATTTTTCTATCTTGCTTTAATCAGTAAATCAGCTTTATAGTAAGCTATTAAATAACTCTTAAAAATAAAAAAATATATATGAATAAAAATGTAATAATTTCATGCGCCGTTACTGGATCTGGAGATACGGTAGACAAGCACCCTGATATTCCTGTAACTCCAAAACAGATTGCTGATGCTGCAATTGAAGCTGCGTCTGCAGGAGCTGCAATTGCCCATATGCATGTAAGAGATATAGAAACTGGAAAAGGTTGCCGTGATGATGAATTATACAAGGAAGTTGTAAGTAGAATTAAAGAATCTGGAACTGATGTAATTATAAATTTAACTAGTGGTATGGGTGGAGATATTGAAATAGGCCCAGAAGATAATCTCATGAAATTTGGTCCAAATACTGATTTTGTCAACGCATTAGAAAGATTAAGTCATGTAGAAAAAATATTACCAGATATATGTTCATTAGACTGTGGAACGTTAAATTTTGGTGATGGAAATATGATATATGTCTCTACTCCTGAACAATTACGTCTTGGTGCAAAAAGAATTCAAGAGCTTGGTGTAAAACCAGAGTTAGAAATATTTGATACTGGTCATATGTGGTTTGCAAATAAAATGCATGAAGAAGGATTGTTGGATGATCCTGCTTTGTTTCAAATATGTCTTGGTATACCTTATGGTGCACCAGCTAATACTTCATCAATGAAAAATATGATTGATATGTTGCCTCCTGGAAGCAATTGGGCTGCATTTGGAATTGGCGCAATGCAAATGCCAATGGTCGCTCAAGCTGTT
The DNA here is from genome assembly GCA_902634765.1 of uncultured Pelagibacteraceae bacterium. GTDB lineage: Bacteria > Pseudomonadota > Alphaproteobacteria > Pelagibacterales > AG-422-B15 > CABYIR01. The sequence continues at coordinate 27,426 of CACPLH010000008.1, forward strand.
CTACTTGGCGGTAATGTAAGAGTCGGCCTTGAAGATAATTTATATTTAGAAAAAGGCGTATATGCATCAAATGGTTCACTTGTTGAGAAAGCTGCAACAATTATAAACAATCTTGGCGCAAATGTAATGGGTGTGAGTGAGGCCAGAAAAAAACTTGGTCTAAAAAATTGAAAAAAAAAACTATTTCTATTATTGGAACTGGTGTTATAGGAGCAGGCTGGGCCGCTAGATTTTTAGCCAGTGGACATAATGTGAAAGCATATGATCCAAATAAGAAAGCATTAAAAAAGCTTCAAAAAGATGTAAAATATGCTTTAGCTTCTCTTAGAAAAGTTGGTTTGAATAAAAATGCATCATTAAGAAACTTAAAATGTTATTCTACAGTTAATGCCGCTATTAAAGATGCAGATTTTATTCAAGAAAATGCTCCCGAGAATGAAAAAATAAAAACCAAACTTTTAAAGCAAATTGACTCTGTTTCTGATAAGAGTGTGGTTATTGCATCAAGCTCATCCGGACTTTTGCCATCTAAAATTCAATCTAAGTGTAAATATCCTCAAAGAGTTTTAATTGGACATCCTTTTAATCCCGTTTATTTATTGCCATTGGTAGAAGTGGTTGGAGGAAAAAATACTTCTAAAGTATATATCAATAAAGCAGTTAAGGTTTACGAAAGTATTGGCATGAAACCACTTGTAGTTAGAAAAGAGATTGAGGGATACATCTCTGATCGACTTCAAGAGGCTTTATGGAGAGAGTCTCTTCACTTAATTAAAGATGGAATAGCAACGACAGATGAAATCGATGATGCAATTGTTTATGGTCCAGGACTGAGATGGGCTTTTATGGGAGTCTGTTTAACTTTTCACCTAGCTGGTGGTGAATCAGGAATGAAACATATGCTCGAACAATTTGGCCCAGCCCTCAAATTACCATGGACCAAATTGAAAGCTCCCACTTTAAATAAAAAATTAAAAAACTTGATGATTTCAGGTACTCAAAAACAGTCAAAAAAATTCAGTATTCACGAATTAGAAAAACAAAGAGATATTTTTTTAATTGAAATAATGAAAACATTGAATAAGCATCAAAAAAATAAATTTCCAAATTGGAATAAAAGGTTTAATAATTTTAAATAATAAATGGAATCTAAAATTAAAATTTTAAATGCTGAGAAAAAAGAGCGTTCAATACAAATCGAATGGAGTGATGGCAACACTAGTGACTACAATTTCTTATGGCTTAGAGATAATTGTCCATCTGAAATTCATCCAACTGCACGGGAGAGAACATTTAACCTTCTAACAGTTTCAGAAAGTATTCATCCTAAAAGTTTCACTATTTCAGAAGATAATAGTTTATCAATTAAATGGAGTGAAGGAGATCATTCTAGTAACTATAGCTATGAATGGCTTAGAAAAAATTGTTATACATTAAAAAATTCAGTTCCATACAAAACACCTTATCAATTATGGGATCATTCAATTCAGGATAACATCGAAAAAATTCAAATTGAATGTGATGAAATAATGAACAGTGATAAAGGAGTGACAAAGTATCTTGAACAACTCCATTATTATGGAATTTCTCTTGTTCAGAATGCACCTACCTCCAAAAAGTCTGCAGAAGATGTTTTAAAAAAAATCAGTCACTTTAGAGAGACTTTTTTTGAAACTCCCTTTGAAGTAATCAATATTCCTAATCCTAATAATTCAGCATACACTGCACTTGGTCTAAGAAATCATCTTGACCTGCCATATTTCGAAATTCCACCTGGCTATCAATTTCTTCATTGTCTCGTTAACAAAGCTGATGGCGGTGAATCAGTGGCATTAGATGGATTTAAAGTAGCATCTTTTATGCAAAAAGAATTTCCAGAGTATTTTAAAATTCTAACTGAAACTCATGTAAAATTTTGTAACCGTGATTATACACAAAATACAACAAGGATTCACTACTCGCCACTAATCACGCTAACAAAAGATAATGACTTTAATATCATTAGATTTAGTATTGCATATATGAGCATTATGGACTGTACGCCTGACAAAATGGATCTATTTTATAAAGCTTATAGAAAATTTGCGGAATTACTTCACGATAAAAGATTTACAATAAATTTTAGATTAAAAGCAGGTGATATCTTTTCTTTTAATAATTTAAGGATATTACATGGAAGAACTGAATTTGATCCAAATTCAGGTGAAAGACACTTACAAGGATATTATATAGACCGCGATGAAATAATTGGAAGATTTAACTTTCTTAAGAAAGTCGACTCTTAATATCTTTTAAGAATATTTGCAACTTCTTCTCTAGAAACTGATCCAACAATATTTTTTTCATCATCAGTAACGCTTAGTACAGACTCTCCGTCTAAAAATAAAGGTAAACAAGATTCTATATTGCTATCCATTGCAACTTTTGGATAGTCAGAGCCACTTTGAATACTATCTTTCATAATAGTTTTAATTTTAAGGACCTTAGTACGATTTACATCTTTTACAAAATTGGTGACATATTCATCAGCAGGACTTAGTAATATATCCTCTGGTTTTCCATCTTGTACAAGTTTACCACCATTTAAAATTGCAATCCGATCGCCTAACTTTAAAGCTTCATCCAAATCATGAGTTATAAATACAATCGTTTTTTTTAGATTTTTTTGAAGCTCTAATAATTGATCCTGCATATCTGACCTTATTAATGGATCCAGAGCACTGAATGCTTCATCCATCAATAAAATATCAGGATCATTTGCTAAAGCTCTAGCTAAGCCGACTCTTTGTTGCATTCCACCAGAAAGTTGATTTGGAAATTTATACTCAAACCCATTTAAACCAACTTTATCAATCCAAAACATTGCCGTTTCATTTGATTCAGATTTACTAACACCTTTAATGCTTAATCCAAGTTGAACATTATCAACTATATTTTGATGCGGGAATAAACCAAATCTTTGGAAAACCATGCCTGTTCGATTTCTTCTGAATTCTAACAACTCATTTTTGTTTAATTTAGTAACATCCTGGTTTTCAACCATCACCACACCTTCTGTTGGCTCGATCAGACGATTTATATGTCTAATCAATGTAGATTTTCCAGAACCTGACAGTCCCATTATTACTTGTATAGATTGCTCCTCAATATCAATATTAATGTTATCAAGTCCTAAAACATGATTATGTTTTGCTAATAACTCATCCTTATCAAGACCTTCCTTAACTTCGCTGGTTAAGCCTTTAGCATTAGGGCCAAAGATTTTATACAAATTCTCAATTTTGATTTTTACATTACTCATGCGAACCTTGTCTATGCTGCTGAAGCCTTTTTCCAAATGACTGGGATACCCTATCAAAAATAATAGCTAAAACTACTATGGCTAATCCATTTAAAAGACCCATTGTGAAATATTGATTGGCAATTGCCTTTAAAACTGGCTGACCCAACCCCTTAACACCAATCATTGAAGCAATTACTACCATAGCTAATGCCATCATAATTGTTTGATTGATGCCTGCAAAAATAGTTGGTAGTGCGAGAGGTAATTGTACCCTAAATAGTTTTTGTGAACGATTTGCTCCAAATGCATCTGCTGCTTCTAAAACTTCTTTATCAACTTCTCTAATACCAAGGTCCGTTAATCTAATAATTGGCGGAATTGCATATATCACAACTGCTAACAGTCCTGGAATTTTACCAATACCTAGCAACATAACTACTGGGATTAGATAAACAAAGCTCGGCATTGTTTGCATTATATCTAATATCGGAGAAATAGATGCTCTTGCTCTATCTGATCCCGACATAAGTATGCCAATGGGAATACCAAAACCAATTGATAAAAAAGTACAAACTCCAATTATACTTACCGTTGACATCGTATCTTCCCACATTCCAAAATATCCAATGAATATAAAAGCAATGAAAGATCCAATTGTTAAATAGATACTTCTACTTCCAAAATAAATAAGCGCTAGGAAAACAATTAATACGACTATCCAAGGTGAATTTTGAAGAAGTTTTTCAAACCAAATTAAAAAAAATAATATAGGATCAAATACCGCTTCAATTGCGTCTCCATACTCTCTTGAAAATTGACGATAAGCGCCATCAACAGTTTTTTTAAATGCCCTTAGCCCACTTTTACTCATTTCAGGGAAAGCAGTAAAAAATTCTGTAAAATTCATAATCTGATAATCTTAATCTATTAATAAAATAGCAGACCTAATAAATAGGCCTGCTATTTTTAAAGTGCATTAATTAAAGTGCGTTTTCTATCTTTAAACGAGCACCGAAGTCAACCCAGTCATGCCACTCCGTATAATTTTCTAAGAAATAATACGCTGCATCTTCACCAGTTGCTTGGTTATCATCTTTCCATGCTAATAAAGCATTGATAGTGCTGTTTGGAAGAGCTCTTTTGGCTATATAGTCCATTCCAATACCAGCTTGTTGTTTAAAGTTATCTGTCACAACAGTATAAACTGATGAAACAACCCATGAGTTTTTCTGAGGATCTGCACAATCTTCTTGAGAAGTACAGCTATTCCACTCATCGTTATCATGAGGAACATCAAAGCTTAACTTTTTCATTGGGTACTTACCAAGAATTGCAGTTGGAGCCCAATAATAGCCAAACCAACCTTGTTCTTTTTCATAGGCTTCAGCAATAGATCCTGCAAGTGCACCACCAGAACCAGGGTCGACAAGTCTAAATCCTGCCTCTTCACCACCAAAAGCTCTAAATAAGTTTCCAGTACTTAGCTGACAGTTCCAACCTGATGGACAAGTGTATAATCCACCACCATCTCCCTCTGGATGAGGAAACAAGTCAGGTCTAGCTAAAGCATCAGATACAGTTTGAATGTCGGGGTTTGCATCAGCTATATACTGAGGTATCCACCATCCTTCTTCACCTGTGTCTGAAAATACTTCTGCTGCATAATGAAGTCTTCCTTCTGCAGTTGCCGCATCAAGAGCAGTTCTCACTGAATTAATCCATAACTCAGGAGCAACATCTGGCTCACCTTTTTCCATCATAGATGTAGCTGTAGGCATTGTAGCTCCAGGAACTAATTCGATTTCACAACCATATCCATTTTCAAGAACTACTTTATCAATATGGGCAAACATTTCTGCTGATGCCCAGTCCATTTCAGCAACAGTAATCTTACCACATGAAGCATAAGCCTGAGATGAAAATCCAGCTATTCCAAGGGCAAATATTCCTGTAACTATTAATTTTTTTAATAAATGCATTTATATTCTCCGTTTTTTTTATTAATGAAATTATTGAAACACATATAAAGCTTACGATCCACCTTTAAAGCAGATTATTCACTAATTTTTTTTTATAAACTAACTTATTGATTCTATTGATTTATTTCCAAGATAGATTTCAATTAAAGGAGCACTCATTACAAATAATGCTCCTAAGAATTCTCTGATAGTGATAACTTCATTTGCTAACAAGTAGGCTGAAACAATTCCAATCACAACCTCAAACATCAATAAAATCCCTGCTCTTCCAGGATCAACCTGATCTTGTCCATATGTCACTAGCCAATATCCTGGCAGCAGCCAAATAAAGGCAAAGATTAAAACTATTAGAAGTGTTTTAGTAAAGATCTCACTATTATACCCTGATAAAACTTGACCATCAGGTAAATAAGTTGCAAGGACTACAAAAAGACCACCGATTAAAATAAAAATTGAAGTTCCAAAATTGACATCAAGGTCCTTATTTATTCTGATTAACGTTGCACATACTGACCACATTAAACCAGCGATAATCCCAAAAAGATCAGCGACAGATTGTGGCAAAAAATTTCCTTGATCAAAACCAGTAATAATAAATAAGCCAGTGAAACCAGCTGAAATAGATAAAAAACGATAAATTGTTATAGGGGTTCTTAAAAATACAATTTCTATAATTGTAGACCAGACAGCTGTCAGATAAAAAAAAATTAAAATTCGTGCAACATTTCCCCGCAAAAGACCTTCGTTATAAAAACACATTGCTGCCGCTCCAAAAGCAGCGGCAACTACAGTTAAAATTATATTTTTTTTTGTGAATAGATGAATATTTTGTAATGAAAAAACTAATAGAAATAATCCAGCTATCATGAAACTTAAAAATAGTGGAATAGCGTTATTGTCAGCATATTCATTCATGAGACGTAAAGGGAGCCACCACGTTCCCCATAAGACTGTTGATAATATAATTGCAAAATTTGGATTTATTTTTTTTAGCATCGATCTATATTGTATGATAATTACATTGTTTAGTAAAAACAACTTATGAAAAAAAATTACGATTATATAATTATTGGAGCTGGTTCAGCCGGATGCGTATTGGCAAATAGATTATCAGAAGATCCTAATAATAATATTTTGTTACTTGAGGCAGGGCCCAGTGATAAGACCTGGAAAACTGCAATGCCTTCTGCACTATTATATACAATGCATGATCCAAAATATAATTATCTTTACGAAACTGAACCAGAACCATTTATGAACAATAGAAAAATGTTTTGTCCACGAGGTAAGATGTTAGGAGGATGTTCATCTCATAATGGTATGGTTCATGTTCGAGGCAATGCTATGGATTTTGAAAATTGGGGGCAACTTGGGCTTAGCAATTGGAACTATGAAAGTGTTCTTCCATATTTTAAAAAATCTGAATCTATTGAGGGACTAGATACAGAATATAGAAATACTGATGGTCCACTTAAACTCTCAAGAACAGAAAATGGAAATATATTATCTAAAGTCTATCTTGAAGCCGCAAAAGAAGCTGGCTACGAAATTAATAACGATATGAATGGTTATAAGCAAGAGGGTTTTGGCTTAATGGATACTACAATCTTTGATGGAAAACGACAAAGCACTAGTGTTACTTATTTACATCCTATCAAACAAAGACAAAACTTAACACTGATAACAAATATCCAAGTGTTAAAAATAATAATTGAAAACTCAGTTGCAATTGGCGTTGAAATAAAAAATAAAAATAAGTTAAAAAAAATCTTTGCAGATAAAGAAGTACTTTTATCAGCTGGAGCAATCAATTCTCCCCAAATCCTGATGCTCTCAGGAATCGGTCCTGAAGAAGAGTTAAAAAATCATAATATTAAGATAATATCAGCTCTAAATGGTGTTGGTAAAAACTTACAGGACCATTTGGAGACATATGTTCAATATGAATGTACGAAGCCCGTTACTCTATACAGCTCATTTAATCCTATCAATATGGCACTCATTGGTATGCAGTGGTTTTTATTTAAAAAAGGTATTGCCGCACATTCAAATTTAGAGATTGGTGGATTCATAAGAACAAATGAAATGGTTGACTATCCAAATATGCAATATCATTTTTTTCCCTCTCTAGTTATTGACCATGGACGTCAAAACCCAAGCTGTCATGCATTTCAAGCTCATGTAGGTCCTATGAGACCTACAAGTAGAGGCTTTGTTAAACTAAAATCATCAAACCCAAATGACTTACCAAGGATCCAATTTAATTACATGCAAACTGAGCATGATCTTAATGAAATGAGAGAGGGAATAAAGATTGCAAGGGATATTTTTCATCAAAAAGCTTTTGATCATTACCGAGGAAAAGAAATTTCTCCAGGAGAGAATATTAACAGTGATGATAGTCTAAATAACTTTATTAGGTCAAAAGGAGATACAGCTTATCATCCATCATGTACTTGTAAAATGGGTAATGATGATATGTCAGTTGTTGATCAAGACCTTAAAGTTTATGGTGTCGAAAAACTGAGAGTGGTTGATGCATCAATAATGCCTAACATAGTTTCAGGTAATTTAAATGCTACAACAGTAATGATAGCTGAAAAGGCTTCAGATTTAATACAAAATAAAATAACTGCCAAAAAAGTTAATATAGAATTTTATAAGGCTTCCTAAAATTCAAGTTTAATATTTTTAATTACTTTTCCACTCTCCAAACTTAGTATTTTGACAAATTTTTCTTCATCTAATTCATAAAAAATTGTGAGAGTTTTTCTATTAGAATTAACTGATTTTATCTCTGCTGAATCTGGTATATTTAATTTTATATTTAATTCTCTATTATCAGAGCTTAGGCTATAATTAGGTGAAGATATTCTATAAACAATTGTCGAAATAATAATTATTACGCCAAAGATAATTAAAATACCCATGGTGATAACTGTAATCTTTAAAGATCTTAAATATTTTGGATTATCCTCCATATGAATAAAATGCATCATATTGAAGTAAATGTAAATGACTTGATTGGTGAAAGATTAGATAAATTTATTAGCTTGAAATCAAAAAATCAAAGTAGGTCTAAAATTAAACAATTAATTTTAAATAAAAATATTTTGGTAAATGGGAACCCAAGTGAGCCTGATTATAAAATTGCTTTATACGATAAAATCATAATCAATAAAATTGAACTGAATAATACAAAGCTGATTGGTGAGGATATTAAACTTGATATTATATATGAAGATAAGCATTTAATTATAATAAATAAGCCATCTGGCTTGGTAGTGCATCCAGGTGCAGGAAATAAAACTGGGACTTTGGTGCAAGCAATTATCCATCATACAAAAGGGAAACTCTCAGATATTGGCAATAGTGAGCGCCCTGGGATAGTGCATCGAATTGACAAGAATACAAGTGGATTAATCGTTGTTGCAAAAGATAACTCAACTCACGTTCATCTCTCAAAGCAGTTTTCCGAACATACTATTGATAGAGAATATCTTGCGCTTGTATGGGGAAAAGTTATTCCTCGAGTAGGTAAAATAAAAAGCTTGATATCAAGAAGTAATCGAAATAGAAAAAAAATGATGTCTTCTATTATTAAGGGCAAAACAGCAATTACTCACTACAAGACAATCGATAGTTTTTTTGACCTCAAAGGAAATAATGTTGCGACCTTATTATCATGTAAATTAGAAACGGGAAGAACTCATCAAATAAGAGTTCATTTAAGTGAACATGGGAATCCAATTATTGGAGATAAAGTCTATGGAAGAACGCCCTCAAGTAAAACTAAGTACCTTCAAAAAGATTTAATTAAAATAATCGACAGTTTAGATGGGCAATGTCTTCATGCTCAATCACTTGGATTTATCCATCCAAAAACAGAAAAAAATCATATTTATCAATGTGATATACCTAAAAACTTGAGAAATTTGATTGATTCCTTTAAAAAAAAGGCCATTGAAAAATAAGCTTTATAACACCATATATTAATTATGTCTGAAAAGAACACACTGCCAGTACTCTCGAATGAAGGAAGCTTAAGCCATTACCTTCAGCAGATTAAGAAATTTCCAATGCTTACCGAGAAGCAAGAAGTTTCTCTAGCTAATAAGTGGAGAAAAGAAGGTGATACGAAAGCGGCCCATACATTAGTTACTAGCCACCTGAGATTAGTTGCAAGAATAGCAATGGGCTATAGAGGGTATGGACTTCCGATTACAGAACTAATTTCTGAGGGCAACATTGGCTTAATGCAAGCAGTCAAAAAATATGATCCTGATAAAGGCTTTAGACTTGCAACATATGCTATGTGGTGGATTAGAGCTGCTATTCAAGAATATGTTTTAAAGTCATGGAGTCTTGTTAAAATTGGAACAACAGCTGCACAAAAAAAACTTTTTTTTAATCTAAAAAAAATTAAAAACCAATTAGATGATTACACTGATGGAAATCTTAAGCCTCATCAAGTTAAAGAAATTTCTGATCGCTTAAATGTATCTGAAAAAGAAGTGACAGAAATGGAAGGTAGAATTTCTGGAAATGACTACTCATTAAATGCGATGGTTAGTGCTGATAGTGACGAAGAATGGCAAGAGTGGCTTGTCGATGAGGATGCGGATCATGAAATCAAAATTGCTGAAAAAGAAGAAATAAATAAAAGAAAAGCCCTTCTTTCAAAAGCAATTAATGTTCTTAATGAACGTGAAAAAAATATAATACAAGTAAGAAAGTTATCTGAAGAACCCAAAACTCTTGAAGAACTTAGTAAAGAATACAAAATAAGCAGAGAAAGAATTAGACAGATTGAAGAAAGAGCTTTTGAAAAACTTCAATTAGAAATGATGAATTTGGCGAAAGAAACAAAGCTGCTTCCCGCCTAATTAAATAATTTATTGATTAGAATCGTATCTTCTCTTTTAGGGCTCGTAGAAATAAGATCGATTTTTGTTCCAGTTAACTCAACTATACGATTTATGTAGTTTTGTGCTAAAATAGGCAGATCTTCAAAACTATTAATTCCAGTTGTCTTAGATTTCCAGCCCTCAAAAGACTCGTATATTGGCTCTACATTTAGTTGATCATCCTCAGAGCTTGGAAAATAATCTAATTTTTGATCCCCAAGTTTATATCCAACACATATTTTTATTTCATCAAAACTATCCAAAACATCAATTTTAGTTAAAGCAATTCCAGTTACACCTGACTGAACCAATGCCTGCCTAACTAAAACTGCATCAAACCAACCACATCTTCTCTTACGAGCAGTAACAGTCCCAAACTCATGTCCTATTTCACCTAACTTATTGCCAATTTCATTATCTTGTTCAGTTGGAAAAGGACCATTGCCAACCCTTGTTGTATAAGATTTTGTAATACCTAGAATGTGATTTATCAGCTTGGGACTTAAACCGCTACCAATAGATGCATAACTGGCATGAACGTTCGAAGAAGTAACATAAGGGTATGTTCCATGATCTATATCAAGCAAGAAACCTTGAGCGCCTTCAAATAAAATATGTTGATTTTCGTTATCAATCTCATTTGATAATTCATTAATAGTTTTAGCGAATGGCTTAACTTTCTGACCTAATTTGTATATATCTTCAACAACTTCATTTATATCATATTCCTTTTTATTAAAACCTCTCAATAGAGCATTATGGTGGTTCAAGAGTATTTCAACCTTATGTAATAATTTTGACTTATCAAATAAATCGCATAGACGCAGAGCTCTTCTTGCCACCTTGTCTTCATAAGCTGGGCCAATACCTCTTTTAGTTGTTCCAATTTTAATCAAATTATTATTTTCTCTTAATTCGTCTAGGTACTGGTGAAGAGGTAATATGATTGTTGCTCGATCTGAAATATAGAGATTCTCAGGAGATATTTTTACACCCCTCTCTGTAAGTTTATCTATTTCGTTAATTAATGAACTAAGATCAAGAACAACTCCATTACCTATAATTGATTTCTTCTCACTTCTTAGGATTCCAGAAGGTAAGATATTTAATTTATATGTTTCACCATCAATAACCAGAGTATGACCTGCATTATGCCCTCCCTGAAATCGAATAACAACGTCGGCTTGACTTGATAGCCAATCAACAATCTTGCCTTTTCCTTCATCACCCCATTGAGAACCAATGACTACAACTCCAGTCATGATAAAAATATCTTTCTAATTAAATTTTGAAAAATAAGATGATATCTGCTCTCCAATATGATCCAATTTTTCAGGGTTATCACATTCTATCATTACCCTCAAAACTGGTTCTGTTCCAGACATTCTCTCAAAAATTCTTCCATCAGATGATAATTCTTGTTTATAACTTTCTATTAAAGTTTTCGTTTCTTTCTTTTCAAGGACCTTCTTATCACTGATATTAAAATTAAGAAGTTTTTGGGGGACAGCCTCAAAGACATTTAATATCTGGCTTGATGTTCCTTTACTATCTTTTAATATGGATAATATTTTTAAAGCTGTAACCATACCATCACCAGATGAACCATGATCTCTCATAATAATATGACCTGATTGCTCTCCACCTAAACTTAAATTCTTGTTCAGGATTTCTTCTTTAATGTATCTATCTCCAACTGAAGTACGTATCAATTTTATAGAATGTTCAATTAATTTCTTCTCAAGACCGAGGTTAGACATAGCGGTTGCAACAACTGTATCTTCTCGAAGATTATTTTCTGCTTTCATTGACAATGCTAAGAGACCCAGTATTTGATCACCATCAATAATTTTACCTTTATCATCACAAACTATTAAACGATCGCCATCACCATCTAATGCAAATCCAATATCTGCTTTTTCTTTTAATACGGTGTGTACTAACATTGAAGTATCGGTTGATCCACATTCTTTATTAATATTGAATCCATCAGGGTTCACACCAATTTTTACTACCTCAGCTCCTAATTCATACAATATGGTTGGGGCAGATATATATGACGCACCATTCGCACAATCAATCACTACTTTCAAACCCTCTAACGACTTACTTTTAGGAAATGTATTTTTTACAAACTCAATATAACGAGCATTTGCATCTTCAAGTCTTTTAGCTCTTCCTATATGCTCTGGCTCAGCAAGTTTTTTTTCAATTTCTTTATTCATCAAACTCTCAATTTTCATTTCAACTTGATCAGACAATTTGTTTCCAAACTTGTCAAAAATTTTTAATCCGTTATCATGAAATTTGTTATGAGATGCTGTAATCATAATGCCAATATCAGCTCTCATTGATTTAGTTACAAGAGAAACACCAGGTGTTGGTATTGGGCCCAATAAAAATACATCCATTCCCATAGATAGTAAACCAGCCGTGACAGCTTGTTCAATCATATAGCCAGATAGTCTGGTATCTTTTCCTATGACCACCCGATGTCTATGCTCACCATCTCTAAAGTAATCACCAAGAGCCATTCCTAGTAGCATAAGAGTATTTCCATTTAGTTTTGAGCTATTTGCTCTATCTCTTATTCCATCAGTTCCAAAAAGATTTTCCATTATGCACTTTTAATTTTATTATAAACGTCGATTGCTTGTTTTGTTTCTATGACATCATGAACTCTAAATACTTGAACACCTTGATTTAAAGCAAATATAACTGAGGAAATAGATCCACCAAGCCTTTCATTTTCTAATGCATTTTTTGAAATCTTGCTAATGAAAGTTTTTCTTGATGCCCCAAGAAGAATGCTTACACCTAGAGAATGAAAGAAAGATATGTTTTTGATGAGATTCAAATTTTGTTTCAGATTTTTACCAAATCCAATTCCTGGATCAATAATGATCCTTGAACGATCAATGTTATTTTTCTCACATTGATTAATTTTTTTTTCTAAAAAATCATAAATATCTATTAAGACATTTTTATAATTAATTTTTTTTTGCATAAGTTTTGGTGTACTTATTGAGTGCATTATAATTATTGGAGATTTAGTTTTTTTCAGTAGTGGAATTGTATCTTTACTATATCTTAAGCCCGATACATCATTAATAATATCTACTCCTTTTTTTAAACCTTTCTTCATTACTTCAGGTTTTCTTGTATCAAGAGAAATTGGAACTTTATTTTTAAGATCAGAAATATTATTTAGAACAGGTATAATTCTTTTTAGCTCATCTTCTATCTTGACTTTTTCTGAGCCTGGTCTTGTTGACTCACCACCTATATCAATTAAATCCGCTCCAGATTTTATCATTTTTTTGACATGCTCCATAGCCGTCTTTTTTGAGGTATACATTCCACCATCAGAAAAACTGTCTGGAGTTACATTGAGGATACCCATTATCAAAGGTTTTTTAAAACTTAAGCCAGCAATTTTTTTTCGTGAGATTTCAATATTTCTAATCTGTTTTGAAATCTTTACTCTCTCAGTTTTTGAGAGTTTAAAAAGTTCATTAAGATTTACAATTTGGCTTTTAACAGAACCTTTTTCTTTGTGTAAAATTCTTATAGACGAAAAGCAATGATCCGAAGAGCCTAACTTCTTTGTAATTGATTCGACTGGATGATTGTCTGAGAATAAAGGTTGAACATAAAGTTTCATATCCAAACACTCAGAAAATTTTCAAAGTATCTAAGATTGAGGTTTTGGCTTTAAATCTGGCACAATCTTGGGCTTAAAACCTGTCTTACCACTCTTGGGGACAGAGGGGCCAGCGTTTTTGATTTCTTCTTCAGGGTCAGGGCGATTAATTGATCCATCTTTGATCAACGATAATATTTCATCACCACTCAAGGTTTCATAATCTATTAGACCTTTTGCTAATTTATGCAAATCTTCAATTTTATCTTCTAAAATAGATCTGGCTTTATCATAACAAGTGTCGACAATTAATCTAATTTCATTATCGATTAATTTTGCAGTCTCTTCTGATACATTCTGATGCTTTTGGACAGATCTGCCTAAGAAAACCTCTTCTTCATTCTCTCCATATTGAATTGGACCTAATTTCGAACTCATTCCAAATTTTGTAACCATATTTCTAGCCATTTTAGTCGCCATCTCAATATCAGAAGATGCTCCAGATGTAACTTTTGACTCTCCAAAAATTATTTCTTCTGCAACTCGGCCTCCCATGGCAACTGTAATATCTGCATACATTTTTTCTCGTGGAAGCGATAGTTGATCTCTTTCTGGCAGCCTCATAACCATACCTAAAGCTCTTCCTCTTGGTATTATAGTCGCCTTATGAATTGGATCTGAAGCAGGTTGATTTATTGCTACTATTGCATGACCACCTTCATGATAAGCCGTAAGTTCTTTCTCTTCTTGCGACATTACTAATGAGCGTCTCTCAGCTCCCATCATTACTTTGTCCTTAGCTTCTTCAAAATCAATCATTGTCACTATTTTTTTATTTTTTCTAGCAGCTAACAAAGCAGACTCATTAACAATATTAGCAAGATCTGCGCCAGAAAAACCTGGGGTACCCCTGGCAATAGTTCTTATGTCGACATCTGGTGCGGCTGAAATTTTCTTCATGTGAACTTTCAAAATTGCCTCGCGTCCAATAATATCAGGATTTGGAACAACAACTTGTCTATCAAATCTACCAGGTCTTAATAAAGCTGGATCTAAAACATCTGGTCTATTTGTTGCAGCAACAAGAATTATACCTTCTTGCGTGTCAAAGCCATCCATCTCAACTAAAATTTGATTTAATGTCTGTTCTCTCTCATCATTTCCGCCTCCAAGACCAGCACCTCTACTTCTTCCAACTGCATCAATCTCATCAATAAAGATAATACATGGTGCATGTCTCCTCCCTTGTTCAAACATGTCTCGAACACGAGATGCACCGACACCTACAAACATTTCTACAAAGTCTGATCCAGATATAGTAAAGAATGGAACACCCGCCTCACCTGCAATTGCTCTTGCTAGCAAAGTTTTACCTGTTCCAGGGGGGCCAATTAATAATGCACCTTTTGGAATTCTTCCACCAAGCTTTTGAAATTTTCGTGGATCCTTTAAAAAATCTACTATCTCAACTAACTCCTCTTTAGCTTCATCAATGCCAGCAACATCATTAAATGTTACTTTATTTTTATTTTCAGTTAGAAGTTTAGCTTTAGAACGGCCAAAACCCATTGCTCCACCTTTACCACCTTGCATTTGTCTCATAAAGAAGATCCATACACCAATTAGTAAAAGCATTGGGAACCATGAAATAAGTATACCTAAAAGTGATGGATACCCATCATCAAGTGGAACTGCTGATATATTTACACCTCGTTCATTCAGACGATCAACTAAAGTTGGGTCATTAGGCTCATACGTTTTAAACGAACGCCCATCTGAATACTTGCCTGTAATATCTTTACCTTTAATTACTACATCAGTTATTGACCCAGCATCTACTTCATCTAGAAACTGAGAATAAGTAAGCTCTATACTCCTTGAATTATCTGATCCGGGACCCCCAAAGAGGTTAAAAAGACCGAACGCGATAAAGGTAATAAAAAGCCATAAGGCAACATTTTTAAGATTCATAGATAGATTTAATAATTATTAACTACATATTAAATAATCACTAATTATGATCATACAAGGATTAAGTGACAAATAAAAAAAATTATTAATATTCAATTACTTATCATTATGTACTCACTGAATTCACTTATTTTAATGGGAGTACAAGTTGCAATCAGTTTCTTTCGCTTATCTAAAAAGGGTATGGAAATAATCTTATCTTTTTTCCATATTGCCGGCATGGAGTTTATAAGTATTTTATCCTCCTTTAAGTGACTTTTTTTATCAAAAGAGTCGTCAGCAAATCCTATCTTCAAGTCACGTGTTAATTGAGTTTTAATATTAATCTTATAGATATCTTTCCAAATGAAATTCTTTTTTTTAATAGGCTCTTTTGACTTTATTCTGCTGGCTTCTTTGACTACCAAGATGTTATTTTTTTTATTTATAAATAAATTTTTATTAAGTGTATGTCTCTTAAAGTCATAAGAATTTAATATATCAATCAACATTAGAATTGACTCGCTTTTAATTCTCTTTTTTTTACTTCCATTGTAATTAAGTACAAACAATAAAACTCTAAATTGTAGTTCTTTAGGTAATTTAAAAAAAATCTTTCTATCCACGATAATGTTTCCATATTTATTTTGAGAAATAGTTTTGTCAATTGAGTTTATAGTTGAGTAATTGATTGCATCATCAACTTGATTAAGATTCAAAATTAATTTGTTCAATCTATTCTTGTTTAAACCTTCATCAATTAAGCCCCCAATTAACTTTCTATATCTAATTCTATCATACTTAGAATTATTGTTTGATGGATCTTGAACATACTTTTGGTTATTATTAGCCAGAACTTTAATGAGTGATTTTTTTTGATATTCTAATAACGGTCTTATTACTTTTATTCCATTCATTTTTACTGATTTAGACATTGAAGATAGACCCTTGAGACCACTTCCTCTAACAAGTCTCATAAAGAAATTCTCAATCTGGTCATCTAGATGGTGGGCGGTTAATAAATGTTTAATATTCAGTTTGAGACATTTATTAGTCATTAACTCATATCTTTTTAATCTAGCAGTTTCCATGACATTACTTTTAGGTTTCTTTCCATTCCATTTTAAAATGTAGTGCTTAATCTTTATTCTTTTTAAAATTTTATTAAGCCAAATAGATTCTTCTGAACTCTCTTTTCTTAATTGGTGATCAACAGTAAGCACAGACATTTTATAATTATTTTTTAACGCAAATTTATTTGCTAACAAAATTAAACATAAGCTATCTGGACCACCTGAAGCAGCTATGCAAAATTCTTTTTTTACTCCAAGATTGAATAAAATATTTTCAAAATCAGAATCTAGAATGTCAGGAGTTTTTCTATAATTTTTTGGCTCAACTAGTTTCACAGCCATTATTATCTATCTCTAGTAAATTTCTATCTAGTAAAGCCTGATCTGCTGTAGGATAGTTTTGCTCTAACTGGATAAAAGTATTGCACCCTTGTTCTTTTTGATCCATTTTGATTAATGAAATTCCTAATTTTAAAAGGGCATTGGGTGCTTTGTTTGAATTTGGGTAACTTTGGTATAAGGCAAGATAAGACTTTGCAGCGTCCTTATAGTTTTCCCTTACATAATATGTTTCACCTAACCAAAATTTGGAATTACTCAAAAAGTTCTCATTTTTTCCAACAGAGATAAATTCAACAAATGCTTGTTCAGCAGTTTGATAGTCACCTTGCTTTAAAAGATTCATAGCAAACTCGTACTGTCCACTTTCATCACCCTCTGGCAAAATTGAAATAATATTATTATTTTCTTCTAATTTAACTAAATTATCTTGAGCAATAGTATTAACAATTTCCTGTTTTTCATTTTGATCAAGTTGATCTGACTGGGGTGGTTGGGAAGCTAAGTTTTGCACACCTTCTTCATCTTGTTGAATAGTTCCAAGTATCTTAGGTTCTAGATCATTAGTATCACGTGCATTCAAGACACTTTCACTTGTAATATTTTTACTCAAATCACTAATTACCTGATTCTGTTTAGATTGATAATCATCAAATCGAAACTCTGTATCTTCTTTAAACGTATTAAATGTATTTATTGTAGTCTGCATGGAAAATAAAATTTCTTCTAATTGAGAAGTAAGTTTTTGTATTTCATTTTGAATTTCAGTAATTTGAATTGATTGTTTTGTAATTATTGAGTCATAATTACTACCTGAAGTCGAACTCAAACCAGAAGTTGTTTGGTTAAACGTTGCTTTTTCTAAAACTGTTAGACGGCTTTCTATGGCATTTAGCTTTCTAATTATATCTTCAATATTTTCCGCATAAGTAGTTAATGAAAAAACAAAGAAGAATGTTAAAGTTAAAAAAATATTTTTTAAAAATTGCATATTGTTTATACAATATATAAATCAGGCCTTTTTGTCTAAAAAAAGGCCTAAATTATTTTTTGAAATGAAGAATATTGTTTTAGTTAGTTCTAACTGTTACTGATCTTCTATTTTGAGCCCAAGCTGTGTCATTAGAACCACTCTTTACAGGTCTTTCTTTTCCATAGCTTATTGTAGTCACTCTATTAGAACTTATCCCTTGACTCATCAAATAATCTTTTGCTGCATTAGCTCTTCTATCACCAAGAGCTAGGTTATATTCTCTTGTTCCTCTCTCATCGGCATGACCTTCAACAGAAATAGTAACTGATGGGTTTGCTTTTAACCATTTTGCTTGCTTACTCAATGTAGATTGAGCGGCGCTTGTAAGAGCATAGCTATCGTATGCAAAAAATACTCTATCAGGAACATCAACAGCAAGCATCTCAATTGTTTCATCTCCAACATAAACTCCATCTTGAACTAATGATACTGTTGAACTTGATGATGAAGCAGAAGAACCAGATGATGATGTCTCAGGTGGTGTCGTAGCACAAGCGGCTAATATAAATGTAGCTGCTATAATTGTGATAAAATTTCTATAATATTGAATAGTTCGTTGCATAAAAACTCCCAGTTTTTTTTTGTAGCCCAGCTGGCTTAGTGTATTTGCATAATATGTTCAAGTCTAGAAAAAATACAACTAAAAATATGGGTTTTTTTGGTTTTTATTGAATAAGTCTCGACCATGATGGGTCGGATGCATCCTCAGGGGTTTCAATCTTTCTCTCATTAAAGCCAGTTAGATCAATAGACCAAAGTGAGGATGAGTGCCCCTTCCCAGTATCATCAGCCTTAGTTTCTCGGTAAAAAATCAAAACTCGCCCATTTGATGACCAAGAAGGTGCTTCTTGGTACCAATTTTCAGTTAATAACCTCTCACCTGTACCATCAGTTCTCATTACTCCAATAAAATATCGACCTTGAAAATTTTTTGTAAATGCAATCAAATCTCCTCTTGGAGACCAGACAGGAGTAGCATAATTTCCTGTTCCACGAGAAATTCTAGTCTGATTTCTTCCTTTATTATCCATTACATAAATTTGCTGTGATCCACCCCTATCCGAATTAAACGTTATTTTTTTCCCATCTGGAGAATAACTAGGAGAAGTATCTATTGCGGGACTATCAGTCAGTCTCTCAACAACCCTCGATTTAATATCCATTACATAGATGTCAGAATTACCGTCCCTTGCTAAACTCATTATTATTTTTTCACCATCTGGGGAGAAGCGTGGCGCAAACGTCATTCCGGGAAAATCACCAACTACTTCCTGTATGCCGGTTTGAATATCAAGTAGATATACTCTTGGAAGATTTTTAAAATATGAAAGATAAGTTATCTCTTGTTTAACAGGATTAAATCTAGGCGTTAATACTAACTCTTTTCCACTCGTTAAATATCTGTGATTAAAACTATCTTGATCCATGATAGCTAGTTTTTTTATTCTATTATTTTTTGGACCATTT
Source organism: uncultured Pelagibacteraceae bacterium (assembly GCA_902634765.1). Taxonomy (GTDB): domain Bacteria; phylum Pseudomonadota; class Alphaproteobacteria; order Pelagibacterales; family AG-422-B15; genus CABYIR01. Next base: position 47,100 of record CACPLH010000008.1, read on the forward strand.
TCAGAAACATATAAAATTCTTGTATCAAAATATCCCTCCTCACCTGTTAGCCTCTCATAGATCTTATCAGCTATCATATGACTGATCCTTCTCCAATTATCTATTGTGGTAATTAAAACCAATGCTTCAATTTCTTTTTCCGCAAATGTATCCCATAATCTAAACTCTACTCTGAGTTTATCATTATCAAGCTCAAGCTCACCTGTAACTAATGCCTGAGCATTTATTAATCTCCAATCTTCATGTCTCGGCCTAATGTGCATTGATGCTGTCTTTTGAATAAACGCTTCTTGATCAATTGATTTAAAAAGACCACTTCTCTCAAGATCAGCTGAAATAACTTTACTTACATCAATAGAAATTTGATCTAAATCTTTAATTGCATCTTCGGCATAGAAGAAGTTGGTAACAGCTATGGGCAGAGGCTCTCTATTACCCTCAGTGATATCAATTTCAATTAATGCTGACGCATTAGTGATAATAACTAAATAGAAAAACAATATCTTTTGGATAGTCTTTTTTATCATCCTCTTAAAATCTCCCTTGGATCAAAATTCAACTGTATCCTCTTCCAACTTTCATAACGATTTATATCAGGAGCTTTAATTGGATCACATCTTCTTACTGCTCGTAAAGCACTTTCTGCAAGTGTTCTAAAATATTTTTCTGAAGGCTTATTCATGCGTTCATGCTGTAACACCTCGGGAGGCTCTAATAGTGATCCATCTGTATTGAGAGAAATTTTAATTTTTACAATCATCGTATCATCAAATGGAATTCCAATTGGGATGCTCCAACACTGCATAAATTGAGCTCTTATTGCATCTTCTTCGCTTAAAGTGAGCTTATTATCAAGAGAGGGCGTTGAGTCCAATGAGTCGTATTCTAAATCTTCTATATCTTCTTCAACAGTTTTAGTGTCTTTTGATTTATCAATTAATTCAGCTATCTTTAAAGGGTCGAACTTATCCTTTTTCTTAATTACTGGTTTTTTAATTGGAATATTTTCAAACATTTTTTGAT
>CACPLH010000009.1:0-43369 GCA_902634765.1 uncultured Pelagibacteraceae bacterium
TTTATAGTAATCATTTCACCACTTTCAGGATGAAGACCAATTTCTCTCGGAAGACTCAAAAGATAATTTGCTTTTGCAAGATCAATTTCTGCCGCGGGTATACCTTTTGGAACACTTGATCTTTTTGGTTTGTCTTTAGTATCATTATCGCCCAATTGTATATATGGTCCAAACCTTCCACTTAATAATTTGATTTCTTTTTTTGTTTCCTCATCAATACCAAGAACCTTGTCTTCAACAACTTCTTTCATTTTTTTTGGAGATATTGGTCTTGTGAATTTACACTCTGGATAGTTTGAACAGCCCACGAAGGCCCCAAATCTGCTTACCTTTAAGCTTAACTGACCGGAGCAGGTAGGGCACTCTCGAGTAATATCTTTCCCTTCCGCTTCAACAAAAATATGATTTTTAAGGCTTTCATTTAGATGATCAAGCACATTAGTAATTCTTAAATCAGTTACTTCACCAATATTAGATGAAAAGTTTTTCCAAAATTTGTCTAAAAACTCTTTCCAATTAATAGTTCCAGAAGTTATCTCATCAAGTGACTCTTCCATTTCAGCAGTGAATTCGTAATCTACGTATTTTGAGAAAAAAACCTTTTAGAAAGCCAGTAATCAAAATAGCTCTATCTTCAGGAACAAATCGATTTTTCTCAACTTCAACATAATTCCTCATTTTTAAAACTGAAATGATACTTGCATATGTTGAAGGTCTTCCAATTCCAAGTTCTTCTAATTTTTTTACAAGTGTTGCCTCTGAATATCTAGGTGGAGGGAGGGTAAAGTGCTGAGAGCTAGCTGGTTCGACATTATTAATATTGTCATTAAGAGTAATGTTAGGTAGATCTTTATCATCTTCATTATCTTCAGATTCAATAATTTCTGACTTTTTATTGAATTCACTATAAATATTTAAAAAGCCATCAAATGTTTGAATTGATCCATTTGCCCTTAGTTTTATCGTTTCATTTTCACTAGAAATTGAGATAGCAGTTCTCTCAAATGATGCTGAGCCCATTTGGCTGGCAAGAGATCTTTTCCATATTAAATTATATAATTTAAACCCATCTTCATCTAAATACTTTTTCATCTCATCTGGCTTTCTTAATATATCTGTAGGTCTAATACCCTCATGAGCTTCTTGAGCATTTTTAGCCTTTTTACTTTTAAAGCTTCTAATCTCTTTTGGAAGGTATGATGAATCAAAGTTATTCTGAATAAAATCTCTATATGAATGAATTGCTTCTTTTGACAAATCAGTACTATCAGTTCTCATATAAGTTATTAATCCTGTTGTTTCTCCATCAATTTCAACTCCTTGGAATAAACGTTGAGCAATTTGCATTGTTCTAGATGCTCCAAAGCCAAAAATACTAGAGGCCGTTTGCTGAAGAGTTGAAGTCGAAAAAGGAGCATCAGGATTTCTTGAAGCTGGTTTTTTTGTAATATCGGTAAACTTAAAATTTTGTCCTTTAAAAGACTCTGTAACTTTTTTGGCATCCTCTTCATTTTTAAAACTAAATTTATCAACTTTTTCACCGTTATAGTGGGTAAGACTCGCCTCAATGTTATTATCTACAACTTCTAGATTTGCTTTTATTTTCCAATATTCTTGAGGGTCAAACGACTCTATTTCAACTTCCCTCTCACAAATAAGCCTCAGAGCAACAGACTGTACTCTACCTGCTGACTTTGCACCGGGTAGTTTCCTCCATAAAACAGGAGAAAGGCTAAACCCAAATAAATAATCTAAGGCTCTTCGTGCCAAGTAAGCATCAACCAATGAATGATCAAGCTCTCTTGGATTGTCTATTCCATTTTTGACTGCAGATTTTGTAATTTCACTGAATACTACTCTTTTAATGGACTTATCTTTTGTAAGCTTTTTTTTATTTAGTAATTCAATTATATGCCAAGCAATCGCTTCACCTTCTCTATCAGGATCTGTTGCAAGAAAAATATTTGAGGAAGATTCAGCGGCATCATAGATTTCTTTAATATGCTTTTTTGATGTATTTGAAACTTCCCATTCAAATGAGAAGTCATTTTCAGGATCTACTGATCCGTTTTTTGATGGAAGATCTCTTACATGTCCAAAGCTTGCAAGGACATTATAATCATTGCCTAGATATTTATTAATTGTTTTTGCTTTAGCGGGACTTTCAACAATAACTAAATTCATTTTTCAATCCATTAATTTGGCGACTTTAAATATTTTTTTTTATTGTTTGTCAAACTTATGAAGAATTTATTCTAAATAAACCCAGAATACGGGGATTATTTGATTTTAGTTTCTGTGCCGTTTATCAGTCTTTTTATATTTTCAATGTGAGTTACAAAAATTAATATTGTAACCAAAACAACTAAAACAATATTTGAATTGAAATAAATTATTGATATGAGAACACCACTTAAACAACTCAATAACGCTGAAAGTGATGAAACTCTTTTAGCAAAAAAAGTAATTAGCCAGATTAAAGATATAAAAATAAATAAATAGAAATTGATCATAAATATAATTCCTAAATAACAAGCAAATCCTTTCCCACCTTTAAATTTTAGCCATAAAGGAAAAATATGTCCTATTAGAATAGCTAGGCTAGAGATTAGAGTTAATTTTTCATTTAAAATTTGAGATAAATAAATAGCTAGACAAGCTTTTCCAAAATCCAATACTAAAGTTAAAGCCGCTGCAGTATAGTTGCCTGTTCTTAGTACGTTTGTGGTGCCAGTACTGCCAGATCCAATAGTTCGTAGGTCTTTAAGTTTAAAGATTTTTGCAAAGATAATTCCAGATGGGATTGAGCCTAATATATATGATAGCGATATTACTAAAAGAACTTCAGTAATCATTTAGCTAATAAGCATTGATAGACATGCCATTCTGACAGCTACACCATTTTCAACTTGTTCATTAATGACTGATTTATTTACATCATCAGCTAAAGAGCTTTCAATCTCTACATCCCTATTTATTGGACCTGGATGCATAACAAGTGCATCAGTTTTTGCATTCTTCAATTTTTCTGCTGTTAGCCCGTAATGTAAAAAATATTCTTCAGTGCTGGGTAATTCTGTATCTATTATTCTTTCATTTTGAATTCTTAACATCATGACTATGTCTGAGTCAGTTATTCCTTCTATTAATTCATGAAATATTTCCACTTTGTATTTATTTAAATCTTTTGGCTCAAAATATTTTGGATAAACAAATCTTACTTTTGAACCCATCTTTGTAAGTAAATAATAATTAGATCTTGCGACACGACTATGTTCAAGATCACCACATATTGAAACCGTTAAATCCTTTAATGTTTTTTTATGGCTAAGAATTGTAAATGCATCTAACAATGCCTGTGTTGGATGTTCATTTATTCCTTCACCGGCATTAACAACAGGACAGTCCAAAAGATTTGAAATTTCTTCTGCCGAATTATCTTCACTATGTCTGATGACAACTAGATCGGGATTCATAGCACCGATTGTTTGTGCTGTGTCAAATAATGTTTCTCCTTTACGTAAGGATGAACCTTCGATATTCATATTGATAACGTCAGCACCTAATCTTTTTGCGGCAATCTCAAATGAAATTAATGTTCTTGTGGAAGGTTCAAAAAAAAGATTTATTATTGTTCTACCAGTAAGTATGGGATAATTTTTGTTTTTTTCTTTGTTCTTAAGTTTAAAAAAAACTGCAAGTTCTAAGATTTTGTCTATATCATCAATAGATAAATATTTTATACCCAATAGATGTTTTTGGCTTATTTTTGGTATTTTAATATCTTGGGACATTTAAGTTAATTATTTATAATATAATTTATAGCGCCCTCTAAGATAAATGCTGCGGCTAAGTTATCAATGTCTTTTTTGTGATCTTTTTTTTTAGCTCTACTTTTTTTATTTGTTGCAAAATTTCTTTCAACAGCGATAGTTGATAACCTTTCGTCCCAAAATCCGTACTTAATACATAATTCGCTACATATTTTATCTGCTTTATCTCTCGCTGATTGAGCACTTTTGCCCTCAGATCCATCCATATTTTTTGGAAGACCAAAAATTATACCTTTGATATCATATTCATGAACTATTTTTTTTAGCAAATTAAGTAATTCACTAAATTTATTTTCACTAATAGTTTTTAAGGGAAGCGCACCATTTAAGGATAAAGTTGAGACAGAGACGCCTATTCTTTTTTTTCCAAGATCTAATCCCATAATTCTTTTTTTGCTTAAAAGAAAAGGTTTGAATTCTTGTAAATCCTGGACTTTGTATGTTGAATTTAACATTTTTTATATGTATATCATAGAACACTTAAAGCTTATATATTAGAAATTATGGAATTTGATAAAGATAGCCTTCTCAAATTAGGTAAACTTTCAAAAATAAAGATCGATGAGGATAAATTAACTTCTTTATCAACTGATCTTGGTTCAATTTTAAAATTTATTGATAGGTTACAGAGCATTGAAACAGATAATGTTGATCCAACATCAAATTCATTAGATCAGTCTCTTGTTATGAGAGATGATATTGCATTAGATGAAAATTCAGCTACTGAGATTTTAGAAAACGCGCCTGAGAAAGAGTTGGATTTCTTTTCTGTGCCTAAGGTTATTGAATAATAAAATGAAACCTGGTCTGAACTTAATAGAAGCTAGTGAACTACTTGCAAATAACGAGACTTCATCAGTTGAGCTTACTAAAATTTATTTAGATAACATTAATAAAGGCCAAGTACTGAATTGTTATAATACTGTTTCTTCCGAGGAAGCTCTAAAAGAAGCTGAAAGTTCTGATAAAAGACGCAAAGAAAAGAAGTCCAAGAGTAAATTTGATGGAATTCCAATAGGTATAAAAGATTTATTTTGCACAAAGAATATAAAGACTACTGCGTCTAGTAAGATTTTGTCTAGCTTTGTGCCTACCTATGAGTCAACTGCATCTCAAAATTGTATTAATGCTGGTTTAATAAGTCTCGGTAAGTTGAATTGTGACGAATTTGCAATGGGATCGACGAATAAAACCAGCTATTTTGGTTCAGTAATAAATCCATGGAAGTCTAAAAATTCTGATGCCAATCTTGTTCCAGGAGGATCATCAGGTGGTTCAGCTGCAGCTGTCGCAGCAGATTTATGTATTGCCTCATTAGGGACAGATACAGGAGGTTCAATTAGGCAGCCTGCTTCTTTTACGGGTACGGTTGGCTTAAAACCAACCTATGGAAGAGTTTCTAGATGGGGTATCGTTGCTTTTGCCTCTTCATTAGATCAAGCTGGGCCTATTACCAAAACTGTAGAGGATTCAGCAGTCTTGTTTGAGATTATTTCAGGCCATGACTCAAAAGATTCAACTTCATCAATAAAACAAAACGAGAATTTTTACGATAATTTAAATAGTTCAGTTAAAGGAATGAAAATTGGAGTTCCAAAAGAATTTAAAAGTGACGATCTTCCTGCTAGTACTCAAAAGGCTTGGGATGATTGCAAAAAGTTATTGCAGGAAAATGGTGCTGAATTAATTGATATAAGTCTTCCGCACACAATGGATGCGCTTCCAACTTATTATATAATTGCTCCAGCTGAAGCTTCGTCAAATCTAGCTAGATATGATGGTGTAAAATATGGGATTAGAGAAAATGGAAAAAATCTAATCGAAATGTATGAAGAGACAAGGTCTATTGGTTTTGGAGATGAGGTAAAAAGAAGAATATTGATCGGTACATATGTTCTTTCGTCTGGTTATTATGATGCTTATTATATAAAAGCTCAAAAAGTAAGATCGTTAATTAAAAGTGATTTTAATGAGGCATTTAAAAGAGTAGATGCGATTTTAACACCTTCTACACCATCAACTGCTTTTGAAATTGAGAATGAGCCAAAAGATCCTGTTCAAACATACTTGAATGACATATTCACTGTTCCAGTAAACCTGGCAGGTATTCCTGCAATTTCAGTTCCTTTCGCAAATGATGAGAACAATTTGCCAATTGGACTTCAATTAATAACAAACTCTTTTGAGGAGCAAAAATTATTAAATATTGCAAAGAATGTTCAAGATACAATTAATTATACTCCTAATCTTGATAAGTGGTGGATTAAATGATTGACGGTTGGGAATTAGTAATTGGGATCGAAATTCATGCGCAGGTAAAATCCAATTCAAAACTCTTTTCTTCATCATCTACAGATTTTGGTTCAGGACCAAATAGTCAGGTTAGTCTTGTAGATGCGGCAATGCCTGGAATGTTGCCAGTAATAAATAAATTTTGTGTTGAGCAAGCTGTTCGATCTGGAATTGGCTTAAATGCTAAAATTAATAATAAATCTATTTTTGATCGGAAAAACTATTTTTACCAAGATCTACCTCAAGGATATCAGATTTCTCAGTTTAAAGACCCTATCGTAGGCAATGGATTTATTGACATTGTATTAGATGACCAAACCAAAAGAATTGGTATTGAACGATTGCACTTAGAACAAGATGCAGGAAAGAGTCTCCACGATCAAGATCCAAATTTAACTTTTGTCGATTTAAACCGTTCTGGAATTGCTTTAATGGAAATTGTATCAAATCCAGATATGTCTTCTGCTGATGAAGCGGTAGAGTATGTTAAAAAAGTAAGATCTATTTTGCGTTATTTAGATACTTGTGATGGAAACATGGAGCAAGGATCTTTAAGAGCAGATGTGAATGTATCAGTAAATAAACCAGGAGATGAATTAGGAACAAGGTGTGAGATTAAGAACTTAAACTCATTTAAGTATATTCATTCTGCTATTATTTATGAAGCAAAAAGGCAAATTAAGTTAATTGAGTCAGGGGAAAGCATAAACCAAGAAACAAGGTTGTATAATATTGACACTGGAGAAACTCGTTCTATGAGATCAAAAGAAGATGCTCATGATTATCGATATTTCCCTGATCCAGATTTATTACCTCTTGTGATTGAAGATAAATGGATTGAAGAAATTAAAAGTACAATACCTGAGCTTCCTGACCAGAAAAAAAATAGATTCATAAAAGATTATAATCTAAGTGAGTATGACGCAGGTGTAATTGTTTCCGACAAGGCAACAAGTGATTATTATGAAAAAGTAGTCAAGAATAGAAGTCCAAAACTTGTAACAACTTGGGTAACTAGTGAGCTATTTTCAATATTAAATAAAAAAAATCTAACTATTGATGAGAGTCCTGTATCTCATGATAAATTAGGTGAACTAATCGATAATATTGAAAGTGGAAAAGTTTCTAATCGACTTGCTAAAGATATTTTTGAAGAAATGTGTGAAACAGGTAAGTCACCGAGTGACATTATTGCTGAAAAAGGGTTGTCACAAATCAGCGATGAAGGAGAATTGGAGAAACTAGTTAATGATGTACTCTCAGCAAACCCTGAAAATGTTGAAAAATATAAAAATGGAAAAGATAAGCTTTTCGGTTTTTTTGTAGGTGAGGCAATGAAGCTTTCAAAGGGAAAAGCAAATCCCAAACTATTGAACGAGCTTTTGAAAAGTAAATTAAATACTTAGATTATTTGTTCTATTTATAGTAATAATCTAATAACCGGAGAGATGGGTGAGTGGTTGAAACCGGCTCCCTGCTAAGGAGTTGTGCGGGCTTATACCCGTACCGAGGGTTCGAATCCCTCTCTCTCCGCCATTAATTTGATGGTCTTATTGTTGGTTTGATGACTGACTTACCACCAACATAACCTTGATTAAGATTATCCTTTATTGAATATTTCTGGGGCAAATTATTCTTATCTAAAAAACTGTAAACCTGAACATTTTCAATCACTCTTTGAACATAATTTCTAGTTTCCTTAAACGGAATAAGTTCTATCCAATTAACAGGAGTAATATCATCGCTTCTTGGATCTCCATATTTTTTAATCCATGCATTAACTCTTGATGGTCCTGCATTATAAGCTGCAAGTGTTAGTATGTAAGAACCATCATATGATGATAGGAGTTGATCTAGATATGCGCTGCCTAGTATTACATTATAGTTCGGATCATCAGTTAATTTATTTTTTGAATAAGGAAGCTTGAGTCCTTTTGATACTTTTTTTGCGGTATAAGGCATCAATTGCATTAAGCCTTTGGCTCCAGCATAACTGCCCGCCTCAGGGTCAAATTGACTTTCTTGTCTTATTACCGCATGAATTAAGCTTTGATCTGGAAAAATTAGTTTTTCATAACTAGGCCTTGGAACAGTAGGAAAACTTTTGGGTTCAAGATAAAAGTTTTTATAATAATAATATTTTCCTGCTTGAACTGCAAAATCGTATCGCTCAAGATCAGTTGCTAAATATATTGCCTGAGTAGCAGCAGCTTCACTACGGTTTTCAGCTAAATCCATAATGAATTTTTTTACTAGCTTATCTTGATCAAATTCATTCAATAAAGAAACTGCTGAATAAACATCCTTTAACTGTGAGTTTACAAGAAAGTCTTTTTCAGTAATTGGATTTATTTCAGGATTGTACTGAATATTATTTCCGTTAATTTCTGTTGCAGCTAATTGCCCATAAAAAGTGAGGTGATAATTTGCTGATTTTGTATACCAGGTTTGACTTTTTTCCTTATCAAAATTTTCGAGTGATTTTGCAATCCAATAAGAAGCCCTTGCTTTTGAAATTGGCCTTGAGGAAACATCCCATATTCTTTGAAAATGATATTTTGCCGCCGCGGGATCTTTTAGAAAAGTAATACTAATCCAACCAGCAAGCCATTCTGCTTCTGCAATTTCTGCATTGGTCACGAGTCCATGATTTAAAGACATTTTATATGCCGACATATATTCATGCTGATCAATCAATCTTCTAATTAAAAAACTTTTTAATTTCCAAAACTTATCTGGACGCTCTAGATAAGATGGATCTTTTTTATTAATTTCCAACATCATTGACATAGCACTGTCGTATTTTCTTTTTTTAATTCTCCATCTTAAGCGATCATGTTGTAAGCCAGCATTGTTTATTAATTTGTCAGGAACATTTGAGATTAGTTGATCAACACCACCAGAGAATGAGATTAGTCCTATTCTTGCCTCAAAAAGTTTTTGATAATCTTTTTCTACATATTTAACAAGAGAACGTGCAGTTCCATACTTTCCATTCCAAAGAAGCTGATTGATTCTTTTTTTATGATCTTCTTGTGTGAGAAAATTCTTAAATTTACTTATTATGATTTTTTGTTCATTTCTAGTGAAACTCCCACTTATATAGCCTTCTTTAATAAGTAATTCTGCAAGAGCATCGTTTCCTTTTTTGAGCAGAGAATTTCCATAATAAATTTTACCCCAACCAGTAAGTGGTTTTCGATCTTTAAAATAATTTATTAATTCATCATGATCATCAGAGAATGATATTTTGTTTTCAGTCTTTATTTTAATACTATCAATTAGTGGCCAATATGAATTATCACTTAAAAAATTTCTGTAATCTGTAAATGTTAAATCATCAGCTCCGTTGTAATGCCTAATCCAATTAAGAATATTTCGAGCGTCTTCATTCTCAATTTTCTGACTTATAATTTTTACACTTTTCCACCTCCATTTTTTTGCCTGAGAAAGAGCTAGATCAAAATTTTCATAATCTTTATTGCTTAGTTTAAGCGATAGAAGAGGCTGCGGTGGCCTTTTGACAGGCATGAGACTTGATGTAATAGGTCTCTTTATTGGCTCAAGATCTACTTTACCATCTAAATTATGATCAAAGATATTTTCACTTTGAGCAACCATAGATTGAAAGGTTAAAAAAAAGAGTATAAAGCCAGTAAGTGGCAAATTAATCATTATGAATATTGTATATTAAAGACGGGTGAGTATATTTGTGATTTATTGTTTTTTAAATATATAAAAGTGTTAAAATATTATTATGTTTAAAGGTGTTTTTACCGCATTATTAACTCCATTTAAGAATGGAGAGCTGGATGAAGTCTCTTTTAGGTCTTTTATTGATTTTCAAATAGAGTCAGGAATTCATGGCCTAGTACCTGTAGGTACTACAGGAGAATCACCAACAGTTTCTCATGATGAACACAAATTAGCCGTTGAAATTTGTATTGATCAGGCAAATAAAAAAGTTCCTGTTATTGCAGGAACTGGATCAAATAATACAGCAGAAGCTATTGAATTAACTAATCATGCATGTGAAAAAGGGGCAGATGCGGCATTAGTAGTAACCCCTTACTATAATAAGCCAAATCAGGAAGGGTTGTATGCGCATTATAAAGCTATTGCTGAAAACTCAGATATTCCAATTGTGATTTATAATATTCCTGGTCGATCAATTGTTGATATGAACTTAGAAACAATGAATAAACTATTTCAGATCAAAAATATAATAGGTGTTAAAGACGCAACATCTGATATTTCAAGAGTATTTAAATATAAGAGCATTATAGGAGATGGTTTCAATCAACTATCTGGAGAAGATGCCACAACTTTAGCTTACATGACTTATGGGGGCCATGGATCAATTTCAGTGACATCAAATATTGCACCAAAATTATGCTCTGACTTCATGAATTTATGTCTTGCTGGTAAATTTGATGAAGCCTCTAAAATAAATGATAAATTAATGAAATTGCATGAATGTTTATTCATAGAGCCAAGCCCTGGACCTGCAAAGTATGCTGCTGAAAAACTTGGCCTAATGTCAAGTGAACTACGTCTTCCATTAGTAGAAATAAGCAAAAATACTAAAGATAGGGTCGATGAAGCAATGAAGTTTGCTTCATTAATTTAAAATTGAATCAGTCAGTACAAAATAGAAAAGCTCGATACAATTATTTTTTTCTTGAAAAATTTGAAGCTGGTATTGAGCTTCGCGGAAGTGAAATAAAATCCTTGAGAGATGGACGAGTTGATATTGCAGAGTCTTTTGCTCGGGAAGAAGATAATGAAATTTATTTAATTAATTCTTATTTCGCCAAATATTCAAACTCCTCATATATGAATCATGAAGAAAATAGGCAACGAAAACTTCTTCTTCATAAAAAAGAGATAAGAAAAATTGTTGGAAAACTCAATAAAGAGTCACTTACTTTAATTCCTATCCAAATTTACTTTAATAGAAAAGGATTAGCTAAAGTTGAATTGGCATTATCTAAAGGTAAAAAAAATTACGATAAAAGAGAAAGTAAAAAGAAAAAATCTTGGGAAAGAGAAAAAAGGAATATTAAATGATATATTTAATAGCAATTGGCTCTAATTCACATTCGAGGTTTGGAAGTCCAATTAATAACCTTAAAAATTCAATCAAACTTTTAGAAACTAAAAATATTCAAGTTTTAAAAAAATCAAGTATTTATTTATCTCCCCCAAAAGATTTTAGAAAAGCAGCGGGAACTTTTTATAATGCAGTGATTATGGTAAATACATCACTTAAACCAAAAAATTTATTAAGAGAATTAAAAAAAATTGAATCTTTAATGGGTAGGCATAAATATAAAAAAAATACATCCAGAACTTGTGACTTAGATATAATACTTCATAAATCAAAAGATATTATAAGAGATGATACGTCAGAATTAACTTGTTTTATTCCTCATCCTGAAATGTGTAATCGCAATTTTGTAATGGCGCCACTCACCGAAATATGCCCTAATTGGAGGCATCCAGTAGAAGAAAAGAGTATTTTAACTATCTCAAAAAGAAAATTCTTTACAGATAGGCTGTATAAAGCCACAAATGTGCTATAAAATGCATTTGTATGGTATTTCTTAAATATATATGTCAAATAGCGAACTTCTAAATTCTTTTAAGTCATTTGATCCTAACATTGACATCTCTTTGATTGAAAAAGCTTATGATTTTGCACAAAAAGCTCATAAGACTCAATTAAGACACTCTGGAGATCCTTATATTTCTCATCCACTTGAGGTTGCCAAAATATTAGCTTCGCTAAAGCTAGATGTGTCAACTATTACTACTGGGCTATTACATGATACTCTTGAAGATACTGAGGCATCGAAAGAAGATATAATAGCTTATTTTGGAAATGAAGTAGCAAATCTTGTAGAGGGTGTTACAAAGTTATCCAAGATAGACACATATTCAGAAAATAAATCGCAGGCTGAAAATTTTAGAAAATTAATTCTTGCGATGTCAAAAGATATCAGAGTTTTGTTAGTAAAGTTAGCTGATAGGTTACATAATATGAGAACCATTCAATTTATACCGAATGAAAGTAGTCGAAAACGGATAGCCTCTGAAACTTTAGAGATTTATGCCCCACTTGCGGGTAGACTAGGCATGCATGAGTTTAAAGATGAATTAGAGGATTTATCTTTTCAAATTTTGAATCCATCAGCTTATGCATCAATATTGAATAGAATTGAATATTTAAAAAAAGATAAATCAAATTTAACCGATAAAATTAAAAGTAGAATTTTAGAGATACTTGAAGAGAAAAAAATTGATTGCACAATAATAGGAAGAGAAAAAAAAGTATTTTCAATTTGGAATAAAATGCAAAAAAAGCAAATCGCTTTTCGTCAACTATCTGATATTTTTGCATATCGTATTTTAGTAAGTGATATTAATGACTGTTATAAGGTGCTAGGAATTATTCATGGACGATGGTCAGCAGTTCCAGGAAGTTTTAAAGATTATCTATCAACTCCAAAAATAAATAATTATCAATCTATTCACACAACTATTGTGGGCCCTGAACGTCAACGAGTTGAATTGCAAATAAGAACTGAAAATATGGATGTAGTCGCTGAAAGAGGCATTGCGGCTCATTGGTCCTATAAAGATACTTACAACTTAATTGACCATTCTTCCAGTGACCCAATAAATGTTACATGGTTAAGAGATTTAGTTGATATTCTTGATAGTGGCGCAACCTCAGAAGAACTTCTTGAAGCAACAAAATTAGAAATTTTTCAGGACGAAGTCTTTTGCTTCACTCCTAAAGGTGATTTGATACATTTACCCTATGGATCTAACTCAATCGACTTTGCTTATGCTTTGCACTCAGAAATAGGAAATAAATGCGTTGGATGCAAAATAAATGGAAAATCCCAAGCACTATTTACTAAAATTCAAAATGGAGATGAAATTGAAATAATTACATCAAAAAGTGAATCCCCGTCGGAAACATGGGAAAATATTGTTACGACGGCCAAAGCTCAGTCATCTATTAAACGATATTTTAAGAAACAGGAAAAAAATGAATTCATAAACTTAGGTAAAGAGATTTTACTAAAAACTCTTAATGTTGATAAAGAAATTGCACAACATACATTGGTAAGTCTAGTTAGTCATTTTAAGAAAAAATCCAACGAAGATTTATTTAATTCTATTGGAAGAGGTTATATCAAACCAAGAGAGATAATTAGGGCTAGACCTAAGAATAAATTATCTTTTTTTTCAAGATATCGTTATCGCAATAGAAACTCACAAAAGATTGTTGATTTACCATTAGAAATTAAAAATCTACAGTCAGGTGTAGCTGTTCATTTCGCAGAATGTTGTTTGCCTCTACCTAATGAAGATATAATTGGAATTCAAGAAAAAGATACTGGTATTATAATTCATACGCGAGATTGTAAAACCTTAACAAATGATTACAGTCGAAGTGAATGGATAACTTCAACTTGGAAAGACACTAAACAAAATCAATTATTTTCTGGTCGGATTAAAGTATCAGTTAAAAATGAAGCTGGATCTTTAGGTAAGTTAGCAACGATTATTGGAAATAATAATGGAAATATTACCAATTTAAATATTTCAGAAAAAAGTAATGATTTTTTTGATATGATATTTGTAATCGCGTTAAGAGATTTAAACCATTTAAATTTTATAATTGAAAAGCTGAAAGAAAATGAAATTGTAAGTGATGTAAAAAGATTATTTATTGATTAAAATTATGAATTCAGAAGAAATACTCAAAATTTTAGAAAAAGTGAATGCAATCCAATATGGTCATTTCATCTTATCATCAGGGAAGAGATCATCTACTTATTGTCAATGCGCAAAAATTTTTATAGACCCTAAAGTAGGATCAAAGATTTGCAATTCATTAGCCAAAAAAATAAAAGATCAAATAGATCAAGAGATCGACTATGTCGTTTCTCCAGCAATGGGAGGAATTCTTGTTGGCTATGAAACAGCTAATCAATTAAACTCTCAATCAGTTTTTTTTGAAAGAGTTGAAAATGAATTTCAAATGAGAAGAGGATTTGAAATAGAAGAAAATAAAAATGTATTATTTGTTGAAGATGTTATCACAACTGGAAAATCATCAAAAGAATGCTTAGTTGAATTAAAAAAATTAAATATTAACTTATTAGGCATAGCTTGTATTGTGGATCGTTCGTCTGAAGATATATTTAGTGATCATGAGATTATTTCATTAATAAAACTTGATATCCCAGTCTATGATGAAAAAGATTTGCCAGATAAGCTTAAATCTATAAATCCAATCAAACCTGGAAGTAGAATTATTTAAAAATATGGATGAACTGCCAAGATTGGGCGTCAATATAGATCACGTAGCCACTTTAAGAAATGCAAGAGGGGAGGATTATCCTAGCCCAGTAAGAGCTGCTATTTTATGTCAAGAGTCTGGTGCAGATGGGATAACAGCTCATCTAAGAGAGGATAGAAGGCACATTAGAGACTCTGACATTCAAGAAATTAAAGAACAAATATCAATACCATTAAATTTTGAAATGGCTCCGACAAATGAAATGTTAGATATTGCTGTTAGAACCCTGCCAAATGCGTGTTGTATTGTTCCTGAAAAAAGAGAGGAGGTCACAACAGAAGGTGGAATTGATGTAAGACGCTCTCATAATGTTTTAGGCCCGATCATAAATGAACTTAAAAAAAATAATATTAGAGTTTCATTATTTGTTGATGCATCAAATGATCAAATAAAGTTATCAAAGGAGCTTGGAGCAGATATCGTTGAGATACATTCTGGAGAGTTTTGTAGAAAAGTACATTATAAAACTGATTTTCAAAATGAGCTTAATAAAATTAAGGAATCAGCAAGCTTTGCTAATAGCATTGGTTTAGAAACACATATTGGACACGGTATAACTTTTGAGTCAATAATTGAGTTATCTAGAATTGAAGAAGTAAAAGAATTTAATATTGGCCATTTCATAATTTCAGAGTCAGTTTTTATTGGACTTAGTGAAGCGATAAAAAAGTTTAAAAATCTAGTTAGGGATAATAGAAAAGTTTTATGATTGGAATAGGGTCAGATTTATTAGATATAAGAAGAATAGAGAAAACAATCTCTAGATTTGGGGATCGTTTTAAAAATAAAATATTTACTAAAAATGAGATTTATAAATGTGAAAAAAGATTAAATAAGATTGAGTGTTATGCAAAACGATTTGCTGCAAAAGAAGCTACATCAAAAGCACTTGGAACTGGATTTAGAAAAGGTGTATTTTGGAAAGATTTAGAAGTAGTAAATCTACCATCTGGCAAGCCAACAATAAAATTTCATGGAAATTCATTGAATCATTTAAATTCATTATTACCGCCTGAAAGTGATCCTAATATCAATCTTACAATAACGGATGAGTACCCTTATGCACAAGCTTTAGTAATTATCTCATCTGAAAAAAAGTAAATAATGAAAAAAATTAATAAAAAAAAAGAAGATGACTTTTTATCAAAAGACTGGTTCATATCTAATACAAAAACTATATTTTATGCAATTTTAATTGCTCTAGTTATAAGAACTTTTTTTTTCCAACCTTTTTTTATTCCTTCATCTTCAATGGAGCCAAATTTACTAGTGGGTGATAGATTATTTGTATCTAAATATTCATATGGGTACAGTAGACATTCTTTTCCATTTAGCCTGAACATCATTAAGGATCGTATTTTTTTTAATAAGATTAAAAGAGGAGATGTTTCAGTATTTAAAGTTCCAATTGATACAGTTTCAAATGAAGAGTCTTTTGGTGTTGATTATATAAAACGAATTATAGCTATTCCTGGTGATAAGATTGAAATGAAGAATGGAGTTTTAACAATTAATGACATCGAGTTAGAACAAAAGAAACTAAGAACTGACAAAAAAGTATTAAAAAATGGAAAAATAATCGAGTTAGATGTCTTTTTGGAAACTAACATAGATGGCAAGTCATACGAAATTTATAATTATTATGATGATGGACCTGCAGATGATTTTGAAGAATATATTATTCCAGAAAATTATGTATTTGCTCTTGGTGATAATAGAGATAACTCAAAAGATAGTCGTTTTGTTGGTCCAATACCAATTAAGAATCTAGTTGGAAAAGCTCAAATTATTTTTTTTTCAACAAAAGATGGGTCTACGATTCTAGAAGTTTGGAAATGGCCATTTGGCATTCAGTATAAAAGACTATTTAATTTAATAAATTAAATTGACCATGAAAAATAAGATTCAAAAAAAAATCAATTATCAGTTCAAAGATGAAAGTATTCTTCTCCGTGCGCTTACGCATAAAAGTAAAATCAATGAATCAAGTAATGAAATATTAGAGTTTTTGGGTGATAGAGTATTGTCATTAATTATTTCTGAGAAATTAATTGAAATGTACCCATTTGATAAAGAGGGAATTTTAGATAAGAAACTTAGCAATTTAGTTGATAAAAATGCATGCCTTAAGATTGCACAAAAAATTGATCTAATGGAATTCATTTTATTGGGCAGCACAGAAATTCAATCAGAGGGTCATCAGAAAAAAAGTATACTATCAAATTGTTGTGAAGCTCTAATTGGTGCAATTTATGAAGACGGAGGTTACGATGAAGCTAAGAAATTTGTATTATTATTTTGGGATGACTTGTTCAAAAGCTTAGACTTAAAACCTATTGATCCAAAATCTGCTCTACAGGAGAAGCTGCTTAAAAAGTATAAAAAACTTCCCATTTATGAGATAATTAGTAAAAGCGGACCTGATCATAGCCCTGTGTTTTGCATTGAGGTTTCATTTGAAAATTATATTTCTACTAAAGCAGAGTCAAGTACAGTTAAAGAGGCCGAAAAATTGGCAGCTACAAAGTTCATAGAAAGCAATAAGATTTAGTGAAGAGTGGAAGAATATTACTTCTCGGCCCTACTAATTCGGGTAAATCTACCTTGTTGAATAAAATTGTTGGAAAACGAGTGACTATGGTATCTCGAAAACAACAATCAACAACATTCAATCAAAAGGCTTTAATAAATATATCAGAGGCAGAATTTATTTTTAGTGACACGCCAGGAATTTTTGCATCAACTAAAAGAATATCAAATAAAATGACAAACTCAGCTTTTTCTGAGATTGATCAAGTACATCTTATTTTTTTAGTAATAGATATCTCTAAAAAAAATGAAATAGAATTTAAGAAAATTATTGAAACATTAAAAAATAAAATTAAAAAAAATCAAAAGATTTTTTTATTATTAAATAAAACAGATAAAGTAAAAAAAAATACAGTACTAAAGAAAATAGATAAATTTAAAAATTTAGATCTTTTTGAGTCTATTTTTCCAATATCTGCATTATCTAATACTGGTATTGAAAACTTATTAAATTTTACAAAAAATTATCTACCAAAAAGAAAAAATAGATATTCAACAAAAAAAAGACTATTCATTAAAAAAGATTTATTTTACTCAGAAGTAACTCGTGAGAAAATTTACGATATAGTTCATAAAGAGATACCGTATCAATGTAAAGTACTAACTGAAAAGGTAATTAAGTCAAAAGATTCAGTAAAAATATATCAGATGATTAAAGTAAATAAAAAATCTCATAAAAATATCCTCATTGGTAAGAATGGATCTACATTAAAAGAAATTGGAACACTTGCTAGAAAAGAAATTTCAAATTATGAAAATAAAAAAATACACCTTTTTTTATTTGTTAAACTATTTTCTGAAAAAAATATATGAGATGGGAGAGCAATGGATTAATTCTGAATTTTTCCAAATATAATGAAAAGTCATATATTTTAGAAATTTTTACAGAGGAACATGGTAAGCATAAAGGTATTATAAGAGGACTTCACTCAAAAAATAAGAGATCAATTATAGAGCCAGGAAATGAAGTTTTTGCTACTTGGTCTGGTAGACTTGAGACACACCTCGGTAATTATAATGTTGAGCCAATTAAATTGTGGTCTTCACATATCTTGCAATTTAAGGACAAATTAAGTGCAATTTCATCTATTTGTTCTTTAATATCCCTCACCATGGCAGAGCGACAGCCAAATCACCTAATATATTTTTCAAGTAAAAAGCTTATTGAAATTGTTGCGTCTACAAGAGATGACTGGATTAGAGAATATGTGTTTTGGGAAATGCAATTATTAAGTGAGATCGGTTATGGCCTAGACCTTGAAAGATGTGCCGTTACCTCAAAATCCTCTGATTTAGTTTATGTTTCTCCATCAAGCGGCAGAGCAGTAACGAATGAAGGTGCTGGTGATTTTAAAAATAAATTATTACCTTTACCAAAATTTATGACAGATTTTAAAGCTAATTATGATAATGATGATATATATAATGCTTTGAATTTGACTGAATTTTTTTTTAAGAAAAGATTTTTTCTTCCAAACAATCTTAATTTCCCTCAATCGAGGAATCGTTTAAAAGAGTTATTCAATCATTAATTATATGAGTATAAAAAAAATTGAATTCTCAAATGCACTAGAAGAACGTTACTTATCATATGCATTATCAACAATAACTCACAGAGCCCTTCCTGATGTAAGAGATGGATTGAAACCAGTTCATAGAAGGCTGCTTTTTGCAATGTATCAATTACGATTAAATAACAATTCTGGATTTAAAAAATCAGCACGAATTGTTGGTGATGTTATAGGTAAATATCATCCTCACGGTGACCAATCAGTTTATGAAGCTCTTGTAAGGCTCGCTCAAGAATTTTCAACACGTTACCCTTTGGTGGATGGACAAGGAAATTTTGGTAATATTGATGGTGATAACGCTGCCGCAATGAGATATACGGAGGCACGCTTGACATCGCTGGCTGAAATAATGCTAAAAGATATATCTGAAGATACAATTGATTTAATCAAAACTTATGATGGAGTAGAGCAAGAACCTATAGTGTTGCCCGCCGCTTTTCCAAATCTTCTCGCAAATGGAAGTACAGGAATTGCTGTTGGAATGGCAACTAATATACCGCCTCACAATATAGGAGAACTTTTTGCAGCTCTTTTAAAATTTTTAAAAAAACCAAACTTAAGTAATAATGACTTAATTAAAATTATCCCTGGTCCAGATTTCCCAACAGGAGGGAACATTATTGATAGTAAAGCTTCACTGAAAGAAGCTTATTCGAAAGGCAAAGGAACAATCAGACTGAGAGCAAACTGGAAAGAAGAAAGCTTAGGTCGTGGCCAATATCAAATTGTCGTTAATGAGATTCCTTACCAAGTCAATAAATCGAAAATTATCGAAAAAATATCAGAAATGATTGATGATAAAAAAATTAATTACCTGGAAACTATCCAAGATGAATCAACTGAGGATATAAGGATTGTTTTAATTCCAAAAAATAGAACATTTAAGTCTAATGTTGTGATGGAAGATTTATTTAAAAATACTGACCTTGAAATACGATATTCAATTAATTTAAACGCTATAAGCAGTAAACTTGAGCCTAAAATTTTTAGCTTAAAAGACTCATTACTATCTTTTTTAAATCATCGGTATGATGTCCTTAAAAGAAGATCAAAATTCAGGCTTTTAAAAGCTAAAAATAGAATTGAGATTCTAAAAGGTTTTTTGATCGTTTTTGCATATTTAAATCAAGTCATAAAGATTATAAGAACAGAGGATAATCCTGAAAAAAAATTGATGCAAAAATTCAAAATTAACCAAAGGCAAGCTGAGGCGATTTTAGCAATGAGATTAAGACAGTTAAAAAAGTTAGAAGAGAAGCAGATTAAAGATGAGCATAAGGAGTTATTAGCTACAAAAAAAGAATTAGAACTTATTCTTCGTTCAAAAACTAAACAAACTTCATTGTTAGAAAGTGAATTTAGGGAGAATCTAAAAATTTTTGAGAGTATTAAGGGATGCGTAGATCGTAGAACAATTATTAATAATGATTTCAAGGTTGTTGAATATCAAGTTGAACAATTTGAAACAAAAGAGCCAGTTTCAGTTATATTATCAAAAAATGGATGGATTAAATCAATTAAAGGTCATCAAGATAACTATGATAATATAAAATATAAAGAAGGTGATAATAAAAAATTCGTTATTTTATGTAAAAATAATGACAGGTTATTGCTTTTTTCTTCTCTAGGAAAATTTTATACAATTAATTGTTCTAAAATTAATACAGGAAGAGGATTTGGAGATCCAATAAGTTTAATGATTGATAAAAATGATTATGAAGAAATTATTTTTGTTAAAACATATGAGACTGATAAAGAATATCTAATAACAAGCTCATCAGGGAAGGGGTTCTTTGTAAATACTAACGATTTAATGGCATCTACTAAATCTGGAAAAAAAGTGATGAATTTGAAAGATAATGATCGTGCAGTATCTTGTTATGAAAAAAAAGGTGACCTAATCGGTGTTTTTAGTGGTGAAAAAAAATCAATTAAACTTCTTATTATTGATAACTTAGATATTCCACATATGCAAAAAGGTCGTGGAGTCATTCTACAAAAATTTAAAAAAGGTAAAACGCTCTTTTCAATTTGCTTAGATTCCAATGAAGACATACTTGATAAAAATAATAAAGTTCTGTTATCTACAAAAGAAATGAAAAAATGGTTAGGTAAAAGAGCCCAAGCAGGTAAGATTGAACCTAAGAATTTACATTTAAAAATTTTAGATTAATTAAGTCATTATGTCTGATTTTCCAAATAGTTATTATGCAGCAAGTTTAAATAGAAATAAAAAATCTTATTCAAAACTAACTGGTAATTATGATTGTGATGTATGTGTTATTGGAGGTGGCTTTACTGGGTTATCAACTGCCATTGAAGCTTCGAAACAAGGTTTAAAAGTAATACTGATTGAACAAAATATAATTGGCTGGGGGGCATCTGGTAGAAATGGAGGGCAAATCTGGAATGATGTTTCCTGGGGAATTGAAAACATAGAAAAAAACTATGGTTTTACTCATGCTAATCAACTCTGGAACATCTCACAAGCAGCTGTAGAATTAATAGATGAACGAATAGCTGAGTTTGGAATAGAATGTGATAAAAAAAATGGTGGCATTAATGCTGCGACAAGCCCATCAAAATTTCGAGAGTATGTTGAAAATTCTGAGTATAAATTAAAAACTTTTAATTATAATAAGATGGAGGTTTTAAGCAAAATACAAACTCAAGAAGAAATTGGTTCTTCTATCTATCACGGCGGTATTTTAGATCATGGCGCTGGACACTTGCACCCACTAAAATATTCACTTGGTTTAATGGATGCAGCTGAGCACCTTAATGTAAATATTTTTGAGAATTCTCAAGTTAAAAAGATTAATCAAGCCAGAGACTATATTGAAGTTCTTACACCTGATGGGCAAGTGAAGGCTAAAAAAATTGCTGTATGTTGTAATGCATACTTAAAAGGTTTAAACCTAGGAATAGAGAATAAAATTATGCCATGTGCAACTTATATTGTATGCACTGAACCTCTTGAGTCAGAATTACAAAATTTTATTTTACAAAATGATTATTGTGTAAGCGATACCAATTTTGATTTAAATTATTATCGATTGTCAGAAAGTAAAAGAATGTTGTTTGGAGGAGTTGTTGGCTATTCTCTAAAAAATGTCGAGAGACTAAAAAAAAGAACCAAGGCACAATTAGACAAGGTATTTCCTCAACTTAAATCTCTCAAGGTAGATTATATATGGGGAGGATACATTGCTATTACAGTAAATAGAGTCCCTGACATTGGAATGTTAAATGATAGAGTTTTTTATGCTCATGGATTTTCTGGTCACGGTGTAGCATTTACAGGTATTGCCGGCAAAATCTTAGCTGAAAGCATGGCCTCAGAGAAAACAGCTGAATTAGAAGCATTTGAAAAAATAAAACATAGAAAATTTCCAGGAGGAAGAATATTTAGAATGCCTCTTCTAGTGACAATAAGTGCGATGCAAAGAATGATGGATATTTTTAATGCATAAGGTTTTATTTATAGGCTTGGGAACTATGGGCTTTCATATGGCGGGTCATCTTAGTAAAAGCAACGATGTAACTGTTTATAACAGAACAACTTCAAAATCTCATGAATGGATGAATAAATTCGATGGAGGTTTTATTGAAAAATTATCAGAGATTAAGGATGAACCAAACTTTGTTGTGTCATGTATTGGTAACGACGATGATTTAGTTGATATTACCACTTCCAAAAAAGGATGCTTTAATTATCTTAGTGACAATTCAATTTTTATTGATCACTCAACAGTTTCACCTCAAGTTGTTAAATTAATTGAAAGTGAAGCAAGAAAGAGAAGTATTCATTTTTTAGATGCACCTATTTCTGGAGGAGAGGCTGGCGCAATAAATGGAACATTAAGTATCATGGTGGGAGGTAAAATAGATCATTTTAAACTTGCTGGAAAATTGATGGGTGCTTATGGAAGAAAAATAAAATATATGGGAGAGACAGGTTCAGGACAATTAACAAAAATAATTAATCAAATCTGTATCGCTGGTTTAGTTCAAGGATTATCTGAAGCAGTATATTTTATGAAGCAAACTGATCTAAATGTAGATGATGTTCTTGAAGTAATATCAAGTGGCGCAGCTCAATCATGGCAACTAGATAATCGTTTAAAAACAATGGTAGAAGATAAATTTGATTTTGGATTTGCAGTTGATTTAATGAGAAAAGATTTAGGGATTGCCTTTAATCAGGCAAGTGAATTTGGAATAGACCTTGAAGTGACTAAGATTGTTGATCAGTTTTATTCAGATTTACAAGAAATGGGACACAATAAGCTTGATACATCAAGTCTTCTTAAAAGACTACTTAGATGAATTAAGAGTTTTTGCAATATAAGGAGCAAAGTATGTAAGTATAGCATCGGCACCTGCTCTTTTGAAAGATATAAGCTGTTCAATTATTACTGCATCTTCGTCAATCCAACCCTTTTCACCTGCGGCTTTTATCATTGAATATTCTCCAGATACTTGATACGCGAATGTAGGAAATTTAAACTCATTTTTAATTTTACTAATAATATCAAGGTAGCTTATTCCAGGTTTTACCATAATAAGATCTGCACCTTCTGAAATATCAAGAGCGGCTTCTCGAAGAGCTTCGTTTGAATTTGAGAAATTCATTTGATAACTTTTTTTATCAGATTTTAAGCTTTTGTGGGAGCCAACAGCATCTCTGAAAGGCCCATAAAAATTTGATGCATACTTTGCGGCATATGAAAGCAATAGCATATTTTTATAATCATTATTTTCTAATGCTTCTCTTATAAGTCCAATGCGACCATCCATCATATCGGACGGCGCAATAATATCCGCTTTATGCATTGCCAATAACAAAGATTGTTGAACCAAAACTTGGTTAGTTTCATCATTCAAAATTTCGTATTTATTATTTAGTAAGCCATCATGTCCATGAGATGTATAAGGATCTAAGGCAACATCACACATTACTCCAAAACTAAGATCCTGATTTTTTATTTTGTCTAATGCCCTGCAAACTAAATTTTTCTCGTTAAGAGACTCACTTCCATTTTCATTTTTTAACTCATCAGGAGTGTTAGGAAATAGCGCAATAAGATTAATCTTATTATCTGAAGCAATATCAATAACTTCTGATAAGCGGTCGATAGAATAGCGATAAACTCCAGGCATTGTTTGAATTTCGTTTTTTATATTTTCTCCTTCACAAAGAAAAATTGGCCAAATTAAATCATCTGTTGTTAGCTTATTTTCACTAACTAAGTTTCTAATCCATTTAGATTGTCGATTTCTCCTTAATCGACTCAATGGATATTTTTCCAAATAACTAGTCATCTTTTCTTTTTAGGCATGATTATAAATGAACTTGTAGTATTGATATAATCTTCGTAACCCTCTTTTGTATTTTTTATTTGACTTTCTAGCATTGATACACCGGATACTTTTAACAAAAAATAAGTCATAGCAACTGGTGCAATTATGACATAAAAATTAAAAGTCACTCCATAAGATATTATAAAAATACCCCACCAAAAAAGGCTATCACCAAAATAATTAGGATGTCTTGAGTAATTCCAAAGACCCTTGTCCATTACTTTTCCATCATTAGAACTATCAGATTTAAATTTAGTAAGCTGACTATCCGCTATACTTTCTATAAGAATACCAGTGATTGAGAGAAATATACCAATAATTGAAATAAAATTAATTTTAATATCTAAGTTAGAAATAAATAGTGCCTGAAGTGGAAGTGAGACTATTGCTATTAATATTACTTGGGTAATATATGAAATTAAATACATTCCAAAATTACCATACTTTTTTTTTATTTTTACATATCTGATATCTTCACTTTTTTTATGATTACGCAGGTGAAGATAAATCATAAGTCTTAAAGACCAAGTAAATACGATAAGTGATGTAATAATATTGATGAATGTAAAATTATTTTCATTTATCAAAAGGATTACACAAACAAAGAAGAAACTTGGGCCCCAATATGTATCGATAATATCTGCTTTTTTTGAATATTGAGAATAGATCCATAAAATAGTGACTACTAGCCAGTTGAATATTATTATAATTAAAAAATTTGTTATCATCTCTTAGGTATATATATGTTTTTTAAGTATTTAGAAAACCATAAATTTTTGGCTTTTTCTCATAGGGGTGGAGCACTTGAAAATAAAGAAAATACTATAGATGCTTTTCAAAAATCCATAGAGATAGGCTATCAGTATATTGAAACAGATGTTCAATGCACTAAAGATGATAGATTGATAATATTTCATGATAATGATTTATTGAGAATAAATAATCAAAATATAAAGATTTCAGAAATTTTGTATGAAGATCTAAAGAAAATAACTATTTTTGATAATCAAATCATTCCATTATTTGATGATGTTATTAATAACTTTAGTAAAATTAATTTTAATATTGATCCCAAAACTGATAAAGCAGCTATTTTGTTGAGGGATCAATTAATGAAAAGAAATGATATAGAGAGATTTTGTGTAGGTTCTCATTATCAAAAACGTCTTAATTTATTTCGACTAGAAAAATTGAGTCAGATAGCAACTTCAATGTCTAGGCATGAAGTAATAAAACTTTTTATAAATCAGTATTTCAATATATTTGATTTGAAGACACCGTGTGTTCAAGTTCCAATTAGCTTTAAAGGGATAACAATAGTAAATAAAAGATTTGTTAATTTAGTGCATGAGCAAAATAAGAAAATTCATGTATGGACTGTAGACAGTCAAGATCAAATGCAGTCCCTAATTAATCTTGGAGTGGACGGCATAATGACCGATAGGCCTTCTTTATTAAAAGATACTCTGATAAAAAATAATTTATGGATTTAGTTTTTTGATATTGTCATCTGTCGTATAAATAGTCATAATTTCTAATTGAATATGGAAAATAAAAAAATATCAATAGCATCCGATCATGCGGGAATTTCGCTAAAGGAATTAGTGTCTGAGCACTTGACACGCGAAGGTCACGAAATAATCAATCATGGGACATTTAGTAATGACTCAGTAGATTATCCAGATTATGCTAAAAAAGTTACCAATGATATTATTAGTCAAGTTTCTAATTTTGGAATTTTAATCTGTGGTACAGGACAAGGAATGGCAATTACGGCTAATAAACAAGAAGGTATAAGGGCCGCACTTTGTTATGAGCCAGAAATTGCTGAATTATCAAGATCACATAATGACTGTAATGTATTGACTTTGGGAGCAAGGTTTATAGATAGTAAGGTTGCAATTGAATGCATTTTAAAGTTTATTAATACTCCCTTTGAAGGGGGTAGACATCAAAATAGGATTGATAAAATATGAGTTTTTTTTCTAAATCAATATCTGAGACAGATAAAATTATCTTTGGCTCAATACAAGACGAGCTTGCACGGCAACAAAACCAAATAGAATTAATTGCTTCTGAAAATATAGTTTCAAAAGCTGTGCTTGAAGTACAAGGATCAATTTTTACTAATAAGTATGCCGAGGGATACCCTAACTCAAGGTACTATAGTGGGTGCGATTATGTAGACATAGCTGAAGAACTGGCTATCGAAAGAGTTAAAAAACTATACAAGTGTAATTATGCTAATGTTCAACCTCATTCTGGCGCCCAAGCAAATGGTGCCGTTTGTTTAGCTTTATTGAAACCTGGTGATACAATTTTGGGAATGAGTTTAGATGCTGGAGGACACTTAACCCATGGTGCAGCTCCTTCTCAATCAGGAAAATGGTTTAACGCCGTACAATATGGTTTGAATGATGAGGCTTTAATTGATTATGACCAGGTCGAACGATTAGCATTAGAATATAAACCCAAGATGATTATTGCAGGTGGAAGTGCATATTCCAGAATAATAGATTTTAAAAGATTTAGAGATATATGCGATAAGATTGATGCATATCTGCATGTTGATATGGCTCACTACTCTGGATTGATAGCAGCTGAAGAGTATCCCAATCCAATTGAGTATGCACACGTAGTTACATCGACAACTCATAAAACAATCAGAGGACCTAGAGGTGGAATGATTTTGTCAAATGATTTAGATTTGGGAAAAAAATTCAATTCATCTGTCTTTCCAGGCCTTCAAGGTGGACCATTAATGCATGTTATTGCTGCTAAAGCAGTAGCTTTTGGAGAAGCTTTAGATCCATCTTTTAAAGAGTACATTAAGCAGGTGTTAAAAAATGCACATGTTTTAAGTGAAACGTTGGTAGAAGGTGGTTTAAAAATAATATCTGGAGGAACTGATACTCATTTAATGCTTGTAGATCTTACGGCTAAAAATGTTACCGGAAGTGAAGCTGAATTAAATCTGGAAGAAGCTGGCATAACATGCAACAAGAATGGAATTCCAAATGATCCACATCCCCCAAAAATCACATCTGGCATTAGATTGGGTACACCAGCAGGCACAACTAGAGGCTTTAAAGAAGATGAATTTAAACTTGTTGGGGAGCTAATTTTGGATGTTCTTAACGGCATGCAGGGCTCACCTGAGGAGAGAAAGTCAATTAATGAGAACGTAAAGTCAAAAGTTAGTGCACTTTGTGCAGAATTTCCTATATATAGTAATTAAAATTCTATATATAGTGGATTAATTATGAAATGTCCTTTTTGCGGTAACGAAGATACTCAGGTTAAAGACTCTAGGTCAACTGAAGATAATTCTGCTATAAGAAGAAGAAGATTTTGTGCCGCTTGTGGAGCCCGTTTTACAACTTTTGAGAGAATTCAACTAAGAGAATTAACTGTATTAAAGAAAAATGGTAAAAAAGTACCATTCGATCGTGATAAGCTAGAAAGATCTATTCATATTTCATTGAGAAAGCGTCCAGTTGAGAGTGATCGAGTTGAAAGAATGATTAGTGGAATCGTAAGAAGAGTTGAAAGCCTCGGTGAGTCAGAAGTTGAATCAAATGTTATCGGTGAGATTGTGATGGAAGGTCTTCAAAGCATTGACTCAGTAGCTTACGTTAGATTTGCCTCAGTTTATAAAAATTTTCGTGAAGCCAGAGATTTTGAGGAATTTCTTGGGGAAATTACATCAAATAAAGATTAGGTATTTAATTGTATCATAAGCACTACATGGAGATTGCCTCGAGAATGGCTTTCAGGGCTAAAGGCACTACTGCACCCAACCCTAATGTAGGAGCTATAATTGTTAAAGATGGAAAAATAATTTCAAGGGGTTGGACAGGTAAGAATGGCCGTCCTCATGCAGAATTTAATGCAATAAAAAGAATTAAAAATAAAAAAAAGCTGAATGGAGCAACCTTATATTGCACTCTTGAGCCATGTTCACATAAAGGCAATACAGGACCCTGTGCAGATTTAATTTTAAAACATGGACTCAAAAATGTCTTTATTTCATCAATTGACAAAAATAAAGTTGTTGATGGAAAAGGAATTCAAAAATTAAAGCAAAATAATGTAAATGTTAAGTTTATAAGGAATAAAAAAATAAATTTAATTAACAATATTTTTTTTAATTCAATAAATAAAAAAAAACCATTTTTAACACTAAAGATTGCTTCAACAATTGACTCAAAAATAGCTACATCTAATTTTGAAAGTAAGTGGATAACTTCTAAAGCCTCTCGGTTAATCGGGCACTCATTAAGATTTAGAAATGATTGCTTATTAACTACCAGTCAAACAGTACTTAAAGACAATCCTCTGCTAGATTGTCGGCTAGAAGGGCTAGAAAATTATTCTCCTGATATTTTCATATTAGATCGAGAGCTGAAAATAGATTTAACGAATAAGATTTTTAAAAAAAAGAATAGAAAAATCTTTATTTTACATAATATTATTCTTACAAAAATTAAGTCATTAAGATATAAAAAAAAGAAAATTGAATTAATTTCTGTATCTCAAAATAACGGATCTTTAGACATAAAAGAAGTTTTAAAAAAAATTACTGATTATGGTTATCAGTCAATCTTAGTTGAAGGAGGTGGAAAAATTAGCGCCTCACTTCTCTCAAATAATTTAGTTGATAAAATATATTGGTTTAAAGCATCTAAATTTATTGGACAGGAAGGGATTAGTGCAATAGATAAACTAGGTATTCATGATATGAAGTCGATAAAAAAATTTAATCTATCAAAAATAATTAAACTTGAAGATGATACTCTAAATATATTTATAAAGAGGTAAGAAAATGTTTACAGGTATAATTGATCATAATGGCGAGATAACAAAAGTTGTTAATAGAAAAAATAGTGATATTACCATTATTGTATCAACGAAATTTAAAACTAAAGATATTAAATTAGGTTCATCTATCTGTTGCAATGGTGTTTGCCTAACAGTTTGCAAGATCAACAGATTAAAAAATAAATTAGAATTATCTTTTGATGTTTCTAATGAAACGATAAATTGTACAAACTTTTCTAAGCTGAAAATTGGCAGCAAAATTAATCTTGAGAAGTCTCTTAGGATGGGAGATGAAATCAGTGGCCACTTTGTATTTGGTCATGTTGACGAGGTTTCAAGATTATTAAGCATCAAAAAAATCAAAGGTTCTCATCAGTTAAAATTCAGTAAGCCAAAGAAACTTACCAAGTATATCGCAAAAAAAGGTTCAATTGCAGTCGATGGCGTTTCTTTGACTGTTAATTCCACTGATTCAAAATCATTTAGCGTCAATATTGTGCCATATACTTGGTCTCATACAAATTTCTATGAGCTAAAAGTGAATTCACTAATAAATGTTGAAGTCGACATGCTAGCAAGATATGTTAGCCAAAATTTGACTTAGTATAAAAATGACAGCTGAATTTATATCATCAATTGAAGAAATAATAGAAGACCAAAAAAATGGTAAAATGGTTATTATGGTTGATGATGAAAGTCGAGAGAATGAAGGGGATTTAATTCTTCCCGCTGAAAAGATTGATGATAAAGCTGTAAATTTTATGGCAACACATGGAAGAGGATTAATTTGTTTGCCTCTCACTGCTTCAAGAGTAAGAGAATTAAATTTGCCATTGATGGCTCAAAATAACCAAGAAAGAGATCCAACAGCTTTCACTATATCTATTGAAGCGAAAGAAGGTGTTACTACAGGTATTTCTGCGCAAGACAGAGCAAAAACAATTCAAACTGCAATTGATAAAAATAAATGTGAAAATGATATCACAAGCCCAGGCCATGTTTTTCCTTTAGTTGCAAGAGATGGCGGTGTACTTGTGAGAGCAGGTCACACAGAAGCATCAGTAGATCTTGCAAGATTGTCAGGTTGTGTTCCTGCAAGCGTAATATGTGAAATTATGAATGATGATGGTACAATGGCTAGAGTTCCTGACTTGATAAAATTCTCCCAAAAACATCAAATTAAAATTGGAAGAATAGTTGACCTAATATCTTACCGTTTAGAAAAAGATACCAACATCAAACTAACCCATGAAGGTGAGATCGATTTGATGCAGGAGAATAAATTTAATCTTAGAATATACGAGAGTTTAGTTGATAAAACTGAACAGATTGTTTTATCAAAGGGCGATATTTCAAATGGAGAGCCAGTAATGGTAAGGGTATATGTAATGAATATATTTGATGATATTTTTGGAGATTATGGAAGTGGGAGTGAAACACTCAAAAAAACAATAGATATTATTTCAGAAGAAGGTCGAGGTATTCTTATACTTGTGAGAGATAGTAGTACATCGGTCATTAGTCATTTTATGAATAGCAAGTCAAACGTGAAAGTAAAAACAAGTGATCCAGAAAAATCTGAACTAAGAATATATGGAATGGGTGCACAAATTTTGAATAAATTAAATGTACGTAAGATGATTCTTTTAACTAATACAGATTGGAAGTTCATAGGCCTTGACGCATATGGAATAAATATTGTGGAGAAAAGATTTCTTTCTGAAATAAAGTAGTTATATGAAAAAAAAACTAAAATTTCTTATTGTTTCTTCAAGTTTTTATCCAAAAATAACAAATACAATGAATCAGGAAGCAATAAAATATTTAAAGAAGCTTAATCACAATTATGAACTTTTTCAGGTTCAGGGCTCCTTAGAAGTTCCCACAATGATTTCTATTTTGTTATCAAAAAAAAAATATGATGCAGTAGTTGCTATTGGTTGCATTATTAGAGGTAAGACAAGTCATTATGATTTCATTTGCGGTAATATCGTTTCTTCTCTCCTAGATCTATCAATCAAAAAATCAATCCCTATATCAAATGCAATTCTAAATTGTGAGAATATGCGTCAAGCGACTGAACGGTGTTCAGGCAAGAAGAATAGAGCCAAAGAATCAGTTGACGCAGCTTTATCTGTCTTAAAAAATCTCTAATCATGACAGAAATAAAGTCTTTACAGAGAATGCTTGCTGTTCAAATTCTCTATCAGGAGTCAATAAATCCAAACGATGATAGTTTTGACATCAATGAAACTTTGAAGGATGCAATTAAAACATTAAAATTAAATAAATTAAAAAAGAAATCCAATCTAAATTTTGCAAAGAAAATTTATTCAGGAGTATGGTCTAACAATAAGTCTATAGATGCTGATATACTTTTAGCGTTAGGATCCAGCCATGATTTTAAAAAATTTGAGAATCTTCTTAAATTTATTTTGAAAGCAGCAGTATTTGAACTTAAATACGATAATCAATTATCAAAAAAGATAATTATTTCTGAATATTTAAAGATCACTGATTCTTTTTATGCTAATAATGAGTCTTCATTAGTGAATGGAATATTGGATAATATCCAAAAATAATTGATTATATCCCCAATTTCATCGAAAAATTAAAGATTGCAAATACGTTATTTTTTTGGCATTTTGCTCCAGAAATTCGAATTCAAATAAAAAAGAGGAACATCAATAATGAGTATAATAAATTTAATTATAGTTAGTGGTCTATTATCGTTAGTTTACGGTTTCTGGGCTGGGAATTCAGTGCTTAAGGCTGATGCTGGAAATAGTAAAATGCAAGAAATATCTTCTGCTATTCAAGAAGGTGCACAGGCATATTTAAATAGACAATATACGACCATAGCAATTGTTGGAGCAGTTATATGTGTTTTATTGTACCTCTTCTTTAAAGACCTATGGATTATAGGTGGTTACTTAATTGGAGCAGTTCTATCTGGTGCCGCTGGCTATATTGGGATGATTATCTCTGTTCGTGCAAACGTTCGAACAGCACAAGCTGCATCGACTAGTTTGGCTCAAGGCTTGAGTGTTGCTTTTAAAGCTGGAGCCGTTACTGGCATGTTGGTCGCTGGTTTAGCTCTGTTGTCAATATCAGTTTATTATTTAGTTCTCGATATTTATCAAGTAGATGAAACTACTATGAAGAATTCTCTTGTTGCCCTTGGTTTTGGAGCTTCACTAATTTCCATTTTTGCAAGATTGGGTGGTGGTATTTTCACTAAAGGGGCAGATGTTGGAGCTGATTTAGTTGGTAAAGTTGAAGCTGGTATACCTGAGGACGATCCACGAAACCCTGCAGTAATAGCAGATAACGTGGGTGACAACGTGGGCGACTGCGCTGGAATGGCCGCAGATTTATTTGAAACTTATGCAGTGACTGTCGTGGCTACGATGGTCCTTTCGATGATTTTTTTTCCAGGATCTGCATCAATGCTTATCTATCCAATGGCAATTTGTGGAAGTTGCCTAATAGCATCAATCGTTGGAACTTTTTTTGTCAGACTAGGTTCATCTGAAAGTATTATGGGAGCTCTTTATAAAGGCTTTATTGCATCAGCAGTAATTTCATTAATCGTTATGTATCCTGTAACTGATAGAGTAATTGGCTTTGCAGATATTGACAGAGCTGACTTCACAGGTATGTCGCTATATATTTGTGCTGTACTAGGTCTCATTATAACAGGTCTGCTCATATGGATTACCGAGTATTATACAGGAACAAACTATAGACCAGTACAAAGTATTGCGAAGGCATCTACAACTGGGCATGGCACAAATGTAATTCAAGGACTAGCAGTATCTATGGAGGCTACAGCTCTTCCTGCCATCGTAATTGTTGTAGGAATTGTTATAGCATTCCAATTAGCTGGACTTTTTGGTATCGCAATTGCTGTAACTTCAATGCTCGGACTGGCAGGCATGGTAGTTGCACTTGATGCTTATGGTCCTGTCACTGATAATGCTGGTGGAATTGCAGAAATGTCAAATCTTGACGAAAGTGTTAGAAAAACTACTGATGCTCTAGACGCTGTTGGAAACACAACGAAAGCAGTAACTAAAGGTTATGCCATTGGTTCGGCTGGACTAGGTGCCTTAGTATTGTTTGCTGCATATGTGAACGATCTCAAGACAGATCATCTAAGCCATATCACACCAAACTTTAGTCTAGAAAATCCATACGTCGTCGTCGGACTTCTAATTGGCGGACTATTGCCATATTTATTTGGATCAATGGGAATGATGGCTGTTGGAAGAGCGGGTGGCGCTGTTGTAGAAGAGGTTAGACAACAGTTCAAAGATAATCCTGGAATAATGTCTGGTGAGTCTAAACCAGATTATTCTAAATCTGTTGACCTTCTAACTAAGTCTGCAATTAAGGAAATGGTGATACCATCTATGCTTCCAGTACTATCGCCAATAGTTTTATACTTTGTTGTCCTTTTTGTTGCAGGCCAAGATGAGGCAGTTTCTTCTCTCGGCGCAATGTTGCTTGGAGTTATTGTGACAGGTGTTTTTGTTGCAATATCAATGACTGCTGGCGGTGGAGCATGGGATAATGCAAAAAAATATGTTGAAGACGGAAACTTTGGTGGGAAGGGTTCAGAAGCTCATAAAGCCGCAGTAACAGGTGACACTGTTGGAGACCCTTATAAGGATACTGCTGGCCCAGCTGTAAATCCAATGATTAAAATCACCAATATTGTAGCATTACTATTATTAGCAGGACTTTAAGAATTTTAACCAGTCTATTTTAATTAGTCTGGTTACTAATTTCCCCTTGTAAACGCTTCGATAAATTGATCTGTTATTCCATAAGAATTTGATGGACCTTTTGTAGTATCTGTAGTGAATGCTATCTTTTTAAAATCTTCGCCTGTTAAGATTTCATGATTGACCATTAAGTCGTTTGCATCAAAAACAAGCTTAATTATAAATTGAGCTTTTAATTCACTATCACTAAATGACTTTTCTTGTTTAGTGGTAAGTATGTAAAGCCATATATTATCAACATCGTCAATTATTATTGATGGTGAGCCAAGACTATCTAATATTTTTTGTTTAGATACTTTTTCATTTGAGGCAATTTCTGATATAAATTGTTGAAAATCGGATGTATTTTCAATGGTGTAGCCATGAGTTTTAATTATTGGAGAGCAACTATTTAAAATTAATAGTAATGATATATAAGGAATTATTTTATTCATAATTAATTTACTATGTTCAAGACAAAAAATACTTCAAACGTTAAAGAGATATATCAGTCTATTATAGATAATTCGAGAAGTAAAATTTTCTATATAGATTTAGATATTGATGATAGTTTTGAATCTAGATTTGATCTTGTAATACTTCATTCTTTTATTATTTTTCAGTATTTTATCGAGATTGGTGATAAAAAAAATCCATTGTCTCAGAGTCTATTCGATTTCATGTTTCATGATTTTGAGAATAATTTAAGAGAAATGGGTTTTGGAGATATTGCGGTAAACAAAAGAATGAAAAAATTTATATCAGCATTTTATGGAAGAATACTTAGCTATAGTAATTCATATGCAGAGTATAAAGAAAATAATTCACTCTTAAATTTCTCTTTAGCTATCAAAAAAAATATTTACAAGAATAAAAAGATCTCAGATGAAAAAATAAATCTAATTTCAGACTATGTAGTTTCTAATATTGATATATTTTTAAATAATAACTATGAAACAAATATTAGCATGCAATTTAAATTCAAAAATTTAGAAGAGGTTTAATTTGAATACTATTAATTTAGCAGTTGATTGTATGGGCAGTGAAACCTCTCTAAATGAAATTTTAGAAGGCATAAATGAGTCCGCTTTACGAAATGAAAATTTATTTTTTACATTATTTGGAAAATCTGTTGATTTAAATGAGATTGTTGAAAAAATATCTCCATTAAATGACAGATCTAAAATAATTAATTGTGATGAACAAGTTTTAATGACTGATAAGCCTACTGATGCGATTAGATTAAAAAAAAATTCAAGCATGCAATTAAGCATTGATCATGTTGTTAGTGGTAAATCAAATGCAGTCTTATCTTGTGGCAATACTGGTGCTCTAATGGCTATTTCATTACTGAAGTTACGAACTGTGGCTAGTATTAAAAGACCTTCAATTGCATCAATTTGGCCAAATATTAGAGGAGAGTCTATTGTTCTGGACTTAGGAGCAAATATTAAAAATGATACGAATAGCTTAATTGATAATGCAATTCTAGGATCAGCTCTTGCAAAGGTACTTTTTAGTATGACTGAACCAAGTGTCGGACTTCTTAATGTTGGAATTGAGGACATGAAAGGGAATGAAAATGTTCAGAAAGCTTCAGAAATATTATCGGAAATGAGTAATAACAAACAATTAAATTATTATGGCTTTGTTGAAGGTGCAGATATTTCTAATGGAATAACGAATGTCATTGTTACTGATGGTTTTACTGGAAATATTGCTCTTAAAACTGCTGAGGGCACAGCATCGATGGTTCAAAGTTATTTTAAGAAAGCTTTTGAAAGCTCAATATTATCTAAGTTAGGTTATTTTTTTGCTTCCTTATCGTTAACAAGCGTTAGGCAGAGACTGGATCCTAGAGTTCATAATTGTGGAATTTTCATGGGTCTAACTGCTCCAGTAGTTAAATGTCACGGAAAATCAGATCGATTGGGTATTAGCTATGCTACAGACATCGCTTATTCTCTCGTTCATAAGGAAGTTAATAAGAAAGTTGAAACTATCTTAATTAATGAAATTTAATTATTAAATTGTTGTTTGTTTTCATATTTTTACATATAATTTTTAATGTATGGAAAAAACAACCACTAGATCAACTCTTAGTGAGGCAGTATTTAAGAGTGTTGGTTTATCTCGAAATGAGTCGTCAAATTTAGTCGATACAGTTTTTAATGAAATTTTAAGGACATTAACCTCTGGTAATGACGTTAAGATTTCATCATTTGGAACATTTATTGTCAGAAGTAAAAAAGAGAGAATTGGCCGAAATCCAAAAACAGGTGAGGAAGTCCCAATTAGTGCAAGACACGTAGTCACATTTAGGGCTTCAAATGTACTAAAATCAAAAGTAGATAGTAAAAATAAAGTATTAAAAAATAGTTAAAAATATAGATAATTATATGTCAAACAAATCACCTGAAGCATTTAGAACAATAAGTGAAGTTTCAAAGGATTTGGCTATACCCCAACATGTATTAAGATTTTGGGAGACTAAGTTTATTCAGATCAAGCCAATTAAAAGAGGTGGAGGTAGAAGATATTATAGGCCAGAAGATGTAGAGATTCTCAAAGGTATAAAAAATTTATTATATAATGATGGTTACACAATTAGAGGAGTACAAAAAGTAATAAAGGAAAATGGAACAAGAAAAATACTGCTAAAATCAAGTAAAGTTGAAATAAAATCCTTTACAGAAAGTGAAAATCAACATAATGATGATTTGCTTTCTAGCAGTAATAATCATTATTCTTTGTCAGATGAGAAAAGAAAAAAACTTATGGATGTTCTAAACAATCTAGTAGCCCTAAAAGGCAACATTAAGCAGAAATAAATTATATTTTATTACTATGGCAAAAAAATCTACGGTAAAAGTTAGACTAGTTCCAGAAGAAAAAACTGATAGCAAATTCTATTATTATGCTAAGAAACCTACAGCAGGTCTTAAGGCAAAGGATAAGTTAAGATTAAAGAAATATAATCCTGCGACACAAAGACATGAATGGTTTATAGAAAAAAAACTCCCTCCTCACAGTAAGTAAGTCGATTAAAAATATCTATTTTTTCTTTTTAAATTCTTTCTTTTCATAATCTATGAAATTCCAAATCATTGATTTCCAAATTGACTTAATTAAAATTGGATTTGCTGATTTTAATTTAGCGGCTCTACCAACCTTAGTTAAGATCGATTTTATCCTTTTTTGATCAATAATCTGTGATTTCTTTGTTTTAGACTCTAAGGCCATGTTTACCATTTTTGACCTTTTGACAATTAGAGGTAATAATTTTGCATCTATTTTATCTATCTCAATTCGAGCTTTATTAAGTTTCTGATTATTAGTTAATTTTTTATTCATGATTTTTTAAAGGGCTTTAAAATATACATAGAAGGAAAAATCCAGATTATACCAAAGAACATATAAACAATTAGCTCAATTAGCCAGTGGTCAAGTTTGAAAAATGAAAGAAGTGCCATAACTAATAGACTATATAAAGAAATAGCAAAAATAAATAAAACTATACTCATTATTTTTTTTAATTTATTCATTAAGATTATATTTAAGTATGATGACGAACAAAATCAATCTATTTTCAATTTGGCTCCTTGTTCTTGGAGTTTTAGTAATTTCAATAATTATCATTGGCGGATATACACGAATTTCAGATTCTGGTTTATCAATAACTGAATGGGAGCCTATATCAGGCATCTTATACCCTTTTTCTAGCCAATCTTGGTTGAATGAATTTTCCAAATACAAGCTTACGGATGAATTTAAGCTAATTAATAGCAATATGTCGCTTGATGAGTTTAAGTTTATTTATTTCTGGGAGTGGTTTCACAGATTTTTTGCCAGAATAATTGGGGTTATTTTTTTAGTTCCTCTGTTGTTCATAATTTTTAAAAAACAATTTCCTATGCAATACACAGCAAATATTTTTTTAATTGGCCTTTTTCTGATGACTCAAGCAGTAGTTGGTTGGTACATGGTTAAAAGTGGTTTAGTTGATCGTGTTGATGTTAGTCAATACAGACTTTCACTTCATTTAACATTAGCATTCATAATATTAGGTTTAATTTTTTATACATTATTAATGTTTTTTAGTGAGCGTTTTGATTATTACGATTTTATGAAAATAGATAAAATTCTACTATTACTTTTCATATTGATATTTTTTCAAATCATCTATGGTGCATTTGTATCAGGGACAGACTCTGGTCTACTTTATAATACTTGGCCATCTTACAATGGTAATTTGTTGCCAAATATCATGATCGTAAATAATGAATACATAAATAATTTTTTTGAAAATAAAGAATTGATATTATTTGTTCATCGTACTTTTGCAGTTATTCTGTTTGGTGTAGTTATATATTTAAATTTTTTAATTATTAGCAATTTTGTACAAATACAAACTTTAATTTTAATAACTATTTTTGATATAATATTTTTAATTCAGGGTGCAATTGGAGTTTTGATGACTTTTCAGAATATTCCATGGCATCTTGCATTAGCTCACCAGGGGAATTCAATTATACTTTTCTTATTATCTCTTTATATGTGGTTTCTGAGTAGAAAGCCCTCTTAACATTTGTTAGATGCTAAGAGGGGTAGGTATATTTTTATGCGCTATCTAGTGCATTTGTAAGATCATTTAGAATATCATCAATGTGCTCAATGCCAATTGATAGTCTTACATAGCTAGGACTAACACCAGTAGCTAGCATATCTTCATCAGATAATTGAGAGTGAGTTGTGGTTGCAGGATGGATCGCTAAGCTTCTTGCATCACCAATGTTTGCAACATGGAAAAACATATTTAAGTTATCAATAAA
This sequence comes from uncultured Pelagibacteraceae bacterium, assembly GCA_902634765.1. GTDB lineage: Bacteria > Pseudomonadota > Alphaproteobacteria > Pelagibacterales > AG-422-B15 > CABYIR01. Next base: position 38,452 of record CACPLH010000009.1, read on the forward strand.
TTTCTGACCACTTGCTTTTCCACCTTTAAGTTCAAATCCACAAAGAGCTCCAAACCCACCATTAAGATATTTATTAGCTCTTCGACCAGCTTCATCTTCGTCGAGACCCGCATAAATCACTCTTTCAACTTTGTTATGTGACGATAGGAACTCAGCAACCTTAGCTGCATTTTCACAATGTTTAACCATTCTTAAAGACACAGTTTCAAGTCCCTGAATTATTTGGAAGGCACTTTGAGGAGGTAAACAAGAACCAAGATCTCTCAATCCTACAAACCTTGCTCTAACGATATAAGCAATTGGCATCTTCACTGCTTCAGCAAAATCTGTCCAAACCATACCATGGTAACTTGGATCTGGTTTATTTAAGGCAGGTTGTCTATCTTTATCTTTCGCCCAGTTAAATTTACCACTATCAACTATGATACCACCTATTGTCGTTCCATGACCTCCAATAAATTTAGTTAAAGAATGAATTACTAATGTCGCACCATGCTCTATCGGCTTACATATTACTGGTGCTGAAGTATTATCCATTATTAATGGAATATTGTACTCATCTCCAATATCTGCAACTTCTCTAATTGGAAAAACCTTTAATTTAGGATTAGGTAAAGTTTCAGCATAATATGCTCGAGTATTATCATCAGTTAATTTGCGAAAGCTTTCAGGATCAGTTGGATCAGCAAATCTGACTTCAATACCCATATCTTTCATTGTGTTGGCAAATAGATTCCAAGTGCCTCCATATAGATCTGTAGAACTTACAATATTATCGCCAGCTTTTGCTAGATTTTGAATACTTAATGCCGATGCCGCTTGTCCTGAACTTACACAAAGCGCGGCTACGCCACCTTCCATTGCTGCAACTCTTTTTTCTAGAACATCTACTGTTGGATTCATAATCCTTGTATAAATATTTCCAAAGTCTCTCGCTCCAAACAGATCCGCTGCATGTTCAGTGCTATTAAATTGATAGGAAGTAGTTTGGTAGATAGGAACAGCTACAGCAGTAGTCGTAGGATCACTTCTATAATCTCCTCCATGAAGAGCCAAAGTTTCTGGGTTTACAGAATCACTTGGCACAAATTTATTTTTAGCCATTAAAGTCTCCTTAATTTTTCATAACAATTTTTTAATTATGAACCCTTGTGGTAAATTGTAAAGAAATGGTTAAATAAATAAGGTATAATAATACCTTAAATTTAATTATTGATTTTAAACAATAATTTAATATTTATTGACATAATTTCCCAATTCCTTAAAAGATGATACCATGACAACATCAAAATTTATTAAACAAACCAAGTCAGCTAATATTTCCACTGTAGATAAGAAATGGCTTTTGATCGATGCTGAAAATATTGTTTTAGGAAGACTTGCTACAACAGTATCCAATCTGTTAAGAGGAAAGCATAAGCCCAGTTATACCCCTCATGTAGATTGTGGTGATAATGTTATAATTATTAATGCTGATAAAGTAAAACTCACTGGAAATAAGTTAAATGACAAAACATATTATTGGCACACAGGTTACCCAGGAGGAATAAAAAGCAGGACTGCTAAAAAAATTTTAGAAGGAAAATTTCCTGATAGGGTGATTAGGCTCGCAGTCAAAAGAATGATTCCAAAAGGACCATTAGGCCGTCAACAATTTTCAAATATGAAAGTATATAATGGATCCTCTCATCCTCATGATGCTCAGGCTCCAGAAAAATTGAACATAAGTGAGATTATTTAATTATGGAAAATATAGAAACAGTCGCAGAAACAACCATTGAAACAAAAGTTGATAATCTGGGCCGATCATATGCAACTGGCAAGAGAAAAGATGCAATCGCAAGAGTATGGATCAAGTCTGGTTCAGGAAAAATCATGATTAATGGAAAAGAGTCTAATAAATATTTCTCAAGACCTGTTTTAAATATGCTTGTTAATCAGCCTCTCGTGTTGACTAATAAGTTATCAAGCATTGATGCAAATATTACGGTAAGTGGTGGAGGCTTGTCAGGTCAAGCTGGAGCTGTTCGACATGGCGTATCAAAAGCTTTATCATTATTTGACCCTAATTTAAGAGGCGCTCTCAAAGCTGAAGGTTTTTTAACCAGAGACGCACGAATTGTTGAGAGAAAAAAATATGGTAGAAGGAAAGCAAGACGTCGCTACCAGTTCTCAAAAAGATAATTACTACATTTCTTTCACAAATTTTATAGGAGACCTAATGTGTCTGATACAATAAATATTTCTATACTAGGAGCTAGTGGCTTTGTTGGAGCTGAATTAATTAAGCTTTGCCTTAATCATCCTAATATAAATATAAACTCAATGTCCGCTAATAGTCAGGCTGGACAAAAAATTAAAATTGATACACCACTAGAGCTTGATGAAAAGTATAGTCATATAGATGAAATAGATTTTAGAAATGTTGATTATGTTTTCAACTGCTTACCAAATATTAAGTTACATTCATTAATCAATTCCTTGCCAAGCAGTTTAAGAATAATTGATTTGTCTGCAGATTTTAGACTAGATGATATAAATGAATATAGAAATTGGTATGGCTTTGATCATAGCTCGTCTGAAATTAATGATAAATTTATCTATGGGCTTTCGGAATTAAAGAGAGAAGATATAAACAATGCAAAGAATATTGCAAATCCAGGCTGTTATGCAACTAGCGTGCTTGTTCCATTATTACCATTGTTAGAAAAAAATATGATCAAGAATGATAATATTATTATTGATGCTAAATCAGGATATTCAGGAGCGGGCAAAACAAAAAAAACTGAGGATCTAAAATTAGAAGTGACTGAGAATATTAAAACTTATGGAGTTGGTGACCACAAGCATATAGCTGAAATTAATCAGGAGATAAAAAAAGCATCCAAAATGAACGATTCTGAGGTTTTCTTTTCAGCAAATTTAATACCAGTTGAGAGGGGCATATTATCAAACATCTATATAAATCCAAGCAAAGGTACAAGTTTTGATGATGTGTATGGCTGTTTATATAATACCTATAAAAGTGAGAAATATATTAATATTTTGGACCAGAATGAAATTCCAATTACAAAAGATGTTGTTAATACAAATAAAGTTATTCTTGGATTAAAAAAAGGATATAAAGAGGATGTTTATTGTATTGTCAGTGTTCTTGACAATCTTCTAAAAGGAGCGGCTGGACAGGCAATGCAAAACTTTAATATTATGAATAATTTTAATGAATCTCTGGGAATAGATTAATGAAAAAGATTTTTTCAATATTTATTATATTCAATTTATTTATTGGATGTTCTTTTATTGAGTCAAAATCGTTTTATGAAACTTTTATTAATCCTAATTTTGATACTGAAATAAATGATGACGATAATGGACAAGCTCCTGATCTTGAGTCAGTACCTGGGAGCGATTAATAAATGAATAATAAAATAGGTATTGGTATTGCAGGATTAGGAACAGTAGGTGAAGGTTTTTTAAAACAATTAAAAAAATATAAGACCAGCAATAAGAAAACTTCAAATTTTGAACTAATAAATATCGCTGTTAAAAATTTAAGAAAAAAAAGAAATGTTGCAACTAAAAATCTTCCATTAATAAAAGATACACTGAGCTTGGCGTCAAATCCTAAAATTGATATTGTAATAGAATTAATTGGAGGCTCATCAGGTGTAGCCTATAAACTTGTCAAAAAATCACTTATGAATGGAAAAAGCATTATTACCGCTAATAAAGCACTCCTTGCTATTCATGGAAATGAACTTATTAAAATTGCAGAGAAAAATAATTGCTTTATTAGTTTTGAGGCAGCAATAGCTGGAGGAATACCAGTTGTAAAAGCTATAAGAGAAAACTTAAAATTTAATGAAATAACCAAAGTTTATGGAATTCTAAATGGTACTTGTAATTATATCCTTACTAAGATGGAGACTGAAGGTAAGGATTTTAATTCTGTTCTTAAGGATGCTCAAAATCTCGGCTTTGCAGAACTTGATCCATCATTTGATATAAAGGGAATTGACGCTGCTCATAAAATAACTCTTTTATCAGGCCTTGCTTTTAACGTGCCAGTAAATTTTTCTTCTACATATATCGAGGGAATTCAAAATATTGAAATAGATGACTTCAACTTAGTTAGAGAATTTGGGTATAAAATTAAATTACTAGGCATTGCAAAGAAAAAAGGTAATTTCTACGAGCAGAGGGTTCACCCTTGTTTAATTAAAAGTGAATCCGAAATTGCAAAAGTTGATAATGAATTAAATGCTGTAGTTATAGAAGATAAAGTAATTGGAAAAACTACTCTAATTGGACCTGGTGCCGGCGCAAATCCAACAGGCGCTGCCGTGAGTGCTGATTTAATTGATTATAGTAGAAAGAATTTTAATTTTCCTTTGGGCATGCCAATAAATGTCGTTCAAAAATTAAAAAATTTAAAAATTTCAGACTCAAATTTTTCATATTATTTAAGAATAATTGGTAAAGATGAGGTTGGAGTTATGGGAAGAATTACTGGGATTCTTGCCAGAAATAAAATTTCGATAGATGAGCAAAAACAGCAGCATTACAAAAAAAGGGGATATGCCTCAATAGTTATAATAACTCATAATATTAAAGAGAAAGTTATGCTGAAAGCTATTAAAGAAATTAACAATATGAAGAGAATCAATAATAAAGTTAAGTTTATTAGAATTGAAAAAAGCTTATGAGTAATATTGGTAAAAAATACTCAACGGGAATTTTAAGGTCAGCTGAAATGGCCGCTATATCGTGTTCTAAGTTAATTGGAGCTGGCGATAAAGAAGGTGCTGATCAATTAGCTGTTGATGCAATGAGGTCTGCATTGAATGAAATTGATTTTAATGGTCGTATAGTTATAGGAGAAGGTGAGAGAGATGAAGCTCCTATGCTTTATATAGGT
>CACPLH010000010.1:0-38403 GCA_902634765.1 uncultured Pelagibacteraceae bacterium
AGATTCGTCGATTCAGAGCTATTAATGTATAATCAATGAGTCGAAATTATACGTAAAAATGAGTGAAATATCAGATACATACAGTAACAATCAGCCCTATGAGTCCTTTAATAATGACGATTTAATTGTAAACTTATCTGGGTATGAAGGTCCTCTAGATGTTTTGCTTATTATGGCAAAATCACAAAAAGTAGATCTTATGAAGATCTCAATTTTACAACTTACAGAGCAATATTTAGTATTTATTGCTGAAGTTAGAAAAAAGAACTTAGAATTAGCTGCCGATTATCTTGTTATGGCCGCATGGTTAGCTTATCTAAAATCAAACTTATTGCTGCCTAGAGAAGAAACAGGTGAAGAACTAACAGCTGAACAAATGGCTGAAAGGTTAAAGTTTCAATTAAAAAAATTAGAAGCAATCAGACAAGTTTCTGAAAAACTTATGAACTTGCCAGTACTGGGAACTAATTTTTTTAATCGTGGAATGCCTGAAGGAATTAGATTAATTAGAACACCTGAGTATTATTTGAGTTTATATGATTTACTAAAATCATATGCTAATCAAAGATATAAATCTGCTTATTCATCAATGGTAATTGAAAGACCGGCTGTATATGCGATGGAAGAAGCATTGGTTAGACTTCAAAGAATGGTGGGAACAGCTTTTGAATGGACAAAATTAGAAAATTTCTTACCACCTGAATTTTCGAAAGGTAAAAATGCAAGGTCAGGCGTTGCTGGTACTCTTGCTGCAGCGATGGAATTGGTGAGAGAGGGCGTTCTTGAAGTGCAGCAGCTTGCTCCATTTGGACCAGTATTTATTAAGAATAAAAATAATAACGAAGAAATTATAGGTTGATAAATGAGTAAAGAAGCTTCCATAAATAATATTGCTGATTTTCCTTCAGAGCACAGAGACAACCTAAGAATATTGGAAGCCTTATTATTTGCTGCAAATGAACCATTGGATGCTGAAAGCTTAAAAGCAAGATTGCCTAAAGGAGCAAACTTAAACAAATTATTAAACTTACTTAAGGCACAGTATGAGAACCGTGGAGTAAACCTTATTAAAACTGGTAAAAGATGGAGTTTAAAAACAGCTCAAGACTTAGCGCCAATGATGAAGAAAGAAAAAATTGTTCAGAGGAAATTATCAAAAGCTGCAACAGAGACCTTATCTATTATTGCCTATCATCAACCTGTCACAAGAGCTGAGGTTGAAGATATAAGAGGAGTACAATTTAGTCCTGGAACGCTTGATATTTTGATGGAATTAAATTGGGTTAGGCCAATCGGTCGAAAAAAGGTACCAGGTAGCCCAATCATATACGGTACTACCGATTTTTTCCTTGAGTACTTTGGATTAGAACAAGTTTCAGATCTTCCAGGTTTAGAAGAGCTTAAAGCTTCTGGACTTTTAGAAAGCAGGCTCCCTGGAAACTTAGATATTGCAGAGCCAAAAGAAGTAGATTTATCCGAAGTAGAGCCTTTTGGTGAAGATGAAAATATTGATGATTTGATCCAAAGTGGAAATGAATCTGAATAACTGATCTCCCGATTATATTTCATAAAATAAAACTGAATAAAATCAATTAGATAAAAACTATACATTTTTCTTAATGTTATTGATAATCATTCTCAATAGTATATATAATCTTGCAAATTAGAATTATTATAAGGAAAAATTACAATGAATATTAAATCAATATCAATTGCACTTATATTTAGTTTCATTTCAAGCATGGTGTTTGCAAATGAAGTTAATGTGTATACATCAAGACATTATGACTCAGATGCTGAGTTGTATTCAAGCTTTACAGCCGACACAGGCATTAAAGTAAATATTATTTCTGGTAAAGGTAAGGCTTTAATGGAGAGATTAAACTCTGAAGGTGCAAATTCACCTGCGGATGTTTTTATTACAGTTGATGCAGGAAATTTATGGAAAGTACAAAAAGATGGTATGTTCCAAAATATTTCATCAAGTGTTGTAGACTCTGTTGTTCCAGCGAACCTAAGAGGCCCTAATGATGAATGGGTTGCAATAGCAAAACGTTCAAGAGTTATGTATTACAACCCTCTAGCTGTTTCTGCCGATGAAATGGAAAATCTCGCTTATGAGGATCTTTCAGATGCAAAATGGATAGGAAGAATTGCAATAAGAAGTTCTGGTAATATGTATAACCAGTCTCTTGTTTCATCTTTAATCTCTAATAATGGAGTTGCTGAGACTGAAGCATGGGCACATCGATTTGTTGGTAACTTTTCAAGAAAACCAGAAGGTAATGACAGAGCACAAATTATGGCTGTTGCTAATGGTGAAGCCGATATTGCAATTGCAAACAGTTACTATATTGGGTTAATGCTATCAGGAAAAAAAGGTGACGAACAAAGAGCAGCTGCTAGAAAAGTAAATCTTCACTTCCCAAGTCAAGCGGGAAGAGGAGCTCATATCAACGTTAGTGGTGTTGGACTGATGAAAAATTCACCCAATAAGGCCAACGCTGTAAAATTTATTGAGTTCTTATTATCTGACAAAGCTCAAGAGCACATTGTGAACAACACTTATGAATACCCATTAAGTGCAAATGTAGCTCCAAGTGATTTAATCGCTCAGTTTGGTACTGGGTTTAAAGAAGATCAGACTTCTGTTGCAGATTATGGAAAATTCAATCCAGAAGCTGTTAAGCTAATGGATCGAGTAGGTTGGCAATAGCAGCATAGTTGCTAACTTTGGGCTATCTAGTTTCCTCATTATAATTAATCCTAAATTGATATTGAAAACCAGATAGCTCAATAAAAAAACTTTTAATCTAAAAAAAGAGATATATTTAATTCTTGTATGATCGAAAAATATCTAAATTCATGGTCTTTGTTGCCATTAATATGCTTCATTTTCTTTATCGCTCCGGTTGTGATTGTCATATCAAGTTTATTCGGAGATTATTCAGATAATTGGTCTCATCTATATAATTATGTTTTAGGATCATATATTAAAAATTCTATATATCTTGTTGCAGGTGTTTTAATCTTAGTTTCTATTATTGGTGTTTCTACGGCATGGCTTGTAACCAATTACGATTTCTTTTGTAAAAATATTTTAGAGTGGGCCCTTATTCTACCTCTTGCAGTTCCACCATATATTCTTGCGTACACTTTTACTGGATTATTTGATACTTATGGTACTGTTAATAATTTAGTCAGAGACATATTTAATTTAAGTAATGAATTTACATTATTTCCAAAAGTAAGAAATGTACCAGGCGCAATAATAGTTTTTTCTTTTACACTTTATCCATATGTGTATCTCGTATCTAGAATGGCATTTATAAATCAGTCTAGGTCAATTTTAGAATCTGGAAGAACACTTGGTCTTAATAGATTAGAAGTTTTTTATAGATTGGCTGTTCCAATGATAAGACCAGCTGTCATTGCAGGACTAATGCTTGTTGCAATGGAAACTTTATCTGATTTTGGTGCTGTCGATCATTTTGCTATTTCAACTTTTACTACAGGTATTTTCAGAACATGGTATGGCATGTATGATATTCATACGGCAAAACAATTAGCGTCTTTGCTTTTAATAATTGCGATTATGTTCATTATTGCTGAGAAATACTCTAGAAAAAATGCAGACTATTCTTTTGCAGGATCAGTATTCAGACAATTTGATCCGTTAAAACTAAAAGGATATAAAAACTTTTTAGCGTTTTTATTTTGTTTTTTTCCAATCTTTATTGGATTTATTTTGCCTATTTTAGAATTATCTTACTGGGCATTTAACTATAAATTAGATTTTTTTAATGAAAGATTTATTACAACTGCATGGAATAGTTTTTATCTAGCAATAATTTCAGCATTTATGTGTACATGTCTTGCAATCATTATTAATTTTTCAGTTAGGTATAAAAGTAATAATGTTTTAAAATTTCTGAGCTCTTTTTTAACAGTGGGTTATGCAGTTCCTGGAATCATATTAGCAATAGGTGTCATGCAGCTGCTTACATTCATAGACGCAAGTTTTGTTGGGAAGTATTTTAATTTCTTATTAACTGGAAGCTTAATTGGCTTAATTTTAGCGTATATTATTAAATCTTATGCTCTTGCCAGCTCAACAATAGAGTCGGGATACCAAAGAGTAAACATTAGGCTCGACGATGTTGCAAAATCACTGAAAAGTTCAGGATGGTCACTTTTATCATCAGTTCATTTACCGTTATTAAAGACAAGCTTTCTTACAAGTGTTTTATTAGTTGTTTCTGAGGTAATTAAAGAGCTTCCTGCAACACTTATTCTAAGACCTTTTAATTTTGATACATTAGCTGTTTATACTTATATCTTTGCAGCTGAAGAACGAATGTATGATGCTGCCGCTCCTTCAATTTCTATTGTTATGATAGGTTTGCTTCCTATAATTATATTGACTAGAATGATAAGAACATCTAGACCAGCAAGAAGAGATTAAAATGACAATACTTGAAATTAAAAATCTGAATCATTACTATATTAAGGGAAAACCGGTTCTCAACAATATTCACATTGATCTTGAAGAGGGAGAAATTTTATCAATCTTGGGTCCTTCAGGATGCGGTAAAACAACCTTATTAAGAATAATTGCTGGGCTTGAAAAAGAAAAGAATGGCAGTATACAAATAAACAATACGATTGTTTCAGATCATTTTCATACTTTGCCCACTGAGAAGAGAGATGTTGGATTAGTTGTTCAAGAACGGGCATTATTTCCTCACATGTCCATTATTAAAAATGTGATGTTTGGGATTAAATTTAATAAAGCTAAAAAACAAGAAATTGCGATGAATTTATTGAGACTATTTGAAGTTGATAAATATGCCCATAATTTTCCTAATGAAATATCTAGTGGAGAGCAGCAAAGAGTTGCAATTGCAAGAGCAATGGCTCCTAATCCAAAAATTTTATTAATGGACGAACCTTTTGGAACACTTGATCACTCTCTCACGCATCAGTTAAGAATCGAAACTAAAAAAGTTCTAAAAGATAATAAAATTACTGCAATTATAGTTTCACATGACTTTGATGATGCTATTTCTATGTCAGATAGAGTAATTGTCATTGAGGAAGGGGTCATTAAGCAGCAAGGCACCGCAAAAGATATAACTAATATAGTTAGAGAAAAATCTATAGATTTCAGTAGTATAAGTAAGAAATCTTAATTATATTCTTTAAATAATTTTTTTAATATATAGTAATAATTGATATCTTGGAGAAAACCATATGGGAATTAGTTTTTGGCAAATTTTAATCGTTGTTGCACTTCTTGTTATTCTTTTTGGAAGAGGAAAAATTTCTGAATTGATGGGTGATGTTGCCAAAGGAGTTAAAAGCTTTAAAAAAGGCATTAACGACGATGATGAGCCTAATTCAATAAATAAATCTGAAGATAACTCTAACAAAGAGTAAATTCAGCTAAAATCATGTTACCTGGAATCGGTGGAGTTGAATACTTAGTTATTGCTGCATTAATAATTATTTTTGTAGGCCCTAAGGATTTGCCTGCTGTATTGAGAACTCTTGGTCGTTGGTGGGGTAAAATTAGAAATATATCCAGAGAATTTAAAACAAGTATCAATTCAATTGCAAATGATTCTGGAATTGATGAAATCAAAAAGAATATTGAAAATTCAAGTACTAAAAGTTTTACAGACGAAATGCGGGACAGCATTAATCAATCAATAATTGATGACGAAAAGAAGGATGAAGAGAAAGATTAATAAATGAGTCCTGAGTCTAAAGATATAAATGATAGCAAACAACCATTGCTTCAGCATTTAATTGAACTTCGTAAACGTCTCGTAAAATCTTTAATTTTAATAACTGTTCTATTTGTAATCTCTTATATATTTGCTGATACAATATATAACTTTTTAGTTCAGCCATATGCAGATGCTGTTGAAGGTGAACAGGGAAGGCGATTAATTTTTACTGCCTTGCATGAAACTTTTTTTACCTATCTTAAAGTTGCTCTTTTTGCTTCATTATTCTTATCTTTGCCATACGTATTAACGCAGATTTGGATATTTATGGCTCCAGGTTTATACAAGAATGAGAAAATGGTTGTTATACCTTATTTAATTGCAACACCACTTCTTTTCCTACTCGGCTCAGCTCTCGTCTATTATCTTATTATGCCTTTAGCGATTAAGTTCTTTTTGTCATTCGAATCAATTGGTGGAAACGGAGCTTTGCCAATACAGTTGGAAGCTAAAGTGAATGAATATTTAAGTCTAATTATGAGACTCATTTTTGCTTTTGGTCTCAGTTTTCAGCTTCCAATTTTATTAACATTATTAGCAAGGGTGGGGTTTGTATCAAGTAAAGGTCTTAAAAAAAATAGAAAGTTTGTGATTGTAGGTGTTTTTGCTGCGGCGGCAATTCTAACTCCTCCTGATCCAATTTCACAAATTGGACTAGGAATTCCAATTCTTTTGCTTTATGAACTATCAATATTCGCAGTTCAATTTATTGAGAATAAGAGAGTGGAGAACAAGTAATCAATGTTTGATATAAAAAAAATCAGAGAAAACCCTGAGGATTTTGATAAAATTTTATCAAAAAGAAATCATAGTCCGATTTCTAAAGAAATATTAGATTTAGATAAGAAAAATAAAGACCTGATAGCTCAGCTTCAATCTCTTCAAGAAGAACGAAACTCTAAATCAAAAAAAATTGGAGAGCTTTCTTCTCAAGGAAATAGCGAAGAGTCCTCAAATTTAAAAGAAGCAGTTTCAGCCTTAAAATCTAAACTTCAAGAACTTGATGAAGCGCAAAAAAATTCACAAAATGCTTTAAACGATATTTTGTCTAGGATTCCGAACTTGCCTCATGAAAGTGTCCCAGTGGGAGATGAGTCAAAAAATAAAGAGATAAAATTGATTGGTGAAAAAAAAGATTTTTCATTTGAGCTGAAAGAACACTTTGATATTGGTGAAGACCTTGGAATAATGAGTTTTGAAGATGCGGCAAATATATCTGGTGCAAGATTTGTTATACAAAAGGGTATGCTTTCTAGACTAGAAAGATCAATAGCAAACTTTATGTTAGACCTTCATACTTCAGAGTTTAGTTATGAAGAAGTTAATGTACCAATTCTTGTTAGAGGGGATGCACTATATGGAACAGGCAATTTACCTAAGTTCGAAGAAGATTTGTTTAAAACAACCAATGATTATTTCTTAATTCCAACTGCAGAGGTACCTTTATCAAATTTAACCAGAGGAAAAATATTGGATATAGCAGATCTACCAAAACGATTTGTATCCCATACTCCTTGTTTTAGATCAGAGGCAGGTGCGGCAGGTAAAGATACTCGGGGAATTATGAGACAACATCAATTTTATAAGGTTGAACTTGTAAGCCTAACTTCTGAACAAAAGTCAGAAGATGAACATGAAAGAATGCTTAGTTGTGCTGAAGAAGTTCTAAAAAAATTAGACCTTCACTATAGAGTCGTCATCCTGTCTTCAGAAGATATGGGCTTTTCTGCGCAAAAAACTTACGACATTGAAGTTTGGCTTCCAGGTCAAAAAGCCTATAGAGAAATATCTAGTTGTTCAAATTGTGGAGATTTTCAAGCAAGGCGAATGAATTCACGCTACAAGGATGGCAAAGATATAAAATTTCTACATACTTTAAATGGTTCCGGCCTTGCAGTAGGAAGAACTCTAATAGCTATTATGGAAAATTATCAAAATTCTGATGGCTCTATAGAAGTTCCAGATGTATTACAGCCGTATATGAATAATCAAAAAACTATTTCCTAGTTTCTAAGTTATGTCAGCTATTGATTTAAAAAATTCGCGTATACTAATTACTAACGATGACGGCTATTTTTCGCCTGGTATAAATCTTCTGAAATCAATCGTAGAAACTTTTTCCAATGATGTTTGGATTGTTGCACCTGAGTTTGAAAAAAGTGGTGCATCTCATGCCTTATCATTTACATCTGATCTTAATTTGAAAGAACAGGGAGAAAAAATTTTTTCAGTAAATGGAACTCCAGGAGATTGTGTGGCAATTGCTCTTGATCGAGTTTTAAAAGATAAACGTCCAGATATATTATTATCTGGAGTAAATAGCGGGTGTAATATTGGTGAGGATACAACATATTCTGGAACAATTGCTGGTGCCATGGAAGGCATTATGAGAAAAGTTCCATCAATATCAATAAGTCAAAATTATGAGTCTGGTAAAAAAGATCAGATTAAATGGGATGCAACAAATCATTACTTTCCAAAGATATTTGAGAAACTATCTAGAATTGGTTGGCAAGAAGATACTTTCATTAATATCAATTTTCCACACTGCGAGCCAAATAACATTAAAGGTATTGAAATTACCACGCAGGGCAATAGAGATTCCGATGATTTAATAATTTATGAAAAGGAAAGGAATATCTTCAGATTCGGATTAAGAAGAAGAGCTGAAGAACATGGAAATAAATTAGGTGTAACTCAAAATAAAAGAGTTTCTGGTTTTATGACAGATGTTGAAGCAATAGCAAATCATTATATATCAATGACCCCAATGCATATTGATTTAACGCACGAAAATTCATTAATTAGACTTAAAGAAGGGTTAAATTTAATATAATTATTTAGTTCAAAAAATTGTTCTAAGTATGTATATTGCTTAAAAAAAGGAGTTATTACATGGACCAGTTATTTGTTCAATTAATGCCATTATTTTTAATTTTTGGTGTTTTCTATTTTCTTCTCATTAGACCACAACAAAGAAGAGTTAAAGAACACAAGGCTATGGTGTCTGCGATACAACGTGGAGATAAGATAGTAACTTCTGGAGGTATGAAGGGAAAAGTTGTTAGAGTAATAAACGACTTTGATATTGAAGTCGAAATTTCTCAGGGAGTAAATGTAGTAATTGTTAAATCTACTGTTTCTGAAGTAGAAGCTGCGCAACCAGTAAAATAAATTCATAAATGCTCTATTTTTCTAGATCAAAAAAGCTATTAATCTTTTTGACAGTTTCAATAGGTTTATTGTTTGCCTTACCTAATTTTTTTAGCAAAGACTCTCTAAATAGTTTTCCAAATTTTTTTCCAAATCAACAGGTCAATCTTGGTTTAGATTTACAAGGAGGATCACATCTACTTTTAGAGGTTGATACAGATGTTATTATAAATGAGCGAATTGATAATTTAACTTCTGATTTAAGGAAACTATATCGAGAAGAGGATCTAAAAATATCAAGCATAAAAACTATAGATGGATCTCTCAAGTTTAAATCCTCTTCGACAGCTCAATCTGTGATAAATAAAATAAAAGATTTATCAGTTACGGACTCTCAAAATTTACTTCAAGTAGGCTCCTCATCAAATTTGATAGTAAATATTAATAGCGATGAATATTTAGAAATACTATTTACTGAAGAATATAAAAAGCTCTTAACAATAAATGCTGTTAATCAATCATTAGAAATTGTTAGAAGAAGAATAGATGAGCTTGGAACTAGAGAGCCAACAATTCAAAGGCAGGGCACATCAAGGATTATTATACAAGTTCCTGGACTTGAAGATCCAGATCAAATTAAATCTTTACTTGGACAAACTGCTAAGCTTACTTTTCAATTAGTTGATCAATCCGTTGTATATGATCCTCAGAAACCAGATAAAGCTCCAATTGGCTCTGAAGTTTTACCGTCAGATGATGATCCAAATTATAAATATATTGTTAAAAAAAGAGTTATGGTGGGTGGTGAAAATTTAGTAGATGCACAGCCAGGGTTTGACCCGCAGACAAATGAGCCGATTGTAACTTTTCGCTTTGATGGGATAGGAGCTAAAAAATTTGGAAGAGTAACGCAACAAAATGTTGGAAAACCTTTTGCAATTATACTTGATGATAGAGTAGTAAGTGCTCCAGTGATCAGAGATGCTATTCTTGGTGGTTCAGGTCAAATATCAGGAGGCTTTACATCTGAAGAAGCAAATGAATTGGCGATACTTCTTAGGGCCGGCGCACTTCCTGCACCGTTAATTATATTAGAAGAACGGTCAGTTGGCCCTGATCTAGGAGCGGACTCTATTAATGCTGGAAAAATAGCTGCGATAATTGGTTTTGCCGCTGTCATTTTATTTATGTTATTTATATATCGAACGTTTGGACTATTTGCAGACATCGCTCTTATCATTAACTTATTATTAGTTCTTGGTGTTCTTTCAATGTTTCAAGCAACTCTAACTCTACCAGGAATAGCTGGTATAATTCTTACTATTGGAATGGCTGTCGATGCTAATGTTCTTATCTTTGAAAGGGTCAAAGAAGAGTTAAGGAATGGAAGTTCAATGATAAACTCCATAGATAATGGATATAAAAGAGCATTATCAACAATATTAGATGCAAATATTACCACTTTAATAGCCGCAATAATATTATTTTTTATGGCTTCTGGCCCTGTAAGAGGATTTTCTATTACTCTTGCAATTGGTATTTTTACATCTGTCTTTACAGCATTTACTGTTACAAGATTTTTTATTTCACTGAGAGTAAGAAAAATGAAATCAGAAAGTGTAGGTCTTAAGATATGAATTTAGACTTTAGTTCAAAAAATATATCATTTTTAAAAATCCATATTATCGGTTTTGTATTATCCTCATTATTAATTATTGGATCTATAATATCCTTTTTCTCATTCGGCCTAAACTTTGGAATAGATTTCAAAGGTGGAACGCTTATTGAAATTGAAACAAAAGAAGATGTTGATATATCACAAATTAGATCAACACTAAATGACCTTTCTCTTGGAGATATTCAAATACAAGAATTTGGATCTAAGAATGATATTTTAATCCGTATTGAGCAACAATCTGGTGGTGACAAAATTCAGCAGAATGTTGTAGAGATTGTAAAAAATAAACTAGATAATGACCTTAGTTCTCCTGTAAATTATCGGAGAACTGAAGTAGTTGGCCCCAAAGTAAGTGGTGAATTGATACAAGCTGGAACTTTTGCAATTGCTCTTGCTGTAGTTGCAATGCTTTTATATATCTGGTTTAGATTTGAATGGCAGTTCTCGCTTGGCGCTGTATTCGCGCTTGTTCATGACGTAATTCTTACAATAGGGATATTTTGTATCACTCAGTTAGAGTTTAATCTTCCAATTATAGCGGCAATACTGACCATAGTTGGTTACTCAATGAATGATACTGTTGTGGTATACGATAGAGTTAGAGAAAACCTGAGAAAACATAGATCACTTGTAATCGATCAATTATTAGACTTATCAATTAATGAAACTTTATCTCGAACGATAATTACATCTATTACAACTTTATTAGCTCTTTTGTCACTTTATATTTTCGGTGGGTCCGTTATCAAGGGATTTACCTTTGCTATGATATGGGGAGTTTTAGTTGGAACATATTCCTCAATATTTGTAGCTGCGCCATTGCTTAAATATTTAGACGTGAAAAGAGACTGGACTAGTACTTCAGCCGTAGACTCTACTAGAAAATAATTTAGGCTAAATTTTGAGCAGCCACCATTGCCAATAACATCGGAATTGAAAGCATTGTATTTGTTCTTGAAAATAGCATAGCTGTTCTAGCAGATTTCGCCTTAGTATCCGCATCAGCCTCAACTATACCAAGTGCTCTTTTCTGATTAGGCCAAATAACCATCCATACATTGTAAGCCATAATTAGAGCTAGCCACATCCCAATTCCAATTGTAAGGGCCCTTGGATCATTAAAATTTGGTATAGTTAGAATAAGAGCGTTAATAGCTCCTGAGTGACCA
Organism: uncultured Pelagibacteraceae bacterium; assembly: GCA_902634765.1. Taxonomy (GTDB): domain Bacteria; phylum Pseudomonadota; class Alphaproteobacteria; order Pelagibacterales; family AG-422-B15; genus CABYIR01. Next base: position 11,793 of record CACPLH010000010.1, read on the forward strand.
TAATAAAGAGCAAGAGTGATTAATCCAGTTATTACTGTTGCTAGGGCAGCCCATCTAAACCAGAAGAGCGCTGCAGGTGCAATGACTTTTCCAATTGCAGGCTTTTGTTCATCAGGAATATTGGGCATATTAGGTATTTGAACAAAGTTAAAATACCAAAGGAGACCAATCCACATTACTCCAACAACAACATGTAAGTATCTAAATATTGTCTGCCAGAAAATCAGATCAAAAGACAGATCATAAGCTTTAAACATTATTACAAGTAAAATTAATAATAATACCGTTCCAGCTATTATTGTTTTATTCAATGATTGGAGAATGTTTGCCATGTTTTTTCCTTAATAAATTATTATGAATCTATTTGTATCAAAAAAAATTAAAAAAATTAAACTAAATTTTTTAAATATTTACCTGTATAGCTTTTTTTATTCTTTTTTAGTGCCTCAGGGGTTCCACAGCCAATAATTTCCCCTCCATTATCGCCACCTTCAGGCCCTAAATCAATTAACCAATCAGCAGTTTTTATAACATCTAAGTTGTGCTCAATAACAACTATGGTATTTCCTTGCTCAACTAATATTTGAAGCACTTCTAATAATTTTTTAATATCATGGATGTGTAGACCAGTTGTAGGTTCATCTAAGATATATAATGTTTTACCCGTTGCTCTTTTTGATAATTCTTTTGATAACTTAATTCTTTGTGCTTCTCCACCTGAGAGAGTTGTGGCCTGTTGTCCAATTTTAATATATCCAAGTCCAACACTATTTAAGGTACTTAATTTATTTTTAATTAAGGGAATAGGATCAAAGAATTTTAATCCTTCATCAACTGTCATATTTAAAATATCAGAAATATTTTTATCTTTATATTTTATCTCAAGTGTCTCACGATTATATCTTTTGCCCTCACATTCATCACAAGTCACATAAACATCTGGAAGAAAGTGCATTTCTATTTTAATTACACCATCGCCTTCACATGCCTCACATCTGCCTCCCCTAACATTAAAAGAAAATCTGCCAGCTTTATATCCCCGAGCTTTTGACTCTGGTAATCCCGCGAACCAATCTCTAATAAAAGTAAAAGCACCCGTGTAAGTTGCTGGATTTGATCGTGGAGTTCTTCCAATAGGGGATTGATCGATATCAATCACCTTGTCTAGATTGTTTATACCTTCAATAGTTTTAAAAGATGATGGATTAGCATTGGAACCATTTAATTCCTTTGCGATGGCTTTATAGAGTGTATTTATAGTAAGAGTTGATTTGCCACTTCCTGAAACCCCTGTAATGCATGTAAATGTCCCCAAGGGGATTTCACAATCAACATTTTTAAGATTATTCCCTGAAGCACCTTTTATATTTATTTTTTTATTATCTTTTGCCTCACGTCTTTTAGCTGGCACATCAATAATCATTTTTTTTGATAAATATTGACCAGTTAAACTTTTTTTATTTTTCATAATTTCTTTTGCAGTTCCAGTTGCCGTTACAAAACCCCCTTTAACACCAGCTTCTGGCCCTAAATCAATAATATGATCAGAGTTGATCATAGCTTCTTCATCATGCTCTACGACAATGACAGTGTTTCCAAGATTTCTAAGTCTTTTTAAGGTTTCAAGTAATCTTGCATTGTCTCTTTGGTGTAATCCTATTGAAGGCTCATCTAAAACGTAGAGCACTCCAGTAAGACCTGAGCCAATTTGAGAAGCTAATCTGATGCGTTGAGACTCTCCGCCAGATAAAGTTCCTGAATTTCTTGATAAAGTAAGGTATTCAAGACCGACATTATTTAAGAAATTTACTCTTTCATTCAACTCTTTCAAAATTCTATATGAGATTTCAATTTCTTTTTTTGATAGATTTTTCTCAAGTTTTTGAAACCATGACAAAGACTCCTTAATTGATTTTTGACATAATTGTCCAATGTTTAGGCCATTAATCTTCACAGCTAAAGATTCTTTTTTGAGTCTTAGGCCATCACATGCATGACAATTACTTTCAGTTTGATACTTTTCAATATTTGACCTCATCCAATCACTGTCAGTTTCTAAATATCTTCTTTCAAGATTATTAACGACTCCCTCAAATTCTTTATAATATGTATAACCATCGTCATACTTAAATTTCACTTCATCATCAGAACCAAAAAGAATAATCTCTTTAATATTTTTACTAAGTTTTTTCCAAGGCGTATCTAGTGAAAACTTAAAATGCTTTGATATGCTCTCACAGACTTGCTTATAGTAACTAGATGTAGCGATTGGCCATGGAGCTATTGCACCTTCGTTAATTGATAAATTTTTATCTGGGATTACTAGTTTTACATCAATTGACAGATCTGTACCTATTCCATCACATTCAGGACAGGCACCGTATGGATTATTAAAAGAAAATAATCTTGGCTCAATTTCTTCAATTGTGAAGCCTGAAACGGGACAAGCAAATTTAGAGGAAAAAATTTCCTCTTTTGGAGCTTTTCCATTTTTTTCATAATCTTCAATTATTACTATTCCATCTGCAATATTAAGCGCCGTTTCTATGCTGTCTGCTAGCCGATTACCCAAATCTTTTGATAGAGAAATTCTATCAACTACTACTGATATATCGTGTTTCTTTTTTTTATCTAAATCAGGAAGTGAGTCAAATTCATATTGTTCTCCATCAATTTTTACTCTCTGAAATCCTTTTTTCTGAAGATCTGAAAGTTCTTTTTTATACTCACCTTTTCGTCCCCTTACTATTGGAGCTAGTATTAGGAATTTTGAACCTTCAGGTCTTGATCTAATTCTATCTACCATTTGAGTAACAGTTTGACTTTTTATTGGCAGGCCAGTTGCAGGAGAATAAGGAATACCAATTCGAGCATATAGCAAGCGCAAGTAATCATATATCTCTGTAACAGTTCCAACAGTTGATCTTGGATTTTTAGAAGTTGTTTTTTGCTCAATTGATATTGCTGGGCTTAATCCCTCAATTAAATCAACATCAGGTTTTTGCATCATCTGAAGAAATTGTCTTGCATACGCCGATAGACTTTCGACGTATCTTCTTTGGCCTTCTGCGTAGATAGTATCAAATGCTAGAGATGATTTTCCAGAGCCTGAAAGGCCAGTTATTATTGTCAGTTTATCTCTTGGAATCTTAACGTTAATATTTTTTAGATTATGTTCTCTTGCTCCTTGAATTGAAATATTTTTGTTCATCTCAACATTATAATTAGTTTTATTTATTAAGACTTAAAGATAGCTGTGAATAAAATAATTATCTTTGTTTTTTTGTATACACTAAGATATTAAATAGTTAATTTATACACATGGCGTCAAGTTTAAATAAAGTAATGCTTATTGGCAATTTAGGGGCTGACCCCATTATAAGACAGACACAAGATGGAAAGAAACTGGCCCAGTTAAGTCTTGCAACTTCAGAATCCTGGAAAGATAAAAATACAGGAGAGAGAAGAGATAAAACTCAATGGCATAGAATAGTTATATTTAATGATGGTTTAGCGGGTGTTGTTGAGAATTACCTTAAAAAAGGATCTAAAATATATATAGAAGGACAACTTCAAACAAGAAAGTTCACTGATAATAATGGAGTCGAAAAATATACAACTGAGGTTGTTCTCGCAAATTATAATGGAACTTTGACAATGCTTGATAGTAGAGGAGGATCCAGTGACTTTGGTAGTGAATCTTCGCCTCAAATTGATCAAGACATGTCTCAGGATAGTAATTTTTCTTCATCTGACGATCTGGATATTGATGATGAAATACCCTTTTAAAATGGCTTAATTGTCATTTTTCTGTTATAATTCTCTATAATGTTAATCATAAAAAATGCTTCATATTTGGCTGTTTTTGGCTAATTATTAACCACTATTTAGGGCTTTAAATTGACTGATTCAAACGATCAAAATAGTAAAAGTGTAACTGAAGAAATCAAATCTATTTCACCGATTCCAATCGATGACGAGATGCAAAAATCTTATTTAGATTACGCGATGAGTGTAATCGTTAGTAGAGCATTGCCTGATGTAAGAGATGGACTTAAGCCTGTTCACAGAAGAATTTTGTATGCAATGCATGAGGCTGGGTATGAATGGAATAAGCAGCATAGAAAGAGCGCTAGAGTAGTAGGTGATGTAATCGGTAAATATCACCCCCATGGTGATCAAGCGGTATATGATGCGCTGGTTAGATTGGCACAAGATTTTTCTATGAGAGTTCCTCTGCTTGATGGTCAGGGTAACTTTGGTTCGATGGACGGGGATCGAGCAGCGGCAATGAGGTATACAGAAGTCCGCATGGCAAAAATATCTAAATTTCTACTTGAGGATATTGAAAAAGATACTGTTGAATACAGGCCTAATTATGATGAAAGTGAAAGTGAGCCAATAGTACTACCAGCGAAATATCCAAATTTACTTGTTAATGGAGCAGGTGGAATTGCAGTTGGAATGGCTACTAATATATTGCCACATAATCTAGGAGAAGTTATTGATGCGTGCGTTGCTTATATAGATGATCAAGAAATTTCTTTTGAAAAGATAAATGAAATAATAAAAGGACCAGACTTTCCTACAGGAGGAAAAATAGTTGGCACAAAAGGAATTAGAGACTCACAAAACAGCGGTAGAGGATCGATTATTGTTCAGGCTAAATCAACGTTTGAAGAATTTAAAAGTGACCGTGAAGCAATTATTTTTACAGAGTTGCCTTATCAAGTAAATAAATCAACTTTAATTGAAAAGATAGCCGAGCTAGTAAGAGATAAAAAAATTGAAGGGATCAGCGATTTGAGAGATGAGTCTGATCGACAAGGCGTCAGAGTAGTTGTTGAACTTAAAAAAGGAGTCATTGCACAAGTAATTTTAAACAAATTATACAAGTTTACTCCTTTGCAAAGTTCATATGGTGTTAATGCTCTAGCTCTCAACGATCAAAAGCCAGAGCTGATGAATATAAAAGATTTCTTAAGACACTTCATTAATCACCGAGAAGAAATTATTTCTTTTAGAACTAGGTATGATTTAAATAAAGCCAGAGATCGGGCGCATGTCTTAACGGGGCTAGCGATCGCTATATCCAATGTAGATCAAGTAATCGAAATCATAAAAAGCTCTAAGGATCCTAGCTCTGCTAAAATAGAACTGTTGAAAACAAAATGGAAGAGCTCTGATGTAAAAGATATTTTAGAATTAATTGACGATCCAAGGCAAATTAAAAATGATAAAGATATTTATTTAACTGAGGATCAAGCTAAGTCTATTTTAGAATTACGACTTCAGAGGCTTACAGCATTAGGTAAAGGGGAATTAGAAGAAGAGTTAAAAACTTTATCAGATAATATAAATGAGTACTTATCTATTTTAAGAGACAAAAATAAATTGCAATCTGTTATTAAAGACGAATTAGAGAATGTAAAACAAGAATTCTCATCTCCAAGAAAAACTGAAATTGCAGACCATGAAGCCTCAGATATAGATCAAGAAGATCTTGTTCAAAGAAGTGATATGGTAATTAGTATTACTAATTCCGGTTATATAAAAAGAGTCCCTCTAGAAATGTATCGTGCCCAGAAAAGAGGTGGTAAGGGTAGATCAGGAATGAAAACAAACGATGAAGATTTTGTTACACAAGTTTTTACCTCTAGTACTCATGACAATATGTTATTTTTTTCATCAAGTGGCATCGTATACAAACTTAAAACATGGAAAATACCAGAATCATCGCCTACAGCAAAAGGTAAAGCAATTATAAATTTATTGAATATGAAACAAGACGATCAACTATCAAGTATACTTGTCATGCCAGAAAATAAGGTCTCTAAAGATGATAATTTTTTAATATTTGCTACCGCTGATGGCAGTATTAGAAAAAATAGTATTGACGATTTTAAAAATATTCAAGCCAATGGAAAAATTGCAATGAAGCTAAGTAATTCAAATAAGATTGTCGGTGTTAAAATCTGCACTGAAAATGATGACGTATTGCTTTCTACAAAAGAAGGCAAATGTATTAGAACGCCTGTTTCTAAGTTGCGAACAACAAAGAGCCGGTCTTCAATTGGAGTAAGGGGTATTAAATTAGCAGAAAATGACTCAATTATATCATTATCAATATTATCTCATCTAGACGTAACTTCATCTGAGGCAAAGGCCTACTTAAAAATGAATAAAGCAACTAAAGAAGATAATGATGACAATGAAGAGGACTCTAAAGAAGAAATAGAAGATATTAAATTATCAGAAGATCGTTTTCAGGAAATGAAAGCGTGTGAACAATTTGTTCTTACGGTAACTGAAAATGGATTTGGAAAAAGAACATCTTCATATCAATTTAGAGTTACCAATAGAGGTGGTTCAGGAATTATGTGCATAACCACTTCATCGCGTAATGGAAATGTTTTAGCCTCATTTCCAGTTGGACATGATGACGATATAATGTTGATCACAAAGTCTGGCCAATTGATCAGATGTCCAGTTATAGATATAAGAGTTGCTGGGAGAAATACTCAAGGAGTAAGCATATTCAAAACATCAGATAGTGAAAAAGTTGTTTCAGCTTCACGAGTTGAAATAGAAAATTAATTGGTAGAGGATTATTTTTATTCAATATATAGTCTTGTATGGAAAAAATTGGAGTATATCCGGGCAGCTTTGATCCGATACATAAAGGTCATATTGACGTAGTTAATAGAGCCTTAAGATTTGTTGACAAACTATATATTGCTGTAGCAGACAGCCCTCACAAAAATCCTTTATTTTCTCTAAATGAGCGCAAAGATATGATCGACAATGAATTTTCAAGTAGTTCTTCAGTAGAGGTCGTTGCATTTGATAATCTTTTAGTTGAATTTGCTAAATCATTAAATGCTCAGGTTATTGTAAGAGGGTTAAGGGTTGTTTCTGACTTTGAATATGAATTTCAAATGGTAGGAATGAACCGTCAATTGAATTCTGAAATTGAAACAGTTTTTTTAATGGCTGATGCTCAAAGACAATCAATATCGTCTAATTTTATAAGAGATATAGCTAGATTAAATGGAGACATTTCTAATTTTACTACTGAGTATGTATCAGGAAAACTGAAGAAAAAATTTAATAATTAACTTTGATGAGAAAATTTATACTATATATACTCTCATTGTTTATTATTTTTAATAACTTAGCTAATGCTGAAGAAAGTCTATATATGGCAAATGATCCAGAAAATACAATTCAAATAGAATTAAAAGACGGCAATGTGATAATTGAACTATTATCTGATGTTGCTCCAAATCACGTAAATCAAATCAAAGAACTCGCACGAGAAGGTTTTTATGATGGAGTTCCTTTTCATAGAGTCATACCTGGCTTTATGGCTCAAACAGGTGACGGACAATTTGGTAATGGAACCGGAGGATCGAGTAAACCTGATCTAATGCAAGAGTTTAATAGTACTTCACATTTAAGAGGCACTGTTTCTATGGCTCGAACTCAGGATCCTAATTCAGCTAATAGCCAGTTTTTTATTTGTTTTGGACCAACTCCACACTTAGATGGACAATACACTGTTTTTGGTCAAGTGGTTTCAGGAATGGAGTACGTAGATAACATTAAAGTAGGGTCTGGATCAAACGGTGAAGTAACAGATCCAGATTTAATGATATCAGTGAAAGTTTTATCTGATATTGAATAAATATGGATATTAGTCATTTTGACTTTGACCTTCCGCAGGAACTAATAGCAAGCAGGCCAATCCAGCCTCGAAATATTTCACGTTTATTGATTGGTAGCGAACCTGTTTATCACGATAATTTTAACAATATACTTAATTATATTGAAAAGAATGACTTGCTTGTGGTGAATAACTCCAAAGTAATTCCAGCTTATTTCTCTCTAAAACACAAGTCAAATGATATCAGAATTACTTTTCATAAAAAAATAAAAGAGTCACTTTGGAAAGCATTTATAAAACCCGGAAAGAAAATAAATGTAGGTGATAAAATTTCTTTAGACAGTTCATATTTCCTAGATGTTATAGAAAAGACTCATGAAGGAGACTTCATAATAAATATAAATGGAGAAGAAGATATTGTATTTAGAAATTTTGGTAAAATGCCTCTTCCTCCTTACATTCTAAAATCAAGAAATAGTGATAAAAATGATTTTAATGATTATCAAACAGTTTATGCAAGTCATGATGGATCAATCGCAGCTCCCACAGCAGGCCTTCATTTTAATAATGAAATATTTAATAAAATAAAAGATAGAGATCAGTTAGCAGAGATTACACTTCATGTTGGGGCAGGAACATTTATGCCGATTAGAGATAATATTGAAAACCATAAAATGCATAGTGAAGTAGGGTTTATTTCAGATGAAGTTATTGAGTTGATAAAAGAAAAAAAATCAAAAAAAGGAAGAATAATTTCTGTTGGCACAACATCGTTAAGACTGTTAGAGTCCGCGGCAATGAGTGGTGAGCTTTCTCCATTTAGTGGAAATACAGATATTTTTATTAAGCCTGGATTTAAATTTAAAGTAGTAGATATGCTTTTAACAAATTTTCATTTACCAAAGTCAACTTTGATGCTTTTAGTTTCTGCATTTTCTGGCATAGATAAAATTCAATCTATATACCGAGCGGCTATAGAGAATGATTATCGTTTCTTTTCATATGGAGATGTAAGCCTGCTGTATCGTAATGAGTAATTTTGAATTATTAAATACTGACCACCTTGCTAGAAGAGGTATCGTGAAAACAGTTCACGGAAACATTAACACTCCTGCATTTATGCCTGTTGGTACCGCCGCAACAGTGAAAGCCGTCACAACACCCGATCTTTTAAAAACTGGTTCAGAGATTTTATTAGGAAATACATATCATTTAATGCTTCGACCTGGGGATGATTTAATCAGTAAATTTGGTGGGTTACACGACTTTATGAATTGGCATTTACCAATATTAACTGACTCAGGTGGTTATCAAGTATTCTCATTATCAAAATTAAGAAAATTGTCTGACAACGGAGTAGAGTTTAAATCACATATTGATGGTAAAAAATTTTTTGTTACTCCTGAGAAATCAATTGAAATTCAAAAAAATCTAAATTCAGATATTGTTATGTGCTTCGATGAGTGCACCCCTTTCCCAGCAACTCATGACCAAGCAAGTGACTCAATGAGATTATCAATGAAATGGGCGGAAAGATGTAAGTATGCATTTACTGGATCTCAGAATCAATTATTTGGCATCGTTCAGGGAAGTACTTATTCAGATTTAAGAGATGAATCAGCAAAATCTCTAATTAATTTAGATTTTGATGGTTATGCTGTTGGGGGATTAGCTGTAGGTGAACCTCAAGATGAAATGTTTAAAGTTCTAGACTACACTTGCCTACTTCTTCCTCAAAATAGGCCAAGGTATTTAATGGGAGTCGGCAAACCTGATGATATAATCGGTGCAGTTGCTAGAGGAATCGATATGTTTGATTGTGTTCTTCCTACCAGAAGTGGAAGAAATGGGCAGGCTTTTACAAAAAATGGGACAGTAAATATTCGAAATTCAAAATTTAAACAATTAAACTCCTCAATTGATCCTGAAAGTGACAACCCTGTTTGCAATACCTACTCAGCCGCTTATCTTCATCACTTATTTAATGCAAAAGAAATGTTAGGTGGCATGCTTTTATCCTTACATAATATTTATTTTTATCAAAATTTGATGAAAGAGATCAGAGCATCAATTGAAGAAAAAAGGTTTCAGCATTTTTCTGAAGAGTTTCTATGTAATTATAATTAAACTTATTTTCCTTTGAAGTTAGGTTTCTTTTTTTGCAGAAAAGACATAACACCATTAAAGCAGTCTTCAGTCTTACCTGCTATTGTTTGAGCTTTACTTTCAGCGTTTAGTTGTGTCTCAAAGTCATTGCTTAAACTTTCCCAGTACAGTTTTCTCATTAATTTATAAGCAATAGTTGGCCCATTTGCGATCTCAGTAGCAGTTTTAATCGTTTCTTTCATCAAATTTTCTTGATCATAAACAAAATTTATTAATCCCCATGAAAGAGCCTTATCAGCTGTTATTTTTTCGCCCAACATTGATAATTCTATAGCTCTTGCCATACCAATTTTTCGAGGAAGTATATATGTCGATCCAGCATCTGGAACTAATCCAATAAATTTAAATGCCTGATAGAAATATGATTTATCAGAAGCAAATATTAGATCACCAATGATTCCCAGTGAACATCCTGCGCCAGCCGCAACTCCATTAATTGAGGTAATAATAGGTATTTCTAAATTTTTTAAATCTATAAGCATTGGATGATAATGAGTTAACAGTCCTTTTCCTAAATCTCTATCCATTGGATTACCACTTTCTGATGGAGCGGCATTTGTATCGATTAAATTAGCCCCAGCACAAAATCCTCGTCCTTCTCCCGTAATTACAAGACACCTCGCATTTGTTTTGCCGGCATTGATAAGTTTAATATGTTCATGTATCTCAGTTAACATTTCCAAAGAAAGAGCGTTCAGTCTTTCAGGGTCATTTAATGTTAAAACAGCTACATTATTTTCATCAATATGAAATTTTATTTTATTTGGCATAAATAAAAAAGTTATAAAAGATTAGTAAGATCATAATGTCGACATATTAAGTGTCAATATATTCTAATTGAATTATACTTATAATTTCTATACGATCTAAATAATTTAAAGAGGTAAACATATGGGTTTAGGTGGAGTAAGTGTAGCATCAGATTATCCTGAAGTTTCTAAGGATGAATTAGAGAGAATTCTCAATAGTCTCAAAAAAAGATTCCAAAATGGTGACTATCCTAATTATAAAGAGAGAATAGATAGAATAAACAGATTAAAACTTCTGGTAGAGGAAAACTCAGAAGACTTCCACAAGGCTTTACAGAATGATTTTGGAACAAGGCATGAGCAACTAAGCTTACTGTCAGATACTTTGCCAATCATTGCTAGCGCAAAACATATTTCAAAAAATTTAAGTAAATGGATGAAGCCTGAAAAAAGAAAACCTAATTTCCCTCTAGGATTGCTGGGCGCCAAAGCATTTATTCATAATCAACCTTACGGAGTAGTAGGGATTATCTCACCATGGAACTTTCCACTTAATTTGAGTTTAGGTCCATTGGTTGAAGTATTTGCCGCTGGAAATAATGCAATGATGAAATTATCAGAGTTTGTTCCTGAAACATCTGATTTGACTGAAAAGTTAGTAAAAGAATACTTTAATAATGATGAAGTGGTTGTAATCAATGGCGGGCCTCAAACATCTCAGTCTTTTGCTGGTCTTGCTTTTGATCATTTATTATTTACTGGATCAACTCATATAGCAAAAAAAATTGCCTATGAAGCATCTGAAAATTTAGTTCCCCTCACACTCGAGCTTGGTGGAAAGTCTCCCGTTATCGTTGGCCCTAAAGCTAAAATGAAGAAAAGTGTTGATAAAATTATGATGGGTAAATTGCTTAATGCTGGTCAGATATGTATTTCGCCTGATTACGTATTCCTTCCTGAAGGAAAAGAGAATGAGTTTGTTGAGCATGCTAAGTCATATGTACAAGAATCATACGAAACTCTGAAGAATAACCCTGATTACACTTCAATCATTCATTTGAATCATTATGAAAGATTAAGATCATATATTTCGGATGCAAAATCTAAAGGAGCAGAAATTGTAGAAATCAATCCTGCTAATGAAGATCTTACACAACAAGAACATCATAAAATACCTCCAACATTAATTCTTAATCCAACTGATGATATGGAGGTTATGAAAAATGAAATTTTTGGGCCTATCTTGCCTGTTATGTCATATAAAAATTTTGATGAAACTATTAAATATGTAAATCATAACCCAAAAGCACTTGCTCTTTATTATTTTGGTGATGATGCAAAAGAAGTTGACGATCTTTTAAATAAAACTACATCAGGACAACTTGTGACCAACGATGTTCTTTTTCAATTTTCAATGCATGACCTTCCATTCGGAGGAGTGGGCCCAAGTGGCTCAGGGTCATACCATGGTCGTGATGGATATCGCAATTTCAGTCATAAAAGAGCAGTATTAAAAGGACAAAATTTAATTGATGCTGGAAAAATGGTTTCAGCTCCTTATAGTGAAAAAACAGAAAAAAATATAAAGAATTTAGCTTAAAGAATATTTTCTGCAGAAACTCGTTTTGAATTTTCAGTTATAAACTTAAATCTCAGCTCTGGTTTTTTCCCCATGAGGGCTTCTACAGATTTCTTAGTTTTTTTCTTATCTTTTGAGGCAATCTGAACTTTAAGTAATGTTCTATTTTCAGGAGACATTGTTGTTTCTTTTAATTGAGCTGGCATCATTTCACCTAGACCCTTAAATCGATTTATTTCAATATTTTCAGAATTTTTAAATTCTTTTTTCACTATGTCATCTTTATGTCTTTCACTTACCGCGTAAAAGATTTTACCTCCTTTAGATATTTTAAATAGAGGGGGAACAGACAAATAAAGTTGGCCATCATCAATTAATTTAGGAAATTCATTATAGAAAAATCCCATTAGAAGAGTAGCGATATGGGCTCCATCTACATCAGCATCTGTCATAATGATTATTTTTTCATATCTAATATCTTTAGAGTTATAATTATCGCCTCTTTTACAGCCAAGGGCTTGTATGAGATCAATAATTTCCTGATTGGCATTTATTTTATCTCTAGATGCACTTATTACATTGAGTATCTTACCTCTTAAGGGAAGTATAGCCTGTGTCTGCCTGTCTCTTGCCTGCTTAGCTGATCCACCAGCTGAGTCACCTTCAACTAAAAAAAGTTCAGTGCCTTTGTTGCCACTAAGAGTGCAATCGGCAAGTTTACCGGGTAGTGTAATTTTTTTTCTTTTTACTTGCCGTTCAATTGCAAGCTCTGATTTATTTTGAAGTCTGATTTGAGATCGGTTAAAGGCATAATAGAATAATTGTTCAGCTGTTTTTGTTTTTTTTGCCAACCATTGTTCAAATAGTTGTTTAATTTTTAATTCAATCTTTTTGCCTGGCTCAATACTAGATAGTTTTTCCTTTGTTTGGCCTTGAAATTCAGGATTTTCAATAAATATTGATAATATAGAAGCTGACGATCCAAAAATATCATCTTGAGTAATTTGAGAGGCTTTTCTCTCAAATTTAATTTTTGAATAGTCTTTAAATGCTTTAAACATACCATTTTTAAAACCATTTTCATGAGTTCCACCCAAAGGTGTTTGTATAGTGTTACAATATGACTGGTTAATTGGCTCTATTGCATCAAACCAATTTATAATTCCTTCTATACTATTTCCTTCATCGTCAATATTTGTCTTAAAGTAGAACTCTTCGTCAAATATGGGTTCGTTTGGATTTACTAACGTGGATAAGTAATCATGAATCCCTTTTGTATAATGAAGTCTGTCCTGCGTCGGTATATTTTTTTTAACTAAATTTTTTGGACATGACCAATTAATCTCAACATTCGGGATTAAATAGGCCTTTGCTTTTGCCATATTATAAATAATAGATGAGTCAAAATTTTCTTTTCCAAAAATTTCATCATCAGGAGTAAATTTTATTTTTGTACCTTTCTTAATACTTCCACGTGAAATAGTTTTTAATTTATTTTTTTTAACCCCTCTTGAGTAAGTTTGAGTATAAAATCTTTTATCTCTCGCAATTTCAAGGTCTAGTTTTTTAGATAAAGCGTTAACAACTGAAACACCAACGCCGTGTAACCCACCTGAAGTTTGATAATTTTTATTAGAAAATTTTCCACCAGAGTGAAGTGTTGTGAGAATGACCTCTACGGCTGGAAGTTTAAACTTTGGATGTTTATCAACTGGTATACCTCGACCATTATCAGAAATTTCAATTGTTGTGCTATCAATTAAATTAATATTAACTTTATTTGCATGACCTGAAACTACTTCATCCATTGAATTGTCAAGGACCTCGCTTACTAAATGATGCATGGCATGGACATCTGTTCCACCAATATACATTCCTGGTCTTTTACGAACAGGTTCAAGGCCCTCAAGAACCTCTATGTCTTTAGCGGTATAATTTGTATTCTTAGCTTTTGTTGTTTTTTTTGCCAACTTAGCTCTTTTTTTTGTTTTTTTGACCATTAATAGTATTGATATTATTAGATTCTTTACATTGTTGTATATTTTATTAGTCTATCGAAATATTTTTTTTGGATTATTTATGCCGGTTATTGAATCAAAAATAATGATAAACTCTAATTCTTTTAAAAAGAATGAAGAAGATCACATAGAATTAATCAATGAATTTAGATCGTTAGAAAAAAAAATCGCTGATAACTCTGAGAGAGCCAAGCCAAAATTTGAAAAGAGAGGTCAGCTTCTTCCAAGAGAAAGACTTGCGGCTCTTTTAGACCCTGATAGCTATTTCATACCCCTTTCTACTCTTGCTGGATATAAAATGGGAGATGATGATGGAGATAAAAATATTTCCGGTGGCGGTGGTATTAGTGGAATAGGATATGTATCAGGCGTAAGATGTATGGTCAGCGCTTCAGACTCTGGAATTAAGGGCGGAAGCATGACAGAAATGGGAGTTGTTAAAGCACTTCGAGGAGCTGAAATCATAAAAGAAAATAAGCTTCCATTAATTAGTCTTGTTGAAAGCGCAGGGGCAAATCTCTTTAGACAATCGGAAGTTTTTTTGCCAGGTGGACGTAGTTTTGCAAACTTAGCTAAAATGTCTGCTATGGGTATACCTACAATTGCAGTAGTTCATGGTAATTCTACTGCAGGAGGCGCATACACACCTGGATTATCAGATCAAGTCATTGTAGTTAAAAATAGATCTAAAATATTTTTAGCGGGCCCACCATTGCTAAAGGCAGCATTAGGTGAAATTGCTACAGATGAAGAGCTCGGAGGCGCAGAGATGCATTATACAGTTTCTGGTTTAGCTGAATACATAGCTAATGATGACGCTGAAGCAATTAAAAAATGTAGAGAAGTTGTTAAAAACTTAGGGTGGAACGATGAATTTATGTCAACCAAAAATGAAAATTTTAGTGAACCTATTTATTCCCCTGATGAACTTATAGGTGTCGTACCTACAGATTATAAAAAACCTTATGATGTTCGAGAGGTCATCGCTCGTATAGTTGATGGCTCAGAATATTTAGATTTTAAACCTGAATTTGGAAAACAAACTGTTACAGGCACAGCACGAATTCATGGCTACAAAGTTGGAATCGTAGGAAACAATGGACCGATTTTCGCTGATGGCGCTGTTAAGGCAGCTCAGTTTATTCAATTATGCTCAAAGCATAATACACCTCTTATTTTTTTACAAAATACGACTGGCTATATGGTTGGAACAAAAGAAGAGAGAAGAGGAATTATTAAGCATGGATCAAAAATGATTCAAGCTGTTACAAATTGTACAGTTCCAAAAATCACATTACGAATTGGTGCATCGTTTGGAGCGGGTGAATATGGTATGGCTGGTAGATCATTTGATCCCAGATTTTTATTTTCATGGCCTAATAATAAATTGAGCGTGATGGGTGGTGAGCAGGCGGGAAAAACCATGTCGCAAGTTGCAGTTGAGTCTGCTAAGAGAAGAGGAGAAGAGCCTAATATGGAAATGATTAAGGCAATCGAACAAAAAATAATTGATACTTACAAAGAAGAAGGTGAAGCCTTATTCGCAACTGCAAGAATTTGGGATGATGGAATAATTGATCCAAGAGATACAAGGAAAATTTTAGGTGAGTGTCTAAATATCGTTTGCGATTCTGAAAAAAGAGACTTACGTCCAAATTCATTTGGCGTTGGACGAATGTAGATTTAGTTTTTACCTGGTAAAATATCTAAATACTTCGAGATAATCCCAAGCATAACTTCATCTGAACCACCACCAATTGAACCTAATCGCTGATCTCGATAAGCTCTTGATACTGAAGTTTCATCCATAAAGCCCATACCACCCCAGTATTGAAGGCAAGCATCATTAACTTCTCTTGCTAATCTAGTAGATTTCAACTTTGACATAGATGCTAGTTTAGTACAGTCGCCTCCATTCACATGAATCTCAATTCCTTTCCATGTAAGGGCCTTTAGTGCTTCAACTTCAGTCATTAATTCTGACAGTCTAAAGTGAACAATCTGATTATCTATTATTGGTTTACCAAAAGTTTTACGCTGACGAGTATATTCAATTGTTTCATTGATGATATTTTCACAACCAGAGTAATTTCCAATAGCTGCATAAAGTCTTTCTTCTTGGAACTGCATCATTTGATAAACAAAACCCTTGCCTTCCTCGCCAATAAGATTTTTAGTAGGTACGCGAACATCTTCAAAAAAAATTTCTGCAGTATCTGAAGAATGCATTCCCATCTTTTTTAATTTTCGATTAATTGTTACGCCTTTAACTCTTTCGCCGTTTTCTTTTAGCGGAACACATATTAAAGATTTATTTAGATGGCGATTTTCCGAAGAGCTTCCAGTATTTGCTAACATGCACATCCAATCAGCCTGAGTTCCATTAGTAATCCACATTTTTGACCCATTTATAATGTAGTCATCGCCATCTTTTACTGCCGTTGTTTTTATTGCTGCGACATCAGAGCCTGCATGTGGCTCCGAAACACCAATACATGAGACAAATTCTCCTGAAATAGATGGTCGAAGAAAGTTTTCACAGACATGTTCAGATCCAAACCTTGCTAGAGCAGGAGTGGACATATCAGTTTGAACACCAATTGCCATTGGCACACCTCCACATTTTATACTTGCCAATGCTTCATTAAGAACAGCGCCGTACGAGTAATCAAGACCTGATCCACCATATTTTTCTGGTTTTGTTACCCCCAGAAATCCATTATTACCTAATTTTTTAAAAACTTCATGCGCAGGAAAGATTTCATCTTCTTCCCATTGATCTACGTAAGGGTTAATTTCAGTATCAACAAACTTAATTGCTGATCTTTTTAGTTCTTCATGTTGAGAGGTTAATTCCATATTACCATTTTATAGCATCTTCTAATCTATCGTCACCCCAAAATATCTCTCCACTTGATATGAAGCTGGGGGAACCAAATATCCCAAGTTCTCTTGCCTTGTCAGTTTGAGCATTATATTTTTCAATAATAGTATTTGAACTTGAATTTTCGATTAGATCGTTAGGATTAATGTTCATATCTTTAGAAATTTTGTCAATACACTCTTCTGAACCAGCTTCAATCCCATTTTCAAACCAATATTTGTAAGTTAATCTTACATACTCTTCGCACCATCCTTCATTAATACCATGCACAGCAATTTGATTTGCTAAATCAAAATTTTTGAGAGGGTATGGAGCTGGTATTTTGGGACTTAAATTATAATTTTTCGCTCTTCGCGATATATCTCTCCACATATAATCTGATTTAACTTTTTTTTCAGGGGGAGTGAATGGAATATTATTCATTTCCATCATTAATTTTCTAACACTAAAAGGATTCCATTCAAAAGAAACTTGGTGCTCATCTTCAACTTTTGAAATCCTACTTACAGAAAGGTAAGTATAAGTGCTACCAATTGAAAACCAGAAATCAATTGTTTTCATAATAATGAGCCTCCATATCAAAAAAAGTCTTTAGAGCTATACACTGAAGTAATTCTTAAACTCCACAGGGTGAGGAGAGTGTTCTAAATCATATACTTCTTGCATTTTGAGATCTATGTAACCGTCAATTTGATCATTAGTAAAAACGCCAGCTTCAGTTAAAAATGCTCTATCTTGATCAACTGCCTCTAAAGCTTCTCTTAAAGAGCCACAAACTGTTGGCAACTTTGCAACTTCATTATCTGAAAGTTCATAAAGATCTTGATCACTTGCGTCTCCAGGATGAATTTTATTTTTTATTCCATCCATTCCTGCCATAAGCATTGCAGCAAATGCTAAGTATGGATTTGCAGTTGGGTCAGGAAACCTTACTTCAACTCTTTTTCCTTTCGGACTATCAGATACAGGTATTCTGCACGAAGCTGATCTGTTTCTTGCTGAGTAAACCAGTATCACAGGGGCTTCAAATCCAGGAATGAGTCGCTTATAACTATTAGTACTTGGGTTTGTAAAAGCATTAAGTGCCTTACCATGTTTAATTATACCTCCAATATAATGAAGAGCAGTTTCGGATAATCCCGCATATCCATCTCCTGCAAAAAGAGGTTTTCCATCTTTCCAAATTGATTGATGAACATGCATACCAGACCCATTATCACCTTTAACTGGCTTTGGCATAAATGTAGCTGTTTTACCAAAGGAATTAGCAACCATATGTACACCATATTTATATAATTGAATCCCATCTCCTTGTTTTAAGAGGGTGTTAAACAATAATCCAAGCTCATGTTGACTTGGAGCAACTTCATGATGATGCTTTTCCATCTTAAGACCTAAGTTTTTAAGTTCTTCAAGAAATTCAGTTCTTATATCTTGAGCACTGTCAACTGGGGGAACAGGAAAGTATCCTCCTTTAATTCCCGGTCTGTGACCAAGGTTGCCACTCTCATAATTTTTTGCACTGTTGTACGGCCCCTCAATACTGTTGATTTCAAAACTAGATTTATTCATTTCTACTTGAAATTTAACATCATCAAAAACAAAAAACTCAGCTTCTGGTCCAATGTAAACGGTGTCACCTATACCACTTGATTTAACATATTCTTCGGCTTTTTTTGCAGTTCCACGAGGATCCCTTTCATAGGGTTCTTTTGTAACTGCATCTAGTATATCACAAAAAAGCATCATTGTTGGCTGAGCAGTGAATGGATCCATGACTACTGTTGAGAGATCAGGCTTGAGAACCATATCGGATTCATTTATCGCTTTCCATCCCGCAATAGATGATCCATCAAAGAATACTCCGTTATTTAAAAGATCTTCATCTACAACAGTTCCATCCATTGTGAGATGCTGCAATTTACCTTTTACATCAGTAAATCTTAGATCTAGATATTTTGCGCCAGAATCTTTGAATGCCTTTAATGCTTCACTCGCATTAGTCATGTTGTCCCCCTTTAAAACGTTAACTAAGTTAATGTTACAGCTTACTTAGTTAAAGTTCCAACAATATGTGCAAGTACTTTATATGGATCAGCGTTTGAAGCAACCCTTCTATCTTCTAAATAACCATTCCAATTATTTTCAACTGTATAAACGGGTATTCGAATACTTGCTCCTCTATCACTAACTCCATAAGAAAATTGCTCGATATTTTGAGTTTCATGAAGACCAGTGAGTCTCATATCATTATCTGATCCGTAAGATGCAATACCATCTTCATGAACTTTGCCTAATTTTTCACACATCGATGAAAATAACTCTTCAGAGCCTTTAGATCTCATTTCTTCATTAGAAAAATTGGTATGCATTCCCGAGCCATTCCAGTCACCAGTTTTTGGCTTTGGATGAATATTCACTCCAGCTCCATATTTTTCAGCAGTTTTGAATAAAAGGTATCGACTCATCCATAAATCATCAGCTGCTTTAA
Source organism: uncultured Pelagibacteraceae bacterium (assembly GCA_902634765.1). Classification (GTDB taxonomy): domain Bacteria; phylum Pseudomonadota; class Alphaproteobacteria; order Pelagibacterales; family AG-422-B15; genus CABYIR01. The sequence goes on from CACPLH010000010.1 coordinate 31,346, forward strand.
TCCCTTTACCAAAACACTGATATTCCCACTGTCCAAGGGCAACTTCAGCATTAGTTCCAGTCAAGGTTATTCCTAAATCTAAACAAGCTTTTAAATGTGCATCGGAAATTTCACGACCCACAACATTGCCAGCTCCAACTCCACAGTAATACTCACCTTGTTCTCTAGGCGTTCCATCTTCCCAACCAAGTGGTTCACCAGTTTTAGGATCAGTAAAAAAGAATTCTTGTTCAAAGCCAAACCACCATTCGTCTGTAACCAACTCAGCAGCAGCAGCTCTAAAATTAGATGGGTGGGCTGTATGATCCGCAGCTTGAACTTGAGTCATCACTAAATCATGTCCATTGGGATTTGAATATGTCTGTACTGGCAAAAGAAGACAATCTGAACTTCCTCCTTCTGCTTGTTTAGTAGAAGATCCATCGAAAGACCAATCTGGAGGAGAAGTGTCATCAGTTGCTTTTACTTTACTTCTCATGAAGGGCTCAGGTTCATAACCATCGAGCCAGATATATTCAAATGTATTCATGCTTGCCTACTTTCTTAAAAAATTATAATGCTTCAGAACCAGTTTCGCCGGTTCTAATTCTTGTAATTGACTCAATATTTGAGACAAAAATTTTGCCATCTCCAATTCGATTAGTATTGGTAGACTTAATGATTGCCTCTACAGCTTTGTCTACAAGCTCATCTTCGAGTATTATCTCAACTTTAAGTTTTGGTAAAAAATCACCAAACTCAACGCCTGTATTCATTTCCGTAAAGCCCCTCTGTCTTCCTCTTCCTTTAGCTTCTAAAACGGTCATACCGCGAACACCAATTTCCTCTAAAGCAATTTTAACTTCATCGATTTTAAAAGGCTTTATTATTGCTTCAATTTTTTTCATAAAAGTAAATCCTCACATTAAATTGAGCAATACACTTATAATTAGATATAAAGAAAACATTGCACTATTTAGAACTCATGCCAAATTGACACGAATATTTCTATAAAATATTATAAATTTATAGATTTTTAAATAGTTAATTTGAATCAATTATTTATTTAAATTTCTTAAAATTATTAAAAAGCAAAAATTGAATTTATTAAGATAACATTACGTAAATTATGATTTTAAAAAACTCCCCCGATTTATGGATTGATCATTTCCCTTTTCCTGGTGATGCTGATCATAAATATTCAAGAGGGTTAGTATTAATAAACTCAGGCCCTGTTTTTAAAACAGGTGCTGCTAGGCTAGCAGGAAGAGCCGCTATGAGAGTTGGCGCAGGTGCAGTAAAACTTATTTGTGATGAAGAGTCCGCTCAGATTTTGGAGCCTCAGATATCGGTCGAGTTAATCGCTGTAATTCAGAATAAAAATGAATTTCAATCGATCCTTAAAGACAAGAAAATCTCATCAGTCTTGATAGGACCTGGAAATACTATTTCTGATGAAACAAAAGCGAGAACTCTTTTAGCCCTTGCATTTATTGATCATGTTATCATTGACGCTGATGCTATTACAAGCTTTGAAAATTCCCCTGATGAACTATTTATAGATACATATGAACATACAATACTCACTCCACATGAAGGAGAATTTAAAAGATTGTTCGGAGATGAAATAAATAACATAGAAGATAAAGTGGTTAGAACAGTTGAAGGGGCAAAAAAAGCAGGAAGTATTATTTTATTAAAAGGTTCAGACACTGTAATTGCTCATCCTTCAGGTAAAGTTGTAATCAACTCTTCTAAAGCTCCATACCTTGCCACAGCGGGGTCAGGTGATGTTTTAGCGGGAATAATATCATCATTAGTTGGTCACAATAAAATGAAAGCTTTTGATGCAGCTTGTGCCGGTTCCTGGATCCATTCTCAGTTAGGTGAATTATTAGGGCCTGGATTAATCGCTGATGACCTAGTTGATAATATTCCACTTATAGTTAAAAACCTTTCAAAATTAAAGATACAATGAAAAAAATTTTAGTTACAATTCTAATCTTATTTGTTTTTACCGGCGCACAATCATTTTCAAATGAGGTCGTTGATGAGTCAAAAGTAGTTTTAGATGATGTTGAGATTGTTGGCACAAAAATAAATGAAGAGGATCAAGAAGATATATATGCATGGTATGGAATACCTTATGCCAAAGCACCAGAAGGAGATTTAAGGTGGAAAGCTCCACGTGATTTTGAATTTACATCAAATCGTTTTGATGCCACTAAATTACCTAACAGATGTGTTCAAGTATCGAATTTTTATGATGAATTAATTACTGGACAAAAAGAAGGGACAATTTTTGGATCAGAAGATTGTTTATACTTGAATGTATTTGCACCTGCAGATTCTTTTAAAAGCAATAAAAAACTCCCAGTTATGTTTTGGATTCATGGAGGTGGAAATACTTGGGGCTACTCAGCATCTCCTATGTATATACCTACTAATTTTCTAAAATTTCATGATGTTATTCTTGTATCCATTAACTATAGACTTGGACCTTTCGGCTGGTTTTCTGTTCCAAATTTAAATTCCAATTCTAACGAGCCGCTTGATAAATCTCCAAATTTTGGAACCCTTGATATGATAAAATCTCTAGAGTGGGTAAATCAAAATATTAGCTCTTTTGGTGGCGATCCAAATAATATTACAATTTTTGGTGAGTCTGCCGGCGCTCGTAACGTACTTTCACTTTATCTTGCTGAACCAGCCAAGAACTTGTTTCAAAGAGGAATAGTGCAAAGTGGATACTTAGTTTCAGATAATCTTGAATACTCAAGAAATAACCCAAATTCAGGATCAATGACTTTTATAAGGAATAGTCTAAATAAAAAAAACTCAAGCATGAATCCAATGACTCTAAAAGAGACATTAGAGGATGTAGTTAATTTAGGTGATTATTTAAGAGATCTTTCTAAAGAGGAAATCATAAGTTTTTATCGAGTTAGAGAAGATGCCGGTGGTCTAATTGATGTACCCAATGTAATTCCAGATGGAATTATAATTCCGGAGGAGGGAATTTTTGAGTCATATGTCAGGGGAAAATTTCAAGATAAAGAGATAATTTTAGGAACAAACAGAGACGAGAATAAGCTATTTATAAGTGGAGATAAAAGATTTGTAAAAACTGTACTACCAAGCTTCATTACAAATATACATCCAACATTAGGATTGTGGGTAAAACAAAGGGATGAGAAATTTTATGATGCTTATGCAAGATATGAGAGTGATGCATGGAAATTAGATGCTGTGGACAATCTGTCTAGAAATATATCAGGCAAAAATATAAAAAATGTATATTCATATAGATTTGACTGGGATGAAGAACCATCTTTTCTTGGTATGGATTTTTCAAAATTATTAGGAGCAGCCCATGGTTTAGAAATTGGTTTTGTTTTTAATTCACAAGAGATAATTGACGGAAGAGAAAGCAATTTATCTGAAATTTTATATAGGAAAGAAAATTCAATTTTTGATAAAAACTTATCTATTTTAATGAGTCAATACTGGGTGAACTTTGCTTATGACGGCAACCCTAATTCTAATCCGTACCCACTAAAATTTAAATGGAGTCATTGGGTAAATAAAAGTAACGAGAGATTTATAGTATTTGATACTGAGAATGATCAAGGTATAAAAATGAATAATGCAATATTATCCGCAGACTCAATACTACAAAATTTATCTAGTGAAAATTTATCAACTAAACAAAAATGCTTTATTTTTGAAGATTTATTCGATCGCACAACATTATCTAAAAAAGAAGTCTCAATTTATTATGATAGTTTTTTAAATGGTCAATGTATCTAATCTATTTTGAATATCACTATCAATGAAAAAACAAAATCTACCAACTAAAATTTGTGTTACTTGTAAAAAAGAATTTTCATGGAGAAAGAAATGGGAATTAAATTGGAACAATGTGAAATATTGTTCAAAACGTTGCTCACCTAGAAACAAATGAAACTCTATATTCTTTGAGTTGTATTTAGTATTTAATCAATTAGATTTAATAAATGCAGTCAAAGCATCTTATTTTAGTTCTAATCATAATGGTTTTGTATGGAAGCTCTTATCCAGTTGGAAAACTTGGGATAGATACTATCCCTCCATTATTGTTTACTGCTCTAAGACTTGGATTAATTTTTATAGCCTTCTTACCTTTCTTCAGACTAAAGCTACCTGAGAAACATTTGTTAAGGCCATTAATAGGATTTTCTCTTACTATGGGAATAGGAACCTATGTGACAATGTATTATGCATTACTACATCTGTCTATTGTTGCACCAATTATTATTGGAGCTCAACTATCAATTCCATTTGGATTGATGCTTAGTTTAGTTTTCTTAAGAGAGAAAATTTCTTTAAGACGTTGGGTTCTTATATTTTTATCTTTCATTGGAATAGTCATTATTGCTTATGACCCTCGAATTATCGACGATAAGTTTGGATTACTATTAGTAATTGTAATGGCATTTTTTTATGCACTTTCTAATCTTATGGCAAGAGTATTAAAAGAGGTTGATACTGCAATTCTTAATGGCTGGCATGGCCTTATCGCTTTTATACCTGTTGCAGCTCTGACACTTATTATTGAGGGAAATCCAATTAATTATTTAATACCTATAAATGGATTAGCAGTTTTTACAGTTCTTCACACAGCTTTAATTGTTTCAGCAATTGGTCATGCAGGAATGTTTTATTTGTATAAATTTTACCCCATATCAAATGTATTACCTTTTTATTCATTATTTCCTATCTTTGGCCTAATTTTAGCTTTTATTATATTTTCTGAAACGTTAAGTATTTATGAAATCATTGGTGGTATTTTAATTTTAGGATCAGTTTTTCTAATTCACAAAGAAAACAAAAAAGACAATTCCTAAACTAGATTTTTAGGCCGGTTACGATAAAAAGAATTTATATTATCTATAAGCTGATGTACTGCGTTGTTAAGTGTTGCATTTGATGCCCAGGCTGTATGAGGCGTCCAAATGAAATTAGGATTGTCAATTATACTATAATAAGGATGATTTTTTTTTGGAGGTTCAGTTGTCGCTACATCGATGCCAGCGCCAGCAATTAATTTTTTTCTTAAGGCATTTACCAAGTCTTTTTCATTAATAATCCCACCCCTCGCAGTATTAATAATTATTGAACTCTTTTTCATTAATTTCAATTCATTTATAGATATCAAGTTAATTGTATTATTTTCTAGTGGACAGTGAATTGTAAGAATATCGCAATTAGATAAAAACTTTTTAAAATTAGATCTTTTATAGTCTCTTACAGAAAAAAAATTTACTTTCATATTAAAAGCTTTTGATATTTTTGCGACTTGTTTTCCTATAGCTCCCTTTCCAATGATACCGATAGTCTTTCCACTTAGATCTTCTATAGATCTATCTAAGAGAGCGAAAACCTTTTTTCGTTGCCATGTTTCAGTATTTATATCATTTCCGAGACCTTTAATTTGTTTAATCAAATTTAAAGTTAATGTAAAAACATGTTCAGCTACTGATGTAGATGCATAATTCTGAAGATTGCACAATTTGATATTATTTTTTTTACAAAAATTTATATCTATAATGTTTGTTCCAGTTGCGGTAATTGCTATAAGCTCAAGGAACTTTGCTTCTTTTAACTCATTTTGAGTTAACTTAGTTTTATTAGTAACTATAACATTTGCGTCTCTAATCCTTTTGGCAATTTGATTTTGTTCTGTAAATGAATAATTTTTCCATTTATTTTTGAATTTAAGTTTTGGAATTAAAATTCTTTTTGGAAAAGTGCTTCTATCTAAAAATACTATCTTTTTCATCTACTTTTAATTCTTGATCATGCGATATATTCTTAGTATTAATTCTGCACAGAAATTAGTTAAATAACAATATAATCAAGGTATCAAGTAACATAAACTACTCCTTACAAATAAAAATAAAATTTTGAATATAATCATAGTTTTTGTTATGTGGATTTGTTTGGTTTTTAGCAAAGTCAAATTCATTATTTAGCTTTGTGAGATTTAATTTTTTATCAACATAGAAGATTTGGTATCCAATTTCTTTCATAAAATCAAAAACTTCAAATGGATCAGCAGTATGAACAATTTCATTTTCAATTATAAGTGTTGGTTTCTGTGTTCTGATGGTTTTTTCTGCACCCCTTAAGACATTCATTTCAAATCCTTCAACGTCTATTTTTATTAATCCAATATTTTTAATATTAAGGCTATCTATCTTTCTCATCGTCACAGAAAACTCTTTTCCTAAATTTAGATTAATATTTGCAACCGAGGCTCCATTTGAAGTCCATCCTTTTTTACTTTTCGGAATTCTAAGCATTATGTTCTCATCAGCATTTCCTAGTGCTATTGGAATTATTTCTACATTTTTATCAATTACACTCTTGAGACTTCGTAATGGATAAGGGTTCGGCTCAAAAGCATAAACTTTTTTTGAAGCTCTTGACAAAAAGTATGTAAATAAACCTAAGTTAGCTCCAACATCCAAACTTACTTTGTCTTTTTGCAAAATATTTTTAATAATATTTAATTCTGGAGTTACATTCTTTGCATATTTATATGCTCTGTATCTATAATATGCCCTAAAGGGTAAGAATTTAAATTTTAAGTCTTGCTGTAAAATATTATTGAAATCTCGAAAGCTTTCAATTGGAAGTTTTTCTGGCTCTTTAAAATTAAATTCACTGATCATTTAAGCACAACCTAGCACATGTAAATTTAAGTTCATTAACATAATAATTTTTTAATAGCTATTTTTCAAATAAGATAAAGTTGTTTCAACAAATACAAGCTTTTTTTTGATTTTTTTATCTTAGAAACACGATAGTGACACTTAATGTTTAAAAAATTATGTTTAATGGAGTATGATTTATTGTGCAATATATTTTCATACTTTTAATTTTTTTCTTTTCTATCAGCTCATTAAGTGCAAAAGACTATCTGTGTGATCTTAAGTCTAGTAATCCAAAAATAAAATGGGATCAGATTAATCACTGGGAATATACTGAGGTGCCCTTTTCTTATCCAGGGAGTATTGGATCTTATGTTATATCCA
>CACPLH010000011.1:0-34222 GCA_902634765.1 uncultured Pelagibacteraceae bacterium
TAGTAAGTTTACAGATAATGCTGGAAATAATAATTCTGCTGCTTCGCAATTTAATTGGACATATGATAATACAGCAGTCACAGTATCAAGTTTTACATTATCAGATACAGCATTGAAAGTAGGAGATACGGCTACTGTAACATTGGTATTTTCTGAGGCGGTTACAGGATTTAGTAGTGATGATGATATCACTGTTCAAAATGCATCTCTTACAACAATGTCAACTAGTGATAACATTACTTGGACTGGAACATTAACACCCTCATCAAGTGTTGAAGATGCATCAAATATATTATCGTTGGCAACAACCTATACAGACTTAGGTGGCAATGCAGGGCCTTCTGCAACTACTGCAAATTATTCTGTGGAAACTATAAGACCTTCTGTAAGCAGTTTTGTTCTTGCGGATACTGATTTGGATGCAGGTGAAACCACGACAGTGACGCTTGTTTTTTCTGAGGCGGTTACAGGATTTAGTAGTGATGATGATATTACTGTTCAAAATGGATCGCTTACAGCAATGTCATCAAGTGATAACATTACTTGGACAGGGACATTTACGCCTACATCAAGTACGGATGACACATCTAACATTTTAACATTAGCAACCTCATATACCGATACTGTGGGTAATGCTCCATCCTCATCATCAACAACCGCTAATTATTCTGTAACTACAATTCGACCTACTGTATCTTCAGTATCATTTGGTGACACAGCGATGAAAATAGGAGAAACGTCTTCAGTTACAATTGTGTTTTCAGAAGCAGTAACTAGCTTTGCGAATGCTGATGTTTCAATGCCAAATGGATCACTTTCAACACTTTCAACAAGCAATAATATTACTTGGACAGGAACATTTACCCCAACTTCTGACACTGAAGCTTCTTCTAATGCTTTAGTGATTGATACATCTTTTACGGACAGTGACGGTAATGCAATGACTTCATCTTATTCGTCATCAAATTATGCAATCGATACAAAAGCACCAACTGTCGCAATAACATCATCTACAGTTAGTGATGGAGCAGCATCAAATGATGGCTATATCGCGTTAACGTTTACATTTAGTGAAAGCGTTTCAGATTTTGTTCAGGATGATTTAACAGTTAGCGGGGGTGTTATTTCAGATTTTACTGGAAGTGGTACTACATACACAGCAAACTTTACACCAACAGTTCTGCTTATTGATACGACAATTGATATCGAAACTAGTAAGTTTACTGATAGTGCTGGCAACTCTAATTCAGCGGCAGCAACTCAGTTTAATTGGACTTATGATGGTGAAAAGCCAATCATGACAATAACAGCACAACACTATTTATATGGGTGGTGGTATAGTGGACCTCGTAGAGGTTCATTAACTAATTTAGAAGATGGAGGTATTACAAACAGTAGATGGATCAATCTTACCTTTAAAGCAACAGAAGATATTGTTGGTTTCACAGCGAATGATATATCTGTTACAGCAAACGGATCAATATCACATTTTTCTGGAAGTGGAGACACGTATACAGCTCGTTTCCACCCCTCGGCTGAAAGCTATAGCAATTTACGTGATGGAGCAAAAGCAATCAGTGTCGCAGAAGATTTATTTACTGATTCAGTTGGAAACACTAACTTTGCCACACTTGAATTTAATTACACTAGTGATCGAACTCAACCTGAAGTTCAATCAGCAACTTCAACACCAAATACGTTTTATAGGTCAGACTATCAAAACAATATTGGCCTACGAAGATCAAATGCCTCTTCTATTAATGTAGAGTTAGTATTTGGTGAAGAAATTATAGATGCTGAGATAAGTGATATTAATACAATGAATGCTGATGTTTCAAATTTCTCAGGAAGTGGAACAACCTATAGCTATACACTTACTCCAACTAACACATCATCTAATGACGAATATGTATATGCCTCCAGTTATCAATTTGGAACTGATTTAGCAGGTAATAATGCAAGGGCCTACTCATTTACAAATACAGGTACACTTTATGAGGGGCTTGGGTATGTTTACTTTATATCTGATAAAGTTGCTCCCTCAATAATTATTGAGTCATCAACTGTTAGTGATGGTGACGCTTCGCAGGATAGTTCTATTGCTTTGACGTTTACTACTTCAGAAAGCACAACAAACTTTGTATCGAGTGACATCACTGTTAGTGGAGGGTCAATATCAAACTTTAGTGGAAGTGGAACATCTTATTCAGCAACATTCACACCTTCTGGACAAGGAGCCACTTCCATTGATGTCAATGCAGGAGCATTCACTGATGAAGCCGGCAATAATAACACGGCGGCAAGTCAATTTAATTGGTTGTACGACACAACTCCTCCATCAATCACAATTAGTTCATCAACAGTTTCAAGTGGATCAACAACTACTGATACATCGATCAATTTAACATTTACATTAAGTGAGTCTTCCACTGATTTTGGACTTGATGACTTAACAATAGGAAATGCAAAAGTATCAAACTTTACAGGCAGTGGGGCAAGTTATTCAGCGACATTAACCGCAATTTCATCCTCTCAGACATCAGTTACAGTTGCTGCTAATAAATTTACAGATGCAGCAGGATTCAATAATACTGTATCAAATACTTTTACATGGTCTTATGATGGAACCGCCCCACTAATTGCAATTTCATCATCAACGAGTGGAGTAACAGATGGATCAGTGACTAATGATAGCTCTATCGGATTGGTATTTTCTATCTCTGAGTCAGTAAGTAATTTTGCTGCAGGAGATATAACAGTAAGTGGAGGAACAATTTCAAACTTTAGTGGCAGTGGCGCATCATATACAGCCACCTTCACTCCATCCAGTAATGGTGCAACAACAGTTGATGTAAGCGCAGGTTCGTTTACTGATGGTGCGAACAATAATATTGCAGCATCTCAATTCAACTGGACATATGATTCCGTTGCTCCAACGATAACGATTACATCTTCAACAGTAAACGATGGTGATACGAGCAATGATGTTTCAATTGTATTGACATTTACTCTTTCAGAATCCTCTACAAACTTTGTAGCGGGTGATATCAGTCTAAGCGGAGGAACTTTATCGAACTTTGTTGGTTCTGGAACGACTTATACTGCTCGATTTAAACCATCTGGAGATGGCGCAACAACAGTAGATGTAAATGCAGGCTCATTCACTGATATAGCTGGAAATAATAGTACTGCCGCATCACAATTTAATTGGACGTATGACAGCACTAGTCCATCGATTACAATATCATCATCCACTGTATCAAGTGGATCGGCATCAAATGATTCAACAATTTCCGTCGCCTTCGCTACAAGTGAAACAACATCTAATTTTACTATAAATGACATAAAAATTGATGGTGGCACATTATCTAATTTTAGCGGAAGTGGCACTTCATATACGGTAACAGTAACACCAAATGCCGATGGTTATGTTTATATCGATGTTGAGGCAGGAGTCTTTACAGACTCAAGTGGAAATTTTAGTACGGCAGCGACACAGTTTGTTTGGACTTATGACGGGACTCGTCCATCTGTGTCTATTACATCTTCAGAAGTTAATAACTCATCAGTATCAGATGATACTTCTTTATCTCTAACATTTACTTTAAGTGAAGTGGCAACAGACTTTACTGTTGACGACATTACTGCAACTGGTGGAACAATTGCAAGTTTTAGTGGTAGTGGAACAAACTACACAGCAACATTTACTCCAAGTGGCAATGGTCAAAAACAGATAAAGGTTGAGAGTGGTAAATTTACTGATGCTGTAGGAAATATAAATGAGGAAGCAATTTTTGATTGGCTATATTTAGCTTCACCATTTGAAGATACCGAAAGTGAGTCTGTATTGAAAGAGCAAGCTGGACCAACAGAGGTAGCAATGATACAGACAAGAGATACAGTTCTTGGACGCCTCTCATTTATAAGAAATAGTGGAAATCAATCTCATCAAGGAATAAAGCTTAGCTATAACGGATCTAATGAAGATTTGTTAAAATTTGTAGATATTTTTGGAAGTAAGGTAAACTTTGCTTATAATCCAATATTTCAATGGAGCATTTGGACATCTGGAACAGTTAGTTATGGAGATACGGAGACAACCGGAACAAAACTTGGAAGTAAGACAAAAGTAAAAGATTTATCAATTGGATTTGATAAACAAATTTCTGAAGATTATTTGTTAGGGTTTGGTATTCATGAGTCTAGGGGGGAAAATACAGTCCAGTTTGAAAGAAGCAACGTTTATTCAGACTCGTTATCAGTCTCAAGTTATCACAACATAGCTCTTGATAATAATGAGTATATTGATTTAATTCTAACATATGGAGATATTGAGATAGATGGCAATAGATATGCAAGCGGCACTTCAACTAATCATACATTCTATCGGACTGGTCATTATTACAATACTTCATTAGGATTCAATAAAATTCTGACTACCAATAATTTGAGTTTTAATCCGTATGGTCGATTTAGTTTTGGTCAGATTGAATTGGCCGCTTATGACGAAAGTCCTGGAGTTGAGGCTTTACATGTAGCTGCTCAAGCAGTGAGCACATCTTCACTTGTATTTGGAACAGATATTAGAAGTATGAACGAGATTAATGTAGATAAAAAAGTTTATAAACTATCTTTTGTGCCGGTATTTGATTTATCGTTTGAAGAGAATCTGACAAGAAGATCAAATCTTTTTGTGAATTATTTAGCAAACCCTGATAAAGTATACGGTAGCCGACTTGATCCAAGTTTTGACTTCAAAGGACGGGCAACGCTGAGATTAAATTCTATGCTGACAATCTCAAGTACTGATAACATTCTTAGTTCAGATTTTGCAATATCTGCAGAAAAATCATCAGATAGATACTCTTCATACTCCTTATCGTTATCACTAGACTATAAATTTTAATTTAACCGTTATTAGAATGACTTGAAATAACTGCTTTTATTGACGGTCTCTCACTAAGTTCTTTTATAAGAGCAGACAATTTTGGCCTATTAGTAAATAGTTGTTTTCGATCATGATCCCATGTTGCAATCATATACAAATAAAAGTCAGCAGCAGTAATTTCATTGCCACAAAGATATGGATTAAGAATTGTTTCAATATAATTGTAAATCGTGACTTGTCTTTCAGCGGCTCTATTTCTTAAATCATCATAATTTTCCTCTGAGACATAATAATAACTATGATTTTGGTGATGATAATTCTGGTAAATGCTAGTGGACATGACTGACATTGATTGATTATAGAGATCGCGTTGTAGTGTGGTAATTTTTGGTATTAGTATATTTTTTGTTTCAACTATGTGCGCTACAATTGCAGTTGTTTCAAAAACAAGATGACCATCTGGACATTCCAAAACAGGTATTTTTCCCATTGGGCTTTTTTTTAAGAAATCATCTTTTTTTGAACTTTCGTAGTCAACTTTTATGAATTCGTAATCAGCATTAGCTTCGTTAAGTAAGAACTCAGCTATAAGTGATCCAGCAAATGGACGTCCATAGACTTTATACATTTACGCCGGCCAACCAGCTCCAGGAATATCAACGCGTGTTGTATATATTTTTCCAAATTTATTTTGACTGGCAATCTCTGGTGTAGATTCTTGAGCAGTGGAAATGTATAAGGTCTTTCGATCTTGTCCTCCCAACATGCATGCGAAGGCTCTGTTTGGAGTTTGAATTGAGTTTGTAATTTTTCCTCCCTCCTCAACTCGAAATACTTCAGTAGAAGTAGGGGATGCTACCCATATTCCCATCTGTTCATCTAAACAAATTCCATCGGGGACTCGTACTTTGTAAGTTGACTCTTTTGCTTTTACGCCAAAGAATCGTTGAATTTTTGTATAATAGTAGAAAGGCAAAGGCATCATTTGAGCCCATACTTTTCTATTCGAAAGAGACTTGTCATCGTTTATATCAAATGAAGTTAAGCGACCAGCATAAGTTTCACCTAAAATCAATTTCTTTCCATCAGGTGTAATTACGGTTCCATTTGGAAATTCTAAGTTGTCTGCTGCAATATTAGCAACACCATCTGGTCTTACATGAATTAAGCAAGTTGGTTTAACATTTATATTATGTTGTGTTGTTCCAAAATTTCCAATATAGGCATGGCCATCTTTATCTACGACCATATCATTACATGTGAATTGTGTAAGATGCGATAAGTCAGAATGGACTGTTAATTGTCCATTGCTATATTTCATTAATTTTTGGTCGTGCATTGACACTATGAGTAAATCATTGCTTGGAAGCCATCCAAGGCCAGATGGCTGGTTTGGTATATCAACTACTTTTTCAACACTTCCCGACTCATCAACACAAAAAACAGCTTTTTGATAAAAATCTGAGTACCAAAACTTTCCATCATGCCAGCGTGGCCCTTCTGAAAAATGCAGGTTATCAACCAGAAGTTTAAGATCATTACTCATGTAGCATCTCCAATTTACTAATTAACTTATTGAATTTATTTATTAAATTAAATCTAAATTATGTTATTTTGTCACATCCAATTGAATTCATTAATCTTATTTTTACATTAAAATGATACACAAATAATCGTATCTGAATAGGCATATCGTTGTTTTTTTTTACTTTTTTAAGTGTATATATTGTTTAAAAGCTCTTTAGGATTATGAACTTTATATTAGCTGAGTACCTTCCATTAGCAATTTTTCTAATTGTTGCACTGGTTATTAGTTGTTTGTTTATATTGGCAAATTTTCTTGTTGCAAAAAGAAATCCTGACCCTGAAAAGAGCGATGCATTTGAAAGTGGCTTTCCTCAATTTGGAGATTCCAGAATGAAATTCGATATTCGATTTTATCTCGTGACTTTGCTATTTATTATTTTTGATCTTGAGGTCACCTTTTTGTTTCCTTGGGCAATTACCTTTGGAAATTTAGGGTTACTTGGATTTTTCTCGATGATGTTTTTCCTAGGTGTCTTGACCATTGGTTTTATATACGAATGGAAGAAAGGAGCACTTGAATGGCAATAGCGGCAACACCAGAGATTGGATCTCAAGAATTAGAAGATCTTAAACAACGATATTCAGATAAAGGTTTTATTGTAACAAATGTTAATAATTTGATTAATTGGGCCAGAACAGGCTCATTGCATTGGATGACTTTTGGACTCGCATGTTGTGCCGTTGAAATGATGCATGTTGGGACTCCTCGATATGATGTTGAGAGAATGGGTGCCGCACCAAGAGCCTCACCTAGACATGCTGATGTTATGATTATTGCAGGAACATTAACTAACAAGATGGCCCCTGCACTAAGAAAAGCTTATGATCAAATGGCTGAGCCTCGTTATGTAATTTCAATGGGAAGCTGTGCTAATGGTGGAGGGTATTATCACTATTCATATTCAGTTGTAAGAGGAAGTGATCGTATAGTCCCAATTGATATTTATGTTCCAGGATGTCCACCAACAGCTGAGGCATTAATGTATGGAATATTGCAACTTCAAAAGAAAATACGTAGAGAAGGCAACATAGTTAGATAAATTTATGAGCAGTCCTATTGATTTAGTCGTTCAGACTATAAGTGAAAAAATAAATCCTATTGATGTTAAAGTTATCAATAATCAAATTGAGATTATTATTGAGTCAAGACAGATAATTACAAGCTTTCAGTTTTTAAAAGATAGCTCAAAGTGTCAATTTCGACAGTTAACAGATATTGCTGGAGTTGATTATCCTGATAGAGAAAATAGATTTGAAGTTGTATACCATTTATTAAGTTTTAAAAATAACCTAAGAGCTCGTGTTAAGGTATACATTGATGAAGGTTCATCAATAGATAGTCTTACGTCTGTATTCCCATGTGCAAATTGGTTTGAAAGAGAAGCTTTTGATATGTACGGAATCCAATTCAATGATCATCCGGATCTGAGGAGAATTCTTACCGACTATGGTTTTGAAGGTTATCCATTAAGAAAAGATTTCCCTTTAAGCGGCAATGTTGAGGTTCGATACAATGAAATTGAAAAGAAGATTGTATATGAGCCTGTAAAGCTGCAACAAGACTATCGTCATTTTGATATTCAAAGTCCTTGGGAAGGAACTACGTACAAAGAAGAAGAGCAGGACGGCAATGGCGGAAAGTAAAACAGTAACTGTAAATTTTGGCCCAGTTCATCCAGCTGCTCACGGAGTTCTTAGATTAATTCTTGACCTCGATGGAGAAGTTGTTGAAAGAGCTGATCCCCATATCGGTCTTTTACACCGTGGCACTGAAAAGCTAATTGAAACTAAAACTTATTTACAAGCTATCCCATACTTTGATCGACTTGATTATGTAGCGCCAATGAACCAAGAGCATGCATTTGCTCTAGCAATTGAAAAGTTAATGAAAGTAGATGTTCCTAAAAGAGGGCAGTATATTAGAGTTCTTTTTTCTGAGATTGGGCGTCTTTTAAGTCATTTATTAAATGTAACGACAACAGCCATGGACGTTGGCGCAATGACACCTATCACTTGGGGATTTGATGAAAGAGAAAAGCTTCTAGATTTTTATGAAGAAGTCTCTGGTTCTCGTTTTCACGCAAATTATTTTAGAGCCGGAGGTGTTCATCAAGACTTACCAGAAGGACTCCTAGAAAAAATAAATGATTTCTGTATATCATTTCCTAAAGTTGTTGATGATATGGAAACACTTCTTACCGAAAATAGAATATTCAAGCAGCGTAATGTTGACATTGGCAAAATCTCAAAAGAAGAAGCTGTTGATAACGGTTTTAGTGGTTTTGTACTAAGGGCATCTGGAGTGCCATGGGATTTAAGGCGATCTCAACCTTATGATTCTTATGAAGACTTTGATTTTAAAGTTCCAATTGGAAAAAATGGTGATTGCTATGATCGCTATTTATGTCAAATGGATGAGATGAGAGAGAGTGTAAAGATTATGACGCAGTGCATTAACAACATGCCGAGTGGAGAAGTCATTAATAGAGATACTAAAATAGCTCCCCCAAAACGAGCTGATATGAAAGAGTCAATGGAAGCCATTATTCATCACTTTAAATTTTTTACTGAAGGCTTTCATGTTCCTGAAGGTGAAATTTATACAGCTGTAGAGGCTCCAAAGGGAGAGTTTGGAGTATATTTAATTTCAGATAATACAAGCAGACCTTATCGGTGCAAAATTAGAGCTCCTGGATTTGCTCATTTACAAGCGTTCAATTTATTATCAAAAGGACATTTACTAGCAGATGTACCAGCGATTCTAGGTTCTCTAGCAATAGTGTTTGGGGAAGTTGATAGATAGATGACTGAAACATTTTCATTTAATGCTGAAAGTTTAGATAAAGTAAAGTTTGAACTCAGTAAATATCCTGAAGATCGAAAACAAAGTGCTGTGATGTCTTTGCTAGATATTGCTCAAAGACAAAATGGTGGCTGGCTTAGCAAGTCAGCAATTGAACATGTAGCTTCACATCTTGAGATGCCTTACATAAAAGTTTATGAAATAGTTACATTCTATTCAATGTATTATACAACGCCAGTTGGAAAATACTTTGTTCAAGTATGCACTACTACACCTTGTTGGTTAAAAGGTTCCGATGAAGTGGTAAAAGCATGTAAAGAAATTATTTCTGAAAAACAAAATGAATTATCTAATGATGGATTATTTTCATGGATGGAAGTGGAGTGTTTGGGAGCATGTGTTAATGCACCCTTAGTTCAAATCAATGATGATTTTTACGAAGACTTAAACTATGAAAACACAAAAAATGTTTTGCAGTCATTTATTGATGGAAATCCATCTCCTATAGGATCTCAAACAGGCCGTAAAGGTTCAAGAGCGGAGGAATATGTTAAAAGCTAAAGATAAAATTTTTACTAATTTGTTTGGGGATCAATCTTATTCTCTTAGAGAAGCTCGGTCCCGAGGAGATTGGGATCAGACGAGTGATTTTATTAAAAAAGGATCAGATTGGATAATAGACGAAGTAAAAAAATCTGAGCTACGTGGACGAGGTGGTGCAGGTTTTCCAACGGGTTTAAAATGGTCTTTCATGCCAAAGGATGCAAACAAAAATAATTATTTAGTTGTGAATGCTGATGAGTCAGAACCTGGTACCTGTAAAGATAGAGATATGATTAGAAACGAACCTCATAAACTTCTTGAAGGATGTCTCCTAGCTGGTTTTGCAATGAATGCACACAATTGTTATATTTATATTCGAGGCGAATATTTCAATGAGAGTGTTGTCTTACAAAAAGCAATTGATGAAGCATATGAAGCTGGTCTTATTGGAGAGAACGCATGCAACTCAGGATGGAATTTTAATATTTTTCTTCATAGGGGAGCTGGAGCGTATATTTGTGGAGAAGAAACTGCTCTTCTTGAAAGTCTTGAAGGGAAAAAAGGCCAACCAAGACTTAAGCCTCCTTTCCCAGCTAATAAAGGCTTATATGGGTCACCGACAACAGTTAACAATGTTGAAACGATAGCCGTTGTACCAACAATATTACGCAGAGGTGGATCCTGGTTTAGTTCTCTTGGAAAAACTAAAAATACTGGTACGAAAGTCTTCTGTATATCAGGACACGTAAATACTCCGTGTAATATTGAAGAAGAAATGGGCATACCTTTAAAAGAGCTTATAGAAAAACATGCTGGGGGCGTGAGAGGTGGTTGGAATAATTTAAAAGCTATTATTCCAGGTGGATCGTCTGTTCCAATGATACCAAAGTCAGTTTGTGACAATGTTTCGATGGATTTTGACTCGCTATCTTCTGTTAAGAGTGGCTTAGGAACAGCAGCTGTCATTGTTATGGATCAATCAACAGATCTTGTAAAAGCAATAGCTCGAATATCTAGATTTTATAAGCATGAAAGCTGTGGTCAATGTACTCCATGTAGAGAGGGCACTGGATGGATGTGGAGGATGATGGAAAAAATCGCAGCTGGTGAAGCCAGCCCTGGTGAAATCGATCGATTACTAGATGTTACAAAGCAGGTTGAAGGTCATACGATTTGCGCACTAGGTGATGCTGCAGCATGGCCAATTCAAGGTTTATTCAGACATTTTAGAGATGAAATAGAAGAGCAGTTAATAAAAAAAATTAGAGCGGCGTAATGGCAAAAGTAAAAATTGATGGAACAGAAATTGAAGTTCGTGATGACATGACGATACTTCAAGCGTGCGAGGAAGCTGGGAAAGAAATACCAAGATTCTGTTACCATGATCGCTTGTCTATTGCGGGAAATTGTCGAATGTGTCTTGTTGATGTAGAAGGATCCCCCAAGCCTGTAGCGTCTTGTGCTATGCCGATAAATGAGGGAATGTCAATTCATACCAATACACAAAAAGTAAAAAAAGCCAGAGAAGGTGTTATGGAGTTTTTGTTAATCAATCACCCTTTGGATTGCCCCGTATGTGATCAAGGTGGAGAGTGTGATCTACAAGACCAAACTGTTGCTTATGGCTCTGGTAAATCAAGATTTGATTTAAACAAACGTTCAGTCGAAGAAAAATATATGGGTCCTTTGATCAAAACATATATGACACGATGCATTCATTGTACCAGATGTATTCGGTTTTCAGAGGAAGTTGCTGGTGTTGAAGAAATAGGAGCGGTAAATCGTGGTGAGAATATGGAAATTACTACCTATCTCGAAAAGTCGATTGACTCTGAAATGTCAGCAAACGTTATTGATCTCTGTCCAGTGGGAGCACTAACATCAAAACCTTATCAATTTGAAGCAAGACCTTGGGAACTAAAAAAAACTGAAACAATCGATGTCATGGATGCAGTGGGCTCAAATATAAGAGTTGATACTTATGGATGGAAAGTTAAGCGAATACTTCCACGTTTGAATGAAGATATTAATGAAGAATGGATCTCTGATAAATCCAGATATGCTTGTGATGGTTTATTGAATCAGAGACTAGATACCCCGTACTTAAGACATGATAGAAATCTGAACGCCACTGATTGGGATGATGCTTTAAATGAGTGTTTGTCATTAATGAAAAATCATAAACCCGATGAAATTGCTTTTCTTGTGGGAGATTTCATTGATCTTGAAACATCATATTTAATTAAACAACTTTCAGAGTCATTAAATATTAAAAAAATTGAATGTAGGCAAGAAGGGGTGAGACTTCCATATTCAGATCGTTCCCAATATCTATTTAATTCAACAATTAATGGAATTGAGGAAAGTGACTGCATATTAATAATCGGTAGCAATGTCAGAGAAGAAGCTCCTATAATAAATACTCGAATACGAAAGCACTTATTGAATAAAAATATTCCTATTGGATTGATTGGTGAAAAATTTGACCTTACTTTTGATTATGAACATTTAGGAAATGACTTGAATATCTTAAAATCTATTTCTGATGGTAAAAATAACTTTTGCAAGATTCTAGGTAAAGCAAAAAAGCCAATGATTATTATTGGTCAATCAGTATTGAATCGTGATGATAGTCTCAATGCTTATTCACTAATAGAAGATATTGTTCATCAATATTCTTTCTTAGACTCTACATGGAACGGTGTAAATACTCTTCAATTATCAGCGTCAAGAATTGGTGCGTTAGATATGGGCTGTTATCAATCTAGTAGATCACTAAAAGATATATATACAGATTCAGAGAGTGGGTCTTTAAAACTTTTATTTTCATTTGGGGCGGATGAGATTGATTATAGTAAATTTCAAAATACAAAAATTATTTACATGGGCTCACATGGCGATAGAGGCGCAAGCAATGCAGACTTAATTCTTCCTTCTGCAGCTTACACCGAAAAAGACGCAATTTATATTAATACTGAAGGCAGACTTCAATATGCCTATCAAGCAAGTTTTCCACCAAGTGAGGCAAAAACTGATTGGAAAATTATTAATCAAATTAGTGAAATGCTTAATTTGAATTGGGGTTTTGTGACATTGGATGATGTTCGTAAAAAAATTAAAAATCAATATCCAGATTTATTTAATCAAGTATCTGCTGATAGGCCTTATAAAAGATTGCTCGCAAATAAAGCATCTAAAATCTCATTTGATAATAAAGAAATTGGATCAATGATTAAAGATTTTTATTTAACTGACTCAATATCAAGATTATCTAAGACTATGGCCGAATGTAGTCAAATCCGTAAAGAGTTAAGAAATGGAAAAGCTATATGATAGCTCTCATTTCTGAGAACCTTTTTCATTTATTTTTTATTATTGGTCTCTGTCTTCTTATTTTTGTTCCTTTGCTTCTAGGTGTAGTCATCGTTTTATTTGCGGATAGAAAGATATGGGCAGCTGTTCAAAAAAGAAAGGGACCAAATGTAGTTGGACCTTTTGGTTTATTTCAAATACCAGCCGATGGATTAAAATTTTTATTTAAAGAAATCATTATTCCAGATGGATCTGATAAAACTATTTATTTTATTGCACCAATATTAACTTCGACTTTAGCAATAGCAGCTTGGGCAGTTATTCCTATTCAAGAAAATATTGTTTTATCTGATATAAATGTTGGAGTTTTATATATATTTGCTATGAGCTCTTTAGGTGTTTATGGAATCCTGATGGCTGGTTGGGCTTCAAATAGTAAATACCCCTTTTTAGGGGCGTTACGATCTGCAGCTCAAATGGTTTCATACGAGGTATCTATAGGATTTGTAATTGTAACAGTATTAATGTGCGTTGGTTCTTTAAACCTATCAGAAATTGTTTATGCTCAAAAAAATATTTGGTTTTTTATTCCTTTGTTTCCAATGTTTGTTGTTTTTTTTATCTCAGCACTTGCGGAAACAAACAGGCCGCCATTCGATTTACCTGAAGCAGAGTCCGAGCTCGTAGCCGGCTATCAAACAGAATATTCCGCTATGCCATTTCTTCTTTTTTTTCTAGGTGAGTACATAAATATCTTGCTGATGTGTGCAATGATGACCATCATGTTCTTTGGCGGATGGTATCCACCCATTGATGTAGCTCCATTCAACCTCATACCTGGTTTTATATGGTTTTTAGTTAAGATGATGGTAATTTTTTATATGATATCGATGGTCAAAGCCTTTGTTCCACGTTATCGATATGATCAATTAATGAGACTTGGTTGGAAAGTATTTTTGCCACTTTCATTATTAGCTGTTGTGGTTACCTCTAGCGTTTTATTTTTCTTCAATCTAGCTCCTGTATTTTCATGAAAATTATTAATTTTATAAAATCTTTTCTGCTCATCGATTTTGTTAAGGCTTATATATTAGCACAGAAATATTTCTTCAAAAAGAAAGCCACATTAAACTACCCTTATGAACGTGGAAAATTAAGCCCAAGGTTTAGAGGCGAACATGCTTTGAGGCGATACCCAAGTGGTGAAGAACGATGCATTGGATGCAAATTATGTGAGGCAGTTTGCCCAGCTCAAGCCATAACTATTGAATCTGAACTGCGAGATGATGGAACGAGAAGAACAACTAGATATGATATTGATATGGTAAAATGTATTTATTGTGGTTTATGTGAAGAATCTTGTCCGGTAGATGCAATTGTTCAGGGACCTAATTTTGAATTTTCCACTGAAACTAGAAAAGAACTTTATTATACAAAAGAAAAGCTCTTAGATAATGGTGACAAGTGGGAAAGTGCAATTGCTGAAAATCTAAAAAAAGATGCGGAGTATAGATAGAAAATGACAGCATCCTTGTTATCATTTTATATATTTTCAACTGTTATTCTTCTTTCTTCTTTGATGGTCATTACCTCAAAAAATCCTGTTCATTCAGTATTATTTTTAATTTTAACATTCTTTAACGGTGCAGGGCTTTTTATAATTTTACATGCCGAGTTTCTGGCAATGATTCTAATTATTGTTTACGTAGGAGCTGTCGCAGTTTTATTTTTATTTGTTGTTATGATGTTAGATTTTAAAATAAGCCTCGATAAGAATAATATTCTTCAATATTTACCAATTGGATTTTTTGTTGGTGTGGTTTTCATATCTGAACTAATTATAGTTCTCATTAATACCCAATTTGATCTCTCAAATATTCAAATCTTAGTTAATCCAATGATAAAATTTCAAAATTTAACAAATACAGAGGCTATTGGGTCTATCCTATACACAGATTATATCTTATATTTTCAACTTTCTGGCGTTATTTTACTTGTTGCCATGATCGGTTCAATAGTTTTGACTCTAAGGACTCGTGAGGGCGTAAAAAGACAATCAATTCAATCTCAATTAGATCGTAACTATAAATCAACCATAACGATGGTCGATCCTAAATCAAATGAAGGTATTGATATATAATGATTGAATTAAATCAGTTTTTAATATTGTCAGCACTTCTATTTAGCATCGGGGTTATTGGTATTTTTCTCAACAGAAAAAACGTAATAATTATATTAATGTCAATCGAGATCATTCTTCTATCAGTTAATATTAATTTAGTTTCTTTTTCATATTTCTTAGGTGATCTTACAGGACAAATAATTTCTTTATTTGTTTTAACTGTTGCTGCTGCTGAAGCCGCAATAGGCTTAGCAATATTAGTGATCTATAATAGAAATGCTGGGACTATTGAAATTGAGAAAATCAATAGCTTGAAAGGATGATGTTATAATGATTCATTCGATTGTTCTTTTACCTCTTTTTGGTTTTGTTATTTCTTGTTTATTTTCTTTCTTTAAGAGTGACCAAACAATAGATCGTATCACTCAAATTGTTACGTCTTTATTTATTTCAATTTCAGCAATTTTATCGTTTTATTTATTTGTTATTAATCTATCAAACCCCCAAGTATACAAGTTTACTTTATTTACTTGGATCACATCTGGCGATCTTTCTGTAAACTGGTCTTTGTATATTGATGCTGTAACAAGAGTAATGCTCGTTGTTATAACTTCTGTTTCAGCTCTTGTTCATATTTATTCAATTGGCTATATGTCTCATGACGATAGTAAGCCAAGATTTATGGGATATTTATCATTGTTTACATTTGCAATGATTATGCTGGTTACAGCAGATAATTTCTTACAATTATTTTTTGGATGGGAGGGTGTCGGTCTTGCTTCTTATCTTCTTATTGGCTTCTGGTATAAAAAACCTTCTGCCAATGCTGCTGCAATTAAAGCATTTATCGTTAATCGTGTAGGAGATTTCGGTTTAGCCCTTGGCATCTTTACAATTTATATGGTTTTCGGCTCTATTGATTATCAAATTGTTTTTGAAAATGCAGAAAAATTTAATGAAACAAATTTCAACTTTATTGGATATGATATTAATGCAATTACATTAATTTGCTTTCTATTATTTATTGGCGCAATGGGAAAGTCAGCTCAATTATTTCTTCACACATGGCTACCGGATGCAATGGAGGGACCAACACCTGTATCAGCTTTAATCCATGCAGCTACGATGGTCACAGCCGGCGTTTTCTTAGTAGTGAGATGTTCTCCTCTTTTTGATCTATCAGTGGAAGCCTCGTCATTTGTAACTCTTGTAGGCGCTTCCACAGCCTTCTTTGCCGCAACGATAGGTCTAGTTCAAAATGATATTAAGAGAGTAATAGCGTATTCAACCTGTAGTCAGTTAGGCTATATGTTCTTTGCTGCTGGTTTAGGTGCTTATGGTGCGGCTATGTTTCATTTGTTTACCCATGCATTTTTCAAAGCATTACTCTTCTTAGGAGCTGGTTCAGTTATACATTCTGTTCATGATGAGCAAGACATTAGAAAAATGGGAGGCATATATATTTTTACCCCATTAACACATGCAATGATGGTCATAGGTACAATTTCATTGATGGGATTTCCATTTACGTCTGGATTTTATTCTAAGGATGCTATAATTGAGGCAGCATACTTGTCTGATGCAATATTCTCCAATTATGCCTATTTTTTAGGAACATTGGGTGTTGTCATGACATCATTTTATTCTTGGAGACTAATGTTTCTGACATTTAACGGGAATACCAGAATGGAAGAACAGAAGTTTAGAGAAGTCCATGAGTCACCTTATATAATGTTAGTGCCATTATTTATTCTTGCAATTGGCGCTTTATCATTCGGATATATTTTCAAATCATATTTTATTGGAGGAGCAAGTGATGAATTTTGGAGTCATTCAATTGCCATTCATCATCATGAGCATCACCACATACCATTCTTAATATATTATCTTCCTGCAATGCTTGGTGTTTTAGGCTTTTTCATTGCTTGGTACATGTACTTAAAAAATACTAAATTACCAGGTGCAATTGCGTCACTTAATGAGCCCTTATATAAATTCTTGCTTAATAAATGGTATTTTGATGAACTCTATCACTATATTTTTGTGATCCCTGCAAGGGGCATTGGTAAATTTTTCTGGAAAATAATTGACGGCTATTTTATTGATGGTTTCGGTCCAAATGGTATCGCTAGCATGGTATTAAAAATATCTGAAAGAGCAAGAAGTATTCAAACAGGCTTCATTTATCATTATGCATTTTCAATTTTGATCGGCCTATCTTTTCTTATTACTTATTTTATTTTTGTTATTTAAATGAACGAACTGCCCATCTTATCTATCTTATTAGTCTTACCTGTTATAGGTATTTTACTCTTAACGTTTATATCAAATAATTCAGAGAGTGATGTCAATTTAAAGCAAACTGCTCTTTGGGTATCTTTTTTAAATTTTATCATCTCATTAGTTGTCTTGTTTAATTTTAATCAAGTTGATCCCAATTTTCAATTTGTGGAAAAATATTATTGGCTTGGTGATACCATTAGTTATCATGTAGGGGTTGATGGAATTTCAATATTATTTGTTGTCTTAACAACTTTCCTGGTTCCAATCTGTATATTAGCCAGTTACAACAATATTAAATTTTCAATGAAAGAATACCTTATCGCTTTTTTAGCTTTAGAAACTTTCATGATTGGCGTTTTTATATCAATGGATTTGATATTATTTTACCTTTTCTTTGAAGGCGGTTTAATACCAATGTTCTTAATTATTGGTATTTGGGGAGGTGAAAGAAGAATTTATTCAACATTTAAGTTTTTTCTTTATACCTTAGCAGGTTCTGTTTTCATGCTTTTGGCAGTCATATTTATGTACTGGGAAGTTGGAACGTCAAGCATACCAATCTTATTACAGCATGAGTTTAGCTACGATGTTCAAATTATTTTATGGCTTGCTTTTTTTGCATCTTTTGTTGTTAAAATTCCTATGTGGCCATTTCATACATGGTTGCCTGATGCACACGTTGAAGCACCGACAGCAGGATCAGTAATACTGGCTGGTGTCTTATTAAAATTAGCTGGCTATGGATTTATTCGTTTCTCAATTACAATGTTTCCCGATGCATCTCACTATTTTGCTCCTATGATTTATGCATTAAGTATAATAGCTATTATTATCACATCATTGATTGCGCTTGTTCAGGAAGATATGAAAAAGCTGATAGCATATTCATCCGTTGCTCACATGGGCTTTGTCACATTGGGTATATTTACTTTCACAATTCAAGGGATTGAAGGCGCTATTATACAAATGATTAGTCATGGAATTGTTTCTGCGGCATTATTTTTATGTGTTGGCGTGGTTTATGATAGAATACATACTAGAGAAATAGAAAGATATGGCGGACTTGTAAATAGAATGCCACTTTACTCCTTTTCATTCATGATTTTTATTCTTGCTAGTCTTGGATTGCCTGGAACTAGTGGTTTTGTTGGTGAATTCTTAGTTTTACTATCTATTTTCTCTGTAAATACTTATTTTGCTATTTTTGCAACATCTGGTGTTGTCTTAGCTGCCACTTATTCTTTGTGGCTATATCGAAAAATTATTTTTGGTCAATTAATAAAGGATGATTTAAAGGATATTTTAGATTTATCGTCCCGAGAAATTATAATTTTTGCTCCATTAATATTGCTTACAATTTTAATTGGTATTTATCCCATACCAGTCTTAGAGATTATTGAGCCGTCAAGTCAACTAACTTTAGAAATAATAAATGGAAAGATGAATTGATGGGTGTTTTCACTATTATATTGCCAGAAATATTTCTATTTTTGTCATCAACTCTTTTATTGATGGTAGGGTTATTTTATAAAAGGGTAAATATTATAAACTTACTCACTTTCTCGATACTTATTTTAACAGCTGTGCTTGTTATTTATCAACCATCTTCTTTTGGCTTTAATAATAGTTTTGTGAATGATGAGTTTTCAAAAACAATAAAGGCATTAATACTTATAGGCTCAGCTTCTACTTTATTAATGTTTTCTCCATCAAGAAGAAAAATAAATATTGATATATATGAATTTCCAATTTTAATTAGTTTTGCGTCACTTGGTATGATGGTAATGGTTTCATCCAATGATTTGTTGGCAATGTTTATAGGATTAGAATTACAAAGCTTAAGCCTGTATGTCTTAGCTTCGTTAAATAGGAATAGCCTACAATCTTCAGAGTCTGGTATAAAATACTTTATACTTGGAGCTCTTTCATCTGGTTTGCTTCTATTCGGAATCTCCTACATTTATGGGTTTACAGGCAATACAAACTTTAGTTTAATTTCAGCTACGTACGATAAAGATAGCCTGGGACTTCTAATAGGTATTGTTTTTGTATGTTCAGGTTTAGCATTTAAAGTTTCTGCGGTGCCATTTCATATGTGGACACCTGATGTTTATCAAGGTGCACCAACACCTGTCACAGGTTTTTTTGCATTAGCTCCAAAAATTGCAGCAGTAGCAATATTTCTTAGGTTTTTATATTCTTCATTTGGAGAAACAGCGGCTGATTGGCAACAAATAATAATTTTCTTATCTATTGCTTCAATGATCTTTGCAGCTTTTGCTGCTATTGCACAATCTAATATAAAGCGATTAATGGCTTACAGCTCAATTGGTCATGTAGGTTATATTTTGATTGGAATGGTTTGTTTTAATTTTGAGGGTGTGCAATCTCTTATAATTTATTTAATCTTATACTTGGTGATGAACGTTTCTGTTTTTTCATTTATTCTCATGATGAAACGAAAAGATGAATACTGTGAAAATATTAATGATCTTTCTGGCCTTTATAAGCATAATCCATTTTACGCAATTTTAATCGCTCTCAGTATGTTCTCGTTAGCAGGTATTCCACCGCTAGCAGGGTTTTTTGGTAAATTTTATATTTTTATGTCGGCGATTAAGAGTGATTTCTATTTATTAGCTGTTGTAGGGATTGTAGCTAGCGTAGTTTCTGCATTCTATTACTTACGGATTGTCAAAATTATATATTTTGATGAACCTTCTGAAAAATTTGATGAATTTAATTCAAGTTCTCTTAATTTACTATTTTTTATATCATCAGGAATAGTAATTCTCTTTTTTGTTTATCCAAGTCCAATACTCAATATAGGAAATTATGCGGCTAAGACATTTTTTTAATTCAGATGATTAATATAAATAATGCTGAAGTTAAGTTGTTTAATGAAATAGAAAGTACAAATTCAGCTGCACTAAAGCATTTAAATGCTATAGGTGGAATTAGTGATCCAATATGGTTTAGAGCTAAAGCACAAACAAAGGGCAGAGGAAGAAATAAAAATAGCTGGGTTTCTGATGAAGGAAACCTATTTACGACTTTATTGACTCCTATATCTTGGAAACTAAACATTATTCCAATGCTATCATGTGTGATAGCTGTATCCGTTCATCAGTCAGTTAGCTCGTTTTTGGATAATCAAAATCCTTTAAAAATAAAATGGCCAAATGACATATTGTTTGAAAATTCAAAATTATCAGGAGTATTGATTGAAAACCAACTAAGTGGTGATAATAAATTTTCAATAATTGGTATTGGGGTAAATATTATTTCATCTCCAGAGAATCTTAGTCACCGGACTGTCTGTCTTAATGATTTGACATCAAAAAAAGACAATCTACTGGAGAATTTTTTTGATGTATTGAGAGAAAAAATTCATACAAATCTCAATTATTTCAATGAGGGATCAATTAATCGTTTCAGGGAATATGCCTTGTCAAAGTTATGGAAATTGAATAAAGATGTCGAGTTCAATTATTCTGGACTTGTTGAGATAGGAACTTTAATAGGATTAAGTGATAACTATGAAATTGAACTTGAAATAGAAAATAAGAACAAAAAATTTAATTCAGGCGAGATCTCAATTAAAAAATAAAAAATATGCATATATTAGTAGACATAGGAAATACAAATATTTTATTTGGTAAATTTGATAATTTAGATTTAGTTGAACAACTCCGAATTGAGACAGACGTCTTTGATAAAGATGTTTCTAGCGTTGACAGCGAAACCTATAAAAAGATAAATAATTTTATCGAGAATGATTGTGTTGACTGTTTTATTTCTGGTGTAGTTCCCGATTCAATTTTGTCACTGATAAATTTTATGAAAAATTATCAGGAATTAAATATAGTTGAAATTGATAATGAACATTTGGGTAATTTAATTAAAGTTGATGTAGACAAACCAAATGAGGTTGGTGTTGACCGCTTGATTAATTCATATGCGGGATTAAATCTATTTAATAGTCCTTTAATAATTATTGATTTTGGAACTGCCACTACTTTTGATCTTGTTGATTCTAGTGGCTCATATATTGGTGGATTAATATGCCCTGGGGTAAATCTTTCAGTTCAGTCTCTTGCTCATAATACGGCAAAACTTCCACTAATAGAGTTTAAAAAAGTTGAAAAATTGATTGGGAAAGATACTGCTTCAGCAATTGAATCTGGAATTTACTGGGGCTATGTAAGTTTAGTTGGAGGATTAATAGATAGGTTAAAAAAGCAAAATGGATTTAAAGATGCAAATATTGTTGCAACGGGAGGACTGTCAGGAATGTTTAGAGGTGATTTATCTCAAATACAGCATTATGAACCTGATTTAACATTAAAAGGATTAAATATTATTTATAATGAATACAAAAAGTAAAAATAAACTTGTTTTTCTGCCATTGGGTGGAACTGGTGAAATAGGAATGAACATGAATTGCTATGGATATGGCCCTCATATTGATGACATGAAATGGTTATTAGTTGATGTAGGTATAACATTTGGAGATGACACTTTAGGTGGCGTTGATGTAATTATGCCTGATCACGGCTTTATAAAAGAACGAAAAGAAGATTTAGATGGAATTTTTATTACACATGCACATGAAGATCATGTGGGCGGGCTTGCATATTTATGGCCTGATTTAGAGTGTAAAATATATACTTCAAGTTTTACAGCATCAATTATCAAACTTAAATTTGATGAACGCGGGATAAATATTGACGATTATCTAAATATTGTTGATTTGGAGTCCAATTTTAAAATTGGACCATTTGAAATACAATTATCAACACTTACTCACTCAATACCAGAGCCTAATTCACTTTTTATTAAAACTCCGTTGGGAACAATCTATCACACAGGAGATTGGAAAATTGATCAAGATCCAATGTTGGGAAATCCAATTAATTTTAATAAACTACTAAATGATAATAATGAGATATTGGCGATGGTTTGTGACTCAACAAATGTATTAACTGCTGGTAGATCAGGTTCTGAGTCTACTGTAAGAAAAAATCTTGTTAATGTTGTCAAAAATATTAAATCAAAAATATTTGTAACTTCATTCGCATCCAATGTAGCAAGATTAGAATCTGTTGCGGTTGCTGCGAGAGAGAACAATAGATCTCTTGTTGTATTAGGTAGATCAATGCACAGAATGATATCTGTCGCGAGGGAAAATGGAATATTAGAAAATGTAAATATAATTCTTAACGAAAAGGAAGCAAAAAAGAAAAAAGGGAGTGAACTTTTATATTTATGTACAGGTAGTCAGGGCGAACCTCGTGGAGCAATGATGAGAATTGCCAATAGAGATTTTCCTAACGTTGAAATTAATCAGGGCGATACTGTGATATTCTCGTCAAAAATTATTCCTGGAAATGAAAAAAAACTATACGCAATGTTTAATACCTTGTCAGAACTTGGAGCTGATGTGATTACTGAATACGACGAGGATATACATGTATCTGGTCATCCGTGTCGTGATGAAGTTATTGATATGTATAATCATGTAAAACCTAAGATTTCAGTCCCAGTGCATGGTGAATATAGGCATCTTAAGTCACATTATGAACTAGCGAAAGAGCTACAGGTTGAAAATCCAACACTTGTATCAAATGGTGATATTTTACAATTAGCTCCTGGCAGACCTTATGTAATGGATCAATGCACAACAGGAAGACTATATTTGGATGGCAATAGGCTTGTTGATAGTGATAGTTTTCATTTGAATGAAAGACGAATAATGAATTTTAATGGATCATTAAATGTAACTTGTATTTTAAATAAAAAATCTCAATTACATAAAGCGCCAATTATTTCTACTTATGGCGTAATTAGTGATAATGATGATGAAGAAGATTTTATTATAAATTTAGAAGAAGAAATCTATGATTTTTTTAATACTCCAAAAAATATAAACTCAAATGATAAAAAAATGCACAAAAAACTAGAAAGCTTAGCAAAAAATACTATATTTAGATCATTAAAGAAAAAACCTTTAACCAATATAGAAATAATACATATCTAATATGCTGGGAAAATTAAATCACATCGCTATTGCAGTACCAAATATTAAAGAAGCCGCTGAACAATATAAAAATATTTTTGGAGCTAAAGTTTCAGATCCAGTTGAGCAACCTGATCATGGTGTAACTACTGTATTTATAGATCTTGGTAATACTAAAATAGAATTACTCGAAAAATTAGGTGAGGGTTCACCAATAGAAAACTTTATTAATAAGAATCCAAAAGGCGGCATGCATCATATTTGTATTGAAGTTGAAGATATAAATGATGCAGTAAAAAAATTAAATGATCATGAAATAGCCATCACTGGAACCGGAGAGCCTAAAATTGGTGCACACGGAAAACCAGTAGTCTTCCTTCATCCAAAAAGCTGTAATGGGACAATGATTGAATTAGAAGAAGCTTAAATTGGGACTTACAGGCTCAATTATCCTTTTTCTAATAATTTGGTGGCTAATATTATTTATTTTATTGCCTATAAGCATTGATAATAAAGCTTCTAGTATCACTGAATATGAAGGAAATGATCGTGGCGCTCCTAATAATCCACAATTATTAAAAAAATTCATCATAACTACAATTATTTCTGTTATCTTATGGTTTGTTGTTTTTTTGCTTCTAAACAATGATGGATTTTTAATGTTTATTATGAATACCTTTTATATAAATGAGATTAACTAATTACTTCCTTCCAGTTTTAAAAGAATCTCCAAGTGATGCTGAAATTGTCTCACACCAATTAATGATGCGTGCTGGCATGATTTCTCAGTCAAGTTCAGGAATTTATTCATGGCTACCATTAGGATTAAGAGTTTTAAAAAAGATTGAGAATATTGTGAGAGAAGAGCAAGACGCTGCGGGTGTAAATGAGATTTTAATGCCAACGATTCAACCAGCAGATTTATGGAAAGAAAGTGGAAGATATGAAGACTATGGAAAAGAAATGCTCAGAATTAATGATAGACAAGACAGGGAAATGCTCTATGGCCCAACAAATGAAGAACAAATAACAGATATCTTTAGGCGATCAATAAAATCATATAAAGAACTTCCTCAGTTACTATATCACATTCAATGGAAATTTCGTGATGAGCTTAGACCAAGGTTTGGAGTAATGAGAGGAAGGGAATTTTTAATGAAAGATGCTTATTCATTTGATCTTGATAAACAGCAAAGTGAGATATCGTATAATAAATTTTTTGTTTGTTATTTGAAAACTTTTCAAAGACTAGAACTAAAAGCAATACCGATGGCAGCAGAAACAGGTCCAATAGGTGGAGATTTATCTCATGAATTTATAATAATATCTAAAACAGGTGAGTCTGATATTTATTTTGATAGTAAACTACTTGAGCAAGAAAATGAACTATTTAACATCAACTATTCAGAAGATTTATCAGGTTTAGTAAATTCATATAAAACTTTATACGCAGTTTCTGATGATAAATTTAATCAAGACGACTTTGATAAAAATGTTTCAAATGAAAATCAAACTAAATCTAAAGGTATTGAAGTGGGTCATATATTTAGTTTTGGTACAAAATATTCAGAAGCCATGAAAGCGAATGTTTTAAATAAGGATGGCAAACAGGCTACTGTATTTATGGGTTCTTATGGTATTGGAATATCTAGATTAGTTGGTGCAATAATTGAGTCATCAAATGATGAAAAAGGAATTATTTGGCCGAAATCAGTATCTCCATACGACATTGGGATAATTAATCTAAAACAGAAAGATGATGATATTACTTTAATTTCTGATGATGTTTATGAAAAGTTATTGGGCGCAGGTTTTGATGTACTGTATGATGATAAAGACGATAATCCCGGTGTTAAATTTTCAAGGATGGATTTAATAGGACTTCCATACCAAGTCATTATTGGCAATAAGTCTAAAAGCGACTCTATTCTTGAAGTAAAAAACAGAAAAACA
The DNA here is from genome assembly GCA_902634765.1 of uncultured Pelagibacteraceae bacterium. GTDB lineage: Bacteria > Pseudomonadota > Alphaproteobacteria > Pelagibacterales > AG-422-B15 > CABYIR01. The sequence goes on from CACPLH010000011.1 coordinate 25,511, forward strand.
GGTGATATTTCAGAAGTAAACATAGTAAATATAACTTCTTTTTTTAAAAATAGTTAATAAATAAAGTGCCTTTTAATAGTTTTGAAAGATTTATTGCGTTTCGTTACATAAGGCCTTTGAGGTCAGAGGGACTTCTTTCAATTATATCATGGTTCTCTTTTTTAGGTATATGCATCGGTGTTGCCACGCTGATTATAACTATGTCAGTAATGAATGGTTTTAGATATGAGCTTGAAAATCGAATTATAGGATTTAACGGTCACATTTATATAAATAATTATGAAAAATATTTTGAGGATATATCTCAAAACTTTTCATCTATTGATGAAATAGAGTTTATTGACGCAAATATTACTGATCAAGTTTTGATTTCAGCGAATTCTGAAACTCGAGGTATTATTCTTAAATCATTTAACCCAGACAATATAGATCATTATAAGTTTAAAAGTAAAAAGAATAATTCTAATGAATTCATGTTAGACGCAATCTATCTTGGGTCAAAACTAGCTGATCGATTAAATGTAGAAATAGGATCACAAATTAAATTATACACATCTAGTTCTGTAAATTCTCCATTTGGCACATTTCCTAAGTCTCGTTTGATTAATGTTGGAGGATATTTTGATACAGGGATGAGTGAGTATGACAGTAATTATGCATTTCTTAATTTAAAAGAAATGCAAAAAATATATGGTGTAAACGATAGAATTTCTGCAATTGAAATTCATCTTAAGAACTCTTCCGATACGGGCAAGATAAGTAATCAAGTTAATGAAATAATTAAGGAAGAAGAGCTTTTTTATTCAAGGGACTGGAAACAGGTTAATGCTTTTTTCTTTGAAACCCTTTCAATTGAAAGAAATGTTATGTTTATTATCCTGTCATTAATTATAATAGTAGCTGCATTTAATGTTGTTACATGCCTCTTTATCTTAGTTAAAAATAAATCAAATGAAATTGCTATTCTTAAAACGATTGGTACATCTGATTTTTCAATTTTAAGAATATTTATAATAATAGGATCTTTGATAGGTGTGGCTGGAAGTTTAATTGGTTCATTGTTAGGAATTATTGTAACATTAAATTTAGAAAATATAAGACAGACACTCAATAATATATTTAACTTAAATTTGTTTCCGTCACAATTTTACTTTATTGATAAAATTCCAACCATAATTGATTACAATCAAATATTTTTAATATTTGTATTTTCAATAATCATTTCACTATTAGCAACTATATATCCATCTAGAGTTGCCTCTAAAATGAAAATTAAGGATATATTTAGTAATGCCTGACACAATTATTAGACTAGAAAATATTTCAAAATCATATTCTCAAGGAGACACAGTAATACCGGTAATTGAAAACTTAAATGTAACAATACAAGAAGGTAAATTCATATCTGTAATTGGCCCCTCTGGATCAGGAAAATCGACACTGTTAAATGTTATTGGTCTCATAGATACAGCTGATAGTGGTGATATTTTTTTCTTTAATGAAAATTTAAAAGATATGAATGATGTTAAGCAAAACCTTATTCGAAGAGATAAAATAGGATTTGTTTACCAGTCCAATAATCTTTTTTCAGATTTTACAGCGATTGAAAATGTCACCATTCCTCAATTACTTTTAGGAGCTAATAAAAAGGATGCATATAATTCGGCCTTTAAATGTCTAGATATACTTGGCTTAAGCGCTCGTATTAATCATTTACCAAAAGATTTATCAGGGGGAGAACAACAAAGAGTAGCAATTGCTAGAGCTATAATTAATGAACCTAAAATTATTATTGCCGATGAACCAACAGGGAATCTTGATAAAAATACTAGCAATGATGTATTTGAGCATCTTATTAACTTTGTTTATTCACAGAAAATTTCATTAATTATGGCTACACATAATTTGGACCTTGCAAGAAAATCAGATCACCAGATAAAATTAGTCTAATGGCTAATTTTGTTCACCTCACAAATAAAACAGAATATTCATTATCTGAAGGTGCGATAACAATTAATCGTATCGCAGAATTATGTGAATCTTTTCGGATGCCTGCAGTAGGAATTACAGACACTAACAACATGTTTGGAGCATTAGAATTTAGTGACAAGATTTCAAGCTATGGTGTTCAACCTTTAATTGGATGCAACATCAAAATAAACATACCCACTGAATACAAATTAGATTTATCGCAATTAGACGATAAATTTTTCTTTTTAAACTTGTTTGCTAAAAATCTAAAAGGATATCAAAATCTACTAGAATTAAGTTCATTATGTTACACTAAGCATACTACTAATAATGCCATAAACTTATCTGATATCTACAACAAAAAAGATGGACTAATTGTTTTAACAGGCGGACGCAATAATTTAATTTATCCAATACTAAATTCTGGAAAATCAACAATTGCAGATCAATTTATTCAAAATTTAAAAGAGAAATTTAATGACAATCTCTATGTTGAGATACAACGACTAGGAAATTCAAATAAGAAAAATGAAAATGCGCTTCTAAATTTAGCCTATGATCATTCATTGCCTTTAGTTGCAACTAATGAAGTATATTTTGAGTCACCTGACTATTACGAGGCACATGATGCATTAAGTTGTATTGAAAAAAAGCAATTTGTTTCTCAGTTAGATAGATACAGATTTTCTGATCAACATTATTTTAAATCCATTGATGAAATGGAGTCTTTGTTTAATGATTTGCCTGAAGCATTGTCAAATACTATAGAAATTTCAAGAAGATGCTCATTTAGACCAGAAGTAAAAGCACCAATACTTCCAGTCTTTATTAAAGATACTGAAAATTCCGAAAAAGATCTTCTTAGGAAAATTTCAAATGAAGGTTTAGAAAAGAGAGTTGTTCAGACCCTTAAAATGAAAAAAATTGAAAATCAAGACGAGGAAAATCAATTAAGGAATGAATATCAGAAAAGATTAGATAATGAATTAGATATTATTATTAATATGAAGTATGAGGGGTATTTCTTAATTGTTGCTGATTTTATTAAATGGGCAAAAAATAATAATATTCCAGTGGGGCCTGGAAGAGGTTCAGGTGCTGGCTCATTAGTTGCATGGTGCCTTGAAATTACTGATTTAGATCCTATTCATTTTGGTTTAATTTTTGAGCGATTTTTAAATCCCGAGCGTGTTTCACTACCTGATTTTGATATTGACTTTTGTAGAGATAGAAGAGATGAAGTTCTTAATTATGTTTATGAGAAGTATGGTAAAGACCATGTTGCTCAGATCATTACTTTTGGAAAACTTCAAGCAAGAGCAGTATTAAGAGATATTGGAAGAGTACTTGGTATTCCATATGGACAAGTAGATTATTTAACTAAATTAATTCCATTTGATCCTTCCAGACAATTGAGTCTTCAAGAATATATTGATGATGAGCCAAAGCTGACAGAAGAAGCAAATAAAAATCCTAAAATTAAAAAACTTTTAAGCATAGCTTTAAAACTAGAAGGTTTAAAAAGACATGCGTCAATACATGCTGCTGGTGTAGTTATATCAAAAGACATCATTTATAAGGATGTTCCATTATATAGTGATCCGGATACTAATATTTTTTTGACTCAGTTTGATATGAAGTGGGTAGAGAGTGCAGGTTTAGTAAAATTTGATTTTTTAGGGTTAAAAACGTTAACCTTGATTAATAATTGTGTCGAGTTGGTAAATAGATACAAAAAATTTCAAATATCAGAAATTGATTTGACTGACACAAAAACATTTGAGCTTCTAGGAACTGGCGAGACAACGGGCATTTTTCAATTAGAAAGTCCAGGCATGAAAGATACTCTTAAAAATTTAAAACCAGACAAATTTGAAGATATTATTGCTCTTGTTGCACTATATCGACCGGGGCCAATGGCCAATATTCCAACTTATATTGAGAGAAAGCATGGAAGAGAAAAACTAGATTATGTTCATCCATTATTAGAAAACTTATTAGAGGAAACGTATGGTGTTATTATTTATCAAGAACAAGTTATGGGTGTAGCTAGAGAATTATCCGGCTATTCAGACGGTGAAGCAGATCTTCTAAGAAGAGCAATGGGAAAAAAGATTCAAAAAGAAATGACAGCTCAAAAGAAAAGATTTGTGGAAGGCTGTATATCAAAAGGCCTTAAAGATAACGAAGCAAATAATATATTTGAATTATTATCAAAATTTGCAGATTATGGTTTCAATAAAAGCCACGCAGCAGCTTATGCTTTAATCGCTTTTCAAACTGCATATCTTAAAAAGCACTATCCAATTGAATTTTTTGCCGCGTCAATGTCATTAGATATTAATAACACAGATAAACTAGCAATATTCCAACAAGAATTAGATAGAATGAAAATTCCATTAATCGCCCCAGACGTTAATAAATCTAGTTCATATTTTGTTCGTGAAGGGGAAGGAATTTCATACGCACTAGGAGCTATAAAGAATGTTGGAATAGAAGCAATTAAGGAACTTGAAGAAGAAAGAAATAAAAATGGCAGATTCAAAAATTTTGATGATTTCTTAACAAGAGTAAGTTCATCAGTATCAAACAAAAAAACACTAGAAGCATTATCGTGTTCTGGTAGTTTTGACTCATTTAATATTAAGAGAGAGCATATATTTAATGAATGTCCTGAGATAATTAAGCATTTAAAAAATTTTCATGATAAAAATAATAGCAATCAAGAAGATATATTCGGTGAAGATTCAAAATTTGAATATAAGTTTTCCTCAAAAGAAAGATGGAGTGAGGAGACAAAGCTAATGAAAGAGTTTGAGATACTCGGTTTTTATTTATCCGGGCATCCATTAAATCAATTTTTGAATAAAGTTTCTAAACTAGACATTAAAAATTTTGAAACAATTAAGATGAATAAAAGTTTTCATAATGAAAAAAATGTCTTATTGGCTGGAACATTATTGTCTAAAAAGGAAAAACGCTCAGCCAGAGGGAATGCATATGCATTTTTAAATTTTTCAGATCTTAGCTCTATATATGAACTTATAATATTTGAAAATAATCTTCGTAAGTACAGAGATATTTTAATTGAAGGTGACTCATACGCTATCAGTATTGATTTTTCTGATGATGGAAATGGTTTAAGAGGCGAAGCTAAAAAAATATATAAAATTGTAGATGTAATCAAAATGAATAACCAATCATATTCATCATTTTCTAATCAGAACAAAGTCTCTGAAGCAGAGACCAAAAAAGTAAAGTCAAAAACATCATTACTTCAAATATATGCAAATGAAAAATTTTCACTAAATGAATTTAAGGCAATTAATTTACAAAAGGGAAATCATAAAATAAATATTATTGTTGAAAATCAAAGACTTGCATTACCTGATCTCTATAAAGTTGATACAAATTTAATTGAACGAATAAGATCTATTTACGGGGTCAGAGAAGTAAGTTTTGATGAATAAATTATATTGAAGTATTTCAATTTTTAAGTTATTTACACGCAATTAAACACGTAACGATAGCTAACTGCTGTCCGGTCCCAATGGGGTCAAATTGTTGCGGATGAATAACCGGAGAAAATATATGACTATACCAAATTTTGGTCTTAAGGACTTAATTGAGGCAGGTGTACATTTTGGACATAAAACCCAAAGATGGAATCCTAAAATGGAAAAATACATTCATAGTACTAGGGAAAATGTGCACATTATTGATCTTACACAAACTGTAGGATTATTAACTGAAGCTCTTAATAAGATAAATGATGTTGTATCAAAAGGCGGAAAGATATTGTTTGTATCTACGAAAAAACAGGCATCTAAGAAAATTGCTCAATTAGCTACGGACACAAACCATTATTATGTAAATCATAGGTGGCTGGGTGGTATGTTGACAAATTGGTCTACTATTACAAATTCAATTAAAAAAATGAATGAATTAGAAATTTCTAAATCCAATTCTAACAATGAATTTACAAAAAAAGAAGTTTTGCAAATGGAAAGACAATATCAAAAATTAATGATGTCTCTATTTGGTATTAGTAAGATGAAAAAAGCACCAGACCTAATATTTATAATTGATACTAAACTTGAACATAAGGCAGTGGCTGAGGCAAAAAATTTGAATATTCCTGTTATAGGTATTGTTGATACAAACGCAGATCCAGAAGTAATTGACTTTCCAATTCCAGGTAATGATGATTCAAGAAGATCAATTAATCTTTATTGTGATTTAGTACAACAGACAATTGACTCATCAAAACAAGAAATTGTATTTGAAGAAAAAAAAGAAACAGAGACAGTTGAGCAAAATAGTAACGATGAAGCTAATGCTGAAAAAGTGGATAATCAGGATTCCAACTCATCAGTGGAGCCTCAATAATGTCTCAAGTTACAGCTAAACATGTTCAAGATCTAAGAAAAATGTCTGGCGCAGGTATGATGGATTGTAAAAATGCTTTAGCTGAGTCTGATGGTAATTTAGAAGATGCTTTTAAATGGCTACGAGAAAAAGGAATAGCAAAGGCTGAAAAAAAATCTACTAGAGACGCTAATGAAGGATTAGTTGGCATAAAATTATCTGATAAGGGTGCTGCTATAGTAGAAATCAATTCAGAAACAGATTTTGTATCGAGAAACTCTGAATTTCAAACACTGGTCAATAAAGTATTGGATATTGCAATTTTAGAAAATAATGACACTGCAGAAAAATCATCTGAATTAATAAGTAATGCTATTGCTAAAATTGGTGAAAACATTGTCTTTAAAAGATCTGATTATGTTTCAGGTAAAGCATTTACATACACTCATAATAAAATCACCGATGGATTAGGTAAAATAGGTGTTATCTTAAAGTTTTCTAGTGATGAAGTATCTGAAGAAATTGGTAAAAATGTTTGTATGCATATAGCTGCAAGTTCACCAAAGTCTCTAAGTGAAGATGATTTAGATCAAAATCTGATCGAAAATGAAAAAAGTATTCTCAAAGAGCAACTCAAAGACTCCGGTAAGCCAGATGATATTATTACTAAAATGATTGATGGTAAAATTAAGAAATTTTTTGAAGAGAATGTGCTTTTAAATCAAAAATTTGTTATGGATCCTTCTATATCAATCAATTCATACCTTGAAAATTCTTCAAAAGATTCTGGATCTGAAATAAAGATAGATAAATTCATTAGATACGAATTAGGAGAATAGTCGTTGTCTTCAAAGAAAAATAACCGGATACTTATTAAGCTTTCCGGAGAGTCACTTATGGGCTCTGAAAATTATGGTATATCAATCGATACAGTTAATTACATTGCTACAAACTTAAAAAAACTTTTACTTAAAAAAACACAAATTTGTGTTGTTATTGGTGGAGGAAACATATTTCGGGGTCTTGAAGCTTCATCTCAAGGAATGGACAGGGCTAATGCTGATTACATGGGTATGCTTGCAACTGTATTAAATGGATTAGCGCTTCAAAATGCTCTTGAAAAAATTGAAGTTCAAACAAGAGTTATGTCAGCATTTCCAATTCAGTCAATTTGTGAAACTTATATTAGAAGAAGAGCAATAAGACATATGGAAAAAAATAGAATTGTTATTTGTACAGCTGGAACAGGGAATCCTTACTTTTCAACAGATACATCAGCTGCGTTAAGAGCTGCTGAACTTGATTGTGACGTTATTTATAAGGCTACACAAGTAGACGGAATTTATAATAAAGATCCAAAAAAATTCAAAAATGCAAAAAAATATTCTAAAATAACCTTTAAAAAGTATATCAATGAAAATTTAAAAGTTATGGATACTTCAGCGATAGCAATATCACGTGATAATAAAATACCAATAAAATTATTTTCTATTCAAGAAAAAAACTGTTTTGTTAAAATGTTTATGAATAACCTGAGCCATTCCGAAATATCATAATGTTTGAGGAAATAAAATCAGATATTGAGACAAGAATGCTATCAACCATTAGTTCAGCTAAATCTGAACTTTCAGGAATTAGAGCGGGAAGAGCTTCACCAAATATGCTAGACTCTATAAGAGTTGAAGTATATGGACAAAAAATGCCTATTAACCAAATAGGAAATATTACAACTCCAGACTCAAGAACTATCAACTTAGAAATATGGGATCAATCAAATATATCCGTTGTGGAAAAAGCATTAGGTGAGTCTGATTTAGGTATTAATCCACAAACCGAAGGTTCATTGATTAGATTACCTCTACCACAATTAACAGAAGAACGTAGAGTTGAATTTTTAAAGATAGCTGGGAAAATTTCTGAAAATTCTAAAGTTGCAATTAGAAATATTAGAAGAGATGGAATTGAAAAAGTTAAATCAGCAGAAAAAAATAAAGAGATTGGACAAGATGACTCTAAAAAATTTCAAAGTGAAATCGAAGCAATTACTTCGAAGTATATAAAAGAGATAGAGGATAACCTTAAATCTAAAGAAGAAGATTTAAAGAAAATATAATCTTTTTGACCCCTAGAGCTTATAAAAAAACTTCAGCTAGAGCAGTTAAGTTAAATCATCTAGCAATCATTATGGATGGGAATCGACGATGGGCAAAAAAGCATAAGTTGAAGCCAAACTTGGGACATAAAGAGGGAATTAACAACGCGATTAATCTTCTAAAAAAAATAAATAGTGAGAAATCAATCAATATAAAATATATAACCCTCTATGTTTTTGCAATTAATAATTGGAAAAGATCAGTTTTGGAAATTAATACG
>CACPLH010000012.1:0-32883 GCA_902634765.1 uncultured Pelagibacteraceae bacterium
AACACTGATCATTGAGGGTGTATTGATTGTTGTACCTGAAAAAATTCCTGATATTAATTTTTGGTTTTGAGCTAGCCTAAAAATTTTTGGAATAGGCCATGAAGGTGTATAACTCTCTAATCTTTCAACTGCTCTTGGAGACAAAATTAACATTCCATGAGCAGCTTCACTACCAAGAACTTTTTGCCACGAATAAGTTACAACATCTAACTTTGGCCAATCCATTTCCATAGAAAAAACTGCAGAAGTTGCATCACATATTGTTAGACCTTTTCTCTCACTACTAATCCAATCAGTATTTTTTATTCTAACGCCAGCAGTTGTTCCATTCCAAGTAAACACAATATCATTGTCCGGATTACTATTTGAAAAATCTGGGATATCCCCATAATCAGCTTTTACAAGTATTTTATCTTTAAGAGGCAATTGCTCACCAACATCAATATTCCAATCATGGCCAAAATTTTCCCAAGAATAAACTTCTACTCCTCTTTGACCTAGCAGGCACCACATTGCCATTTCAAGAGCGCCAGTGTCAGAAGCAGGAACAATACCAATCAAATAATCTTCTGGTATTTGTAACACACTTCTAGATTTATCAATTACCTCTTGTAATTTTGCTACTGCAGGTTTTGATCTATGAGATCTAGATAATTCTGCACCCTTTAACTTATCAAAAGACCAACCCGGGGGCTTTGCGCATGGGCCTGAAGAAAAAAAAGGATAGTGAGGTTTTTGTGAGGGTTTTTCCATATTTTTATTCTTTCATTAAAAGAGTGACGAGTCCATCAATTGGTTTTGGATCGAAAAAAGTAGACTTTGGAGGCACAATTTTTCCAGCATCAGCAACGGACATTATCTCATGCATTGTCATTGGGCAAATAAAAAAAGCAACATCAGCAATAGTTAAATCAACTTTCTCTTCTAAAAATTGAGCACCAAATTTACCCGGAACATGAGTTTTTTCTACAATTTTCAATTCCATCTTTTTTAATAGTATATTTTTTAGTACTAAATTTTCTATTATCTCTGAGTCAGTTTTTTTTGATTTCTTAATAGTATCATTGTTTCTTACATTCAGATTATGCCATCTATTATTACAATAAATTGAAACTTCTCCTCTTTTTGATGGCTGCTTGAAAGTGCTTATTTCCAATTTATTAAACTGTTTTTTAAGAAGAAGGATAAATTGATCGTAGTTCCACTTTTTAAATTTAATTACTTTATTATAACTAAGTATATTTATATTATTTTTATCAAAAATAACTGATAGCAAAGGAATGCTTTTCTTAGTTTTATTTTTATTTCCATATTGAGAATATAACTTCTCCATTGAGGAAAATCTATGATGCCCATCGGCAATGTATAGCTTATCAATTTTTTTTAGATTTTTTTCTATCAGTTTTATGTCTTTATCATTATCAACTTTCCATAAAGAATGGATTGTGCCTCCTGAAGTTTGAAAATTATAAAGTGGTTTTATTTTTTTATATCGATTGTAAATGCTATTTAAATTTGTTTTAGATTTATGTGAGAAATATACTGGACCAACTTGAATATTAGTATTTTTTGTTGTTCTTAATATTCTATCACAACGAGCCTCTAAAGTATTTTCATGTTTAAGTATTTTTGGGTTTTTCTCATTAATATCTATACTCGCTACAATTCCAAACTGAGATTTATTGTATTTTTCTAATCTATAAATATAAAAAGAATCTTTTTCATCTTGTAAAATGATATTTTCATTAATCATTGCTGATAGATGATCTAGTGAGTGTTTTTTTGATAATTTTTTAGAAATTCCTGGATAGAATGCTTCTGGACTAATCACATTTAAAAAATTCCATTTAGAATTTTTCATTATTTTTGATATATCGTCAGCATTCAGATTATCAAAAGCAGGCATTATTACTTTTTTTACTAAATGATTTTTAGCCCTTAAAGCTTTAAAAGGTCTAATATTTAATGACATATTTCTGAACCTTTTGATTGTTTAGATTTGGCATGGGTAAGCACTAATATGTCCTAAAATTGTTGCAAATTAAAGAAAAATTTAGACTATTGACATAAATTAGTCGCAGTCTATATTCAGCCCGTTTTAACAATCTTTTAATATTTCAAGTATGTTTGCAATTATATCAAGCGGTGGGAAACAATATAAAGTATCTGAGAATACAATTCTCACAGTAAACAAATTATCTGGCACTGCTGGTGATAATGTCGAAGTAAGTGATGTTTTATTTGCTAGTGATGGAAAAGAATTTTCTGTTGGAGAACCACTAATAGATGGTGCTAAAGTTAATCTTGAAATTATCAAACAAGATAGAGATCGAAAAATTCTTATTTTTAAGAAGAAAAGAAGAAAAAACTTTAGAAGAAAAAATGGACATAGACAAGATATGACCTTTCTTCAAGTAAAATCATTAAATATTCCAGGTTTTAAACCAAAGGCTAAAGCTAAAAGTGTCGAGGTTGATAAATCCTCTAAAGGGAAAACAGTTAAAAAATCTGTTGTTAAAAAGAAAACAGCTACCTCAAAGGATAAATAGATATGGCAACAAAAAAAGCTGGGGGATCATCGAAGAACGGAAGAGATTCCGCTGGACGTAGACTAGGTATTAAAAAATTTGGTGGTGAAGCGGTAATACCTGGTAATATTATTGCTAGGCAACGTGGTACTAAATGGCACCCAGGTACTAATGTTGGACTTGGGAAAGATCATACTATTTTCGCACTGATCAATGGAGAAGTTAAATTTGGAAAAAAAAGAGATGGTAAAACAACTATTTCAGTTATTCCAAAAAACTAATTAACTTTTTACTTTATTCTATTTACAGACTTAATTTTTTACCTCAAATGAAATTCATAGATGAAGCCAAGGTTTTTATCAAAAGTGGTGATGGTGGTGATGGCTGCTTGAGCTTTCGGAGAGAAAAATTTATTGAATTTGGTGGTCCTGATGGAGGAAATGGAGGAAAGGGAGGTGATGTCTTTATTAAAGGCACTAAGTCTCTAAATACTCTAGTTGACTATCGATTTCAAAAACATTTTAAGGCAAAAAAGGGGCGTCATGGATCTGGAAGAAATAGAACAGGTGCTGCTGGTCAAGATGTAATGCTTAAACTTCCTCTTGGTACAGAAATTTTTATTGAGGATGAGCTTATTGCTGATGTAATTTCTACCGATAAGTTTTTATTATTTCCTGGAGGCAAAGGTGGTTTAGGAAATATTAATTTTAAATCTTCAATAAATAGGGCTCCTAGAAAAACAACTCCTGGAGGAAAGGGACAAGAAGCAGAAGTTTTTTTTAAATTAAAATTACTGGCAGATATCGGGCTTGTTGGATTGCCAAATGCTGGTAAATCAAGCTTATTAAGATCAATTTCAGCCGCTAAACCTAAGGTTGCTGATTATCCATTTACAACACTTGAACCGAAATTGGGAGTTATTAGAATTGGAGATGATGAGGCTGTTGTAGCTGATATACCAGGTTTAATATCTGGAGCAAATAGTGGATCAGGGCTAGGAATTCAATTCTTAAAACATATTGAAAGATGTAAATCAATCATTCATATAATTGATATTTCATCTCAAGATCCAATATCTGATTACAAAATAATTATTAATGAATTGGATAAATTTGATCAAAATATTAATAAAAAAGAAAAAATTATTATTCTAAATAAATCAGATTTAATTGATGAAGATGAAATTAAAAATATAAGTTTAAAATTTAATGATTTAGTTAATTGTCCATTATATGTAATATCAACGATTACAAAATATGGTATTGATAATTTGAAAAATAAAATAGTTCGAATAGGAAAAATTGATGAATCTTGAAGATACAAAAAGAATAGTAATTAAAATTGGTTCATCCTTGCTTTTTCATGAAGATAGCAACAAATTAAATGAAAAATGGCTGTCAAGCCTTGCTGAGGATATTCGATATTTAAATGATAATCACAAAGAAGTAATTATTGTTACTTCAGGTGCAATTGCTCTAGGAGCAAAAGATTTAGACTTAGATAGTAATGAAATGAAACTAGATATCAATCAGGCAATTTCGTCTGTTGGACAAATACACTTGATGAGCTCATATAAAAATGCTTTTGAAAAAAATGAAATTAAAATTGCTCAAATCCTCCTTACTTTAGATGATACTGAACAAAGAAGAAGGTCTATTAATGCAAGGAGAACAATAGATACTCTACTGAAGATGGGAATTATACCAATTGTGAATGAGAATGATACTATTGCTACAAGTGAAATTAAATATGGAGATAATGACAGACTTGCATCAAGAGTTGCCCAAATTACAAGCTCTGATTGTTTGATTTTACTATCAAATATAAATGGATTGTATTCATCAGATCCAAAAAATAATGACAAGATTAAATTAATTTCTGAAATTACTGAAATTAATGAAGAAGTAGAAAAAATGGTTGGTGACTCAGTATCAGAACTTGGAAAAGGTGGAATGAAAACAAAAATTTCAGCTGCAAAAACTGCTATGGCTGCAGGATGTCACATGGCAATTACAAATGGTACAATTAATAATCCAATAAAAGCACTATTTAAAAAGAGGCCTTGTACATGGTTTAAGCCTTCAAGAACTCCGCTGGCATCTAGAAAACAATGGATTGTAGGGACAATGAAACCTATCGGAACAGTTATCATTGATAAAGGAGCTTTAATCGCTCTAAAGAAAGGAAGCAGTTTATTGCCTGCTGGAATAATTAAAGTGAGTGGGGAGTTTTTGAGGGGAGATGTAGTATCAGTTTTATCTCAGGAAAATGAAAAAATTGGCTTAGGACTAGCAGGATATTCCTCAAATGATACAAATAAAATAATGGGTCACAAAAGTAATGAAATTGCTGAGATACTGAATTATTCTTATAGAGAAGAATTCATTCATAAAGATGATCTTGTTTTGATATGAATATAATCGATAGTTTAAATGATATTGGCAGAAAGAGCTTGGTTGCTTCAAATCAGGTAAAAAATTTTACATCTGAAGAAAAGAATAATCTGCTTATAAAGATAGCTGAGAAAATAAATTCAGATAAAGAATTAATTCTTAATGCTAATCAAAAAGATATTTCAATAGCATCTGATACAATAGATAAGGCAATGCTTGATAGATTGGCTCTAAACTCTGATAGAGTTGACTCAATAATTAATTCAATCAACGATATTGTTTTACTCGAAGATCCAATAAATAAAGTAATTAACAAAAATGAAAGACCTAATGGAATGCTTGTTGAGAGAGTTTCTGTCCCATTAGGTGTAATAGGTATAATCTATGAAAGTCGACCAAATGTAACAATAGATGCAAGTGTTTTATGCTTAAAAGCTGGAAATTCAGTTATTCTTAGAGGAGGGAAGGAATCGTACTATTCAAATCTACAATTGGTAACTTCAGCTCGTAACGCGCTTGAAGAGTCTAATTGTGATAAAAATATAATTCAATTTATAGAAACTACTGATCGAGATGCCGTAGATTATATGCTCTCTGAAATGAGCCAATACATTGATGTAATAATTCCTAGAGGAGGAAAAGGCCTTGTAAAAAAAGTTCAAGATAAAGCAAAAATTCCTGTAATTGGACACTTAGATGGCATCTGTCATGTTTATGTCGACGAGTTTGCTGATAAAGATAAAGCTGAAAAAGTTGTCAATAATTCAAAGCTAAGAAGAACAGGTATCTGCGGAGCTGCTGAAACCTTACTTGTACATAAAGATTGTATTGATAGTCATTTACCAAGCATCATAAATATTCTTAAAAGTGGTGGATGTGAAATTAGAGGAGATGAAATGATAACAAAAAATTATCCAGACTTAATTAAAGCTAATGAAGATGATTGGAAGACTGAATATTTAGACTCTATAATTTCAATAAAAATTGTGGCAGATGTAAATGATGCAATAAAACATATAACAAAGTATGGATCCAACCATACTGAAAGTATAATTACTGAAAACACAGAAAATGCTGAATTATTTCTAAATCACGTTGGTAGTGCAATTGTAATGCATAACACATCTACTCAGTTTGCCGACGGTGGTGAGTTTGGCTTAGGAGCTGAAATTGGAATTGCAACAGGCAAACTTCATGCAAGAGGTCCTGTTGGACTAGAGGGGTTAACAACCTATAAGTATAAAGTAAGGGGCGACGGTCAAATAAGGCCCTAGTAATAATGAAAATTGGTATACTCGGCAGCTCCTTTAATCCACCTCATGAAGGTCATTTAAAAATCAGCAAAGAAGCATTAGACATTTTTGCACTTGATCAAATATGGTGGCTAATAACGAAAAAAAACCCATTTAAAGATAAAGATATCTATTTAGATTTTATAGAACGAGAAAATAAAATAAAGTCAATAATTGATCAAGAAATCATTAAATTAAAATATTTTGAAGATGAAACAAAGTCTAATTATTTAATTGATAATCTTTTATATATAAAAAATAATTTTAAGAATAATAATTATATTTTTTTAATGGGAAGTGACTCATTTATGGAAATAGATAAATGGAAAGATTATGAAAATATTTTTAAGCAAATTCATATTGCGGTTTTCAATCGTGGCTCTAATAGCAACCAAATAAATAATTGTAATGCAGGAATTGAATATAGTAATTTTAAAATTGAAAATCCTGGAGAAAGTTTTTTTGATAATGACCTACCTGGCTGGACATTCATCTCTGATTTTAATATTAATATCTCATCCAGTGATATCAGAAAGTAAAATTATATAATGAATATTTTAAAAAAAATAATTAATGAGCTAGAGGACAACAAAGCTATTGACATTGTAAGCATAGATGTAAAAGAAAAAACATCAATTACTGATTATATGGTCTTTGCAACTGGAACCTCCAATAGGCATGTTCATTCTCTGTCACGATCTATTTATGAGAATCTTAAAAAGAATGGATTTAAAAATTCGGTTGTTGAAGGAGATAACTCATCAGGATGGATAGTGATTGATACAGGAGATGTGATCATCCATATTTTTAAAAAAGAATCCAGAGAATTTTATAATTTAGAGAAGATGTGGTCAGCTGAGATTGAATAAATTGTATGAAGATTGATATTTTTTATCATGATAAATTTAAATTTAGCTTTGAGAAAGATTTATCAGCGATTTATTTAGATCGACTCAAAAGTATCCCAAAAAGCATTATCTCATCTATCAATTGCAAAAAAATAAATACTAAAGAACTTACAAGAATAATTACTGATTCTCATAAAAAATCTTTTTTAATTTTCTTGGATGAAAAAGGTGAAAACCTATCTTCAACTAATTTATCTGAGCTAATCTTTACAAAAATAGATAAAAATTTAATTTTTTTCATAGGTAGTACTGATGGATTTAATGATGAAATATTAGAATATGCTGATTTAGCATTATCACTTGGTAAAATGACTTTTACACATTCATTTGCATTAATTATTTTATTAGAACAAATATATAGATCTGCTACTATTAAAATGAACCATCCATATCATAGAGAATTATGAAATTATTTTTTGCTAATTTATTAATATTTCTAATAGTAATTGTAAATCCTAGTTATGCAGAAAATAATAAAGATTTATATGAAAAGTTAGACTCATTTGGAGATGTATTTGACTTAATTCAAAAAAACTATGTTGAAGATGTTGAAGATGAAAAAGTCATTGAATTTGCAATCAATGGAATGCTTCAAGCATTAGATCCACATTCAGGATATATGAACACTGATCAGTATATTGAAATGCAAGAAGAAACTGAGGGAGAATTTGGTGGGTTAGGAATCGAAGTAACAATGGAAAATGGATTTATTAAAATCATAACTCCCATAGATGATACGCCTGCTGCAAAAGCTGGAGTGATGCCTGGAGATTATATTACTCATATAAATGGTGAGAGTATTCAGGGACAGTCATTGCAAGAGGGTGTTGAAAAATTAAGAGGATTAGTAGGAACAAGCGTAGAAATATCAATAGCACGTGCTGGTGAAGATGAAGTTTTAATCAAATCAATAAAGAGAGCTATAATTACTGTTCAAGCAGTAAAATTTAGACGTGAAGAAAATGTTGGATATATAAGATTAATTTCTTTTAGTGAGCAGGCCGGCAAGGGTATTAAGAAAGCCATTAAGGATTTACAAAAAGAGATAGGTGAAAAAAATATTTCTGGATTTATTTTAGACCTTAGAAATAATCCAGGTGGACTATTAGGTCAATCAATTGATGTAACAAATCACTTCCTAAGTTCTGGTGAGATAGTTTCTACAAAAGGCAGAGGCAAGAGGAATATTGCACGCTTTGATGCTACTAAAGGTGATTTAACCAATGGTAAGCCTCTAATAGTATTAATTAACGAAGGATCTGCGTCAGCGTCAGAAATTGTTGCAGGTGCTCTTCAAGATCATAAAAGAGCTATAATATTAGGAGCTCAGTCTTATGGAAAAGGATCAGTTCAGACAATCTTTCCTTTAAATGACAAGAGTGCAATACGAATGACTACTGCCCTTTATTATACTCCATCAGGAGACTCAATTCATAAAGTTGGTGTAATTCCTGATATTGAAGTAAAGAGTGATTTCAGTAATGAAAATGAGATAGATAAGCAATTAGAATATGCACTGGATTTACTGGATGAAAAAACAGCTATCAATTAGGCAGCATAAATCAAAAATATATAGAAAAGGGGTTGGTATAATGCTCTTGAACAAAGAAGGAAAAATCTTTGTAGGACAGAGATTTGATAAGGATAAATCTGCTTGGCAGATGCCACAGGGTGGTGTTGATAAAGGTGAGAAGTCATTCGATGCACTCAAACGGGAATTAGAGGAAGAAACAGGAATCAAAAACAACTATAAAATTATAAGAAAGAGTAAAAAAAAATATAAATATGAATTACCTTCCTACTTACAAAAGAAATTATGGAGAGGAAGATTTAAGGGTCAAGAACAGAGATGGTTCTTACTTGAGTTTTATGGGATTGATAGTGAAATAAATATACAAACAGAAAAGCCAGAATTTAAAAAATGGAAATGGGTTTCTAAAAAAGAGTTAATTGAAATAATAGTTCCATTCAAGAAAGAACTTTATAAAAATGTATTAAATGAGTTTAAAGAGGAATTAGTTTAGAAGTAATTTCAAACTATCTACTTTTGACATAATTTTATTTTTTTCAACGTCTGAGGCATTAGACATCAACTCATTATATGCTTCTATTTTTTTACTAATAAATTCAGTATCAATATCTTTTTCATCAGCTACCTCTTCTGCAACAAGAAGTAACTCATTGTCAGAAAACCTTACAAATCCACCGTCAACATAAAATTGCATATTAGTATTATCGTCTCTTATAACTTTAATTATGCCTGGCCTTATTGAAGTAATAAAGTTTGTATGTTGAGCAAGAAAACCTATATCTCCCTCAACTCCTGGAACAGTTATTAGCTCAGCTTGACCCTCAAGATAAATCTTCTCAGGCGTTACAAGTTTAAAAGAAAAATACTCTGACATTACTCTTATGCAGCAGCTTCTTCAGCCATTTTTTCTGCTTTTTTAACAGCTTCTTCCATAGTGCCAACCATATAGAATGCTGCTTCTGGAAGATGATCATATTCACCTTTACAGATCGCATCAAAACCCTTGATCGTATCTTCAAGATTTACATATGTTCCTGGCGTACCAGTAAATACCTCAGCAACAAAGAAAGGTTGCGACATAAATCTTTGAATCTTTCTAGCTCTACTCACCGTAAGTTTATCTTCTTCTGATAATTCATCCATTCCTAAGATAGCAATAATATCTTGAAGTGATTTATATGTTTGAAGAACTGATTGTACATTTCTTGCTACTCTATAATGTTCATCTCCAACAATTCTTGGATCTAAAATTCTAGAGGTACTGTCTAATGGATCCACTGCTGGATATATACCCAATTCAGCAATTTGTCGTGACAACACTGTTGTTGCATCTAAGTGAGCAAAGGATGTAGCAGGTGCTGGGTCAGTTAAATCATCTGCAGGAACATATATTGCCTGTACCGAAGTAATAGAGCCTTTGTTTGTACTTGTAATTCTCTCCTGTAGAGAACCCATATCAGTTGCTAGCGTTGGCTGGTATCCAACAGCAGATGGAATTCTACCCAGTAATGCAGAAACCTCTGATCCTGCTTGAGTAAACCTAAATATATTATCGACAAAGAATAAAACATCTTGTCCTTCAACATCTCTGAAATACTCAGCGCATGTAAGTCCAGTAAGAGCAACTCTTGCCCTAGCTCCTGGAGGCTCATTCATTTGACCATAAACAAGAGCACATTTTGATTTATCTCCTTCAAGGTCAATAACTCCTGACTCAATCATTTCATGATACAAATCATTGCCTTCTCGAGTTCTTTCACCTACGCCTGAAAAAACGGAATATCCACCGTGCGCCTTCGCAATATTATTTATCAATTCCATGATTAAAACAGTTTTACCAACACCGGCACCACCAAATAAACCAATTTTTCCACCTCTTGAATATGGAGCAAGTAAATCAACCACTTTAATACCAGTAACCAGAACTTCTGTTTCTGTAGATTGATCAACAAAATCAGGAGCGTCTCTATGTATTGACCATTTTTCTGAAGCTTCTATTGGTCCTCTTTCATCAACAGGGTCACCAATCACATTCATTATTCGTCCTAGGGTTTTAGGGCCAACTGGAACTTGAATTTGGTTTCCTGTATCAATAACCTCATCTCCTCTAGTCATTCCATCAGTAGAGTCCATGGCAATTGTTCGCACTGAAGACTCTCCAAGGTGTTGAGCAACTTCAAGGGTAATTGTTTTATCACCAACTTTACATTCAAGCGCACCTAATATTGGAGGAATATTATCCTCAAATGTCACATCAACAACTGCGCCGATTACCTGTGAAATTTTTCCTTTATTATTAGTAGTCATATTTAGCTCCTTTTTAAACTGCTTCTGCTCCAGATATAATTTCAATTAATTCCTTAGTGATAACTGCTTGTCTAGAACGGTTATAAAATAAAGTCAACTTGTCAATCATATCAGAAGCATTCCTAGAGGCATTATCCATTGCACTCATTCTTGCTCCTTGTTCACTTGCAGCGCTTTCTAATAATGCCTTAAAAATTTGAACTGCAAAATTTAGAGGTAATAATTCTTCAAGAATTTCAGATTCACCAGGCTCAAAGTCTAACATTGAAGTTGATGAATTTAACTCTAGATCATTATTTTTTTCATTTTCAATAGGAAGTATTTTTTGATGGGTCGGTATCTGATCAATAACTGATTTAAATTTATTATAAAATATTGAGCAAGTATCAAACTCATTATCAAAATACATTTTTATTATTTTTTGAGAGATATCTTTTGCATCTTGATATGAGACTGATTTGATTGCCTTCATATCAAACACGTCAATTATAATATCATTATACTTTCTTTTAAGAATATCATATCCCTTTTTTCCAATGCATATTATTTTTACAGTCTTATTTAATTTTTGTAAGTCTTCAATTTTTTCACGCATCATCTTTGTAATAGAAGAGTTGAAACCGCCACAAAGACCTCTTTCAGAGGTGAATAATATAAGAAGCTGAACTTGGTCATCTCCAGTACCAGTTAATAAATTTCTTTCTGAAGATGTCGATACAACTTTATTTGAAATTGATCCTATAACTTCATTCATAGTGTCTGAATAAGGCCTACTTGACTCAGCAGATTCTTGGGCTCTTCTCAACTTAGCTGCCGCAACCATTTTCATTGCTTTTGTGATTTTCTGTGTAGACTTTACACTTCCAATACGTTTTTTTAGATCATCAAGACTTGGCATAAATAATTATCTGCTTTTTTTAAACTCTTCAATTATACCAACAAGCTTATCCTTAATATCATCATCTAGGTTTCCAGACTCATTAATTGAATTAATTATATCTTGATGAGATGAGCGCATTAGATCAATTAAATCTGATTCAAATAACTTAATTTCTCCAAGATCTATGTCGTCTAAATATCCATTAACACCAGAAAAAACTGAGATAACTTGTTCAGCAACGCTTAGCGGTGAATATTGATTTTGTTTGAGTAATTCAGTTAATTTAGATCCACGATTCAATAGCCTTTGAGTCGAGGCATCCAAATCAGAACCAAACTGTGCAAAGGCAGCCATTTCCCGATATTGAGCAAGCTCCAGTTTAATGGATCCAGCAACTTTCTTCATTGCCTTGGTTTGTGCGGCTGACCCAACTCTGGAAACACTTAATCCAACATTAACAGCCGGCCTTATTCCTTGATTGAATAGTTCAGTTTCTAAGAAAATTTGTCCATCAGTAATTGATATAACATTTGTTGGAATAAATGCACTAACATCATTCGCTTGAGTCTCGATAATTGGCAAAGCTGTTAGAGAGCCTCCGCCTTGATCATCATTTAACTTAGCCGCTCTTTCTAATAATCTACTATGAAGATAAAATACATCACCAGGGAAAGCTTCACGTCCTGGTGGTCTTCTTAATAATAAAGACATTTGTCTATATGCAACGGCTTGCTTTGATAAATCATCATAGATAATCAATGCATGCATCCCATTATCTCTAAAATATTCAGCAATCGAACATCCTGTATAAGGAGCTAAAAATTGAAGAGGAGCTGCATCACTTGCTGATGCTGAAACTACTGTTGTGTATTCCATTGCGCCAGCTTCTTCTAAAGTTTTTACAATTTGTGCTATTGAAGATCTTTTTTGTCCAATACCTACATAAACACAATATAATTTTTTTGATTCATCATTGCCTTCATTTATTGATTTCTGATTTATAATAGCATCAATTGCGATAGCAGTCTTACCTGTCTGTCTATCACCAATAATTAGCTCTCTTTGACCCCTACCTACTGGAATGAGACTATCAATTGCCTTTAGTCCAGTTTGCATTGGTTCAGATACAGACTTTCTTGGGATAATTCCAGGAGCTTTTACCTCAATTCTACTTCTTGCATCAGACTCAATATTACCTTTTCCATCAATTGGGTTTCCAAGCGCGTCAACGACACGACCAAGAAGGCTTTTACCTACAGGTACATCAACAATAGTATTGGTTCTTTTAACTGTATCTCCTTCTTTAATTGCAGAGTCACTTCCAAATAGAACAACACCAACATTATCATCTTCTAAATTTAAGGCCATTCCTTTAGTGCCCTCAGCAAATGCAACCATCTCACCTGCTTGCACATTATCTAATCCATGTATTCGAGCAATACCATCACCTATAGATAGAACTTGTCCAACTTCTGTGATTTCTGAATCAGTGCCAAAATTTTTTATTTCTTCTTTTAGAATTTTTGATATTTCGGATGGTTGTATATCCATTAAGCGACCTCTTTCATTTTTGCTTTTAATAAATTAAGTTGATTTTTAATACTGGAGTCTATCATTTGACTTCCGACTTGAATTTTTAACCCACCTATTAAAGATGAGTCTGTTAGAAGATTAATATTGAAATCTGAATTAAATTTATCTTTCAATTTCATTTTAATTTTAGAAACTTCTTCATCTGATAATTTATATGCAGAAGTTATATTTGCGGATTTAATTCCTTTTAATTCTGACAATAAATCATTAAATGCTCTGATCATTTCTAAAATATAATGAACCCTATTTTTCTTAATAATAAGACCAATAAAATTTTCTGTCAGTTTTGATAATTCTAATTTTTGTGACACAGTATTAAAAAACTGAACTTTTAAACTTTTTTTAATAGATGGATTTTGAATAAATTTTAAAATTTCAAAGTCAGAATTAATGGTTACTTCCAGGCTTGTTAAATCATTAGAAACTGTATCAATAACCTTAGCTTCTTTAGCCAGCTGAAACAGGGCATTTGCATATCTGCTAACAGAAACACTTTGACGATTTTGGGCGTTTGTCATCGATTTTTCAATAAATTTTAAACACTGCGTACCATTAAGTTGATGAATCTTCAAGCCCCACGATGTCACATTTTAGATTTTATATGAAGTTATAAGGGTCTATATCCACAGTTATATTTACTTTTGAATTTTGGGGATATTTTACAATCCAATTAGTAATAAATTTCTGGATATTTCTTGATTTTTTGTCATGTATGAGAAATCTCTGCCTAAAATTACCTTTCAACCTTGATAGCGGTGCAGGAGCTGGCCCATAGATTTCAATATCTGAAATATTTGGAGCACACTTTAATAACTGCAAACATGATTGATCTACATCATTTTTTTTATGGCCACTCAAAATAATAGCAGCCATTTTACCAACTGGAGGTAATTGTGATATTTTTCTATAATTTAATTCATTTTTATAGAATTTGTTTCTATCCATTTCTTTTAAGCTCAAAATAGTTTCATTTTTTGGGTAGTAAGATTGAATATAAACTATACCGTTCGCGTCTTCTCTACCAGCTCTGCCAGCTACCTGATATAATAATTGATAAGTTTTTTCTGCAGCTCTCATATCTCCACCTCTTAATGTCATGTCAGCATCAATAATTCCTACACAGGTCAAAAGAGGAAAGTGGTATCCTTTAGTAATTAATTGAGTACCGATTATTATGTCATACTCATGGTTGAGTATTTGATTAACTTTTTTTATAATATCACTACCAGATTTCACATAATCACTTGAAAACATACAAGTTCTTGCAGTTGGAAATAATCTTGATACCTCTGTAAAAACTTTTTCTATTCCAACTCCATAATCAATAAAATTTGCATCTACATTCTTGCACTCTGAACACTCTAATTTAAAAGAATTTAATTTAAATCCACAGTGATGACATAATAAATTTTTTGAATGCAAATGCTCTACTAAGTAACTAGAACAATTCTTACAGGTTATTTTATGGCCACATGCTTTGCATATAATTACAGGTGCATATCCTCTTTTATTTATGAATAACAATACTTGTTTTTTTTCAATTATATTTTTTTCAATTTGAACTCTTAAAGTTTTTGATATCCACTCATCTTTTTTTAATTTTTCTTTTTTCATATCAACTATTTCTACTCTAGGAAAAGGGATTTGCTGATATTTATGAGTTAACGAAACTTTATCGTACTTTTTTTTTAAAATATTATAACTTGTTTCAAGTGATGGTGTTGCGCTTACAAGTAAGAGTGGAATTTTTTCTATAGATGCTCTTACTACTGCCATGTCTCTTGCTTGGTAAATCCCTTTTTCTTCTTGTTTGTATGAACCGTCATGCTCTTCATCGATAATCATCAAACCAAGTTTCTTGAACGGGAGAAATAATGCGGAACGTGCACCAACAATAATCTTTGCCTTACCATTAATTATTCTGTCTAAAGAAATTTTCTTTTGAGAAGGATTTATTTTTGAATGCCATACATCAGGATCTAAACCAAAATGATTTTTTACTCTTTTTACAAATTCGGAAGTGAGGGAAACCTCAGGAAAAAGAATCAATACTTGAGTATTTAGTCTTAGATTTTCTTCAATTACTCTAAAATATACTTCTGTTTTACCAGAACCAGGAACACCATCAATAACCACCGTCTGGTATTTTTTCTCTTTTATTTTAGTAGAAATATAATTACTTGCTTTCAGTTGCTCATTATTTAAATTTATTAATCTAATATTCATTTCATCATTAATTTCATATTTTTTTTTTAATTCCTTAAAAAAAATATCACTATTTGGAAGCATCATCTTTAGAATGTTCCCACGATCTATTAAGTTATACTTTGCAACCCAATCTAAAAATTTTAGATGTTTTGATTTAAAGAGAAACTTATTTGATACTGAATCAACTTCTTTTATTTTTGATTTTTGAAAATTGGGCTTTTTTAAATGCTCTGTTACAATGCCTATATATTTTTTTGACCTGAATGGAACTCTGACAATTGATCCAATTTCAACATACTTATAAATTTTATAGGTAAATTCTTTGCTTAAGTTGTAAGCAAGCAAAACATTTACAAAATATTGTTTTTTAGTCATTAATTGGAACAAATAATATTCTATGATATAGTTATATTCATCAATAACGAAATTTATATGAAATTTTTTTTAGATACTGCTGACACAGATAAAATTAGAGACTTATACTCAACTGGTCTTGTTGACGGAGTCACAACAAATCCGTCATTAATAGCAAAATCAGGTAAGGATTTTTTTGAAACCTTAGGAGAAATCTCTTCATTTGTTGACGGCCCAATCAGTGCAGAAGTAACATCTACAGCTTTGGATGGAATGATTAAAGAGGGCGAAAAGCTATCTAAAATTGCAAAAAATATAGTTATTAAGCTACCATTAACTGAGGATGGTCTTAAAGCTTCAAATTTTTTCTACACCAAAAAAATTAGCACAAATGTGACTCTTTGCTTTAGTCCTGCACAAGCCTTAATTGCAGCTAAATCGCATGCCACTTATATCTCTCCATTCGTCGGAAGATTAGATGATATAGGCGAAAATGGTATGGGTTTGATCAAGAAAATTAAAACTATTTATGATAACTATCCTGAGCTTCAGACAAAAATTTTAGTAGCATCAATTCGAAACTTAGATCACGTAATAGAGTCAGCTATTATTGGAGCAGATGTGGTTACGATCCCACCAAGTGTACTGGAGATGCTTTATGACCACCCCTTAACAAAAAAAGGTTTAGAAGCATTTTTAAATGATTGGAAATCAACTAATCAGTCAATTCTATAGTATTGTAAGTGAAAGCAGATCTTGAGTATGAGTATAATAATTGGATAAATCACCTAACAAATATAAAAAAACTCAGTCAAAATTCTGTTATAAGTTATAAAAATGATCTATCTAAATTTTTAATATTTTTTCAAGACTACATTGAAAAAAATATAGGACTTAAAGAAATAGAAAATATCGAAATTTCTGAGTTTAGAAGTTTCTTGACTCACAGAAGAAATTCAGAGATCTCCTCCAATTCTATTGCAAGAAATATTTCTGCTCTTAAGTCATTTTTTAGATTTTTAATTAAAAATAATAAGATAAAAGAAAGTTCAGTATTTAATTTAAAATCTCCAAAATTAAAAAAAAGCTTACCTAGACCAATCAATGTCGATCTTGCTATTCAAGTAATAAAGCAAGCTGAAGAAATAGAAAATGAAAAATGGATTGGACTTCGAAACAAATCAATTTTATTGCTTCTTTATGGATGTGGCCTGAGAATTTCTGAAGCACTTTCGTTAAATTATGATGATGTTCAAAATGAAGATCATATTCTTATAAAAGGAAAAGGTGAAAAAGAGAGAATTGTTCCAATGATGCCATATATTAAAAAAGGTATTGAAAATTACTTAGAGGCATGCCCAAAAGAAATTATTTCTGGTGAAGCACTATTCATTGGAAAAAGATTTTCGAGGCTTAGCCCAAGAATTATTCAGTATGCATTGGAAAAAATTAGAACTGCATTGTCTTTACCTGAAACTGCAACCCCTCATGCCTTAAGACACAGCTTTGCTACTCATTTGTTAGATTCAGGTGGTGACCTTAGAACCATTCAGGAGCTATTAGGGCATAGTAGCTTATCAACTACTCAAAAATATACTAAGGTCGAAACATCAAAGCTCCTTGATACCTACAAAAAATCACATCCTCTAGCAAAAAAATAGAAATTTAAAAATTTTTATTGTAGTTTAGTGATTATGGAAAATCCTATTACAAAATGGCATGAGGTTGTTAAGAATAGAGATTATAATCTTTTAGAGTCTATTTTATCTGATGATATTATTTTTTATTCGCCAGTAGTTTATACTCCTCAAAAAGGTAAACAATTAGCACTTCAATATTTAATGGCAGCTTCAGAAGTATTTAACTCTGCTAGCTTTCAATATAATAAAGAGATGATTGGGGAATCTAGTGCTTCTCTAGAGTTTTCCTTGACTTTAGATAGTACAGACATAAATGGAATTGATCTTATATCATGGGATAAAACTGGAAAAATTAATGAATTTAAGGTATTTATAAGACCCTTACAGGGCGTAAATATGATCCATAAATTAATGCAGGGAATGATGGAAAGTTTTAAAAATGTCAGTTGATAAATTATTAGATTATAATCTGATTGACCTAGTATTTGTCTTAATACCACTTTTTGTATTTCTAGCTGCAATTGAAATGCTGGTCGTTTATGTTTTTAAATTTAAGCAAAAAAACGACTCTAAAGAATGGTTTCTTAATGTTTTCTTAGGAGTTTCTAGTTTTCCCATCAATGCCTCATTTGGATTTATAACAATTGCTGCACTTTTCTGGGCAAAAAGTTACCAAATATATACTTTGCCATTTACCCTGCCTGTTTTAGTTGTTTGCTTTATTTTAGATGATTTTAGATTTTATCTGCATCATCGTATTGTTCATAGATGGAGATGGGGATGGGGCTTGCATAGGGCTCACCACACATCAGAGAGATTTGCACTAGATGTAGGAGCAAGACAACCATGGACAAAACATTTTACTGGGACAATGATGTTAAAGGTTCCATTGGTATTAATAGGTTTTGATCCAATCATGGTTCTTTTTTGTGGATTTATGAATGCTTACTATCAATTTTTGCTACATACGCAGACAATAAAAAAACTACCTTCATGGTATGAGTACATATTTAATACTCCTTCACATCATCGAGTTCATCATGGAAAGAATCCAAAATATTTAGACGCAAATTATGCTGGAACACTTATTATATGGGATAGAATGCTTGGCACTTTTGTTGCCGAGGATGAAAAAGACCTTCCAGATTATGGATTAGTTGATCCATTAGATACTTACAACCCTGTTCGCATTCTTTTTGGCGAATATTGGAATATTGTAAAAGATGTTTCTCAAAAAGGAATAAGTCTAAAAGCTAGATTCATGTATTTGTTTGGCCCTCCAGGATGGTCTCATGATGGATCAAGAAAAACATCAACAGATATAAAAGCAGATTATTACAGGGCACTTAAAAATAATTAATGCTTCCTGCTCATTATGCAATTACAGAAGTATTAATTGTAGCTTCATCAATATACTCAATTTATTTATTAAAAGGTCGAAAAGAATTTTTTGCACTTATTGGAGTTATGCTCATCGGAATTGCTGCTACGTTGGGAGCTATTAGATATGGATTTAATTCTAGTGAAACTATTATTAAACTTAATATGATCTCGGGCATTTACTCAGGTCTAACTTGTATTGGGCTTGTCTGTGTTCAGATGGCATTCAACTTACAATGGAAGTACATTTATAAACTATTATTAGCAATACTTGTAATTAGTTTAATTGTTGGCAGTGTCTGGCCAAAACAATTTATCTTTTATTTAATATTAACCTGGTCACTAATATCAATTCTTATAGTAATGGATTATCCAAATCATAATACTCTGCAAAAAATTTTAAGAGGAATGATTATGTCAATTTTACTTATAGGATTTTTAACCATAAGAAAAAATGGACTACTTGCTGATTTTATAAATCCATCCATGAGTTTTCATCTATATCATGTAGTAATAGCAGTATGGATCTTTGCTATTACAAAGCTCATAAAAAAACCCCAAATTTAAATATGGGGTCTATATGGATATTTCACCAAAATTTATTAAAAATTTTTTAATTGAAAATTATTTGAGATAGTTTTGGACACCACCCAGAATTTTCTGGTGGATTCAACTTTTTAACCTCCACGTTATCATCCTTATATTATTATCTAATAATCACTCTGTTACAATAAAAAAGGCCTTAATTGCTTAAGGCCTTTTAAATGATAACGTGGATATATAATGGTTTATTAATGTAGAAAAATGAATTCTGCAAGTAATTATCTGATTTTAAATTATTCTTTTTTTAGTTAATTTTCTTAAATTTTGTTGATTATATGTGAATTGCATCACCTTCAACATTGAGAGCGGCTTCTTTTATCGACTCATTTAGTGTTGGATGAGCATGGCATGTTCTTGCTATATCCTCTGCGGAAGCTCCAAACTCCATTGCTATAGCTAATTCAGCAATTAAATTTCCTGCGTCTGGTCCGATTATATGAACACCAAGTACTTCATCTGTATCTACTTCAGATAAAATTTTAACAAACCCTTCTGTATCATGCATAATTTTTGCTCTTGGATTTGCAGTAAAAGGGAATTTACCGACCTTATATTTTATGCCTTGCTTTTTAATTTCTTCTTCAGTCTTTCCTACTGATGCAACTTCAGGGGCAGTATATATAACTGATGGTATTGTGTTATAGTTAACTTGACCAGCTTGGCCTGCAATAATTTCTGCTACAGCAACTCCCTCCTCAGAAGCTTTATGAGCTAGCATAGGACCTTGTCTACAGTCTCCTATAGCATAAATATTTTTAATTTTAGTCTGAAACAGATCATTGGTTTCAATTTTCCCATGATTATCAGTTTCAATATTAATTTGATCTAAATTAAGACCATAGGTATATGCTTTTCTTCCAGTAGAAATAAGAACTTTGTCACAAACTAACTCTATTGATTGTCCTTTTGTTTCAACTGTAACATAAGTTTTTCCACTTTTTTTTGTAATAGATCGAAGAGCAGTTGATAATTTAAAGTCAAACCCCTGCTTAATCAGTATCTTTTGGAAATTTTTAGAAACTTCGCTATCCATTCCCGGTAAGATTCTATCTGCAAATTCAATGACTGTGACTTTTGACCCTAGTCGAGACCAGACAGAGCCTAATTCTAGGCCTATATAGCCTGCGCCAATTATAATTAATTCACCTGGTACTTCGCTTAAGTTCAATGCTCCCGTTGATGATAAGATATCTATTTCATCTAAAAGAATATCTTTAGGTGTTGAAACTTCTGATCCTGTTGCAATTACTATATTTTTAGCTTTAATAATTTCAGAATTGTTATCTGACAAAATCTCAATCTCATTCGAATTAATAATTCTTCCAAATCCTTTTTTATGAATTATTTTATTTTTTTTAAATAAAAATTTAATTCCATCTGTAAGCCCTACAACACTCTCGTTTTTTGAGTTTATCATTTTTTTGATATCAATCTGAACATCTGAAACCGTAATTCCGATTTTATTCAGATCTTTTGTTTGCTTAAAAAGATAAGAGGTATGAAGTAAGGATTTTGAGGGTATACAACCTACATTTAAACAAGTGCCCCCAAGAGTCTCACTTTTTTCAACACAACAAACACTAAGTCCTAGTTGAGCAGCGCGTATAGCACACACATATCCACCGGGGCCACTTCCTATAATTGCAATATCAAAATCTGACAAAATTAAACACCTAATAATAATCTTCTTGGATCTTCTAGTCCTTCTTTCACTCTTACAAGAAAAGTTACTGCAGCCTTACCATCAATAATTCGATGATCATATGATAAAGCTAAATACATCATCGGTCTGATTGAAATTTTATCATCAATCACTATTGGTCTTTTTTCAATCTTATGCATACCAAGTACACCTGATTGAGGTGGATTTAAAATTGGGGTAGACATAAGTGAACCATATACTCCTCCATTAGACACAGTAAAAGTACCTTCTTGCATATCAGTTATACTTAATTTTCCTGACCTGGCTTTATTACCAAGCTCAAAGATTTCTTTTTCAATTTCAATTATAGACTTTTTATCAGCATCTCTTAACACAGGCACCACTAATCCTTGATCAGTTCCAACGGCAACTCCAATATTATAAAAATTTTTGTATATAATTTTATTATCTTGAATTTCAGCATTTACATCTGGTATTTCTTTCAATGCAGTAATACATGCTTTAACAAAAAAAGACATAAAACCAAGTTTTACACCATATTTTGACTCAAAACTTTCTTTGTATTCATTCCTTGTTTCAATCAATTGAAACATATCAACTTCGTTAAATGTGGTTAAAATAGCCGCATTATTTTGTGCATCCTTTAATCTCTTTGCTATAGTTTGTCTTAAACGAGACATTGGCACTTCTTTTCGAAGCTCAGTATTACTCAAGTAAGTATTACTTAAGATTGGCTCATTGTTTTCAGTTTGCGTTTCTGAAGCATTAACATTATTAATTAGATCACCCTTTGTAATTCTACCATCACTTCTTTTTGGTTCTATATTCGAAAGATCAATTTTCTGTTCATCAACAATTTTTCTAACAGCTGGAGAAAGTTTCTCAATATTAGTAACAACTTTTTTATTATCTCCATCTACTTTATCAGTTTCTGAGTTATTATCTTGTGTCTCAGATTGTTGTATTTCTTGAGGTTTATTTTCAGGAATTTTATTTTCACCTTCAATAACTTTTTCACCTACCTTATTATCTACTTCTCCTTCAGTGATTTGACCCAATAAAGCTCCAACCTCTACAGTTTCACCTTCTTTAGCTGAAATAATTTTTAATTGTCCCCCACATGGTGAAGGAACTTCAAGGGTAACCTTATCTGTTTCAAGTTCAACTAAAGGCTCATCTATGGCAACATGATCTCCTTGATTTTTATACCACTTAGCTACTGTTGCTTCTACAACGCTTTCGCCTAGAGAGGGAACTTTTATTTCAGTAGACATAGAGCTTATTTAACACTTTAAAATTATTATTCAATCGGGAGTTCATATTTTAATAAGGAAACACCATCTTTATTGTCATAAATTTCTTCTTTGTTAGCCTTAATTGCTAAATCAATAATATTTTTTTGGTTTTGAGTATGTCTAGCTTGTACTCCAGTTGCAGGAGAAGCCGAAGAACGTCTACCAATAAAGATTAGTTCTTTTGTTTTCATATTGAGAGAATGCATTACAGACTCAATTCTTTCTTTCACAAAAAAATAGGCACCCATATTCGAAGGCTCTTCTTGCACCCAATAAATTTCACAATCTTTATAGCATTCTAATTCATCTGTAAGTGCATCATAGGGGAACGGGTATAATTGATCTAATCTAAGAATTGCGACGTTCTCAATTCCTAAAGACTCGATCTGATCATGAATCTCGAAATAAATTTTTCCTGAACATAATAAAACTCGATTAATTTTGTCTTTACTAGATTGATCTAATTGATCGTTCATAACTCGATGAAATGAAGATCCATTAATAAAATCTTCAATTTTTGAAGTATTTTTTTTATGTCTTAATGTAGATTTAGGAGTCATTATAATTAGAGGTTTCCTAAAATCACGGTGAAGTTGTCTTCTTAGTGCGTGAAAATAATTTCCAGGTGAAGTACAGTTAATTACTTGAATATTATCTTCTGCACACATTTGTAAAAAGCGTTCAACTCTTCCACTGGTGTGCTCAGGTCCCTGTCCTTCATGGCCATGAGGAAGCAATAACGTTAGCCCAGACATTCTTAGCCATTTTCTTTCGCCAGTTGTAATAAATTGATCAATTATGGTTTGTGCGTTATTAGCAAAATCTCCAAACTGACCCTCCCATAAAACCAAAGTCTTTGGGTCAACTTGTGAATAACCATACTCAAAACCTAAAACACCATATTCAGATAAAAAACTATCTACTATTTCAAAAAGTCCTTGTTGGTCCTGAAAGTGTCTAAGAGGTACAAATCTTTTTTCATTCACTTGATCATAAAGAACAGCATGTCTTTGACTAAAAGTTCCTCTTCCAACATCTTGACCAGATAATCTAACCCCAAAACCTTCTGATAGTAACGAAGCAAATGCTAAAGCTTCAGCTGTAGCCCAATCAATTCCAACTCCATTTAGCACAGATACAGATCTATCATTGTATATTTTTTTTATTCGTTTATGAGCAGTAAACTCTTCAGGCAATTTATGAATTGCGACTGAAATAGAGATCAAATCATTTTTTTCTACAGCAGTTTTTCCTCTTCTTGCATCAAATGAAGCTGTTGAAAGACCTTTCCAAGAACCTTCAAGCCAGTCTGCTTTATTTGACTTATATGTTTTAGAGAGAGAAAACTCACTATCTAAAAAATTCTTATATTCTTCCTCAAATTTTTTTGAGTCTTCACTCGATAATATATTTTCTTCTATCAATTTTTTTTCATAAATCTTTAAAGTTGAATTATGTTCTTTAATTTTTTTATACATTAATGGCTGTGTGAATTCAGGCAAATCCATCTCATTGTGACCCGCCCTTCGATAACAGAACATGTCAACAATAACATCAGTTTTAAATTTGTTTCTAAACTCTGCTGCAAGTCTACAAACATGGACAACGGCTTCTGGATCATCTCCATTTACATGAAAAATTGGAGCCTGAACAATTTTTGCAATTTCAGTACAGTATGGAGCCGATCTTCCATAGTGCGGCATCGTTGTAAAGCCAATTTGGTTATTAATTACAAAATGTACTGTTCCTCCAGTTCTAAAACCTCTTAACTGTGACATTGCAAATGTTTCAGCAACTACACCTTGTCCAGCAATTGCCGCATCTCCATGAATTAATATACCGATTACTTTTTCATTATTTTTATCTTTAGTTAGTGTTTGCTTAGCTCTGACTTTACCAATCACTACTGGGTCTACAGCCTCTAGGTGTGACGGGTTTGGGGTAAGTGATAAATGAATTTTTTTCCCATCAAACTCTCTGTCACTTGATACTCCTAAGTGATACTTCACATCACCTGAACCCAAAACCTCGTTAGGATCATCAGATCCAGCTTGAAATTTTGTCATGATCGCCCTCAATGGAACCTCCATAACTGACGCTAAGAGTGTCAGTCTGCCTCTATGTGCTGTACCAATATAAACATCTTCAATACCCGCTAGGCAACACTGTTTAATTATTTGTTCAATACCAGGAATAGTTGATTCACTGCCAACAAGACCAAATCTTTTTGTTCCTAAAAATTTTTTGTCTAAATAATTTTCAAACATTTCAGCTTCTAAAAGTCTTCGATAAATTGCTCTTTTACCAGCTACAGTGAATTGCGTTTTATTTCTTACCTCTTCAATTCTTTCTTGAACCCATTGTTTCTGATCTGGATCCTGAATATGTAAAAATTCAACCCCAATCGAACTAGAATAAGTTTCATGAAGAATTTTTATTATTTCTTTTAACTTAGTATTATCAAGACCAAGACTTCCATCTATGAAAATTGATTTTTCTAAATCACTCTCATTAAATCCATAATTTCTATAATCTAATTCAGGATGGTGATTTTTTTTACTTAATTGTAATGGGTCTAGATCAGCAATTAAATGACCATTGACTCTAAAAGCACGAATTAACCGAAGAGCTCTAATCGAGTCTAAAGTTGCTTGTTGAATTTCATCAACAGAATATGAAATATTTTTTTTTATTATTTTTTCTGGCAGACTAGACCAGTTACCATCCATAGCAGAAATAAGGTCACCATTTTGAACTTTGAGATCATTATTTGCCCAAGCGGCGCTGTATGTGCTTGAATTAAGTCCTTCATCTTTAATGTTTTTAAAAAAAATACCCCAATCATTTGGAACTGACGATGGATCATCAGAATATTTTTTAAACATTTCTTCTACATACGTAGCATTTGCGCCATGTAAAAAAGAAGTTTTATCAAAAATTTGATTTGATGGAGATTTTGGCATTCAATTAAATTATATAATAGAATTAGCCTTTCAATACTTCAAGTAAAGTTGAACCTAATGCGGCTGGAGAGTTTGAAATACGCATTCCAGCTGATTTCATAGCTTCAATTTTGTCATCTGCTCCACCCTTGCCGCCAGACACAATCGCTCCCGCATGACCCATTCGTCGACCGGGAGGTGCTGAAGTTCCAGCAATAAAGCCAACCATAGGCTTTTTAATTAATTGTTTTTTAATAAATTCAGCTGCTTCTTCTTCTGCAGAACCCCCAATTTCGCCAATCATAATAATCGACTTAGTTTCATCATCTTTTAAGAATAAATCTAAGCAGTCTATAAAATTAGTTCCATTGATTGGATCGCCACCAATTCCAACACAAGTTGATTGGCCCATGCCAGCAACTGTTGTTTGAAAAACAGCTTCATATGTTAATGTTCCAGATCGCGAAACAATTCCAACACTACCTTTTTTATGAATGTGTGCAGGCATAATACCAATCTTACACTCGTCAGGTGTAATTATACCAGGACAGTTTGGTCCTATTAAACGTGACTTAGATGATTTTAATTTATCTTTAACCATCATCATATCTATTACTGGGATACCTTCTGTAATACATATTATTAATTCTATCTGACTTTCAATTGCTTCAACAATTGCTGCAGCTGCAAATGGCGGTGGAACATAAATCACAGAAGCATTAGCATCAGTTTTTTCTTTTGCTTCACTTACTGTATCAAATACTGGCAGCCCAAGATGTGTCGTTCCCCCCTTTTTTGGTGTCACACCTCCAACAAGTTGGGTTCCATATTTTATTGCTTGCTCTGAATGAAAAGTGCCTTGGGATCCTGTGAATCCCTGACAAATGACTTTAGTATCTTTATTAACAATTATTGACATTATACAAGATCCACAATTTTTTTTGCAGCATCATCTAAGTCACTTGCTGATATAATATCGATACCAGAATTATCTAAAATTTCTTTTCCTTTATCCACGTTTGTTCCCTCCAGTCTGACGACTAGTGGAACAGAGATACTAAGATCTTTTGCTGCAGCAATAATACCTTCTGCAATCACATCACATCTCATGATACCTCCAAAGATATTTACCAATATCCCTTTTACACCTTTATCCGATAATATAATTTTAAATGCATTTGAAACTTTTTCTTTTGAAGCGCCGCCTCCAACATCTAAAAAGTTTGCAGGTTCCCCACCGTATAATTTAATTATATCAAGACTAGCCATAGCTAATCCTGCACCATTTACCATACATCCTATATTTCCATCTAATTTGATATATGCTAAGTCAAATTTTGCGGCTTCTTGCTCATATTCATCCTCTTCATTTGGGTCTCTAAGTTCTTCAATCTCTGGATGCCTATAAAGAGCGTTATCATCAAAGTTCACCTTTGCATCTAGACACAGTAGCTTGTCTTTATCAGTAATTATTAATGGATTAATCTCAACAAGACTTGCATCTTTTTCTTTGAAAAACTTATATAGATTCTCAATTAAGTGCTTAATTTGATCATGCATTGACTCATCAAGTTCTAAGCATTTTTGAATAGCCAAAATGTCAGACTCTGAAACTCCAGTAGATGGTTCAATAAAAACTGTAGTAATTTCTTCAGGTGTTTCTTCTGCAACTGCCTCAATATCCATACCACCATGTTTTGAAGCTATAAAAGCTATTTTACTAGTAGCTCGATCAATTAGACATGATAAATAAAGTTCTTTTTTTATATCTGATCCATTTTCAATATACACTCTTTGAACAATTTTTCCTTGAGGGCCTGTTTGGGGAGTGATCAAATTCATTCCAAACATTTTCTTACATTCTTCTATTGCTTCATCAGCAGATTGTACAACTTTTACTCCACCACCTTTTCCTCGTCCTCCCGCATGAATTTGTGCTTTTACCACCCATGTAGGTCCAGAAACATTTTTTACTGCATGATCAATTTCACTTGAAGAAAAAGCAACTGTTCCTATTGATACAGGTATTTCAAATTCTTTAAACAATTCTTTTGCTTGATATTCGTGAATATTCATAATTATTTTAAATTTGCATCAATATTAATAGCGGCATCGAAAAGTTCTTTAACAGCATCAATAGAAATATCAAAATATCTTTTTTCTTCATCATCTAAGGTCAATTCTACGACCTCTTCTATTCCATTTGAGCCAATTATAACGGGCACGCCTACATAAAGGTCCTTCACCCCATATTGACCATTTAAATGAGCGGCACAAGGAAGGGTCTTTTTTAAATTTTTTAGATAAGACTCAGCCATCTCAATGCCTGATGCTGCGGGTCCATAAAATGCGGAACCAGTCTCTAAAAGTTTTACAACTTCTGCTCCTCCATTACGCGTTCTATCAATTATCTCATTTAGTTTTTCTTCAGAAATTTTACTCTCCTTAACAAAATCAAGAAGTGGTCTTCCAGCTACAGTTGTACGATTTGGTACCGGGACCATAGTATCACCATGTCCACCTAAAACAAATGAGTCAACTTCACTTATTGGAACATTTAATTCTTGTGATAGAAAAAATTTAAATCTTGATGTATCTAAAACACCTGCCATACCAATAACTTTATTTTTTGGAAGTCCAGAATATTTCTGTAGCGCCATAACAATGACATCTAGTGGATTTGTAATACATATTACGAAAGCATTTGGAGAAGTATCTTTAATTCCCTCAGCTACTTGTTTAATAATTTTCAAGTTTATGCCCAGCAGGTCATCTCTTGTCATTCCAGGTTTTCTTGGAACACCTGCGGTTATAATGATTACGTCTGAATCACTTGTATCGTTATAATTATTTGTTCCAGTGATGCTTACATTCAATCCGTCAATTGCTGTTGATTGGGATAAATCTAGAGCCTTACCTTTTGCTATACCTTCAGCTACATCAAATAAAACTACATCACCTAACTCTTTTAGAGCAATTAAATGAGCTAAAGTTCCACCTATTTGGCCAGCTCCAATTAAAGAAATTTTTGGTTTTGTCATATTAGAATTATCTTTAGTGCGTAAACTAAACAGATAGAACTTAAAATCAAGTCAGAAATATAAACATTATTTCATAGTGGGTATAATAAACTCTGCACCTTTACGAATTCCTGTAGGCCATCTTGAAGTGACAGTTTTAAGCCTTGTAAAGAACCTTACACCCTCCATTCCATGCATGGCGTGGTCACCAAATAATGACCTTTTCCAGCCTCCAAAACTATGAAATGCCATTGGTACTGGAATTGGAACATTTACTCCAACCATTCCAATTTGACATTTGTTGGTAAATGCACGAGCTGTGTCACCATCACGAGTATAAATTGTAGTCCCGTTTCCAAACTCATGATTGTTAAGCATTCCAAGCGCATCATCAAATGTTGGTTTTCTAACTACAGATAATACAGGACCAAAAATCTCTTCCTTATAAATTTTCATCTCACTTGTAACATTATCAAATAAGCAGCCGCCAATAAAATATCCATTTTGGTACCCTTGAAGTGATATAGGTCTACCATCAACAATAAGCTTGGCTCCTTCATCAACACCAGAATCTACATAAGATCTAACTTTGTTCAAATGTTGCTTACTAATAACTGGTCCCATTTCAACTTCAGGATCTGTTCCTGGTCCAACTTTTAGTGATTGAACTCGAGGGGTAAGTTTTTCAATTAATTTGTCTCCAACATCTCCTACTGCAACTGCAACAGATAACGCCATACATCTCTCACCTGCAGAACCATAACCAGCGCCCATAAGTCCATCAACTACTTGATCAAGATCAGCGTCTGGCATAATAATCATATGATTTTTTGCACCTCCTAATGATTGAACTCTTTTATTATGCTCTGTTGACGTATGATAAATATATTCTGCAACTGGAGTTGAACCCACAAAACTAACAGAGTCTACATGTGGGTTTGTAATTAATAAATCCACTGCTTCTTTATCTCCATTAATAACGTTAAAAACTCCATCTGGTAAACCGGCTTCAGTTAAAAGTTCAGCCAACATCATAGGAACAGTAGGATCTTTTTCACTTGGTTTCAAAATAAAACAATTTCCACATGCAATAGACACAACAAACATCCACATTGGTACCATTGCAGGAAAATTAAAAGGAGAAATCCCAACCGAGATACCCAGAGGTTGTCTCATACTCCAACTGTCTATTTCGGATCCAACATTTTCAGAAAATTCTCCCTTTAAAAGATGAGGAATTCCACATGCGAACTCAACAACTTCCATACCCCTAGTGATCGAACCTTGAGAGTCACTTAGTATCTTGCCATGCTCTTCAGTAAGAGCGTGGGCTAATTTATCCATATCTCTTAAAATAAGTTCTTTAAATTTAAAGAAAATTCTTGAACGAGTTAGAGGTGGAGTAGAAGCCCATTTTTGTTTTACATTCAAAGCACTTTCTATAGCAGCGTCTACATCACTTTTGTTTGCTAGACTAACTTCAGCAATTTTTTCACCCTGGGCTGGATTGAATATATCTCCCAGTCTATCTGACTTGCTTAAATATTCTTTGCCATCTATAAATTGGTTAATTTTTCTCATATTAATTATAAAAATTATACATAAAATATGACACAAGAAATGGTATGGCGCAATGCGAAAACTTGATCTACATGATTTAACTCTCGAAGAAGCTTACGATGAGTTTAATGAATTTATAAATAAGGCTTACAGTGATAATATTCATAAAGTTGAAGTAATAACTGGCAAAAGTGGCCAGATAAGAAGAGAGTTTCCCTATTGGTCAGAAAATTCTCATCAAATAAAATACCATGAGATGAGCTGGCATGGTGGAAGTTTTGTCGTAAAAATTGAAAAAAAATATTAATAGATGCTAATTGTCATATTGGCATGATTCTAACTTAGTAAATTTTGAATTAATAATTATATATTCTCCCAGATAAGCGGAAGACTTTTAACTCCCCTTAATTTTTCTTCCGCTTTATCAACTAATAATAATGGAACTAAAAAAATGATAAATTTTTTCTCAACTGCTTTTATAGTTATTTCCTTATTGCTAATAAGTCTTAGTTTTCAAATAACTATAGTATAAAATTTCGTAAATTAACTAGAGGCAATCATTCTTTTGATGCCTGAAATGGCCTCGGCCGGATTCAGACCTTTTGGACAAGTTTGAGTGCAATTCATAATTGTGTGACATCTATAAACCTTGAAAGCGTCATCTAACTCTTCTAATCTTTCTCTTCGTGACTCGTCTCTACTATCCTGAAGCCACCTATATGATTGTAATAGTACTGCAGGACCAAGATATTTATCGCTATTCCACCAATAGCTTGGGCATGATGTAGAACAACAGGCACATAAAATACATTCGTAAAGACCGTCTAACTTTGCTCTTTCTTCTCTTGATTGCAAATTCTCATCAGTGTCAGATTTTTTTGTAATGTTTAACCATGGCTTAATAGAAGCCAATTGCTTATATAGAGTCTTTAGGTTTGTAACTAAATCTTTAATAACAGGCATGTGGGGCAAAGGATAAATTTTAATTTCTTTTTTAACATCCTCAATTGGTTTTGTGCATGCTAATGTATTGGTACCATCAATATTCATTGCACAAGATCCGCATATACCTTCTCGACATGATCTTCTAAAAGTTAATGTTGGGTCTATTTCATTTTTAATTTTCATTATTGCGTCTAAAACCATAGGACCACAATTATCCAAATCTACTTCATAACTATCCATTCTCGGATTTTTATCGTCTTCTGGAGACCATCTGTATATTGAGATTTTTTTCTTATTTTTTATATCGTCAGGTAATGAATAATCTTCACCTTTTACAAGCTTAGAATTATCAGGGAGATTAAACTGAACCATTAGTAAACTCTCGCTTTAGGCTCAATATATTTAACTTCATTTGACAATGTATATTCATGTACTGAACGATAATCTAAATTACACTCTTTATCGTTAGCCCATGCTAACGTATGAACCATCCAGTTTTTATCGTCTCTTTCTTTATAATCTTCACGAGCATGCGCTCCTCTACTTTCTTTTCTATTGTGTGCAGAATTCATT
This sequence comes from uncultured Pelagibacteraceae bacterium, assembly GCA_902634765.1. Lineage (GTDB taxonomy): Bacteria > Pseudomonadota > Alphaproteobacteria > Pelagibacterales > AG-422-B15 > CABYIR01. The sequence goes on from CACPLH010000012.1 coordinate 31,616, forward strand.
GTAACAACAGCCTGGGCGATAAGATTTTCATATTCTAATGTTTCAAGTAGATCTGTGTTCCATACAAGTGATTTATCAGTTACTGAGATATCGCTAGATTCAAGCCATATTTTCTCAATTTTTTTCTTACCTTCAGATAAAATTTCATCATCTCTAAATACTGCACAATGATTTTGCATAACTTTCTGCATTTTATCTCTCAGTTGTGAAGTAGGAATTGTTCCGTTTGAATTCCTAATCTTATCAAAACGGTCAAGAATTTTATCGACCGCGCTATGATCAATTTCTTTATTTGGATCAGTTTTTGATATCGTATCATTAATGCGATCTGCTGCAGCTTTACCAAATACGACAAGATCAATTAGAGAATTTGAACCAAGTCGATTTGCTCCATGAACAGACACGCATGCTGCCTCACCAATTGCCATAAGGCCTGGCACAGGAACTTCCTCTCCATTTACAGAGGTCATCACTTCACCATGGAAATTCGTTGGAATACCTCCCATATTATAATGCACTGTTGGGATTACTGGGATCGGGGCTTTAGTCACATCTACACCAGCAAATACTTTTGCAGACTCAGAAATACCAGGCAGTCTCTCATTTAAAACTTTTGGCTCAAGATGATCTAAATGTAAATAGACATGGTCTTTGTTTGGACCAACGCCTCTACCTTCAATTAACTCTTTTGTTATTGATCGAGAGACTACGTCCCTGGAGGCTAAATCTTTTGCAGAGGGAGCGTACCTCTCCATAAACCTTTCACCTTCACTGTTTACTAAGTAACCACCTTCACCTCGAGCACCCTCAGTAATCAAACAACCTACACCATAAACACCAGTAGGATGAAATTGGACAAACTCCATATCCTGTAAAGGAAGTCCTGCTCTCAATACCATTGCATTACCATCACCTGTACATGTATGAGCTGAAGTAGCTGAGAAATATACTCTTCCATACCCGCCAGTTGCGAGAACGGTGGACTTCGCATTAAAAACATGAATCTTTCCATCTTCGAGACACCATGTAACTACACCTCTACATTCACCATTGACCATGATTAAATCAAGAGCAAAGTATTCAATATAATAATCAACGCCATGTTTAAGTGATTGACCGTATAGAGTATGAATAATTGCATGACCCGTTCTGTCGGCAGCAGCGCACGTTCTTTGGGCAGTGCCTTCGCCATAATTTTTTGTCATTCCACCAAATGCTCTTTGATATATTTTACCATCCTCAGTTCTACTGAACGGTACTCCATAGTT
>CACPLH010000013.1:0-29438 GCA_902634765.1 uncultured Pelagibacteraceae bacterium
TTGCAATTCTTTCAGGATGGAAAACTTCTAAATCAATAATCTGTTCACCTACACCCATAAATTTTATAGGACATCCAGTGGCGATTTTCATACTTAATGCAGAGCCACCTCGTGAATCACCATCTATTCTTGTAAGTATTGATCCTGTTACCTTTACAGTAGTTGCAAAATCAGCAGCAACTTTCATAGCTTCCTGGCCTGTTAGACTGTCTAAAACTAAAATAGTTTCATTTGGTGCAATTTCACTTTCAATTAAATTTAACTCTTCAAGAAGTTCGTTATCAATGTTTATGCGGCCAGCAGTATCATATAAAACAAATTCAATATTATTTTTAGATACATAATCTCTAGATCTCTTAATAATTTCAATTGGAGTTTCTTTTTCAACTTTTTCTAAGATTGGAATATCAATTTTATTACCTAAAGTTTCAAGTTGTTCATAAGCCGCTGGCCTTTGGACATCTAAAGAAACTAATAAGATTTTTTTTGAAAATTTTTCTTTTATATGATTGGCGATTTTACCTACAGATGTTGTTTTTCCTGAGCCCTGAAGACCGATAAATAAATAATTATTAACATCTAGATTATTTATATTTAGGTCTACAGTATTAGAGCCCAATGTTTCTATCAATTCATCATTGACAATTTTAATTATCATCTGGGAAGGTGTGATCGATTGGATTACATCCTGTCCAAGAGATTTTTCCTTTATGTTAGCAATAAAGCTTTTTACTACAGGCAAAGAAACATCAGCTTCAAGCAAAGCTCTCCTAATATCTCTCATTGCTAAATCAAGAGATTCTTCGTTTATCGTTCCTGTTTTTTTTAGACTCGAAAAAACTGACTCAAATCTATTTACCAAATTTTCAAACATAATACTTCCTATTTTCCAGCAGCCATTGCATCAGTGGGCGAAACTCGCTGACTGATGTCGACACCTATATAGGCACCGCAAAATAATAATTCTGCGGAAAACAGCTGTTAATTAATCAAAAGTGATAGATATGTCAAGGTGATATTAGGTTTCAATATTTCTGGTATATTTAACAGCCTCTCATTATAACAATAATCATGACAATACTTAAATTCACAAAAATGCATGGATTGGGCAATGATTTTGTAATTTTTGATCAAAGATCAGATGATTATAGCTTTACAAAAGATGAAATTGTTAAAATTGCTGATCGAAATACTGGCATAGGATGTGATCAGATTATATTGATTAAGGCGTTAACAGATTATGATGGTGAGTTAATAGAATTTTATAATTCTAGTGGGGAAGAGGTCATGGCCTGTGGAAATGGCTCAAGATGTGTTGCAAACTTACTCATGAAAGAAAAAAATGTTAATGAAATCACGATCAAGACTAAAGAAAGATCTCTTAACTGCCATAGAGTTTCAGACGATGTAATAAGTATTGATATGGGAAAACCAAAGTTTGATTGGAAGGAAATTCCTTTGAAAGAAGACCCGAGTGAAAAGCACATTGTATTTACTGTTGGAGGTAAGTCTCTAGATAGTCCATTTTTTGTTAACGTTGGTAACCCGCATATAGTTTTTTTCGCAAATAATATTGATAAATTCGATATTTTAAAATTTGGCCCTGAAATTGAAAATCATGATTTATTTCCTGAAAAAATAAATGTGAGTATAGCAAATGTTGTTTCAAAAAATGAAATTAAATTAAATGTTTGGGAGAGAGGAGCAGGATACACTCTAGCATGCGGAACGGGTGCTTGTGCAACTGCTGTTGCAGCTATAAGAGGTCTAAATCTACAAAATCAATTAAAGGTATCATTGCCTGGTGGTACTTTAGATATACATTATAAGTTAGATAGTAATATTATCATGTCAGGTGAAACAGAAATAAGTTTTGAGGGAAGCTTTGAGTTATAAAATTAAAACATTTGGATGTAGATTAAATTTTTATGAGTCTGAAGTAATTAGAAAATTTGCTGATAAAAATAAAATTGAAAATACTACATTTATAAATAGTTGTGCTGTTACTAATAAAACTGTCAGAGATTTAAAAAGTACAATACGTAAACTTAAGAGAGAAGACCCTAAAAATAAAATTGTATTAACAGGCTGCGCTGCTCAAATACATAAAGAAGAGTTTAGTGAAATTGACGAAATTAGCACTCTAATAGGTAATCGAGAAAAACTAGATAATAAAATATATAAAGAATTATCTGAGAATTTAGAAAATAAAAAGATTGTTGCAGTTTCAGATATCTTAGAGGATAAAAAAGCACAATCGCCTGTTATTGATAGTATAAAAGATAAAATAAGAGCTTTCGTTCAAATACAAAATGGATGTGATCATAGATGTACATTTTGTATCATCCCCTTTGGAAGAGGAAATTCACGAAGTGTTGAATACTCAATAATTATTGAGCAAATAAGAAATTTGATCAATAAAAATTATAAAGAGATAGTTTTAACAGGAGTTGATTTAACAAGTTACGGCCATGATCTTGATGATAAAATTTCTTTAGGGCAACTGATAAAAAAAATACTTAATGATGCACCTGAACTAAATAGATTAAGATTATCCTCTCTTGATGTAGCAGAAATAGATCCAGATTTATTTGATGTTATTGAGAATGAATCAAGATTACTTCCTCATATTCATTTATCCTTACAAGCAGGAGATAACATGATCTTAAAAAGAATGAAAAGGCGTCATAGCAGGGATGACTCCATTAATCTTATCAAAAAGATAAGAGACCTTAGACCAGATGTAGTATTTGGATCTGATTTTATTGCAGGTTTTCCCACAGAAACAGAAGAAATGTTTCAGAATACTATCAATCTTATTAAAGAATGTAATATCACTTTTTTACATGTATTTCCTTTTTCTCCGAGAAAAGGAACGCCAGCAGCAAGGATGCCACAAGTTAAAGGCGATATAATAAAAAAAAGAGCTGAGGTGTTACGTCAACTAGCAAAAAAACAAATCACAAATTATTATAAAAAATTAAAAGATCAAAAAGTATCAGTTATTGTTGAAAGTAAAAATAGAGGAAGGACAGATAATTTTGCTAAAATATCAATTCCAGATAATTTCAAGAATGGTGAATTACTCAATATGATTGTTACTGGGCATAACGATTACGGACTTACAGGTAAAGTTATTGTTTAAAAATTTACAAGAAACTATTTCTAGAGTATTTGCTTCACAAAAAGTTGATGATGAAAATTTAATTCTATTTGAAGATACTCTTATTCAAGCAGATATTGATATTGAAACATCTGAGAAAATAATAAATGAATTAAAATCATCAAGATTTTCAGAACAAGTATCAATAGAAGACATTCAAAATAAAGTAATTGAAATAATTTCAAAAATTTTAAAAAATGCAGAAGCTAAATATGAGTTTAAATTTTCTAAAAAGATAAAAGTTATTTTATTTATTGGTGTAAATGGGACTGGAAAAACAACAACCATCGCAAAATTTGCGAAAAAATTCAAAGATAATGATAATTCTATCCTTCTAGTCGCCGGAGATACATTCAGAGCTGCTGCAACAGAACAACTCGGTATTTGGGCAGACAGGTTAAATATTCAGATTCTTAAAGGGGAGAAAAATTCTGATCCAGCAAGTATTGCCTACAAATCAATCGAAGTTGCAGAAAATAATTCAAATAATATTCTATTAATTGATACAGCGGGAAGACTACAAAATAAAAGTGATCTCATGGATCAATTAGGTAAGATTGATAGAACACTGAAGAAATTAAATGAAGAATATCCAAATGAAACGATTATTGTCTTAGATGCCACAACTGGTCAGAATGCTATAAAACAAATTGAGGAATTCAATAAATATTCAAAAATCACTGGCATTGTTATGACTAAATATGATGGAAGCGCAAGTGGGGGAACTCTTATTTCTATAGCAAATAAGTTTGATATTCCAATTTATGCATTAGGAAATGGAGAGGCACTAGACGACTTAGAATTATTTAATGCAGAAAAATTTGCAACTCAATTATTCGCTCATTTCTAAATGAAGACTATCACCTTCATAAGGAAAACTCTCAATCATATCCTCATCTATTTCGACACCAAGTCCAGGTGCTTCATTTAATAAGACACTTCCTGCTTCCCATTTAAAATATTTCTTCATAATTTTACAGTCAAAGCCCTTCCAATCTTTAATTCCCTCAAGAATAAGAAAATTGGATATTGATGCTGCAACATGAATATTTGCAGCGGCTACTATAGGGCCACAGTACATATGAGGAGCTATGGATAAATGATTTGCTTCTGCCATTGATGCGATTTTTTTTCCTTCTAAAATTCCTCCTACTCTTCCCATATTCAATTGAAGTATTGATGCCGCTTGCTTATTAATGATTTCATTAAATTCATATTTAGTAGTAAGTCTTTCGCCTGTTGCAACTGGAAAATTAATATGTCTTGCAACTTTTGCCATTGCGTCTGAATTATTTGGTGGAACTGGCTCCTCTAACCAAAAAGGATCATATTTTTCAATTTCAGTTGATAATCTTATAGCGCTTTCAGGTGTCATTTGACCATGAGTTCCAATGAGTAAGTCACATTGATCACCCACAGCTTCTCGAATTGTTTTAACAAAATCAGCTACAAATGAAATTTCTTTTGAAGTCAATACTCGTGGATCATTAATCTTATATAGTCCAACTGGATCAAATTTTACTGCATCAAAACCTTGCTTTAAATAGTCTGTTGCTCTTTCTCCAGCTAGAATGGCATTAGTATAAACATTGCTTTCATCATTTGGTTCTGGATAAATATATGTATATGTTCTTAACTTTTCAGTGTGTTTGCCACCTAAAAGTTCATAGATGGGTTTGTTCAGCTCTTTACCATTTATGTCCCAAAGTGCAATTTCAATTGCACTTAAAACTCCTCCAAGAGAAATATCAGGTCTTTGAGAATATCCACTAGAAAAAACCCTGCGCCAAATTTTTTCAATATTAAAAGGGTTTTCATTTAATATGTATCTTTCACATACATCTTCGATCATTTGTCTTGCTACTTTTGGATGAAATGGAATTCCATAGGCTTCTCCAAAACCAAATATACCAGAGTCTGTAGTTAATTTTAAAAATATCCAATACTTACCTCCAAAAGATGGAGGAGGATTTCCGACGACATATGTTTTAAAATCAACTATCTTCATTTCAATTTATGATAATTAATATTAAATAAAAAATCAGAAAGGATTAATAAAAGAAATAGCAATACTTTCTGTACCAGGATTATGTGTAGCTAGATTTGCATTTGAAATGTGACTAATATTAACCCCGATCCTTTTTTGGTTTTCTAGATTTAAAGATAGCTCCAATTGACTTCGAAACTGAAGATTGGATCCAAGATCTTTGCTTGAACCTTGATGATAGTACCCCGTTGCAAAACTTGGTGTAAGATTCCACTTATTTGATAAAAAATAATCTTTTCTTAATCCAAGATATGCATATTTTCCACTACCTGTGTTCATCATTAAACCAAAGAAAGGTTTAATTTTGTATTTTTTATTAAAGTTCACATTTGACAAATATTCAAAACGACCCTCATAAGAACTAAAATATCTGTCAGAGTAACCATTAGAATCAAATTTACCGAGTGAATAAGAATAAAAACCGTCGGCTTTTAAGTATGGGCTAAAAGATAGTAATAAAAAAAATGTAGCAGCAACTATTTTGATTTTCATATGTAATTAGGAATGTTTAGTTTCCCCATACTACATAACTTTTATCATCTCCACCAGTAGTTACTAAGCCTTGAGACCAAGTTACAATATTTCCCTCAGAATCAGTAAAAGATGCTGTACTGGTCTCTAATACTTCTTCTTCCTCTAATGAAGTTTCTGACTCAATAGATAGGGAATCAGAATTGCTCGTTGAATTACTGATCTCACTAACTAGTTCTTCTGGCCCAGGATCTTCCTCAAAGCCACCAGCAAATACATAACTAGCAAAGAATAAAACAATAATTAAACTATTTAAAGTTAATGATTTCATATTACTCCTATAAAAATTAATTGGGATTATTAAATACAACGAAAGTGTTCGAATTTTGTCTTTCTTTAAAATTTCTCAATGCCCATCTAACACTTTCAAATGCCAATTGGTCCCAGGGAATTTCATCCCAACCAAAGAGGCTTACTTCTAAAGATTCTATACCTGCCTTTATATCTTCATTAAGTAATTTTGCTTCATAAATAACTTGTATTTGACTGATGTGTTTAAGTGAATAAGTTGCTAATAATCTTACAATTTGTATTTTTGCAAAAGCCTCTTCATAAGCCTCTCTTACTGCGCCTTCCTCAATACTTTCATTAATCTCTAGATAACCAGCAGGGAGAGTCCATAATCCTTTTTGTGGATCGATAGCTCTTTTGCATAGAAGAATTTTATCTTTATAAGAACACACTGAGCCTGTAACTATTTTTGGATTTTGATATATAATATGATTACAGTTCTGACATACTATTCTTACGTGAGTATCTCCATCAGGTTTTTTTAGTATTAGTGACTGCGAACCACACTGAATACAAAATAATTTATCAAGATTATCCATTTTTTTTAAATTTTCTCAAAATAAATACAATTCCAATAAGTAAAATAATAATTGGACTAAACCATAAGAAATATGTTGATTGATTAATTGGTGGGGTCATTATTATCCAGTCACCATACCTACTTACTAAAAAAGATTTAATCTCATTATCACTGTTACCATCAATGATCATCTCTGATATTAATTTTTTCATATCTTCAGCAGAGTCTGAGTTAGACTCATAAATATTTTGACCTTCACAAACAAGGCACCTTGTTTCTTTGAATAAATTATTTGCTCTTTCCTCTTGATCTACATTTAAGGCATATACACTTGATAACAAAAGTGAATAAGCAATCAGTATATGAAAAATATATTGAAATGATTTCAATTTAAGTCCTTTATGATTGGAATTATTGTGTCTTCCAACTCTGATATATGAATTGGGCCAATGTGTTTGTATATGATTTTGCCTCTATGAACGATAAAAGTCTCAGGTACACCAAAAACTCCCCATTCTATTGATGTTCTGCCATCTGAATCAAATCCAATTTCCCTAAAGGGATTGCCAAGAGTATTTATAAAGTTGGTCGCGTTCTTTTTAGTATCTTTATGGTTAATGCCATATAAATCTACATTATCAATTTTAGACAAAAGCTCTAGAACATTGTGCTCTGCTCTGCATGGTATACACCATGATGCCCATACATTTATAAAATTAATAGTTTCACTACCAATTAAATCTTTACTTGAAAATTGATCATTATCGTTCAAGAGTCTTTCAATACTAAATTCAGGAATTTGTTTACCAATTAAAGGAGAATTACTTTTTGTTTCACTATTTAGTGAATAATAAAATAAAATACCTAATAGAATTATTATTAATAATGGAGAATAAAATAATATTTTTCTTATCATGAATTTTTGATCCGATAAGAAATTGAAAATAAACCACCAATCATCATCATTAAGATACTGACCCATATGAAATTCATAAATGGTTTAATGTGAATTCTAACATTAATAAACTCCTGATTTTCTGGAACATTCATGACAATATAAATATCTCTAAAAAGCATTCTCGCAATACTTGTTTCAGACGTTATAGTTGGTGGGTTGTTGTAAAACCTAATTTCAGGACTCAGTTTTTTTAAAGTGCCGCTATGCTGCTGCATTTCGAAGTTAGCTATAATTTTATGATAATTTTTTTCTTTTTCTTGTGAAATACTTGAGAATATAAAATCATAATTTCCAACAATAATTTTATCATCTACTTTAGCTTGGGTAATTTTCTCTTTAGCATAACTAGCATTAGCAATTATTGAGATGATTAGTAATGCAAATCCGGCATGTGTAAGTGCTCTTCCAATATTACTAGTTAAGTAGAATGAATTATTTTTAAACAGAATGTTTGAATTTAAATTCGCCATTATTAAAATTGAACTTAATATTAATAATGATATTTCTGTAATAGATAACTTATCAAAATATAAACTTATTGAAAAAATTAACATTACACTTAATAAAGTAGGCTTATATATTTTTTGTATTAATATTTTATAATTATTTGTGCTCCAATTTAAGAATGGGGTAATTATCATTGCAAAAATAAATAAAAATATAATTGGTGTTATGGAAAAAATATAATATTTAGGTCCCACAGTAATATTTTCATTCAGAACAATATCAGTGAATATTGGATAAACAGTTCCCAGGAAAACAATAAAGAGAACAGTTAAAAAGAGCCAGTTATTAACTAAAATTCCTGTTTCTCTACTTAGTAAGTGATACTTAATTTCTTTATCAAGAAAAGGTCCTTTTCTGGCAAAAATAAATAAAGAGGCAATAAGAACAATCAATAAAAATGCTAAAATGAAAAGACCTCTTGAGGGATCCGATGCAAAAGCATGAACAGAATTTAAAATTCCTGATCGAACTAAAAAAGTTCCAATTAAACTAAGTGCAAATGTTAAAATGGATAATAATACTGTCCAAGACTGTAATGTATTTCTTTTTTCTAGAATTGAAACGCAATGTATTAATGCCGTTCCAGCCAACCAAGGCATGAGAGATGCATTTTCTACTGGATCCCAAAACCAATAGCCTCCCCATCCTAATTCATTATATGCCCAGTACGATCCAAGTCCTATTCCAGCTGTTAAAAGTACCCAAGCAGATAATGTCCATTTTTTTGCAATTGATGCCCAGTTCTTATCAATATTATTTAATAATAATCCTGCAATTGCTAAGCTAAATATTAATGAAAAACCAACATATCCTAAATATAAAATAGGAGGATGAATTGCTAAAAATGGATCCTGAAGAATTGGATTCAAACCCAATCCTTCATTTGGTGACTCACTCAATAAAGAAAAAGGATTAGATGTAAAAAGTAAAAAAAGTAAAAAGCCCAAAATTAAAAAGCTTTGAACTCCAACAGTGATTTCTGTCAACTGAATGTTTACTTTTGACATTAATGCAAACATAAAATTAAAAATAGTTAATATTAAAATCCACATTAAAAGACTTCCTTCATGATTACCCCAAGAACCAGAAAACTTATAGATCATTGGTTTTTCAGTATGAGAATTTTGATAAACTAGTGAAAAATTAAAATCTGAAGTTATAAAAATATATATAAGTATTAAAAAAGAAAGTAGACAGCTTACAAACTGTATTAATGATAGATTAAAATAGTTAATATAGTTTACGTTACTTTTGAGATAAGAGATCTTTATTTGAGCTAATGATACAAGTAAACAAATACAAAGAGACACTATGCCTAAATAACTTAAAAGTTCACTCACTCGCCTTGCCACTTTCCTTCTTTTTGTAGTGCATCTATTACTTCGGGAGGCATATAATTTTCATCATGCTTTGCTAAAACTTTGTTCGCAATAATATTATTTGCACCAGAGTAGATCCCCTCAACTACAACACCCTTATTTTCTGCAAATAAATTTGGCAGTATTCCTCGATATTCAACACTAATTATATTCTTTTCATCTGTGATAACAAATCGATAAATTGAACTGCTCTCTTCATACTTGAGACTATTATCTGCAACAAGCCCTCCAACTCTGATTTCCTGATTATTATTTAAATTCATTTCAACTAAATCAGTTGGACTATAAAAATAGATTAAGTTATCTCTTAAATTAAAAATAATTATCAACACCGCAACAAAGATTATAGATGCTCCGATCAATAGTTTTATAATTCTTTCTTTAACCAGCTCTCTCATTTTTTAAAATTTTGTGTTGTTCTTTTTTCATTTTAGATAGCTTCTGAAAATTAATTATAAGAAATAAAAATAAAATTGAGAATGTGATTGTATAAGAAACTAATATATAAAAAAAATATTCACTCATAACTAATAGGTCATCTTTCTATTTATTCTTAGTTCAAGACTCAATATTCTTATTCTTATTATGAAGAGAGATAACAAAAATAATCCAAAAGCAAGAGTCATAATTAGAAGAGGTATCAACATGCTTACATCAATACTAGGAGTTGATAGTTTAGAAATAGTAGCTGGCTGATGCAAAGTATTCCACCAATCAACTGAAAACTTTATAATTGGAATATTTATAAAACCAATTATTCCCAATGCTGCTGCTATCTTAGAAGCGTTATCTTTATTTGAAATTGAATGCCACAACAAAATATAAGCAAGATAAAGAAAAAATAAAATTAACATAGAAGTAAGTCTAGCATCCCAAGCCCACCATGTTCCCCATGTAGGCTTACCCCATATACTTCCAGTAATAAGTGCTAAGAAGGTAAACATAGCACCTATTGGTGCAAGTGATCTAGCAGCTAAACTAAGTAAAGGGTTTCGAAGAATAAACCAGAACACCGATGATAAAGCTATTAAAGTATAAATCATAAGTGAAAACCACGCTGATGGTACATGAATGTACATAATTCGCATTGAATCTCCTTGAATGTAGTCTGCAGGAGATTCTATAAGTGAGAAATATAATCCCACAAAAAAAGTTATAATTGTAAAAGATAATAATAGAGGAATATATCTATCAGCTTTTTCAATAATAGCAGGTCTGATTTTAGAGATCATACTTAAATATATATTTATTATTTTGAAAAAATCTATTCTCCATAAAGACGCAGACCATAGCTCGTTGCAAATGAAGCAACGACAACTGCTATCATAGATAAAGCCGATAAAATAGGCCATGATCCTTGTTCAACGCCAAAAATCATAAAAGGGATGTACAAAGGAATAATGATAATACTCTTAAGATAAATCATTCTCTTGAGACCCATTAGAAGTGCATTAATCCCAATTGCGGTTGCTGCCATTCCAAAAGATCCACAAAAGAGATTAATCGTTACAAATATAGTTTCATTAATAGTTAAATTGAATGCTGTAGAAATAAGAGGAACAATGATTACTATTGGCAAACAATATGTAATCCATACTGATAACAATTTAGATAAATAAATTTTTTCATAAGAAACTTCCATTCTTAATATGATATCTAAATTTCCATCATCAAAATCAGAACTAAAGATTCTATCAAGAGCTAAAAGAAGTGCTAAAGCTAAACCTACCCATATGAGTCCTTGAAAAACTGACTTAAGACCTTCAGTTTCAGTATTAATTACGAAAGGTATTAAAATGGTAACTAATATAAAAAAAGAACTTATGTATATAAAGTTTGAACTTGAATAGTAAGCAAGTCTGAGATCTCTTAATAATAAATTTTTAAACATTATAATTAGTTAAATTGATGTCGAAATTTGAATTTAATTCAATTTTAGTATTTGAAGAAATTAAAACTATACCACCTTCATTTATATAATTATAAATGTAATGATTTAATTTTACCTGCCACTCTGAATCTAAATGAACATGGACCTCATCTAATAACCAAATTGGCGCTGAGTGAATAAAAAGTCTTGCAATGGACAATCTCCTCTTTTGTCCGTCAGACAATACTTCAACATCATTATCTTTATATTGAGTTAAATCAAGATCAGATAAAATTTGATCAGTATTAATTTTTTTTTGATAAAGATAAGACCACAGAGATAAATTTTTTTCTACGGATAAATTTTTTTTTAATGCATATTTTTGTCCCACAAAGTGAACATCTTTATGAGTATAAATTTTTTCAGGAATAATTTTTCCTTCCGATGGATAAATAAAACCAGCTATCATTCTAAGCAAACTTGTCTTACCGGAACCATTTGCACCAGAGATATGAAGTATTTGACCTCTACTCACTTTAAAAGATAGGTTCTTAAAAACTGTGTTGGATCCCCTTATGCAAGACAGATTTTCAGCTAGCAGATAGTCCATTTTTTAGTCTTTTTTTTAATTGATTGAAACCCAAATTAGTCTTATTAATACAGCGAGTAAAGACTCTATGCAGGATAGTTATAAAACAAAAAAAACCCTAAAAATTGGGAAAAAACAGTATACATTCAATAGTCTACGACTAGCTGAAAAGCACGGTTTAAGAAATATTTCCTCTCTTCCTTTCTCAATCAAAATTCTTTTAGAAAACCTTATAAGAAATGAAGATGGAATAACGGTTACATCGAAAGATATTAAAGAGTTTAGTAAATGGAAGAAAAATAAAAAGATTAATCTTGAAATTAATTTTCGTCCTGCAAGAGTTCTTATGCAAGATTTTACAGGTGTGCCTGCAGTTGTTGATCTTGCTGCAATGAGAGCAGCAATGAAAAAATTAAAAAGTGATCCAAAGAAAATTAATCCTCTTACTCCAGTCGATTTGGTAATTGACCATTCAGTAATGGTTGATAAGTTTGGAACTACAAATGCTTATAAGGCAAATGTTGATTTAGAATATAAAAGAAATATTGAGCGATACGAATTTTTAAGATGGGGACAAAAATCGTTTGATAACTTTCGAGTTGTTCCTCCAGGAACAGGCATATGTCATCAAGTTAATTTAGAGAATTTAGCAAAAACTGTTTGGTCTGAAACAAAAATCATTAATGGAAAAAAAACTAATATAGCTTTCCCAGATACAGTTGTAGGTACTGATAGTCACACTACAATGATAAATGGATTGTCTGTTTTAGGTTGGGGAGTTGGTGGAATAGAAGCTGAAGCAGCTATGCTTGGTCAACCTATATCTATGGTAGTTCCTGAAGTTGTAGGATTTGAAATAGTTGGAAAGCCAAAAGAAGGAACAACTGCTACAGACCTTGTTTTAACAATTACAGAAATTTTAAGAAAAAAAGGTGTTGTAGGAAAATTTGTAGAATTTTTTGGAAGTGGGCTTAAAGATTTATCAGTCGCTGATCGCGCAACAATTGCAAATATGGCACCTGAGTATGGTGCAACCTGTGGCATTTTCCCAATTGATAATGAAACAATTAAATTTTTAGAGTCAACTGGAAGACCGAAAGATGAAATTGCATTAACTAAAAAATATGCGAAAGAACAAGATATGTGGGAAACGTATTCTAAGAAAAGAAATATTGTTTACACAACTAATATTAAATTAAATTTATCAACAATAGTTCCATGTTTATCAGGACCAAAAAGGCCTCAAGATAAAATTGAACTACCCAAAGTTGCAAGGTCTTTCATGGAAAGTCTAAAAAAAGATTTTAATATAAAAAAAACTTGCTCTTTAAGTAGGGTAAAGGGTAAAAATTATTCTATTGATCATGGACATGTTGCAATAGCAGCTATTACAAGCTGTACCAACACCTCAAACCCAAGTGTAATGCTTGGTGCGGGAATACTTGCAAAAAAAGCATATAACCTTGGCCTTAGAACACAACCATGGGTAAAAACATCATTAGCTCCTGGGTCAAAGGTTGTAACTGATTATTTGATAAAATCTGGAACTCAAAAGTATTTAGATCATTTGGGCTTTCAATTGGTTGGGTTTGGATGCACTACCTGTATTGGCAATTCAGGACCAATCAATACAGACATAGCTGATACAATTACAAAAAATAATCTTATTGTAAGTGGGGTATTATCAGGAAATAGAAATTTTGAAGGAAGAATAAATCCTCATGTAAAAGCAAACTATTTAGCCTCTCCACCACTAGTTGTGGCTTATGCTTTAGCTGGCAGCACTAAGATTGATATTACTAAAGACGCAATTGGATTAGACAAAAATGGTAAAAAGATATTTCTAAAAGATATCTGGCCAAGTTCTAAAGAAATAAAATCATTGATTGCAAAAACAATTGACTCAAAATTATATATTTCAAGATATAAAAATGTTTTTGCAGGAGATGCAAAGTGGAAAAAAGTAAAATCTACTACTGGATTAACATACCAATGGGATAAGAAATCTACTTATGTTAAACATCCACCATACTTTGAAGACATGAATTTCAGTCAAGGAAATATAAGTAATATTTTAAATGCAAGGGTTTTAGGAATATTTGGTGACTCTGTTACAACAGATCACATTAGTCCTGCTGGATCAATTAAAACAAACGGGCCCGCAGGAGATTATTTAAAAAGTAAATCAGTAAAGATTCATGATTTTAATTCATTTGGCGCTAGAAGAGGTAATCATGAAGTAATGATGAGAGGTACCTTTTCAAACATCAGGATTAAAAATGAAATGCTTGATGGCATTGAAGGAGGGTATACAAAACACTATCCATCTAAAAAACAGATGTCAATTTTTGATGCGGCAATAAAATACAAAAAAGAGAATAAACCACTGGTCATATTTTCTGGAAAAGATTATGGAATGGGTTCATCAAGGGATTGGGCTGCAAAAGGAACAAATTTACTTGGTGTAAAAGCTGTTGTAGCTGAATCTTATGAACGTATTCATAGATCAAATCTTGTAGGAATGGGAGTTTTACCTCTTCAATTTAATAAAGGACAAAATCGTAAATCTCTCAAGCTAAATGGTTCAGAAGTAATCTCTATTACTGGCCTAGATAAAGAAATAACTCCAAATATGATATTGCCAATGACAATTAAATACTCATCAGGAAAAATATTTGAGACAAAAGTTAATTGTTTAATTAAGACCGTTAATGAGGTTGAATATCTTCAAACAGGTGGGATACTACAATACGTTTTAAAAAATCTTGCAGAGACAGCCTAGTCTCAATTAATTGAAGCTGAGATCGTATCTATAAGTTTCTTTGAAAAATTTACAGGGTCAGATGGTTTCTCTCCATCTAAAATCATTGATTGCTCATAAAGCAGGATAGCTATATTTTCAATATCTCCAATTGAAGATTTATCTTTGGACATTTTAGCTAATTTTTTAATTAGCTTATGATCAGGGTTTAATTCAAGAATTTTGAGAGAAATACCTTGCTGTAATTGATTATGTTGCTGCAAAATCTTTTCAAGTTGAGGATCCATAGAACTTTCGTCAGCAACTAAACATACTGGACTTTCAGTCAATCTTGAAGATGTTCTCACATCTTTTACTTTATCTTTTAATTTTTCTTTTAATAATACTATCAATGGTTCAATTGATTTGTCTTCTTTCTTTTCTTTTTCATCCTTCTTCTTTTTTCCAATATTATCTAAATCATCAATTCCTTTTGTAATTGATTTGATATTTTTCTCTTTAAAACTTGGAGTTGATGATGTCCAAAAACTATCTACTGGATCATCCAAAATAAGAACATTAATTCCTCGTGATTTATAGCCTTCAAGCCTAGGATTATTAATAATATTGTCGTAACTATCTCCAGTTATGAAATAAATATCCTTTTGCTTTTTGTCCATGGTCTCAATGTATTCATCAAGAGTAATCAATTTTGTTGAATTTGAATTTTTGAATAAAGCAATTTCAAGTAAATTATCTTTTTTTTCAAAATCTTCGTATATTCCCTCTTTAATTACTGGCCCAAAGTTACCCCAAAATTGCTCAAAAGATGTGCGGTCTGCGGTCAACTTTTTCTTCAAATCATTAATGGTTCTTTTGACTAATGCGTTACGAATTTTTTTAACAACTGGATTGTTCTGAAGCATTTCACGGCTAATATTTAGCGGTAAGTCTTCAGAGTCTATGACGCCTCTTAAGAATCTTAAATAAGGTGGAATGAGCTCAGGACAATTATCAGTAATGAAAACCTTTTTAACATATAACTTTAATCTATTTTCTCTTGCGGGATCATACAGATCAAATGGTTTCGTACTTGGAATAAAATTTAATACCGTATACTCAATCTGACCCTCAGCTTTATAGTGAGATGTCATCCATGGATCATCAAACATTTGACCAACATGATTATAGAATTCCTTATATTGATCTTTTGTGATTTTATTTTTCGGACGAGTCCATAAAGCTAATGCAGAGTTAATTGCTTCAGGCTTTTCTTCTTCTTTATCACCAGAATTTTGAACAAAGATCGGGATACTTATGTGATCGGAATACTTACGAATAATTTCTTCAATTCTTATTTTATCTAAAAATTCTTTATTTTCTTTTGTTATAGTAAGGATAATTTTTGTACCTCTGTTAGAATTTAATTGATCAAGATCATCTGATTCCTCAATTGTAAAATTACTTTCACCATCTGATTTCCATATCCATAATTTATTCTCACCAGCTTTTCGAGTAACTACTTTTAAATCAGATGCAACCATGAAAGCAGAATAGAAACCAACTCCAAATTGACCTATTAAAGACAAATCTTTGGTTTCAGCAGCTTCTTTAATAAATTGTGCAGTTCCGGACCTTGCTATTGTTCCAAGATTATTAACAAGATCTTTTTTATTCATTCCAATACCATTATCGACAATGGTTACTAGGCTCTCTTTCTTATTAATTTCAATCTTAATTTTTAAATCAGGATCGGATTGTAAAAGTTTTTCTTTTGTCGTCGCCAGATATCTAAGCTTATCGCAAGCATCTGAAGCATTTGATACTAACTCACGAACAAAAACTTCCTTCTCAGAATAAACTGAGTTAATCATTAATTTTAAGAGTTGACTGACTTCTGTCTGAAATTCTAGTTTTTCTGCTTTTGCCATAAATTTGTTATATTCATTGAATATATTGGCATTGAATAACAATTTTCAAGGTGTCGGGGCTGCATATATTATAAAAAATATCTTAGATTTTAGCCTTTTTTTATTCCAAATCATTAGTACAATTATAAATATGGTTGTTCACTTTATAAGTCGAGGTCAAGAAATCCAAAAAGATAATTCTGATAAAAATATTACATTTTTTAATAAAAATGAGCTCAATTCAATTCTCTCATTTTATGGCAAGAAAGTTAGTCAGGGCTTTTTAAAAGATTATGCAATTGATCATTTAAAAACTCACGCTATCTTTTCTTTTTATCGAAATACATTTGAAAGCGCTTACTTGCAAATTTACAAAAATAAAAAAACTACAAAAGCAAAATCTAAGTATAGCTTAATTAATTCAGCTGGTGTTCTTCTTAAACACAATGAAAGTTTAGATGCTCTACTAACTTATATTGATAAATCTGGTTTGAGTATTGTTAAATAAATGAGTCCCACTAAGAGACTCATTTATTATTTTGTAAACTTTTATCTTCTTTGACCAAAAAGTCTTAGAAGCATAATAAATAAATTTATAAAATCTAAGTAAAGAGTCAATGCCCCCATAATAGCTTTCTTTGCAGCTACTTCACCACTATCATAAGCCATGTACATATTTTTTATTTTTTGTGTATCATATGCAGTTAGTCCTACAAAAATAAGAACTCCTAAAATTGAAACCGCAAAATAAATTGCTGGTGACTGCATGAAAATATTTACAATTGAAGCAATAATAATTCCAATTAAACCCATAAACAAGAATGAGCCAAGACCAGTTAAATCACGTTTTGTTGTGTAGCCATAAATACTCATAGATCCAAAAGTAATTGAGGTAATAAAAAATACTCTCGCAATACTTGCTCCAGTGTATTGTAAAAAAATTGTGGATAGAGATAATCCCATCAAAAAAGAAAATACCCAAAATAAAGTTTGTGCTCTAGATGCTGACATTCCTCTTATACCAAAACTCATATACATAACTACCCCAAGAGGTGCCAATGCAACAACCCACATCATTGGGCCAGTGTAAAGCGAAATACCGAGTGAAGTTAGGCCAACAATTTCACCATTCGGTCCGATAACTGCAGTAGCTTGAAAAAGCATATAAGCAATTAATCCTGTTAAAGCTAAACCTGATGCCATATAGTTATAAACTTGAAGCATGTAGTTTCTCAAACCTTCATCAATAGCGGGTGTGGCTTGAGTTGCTCTTTGTTGATAATCCATAGATAATTTTCCTTTATATTTATTAATTTTATACTTTAATACATATGTATATTTGTAGATAATACAAGATAAGAAAAGATAACAATATAGGACATAAAAGAAAATTTTAAATAAAAAAACGTTTATTTTCAATTAATTAGGGAGAATTATGGATAAAGTTTTAGTCACAGGGGCATCCGGTTACATTGCGCTGCACTGCATCTCCGAATTGCTTAAAAATGGATACTCTGTCAGAGGGTCTCTTAGAACACCTGATAGGGAGTACCAGGTAAGAAATGCAATCTCAAGCGAAGTAGAAGCCAAAAATAATCTGGAATTTTGTAAGTTAGATTTAACTAGTGATGAAGGATGGGAAGATGCGATGGATGGTTGCACTTATGTATTGCATGTAGCATCCCCATTTCCATTCAAAGAACCTAAAAACGAAGATGAAGTAATTACTCCTGCGAGAGAAGGTACATTGAGAGCCTTGAATGCAGCAAAAAAAGCAGGTATTAAAAAAGTTGTTCTTACTTCATCCGTTGCAGCTATTCAATACGGCCATGATGATCCAAATAAACGTTTCGACCATAATGACTGGACTAATATAGATGGACCAGGTGTTACTCCATATGTAAAAAGTAAAACTATTGCAGAAAAGGCAGCTTGGGATTTCATTAATAGTCAGGATGAAAAAAATCTTGAGCTCACAGTTATCAACCCATCATTTGTCTTAGGGCCATCACTAAGTGATGATATAGGGGGTACTTCTACTGATACAATTAAAAGGTTTCTAAATAGAGCAATTCCTGCTGTACCAAATGTATACATGAATTATGTAGATGTTAGAGACATTGCAAAGTTGCATGTTGAGGCAATAAAAAATGAAAATTCAAATGGTAAGCGTTTTGCGTGTACATCTAATGAATCTGTTCATCTTGTTGAAATAGCTAAAACATTAAACAGTAATGGATTTCCTAATGTGACAAAAAAAATTATGCCAGACTTTATTATAAAATTTTTGGCATTGTTTAGTTCTGAAATGAAAACCATGAAGACTTTTTTACATCAAAAAATCTTAATGGATAATTCTCAAACAATAGAGGTTTTTGGATGGGAGCCTATTCCATTTGAAAAAACAGTTATTGATATGGGAACATCAGTTCAAAATATTATGACTGAAAAAAAGAAAAAATAATGGAATATAGAAAACTAGGAAGAACTGATATTGACGTTAGTACTATATGTCTAGGTACAATGACATGGGGTGAGCAGAATACAGAGGCTGATGCCCATGATCAATTAGATTATGCCTTAGAGCAAGGCGTGAATTTTATTGATACTGCAGAAATGTATGCTGTCCCAACAAAAGAAAAAACCCAAGGCTTAACTGAAAAATACATTGGAAATTGGTTTCAGGCTCGAAAAAATAGAGATAAAATTATTTTAGCTACTAAAGTTGCTGGGCGTTCTGGACTCTCGTATATGAGAGAAGATAATGAGATGACAAGATTGTCTCGTGAACACATACATTACGCAGTTGATCAAAGCTTAAAAAGGCTGCAAACAGATTATATAGATCTTTATCAGGTCCACTGGCCAGAGCGGCCTTTCGGAGCATTTAGTGGAAGATTAGAGTACCGGTATGCCCCGATTCCAGAAGATACTATTGATATTGAAGAAACTTTAGGTGCTCTTGGTGAGTTAGTGCAACAAGGCAAAGTTAGACATATAGGACTATCAAATGAAACTCCTTGGGGAACCATGAAATATCTTGAGTTATCAAAAACTAAATCTCTTCCAAGAGTTGTTTCAATTCAGAATGCTTATAACTTAATCAACAGAGCTTACGAAGTTGGTCTTTCTGAGGTTACCAACCATGAGCAGGTCAGTCTTTTATCATACTCTCCTCTCGGTCAAGGAATATTAACTGGAAAATACTTAAATGGTCAAATGCCTCAAGGATCCCGTTTAGCTTTGTTTGGTGATGGACCTTTAATGTATCGATATAAAAGACCAAGCGTTAATCAGGCAACTGAGAAATATGTTGAAATCGCTAAACAGTTTGGTATTGATCCAGCACAATTTGCAATTCGTTTTTGTGATATTCAACAATTTATGACCTCAACAATAATTGGTGCTACAACCATGGATCAACTTAAAACTTGTATTAGCAGTGTAGATGTAGATATTACAAAAGAAATATTAAATGAGATTAAGAAGGTTCATGAGGAGTTTCCTCATCCAGCTCCATAATGAAAAAATTATCTATTAAAGATAAAGCTACAGCTTTAAAAAAATTAAAAGGCTGGAAAACTGTTAAAAACAGAAATGCAATTACAAAACAATTTATTTTCGATGATTTTACATCTGCTTTTGAATGGATGACATCGATAGCATTTTATGCTGAGAAAAAAAACCATCATCCTGAATGGTTCAATGTTTATAACAAAGTTGATGTCATTCTTACCACGCACGATGCTGGCGGGGTCTCTTCGCTCGACATCGACCTTGCCAAAAAAATGGAGACTCAATTTAAAAAATAAGTCTTACTTATTATAAAAAGAAGTTGTCAGTGCGATTTTTCCTGTCGCCTTACGAGCAAGAATTGTATCTAATGCATCAGCTGCATTTTCTAATGAAAATGTTTGTGTAACAGGGGCTTTTATCTTTCCTTCTTCATGCCACTGCGCTAACTGTTGCATATTCGCTAAATGATTTTGTGGTTCTCTCATAGTAAAAGCACCCCAAAAAACTCCAACCGCGGAACATCCTTTCACAAGGTAAAGATTAAGAGGAATTTTAGGAATATTTCCTGCGGCAAAACCAATGACTAAGAAGCGACCAGCCCATGCAATACTTCGAAGAGCTGGCTCAGTAAAGTCACCTCCAACAGGATCATAAATAACATCTGGCCCATTGCCACCGGTTGTTTTTCCAATATCGTTTCTAAATAATTTAATTTGATCGCGATCTTTTAAATCATATCCTCCATAATTAATTACTTCATCAGCACCATATTGTTTGCATACATCAAGTTTGTCATCACTCGATGCTGCAGCCACTACTTTTGCACCCATTGCTTTTGCAATTTCAATTGCCGATATTCCAACGCCACCAGAGGCCCCCATAATCAAAACAGTTTCACCTTCTTTTAATTGAGCTTTATCTTTAAGAGCATAATGCGATGTTCCGTACGTGAGTGTAAAACATGCAGCTGTTGAAAAATCCATATTAGTAGGTTTTTTGAATAATTGATTTTTACTAATTAAAATCTGCTCAGCAAACCCACCGTTCCCTGGCATTCCAATGACTTCATCGCCAATTTTAAACTCAGTAACTCCTTCACCTACTGCACTCACAACACCAGCCAACTCTCCCCCAGGAGTGAATGGAAGTGGCGGTTTAAATTGATATTCATTTTTAATAATTAACGTATCAGGAAAATTGACTCCAGCAGCGTGTATATCTACTAAAACTTGGTTTTTTGAAGGTTCTCCAGTTTCAACGTCTTCATAGACTAATGAGCTGGGCGGTCCAAATTCTTTACAAACTATTGCTTTCATTATATTAATTCCCAATATAAATTATGTTTATGAAAAAAATAAATATTAAACTAATTACGCTTTTTTTTCTACTATCTTCGTTTAGTGCACATGCAGTGCTAGAAGCTATTCATCTTGGAACATTTGGATCGGGTAAAGCTTGGCAAGCGAAGCAATATGGAGAAGGTGACTCTAAAATTTGCTTTATGATTTCAAAGCCTATTCAAACATCGCCAACTGGTCTTAACAGAGGTGATCATGCTCTCATGTTATCAAATTTTGTCTCTGATGGTATTAAGCATGAGCCAAGCATAGAGGCAGGCTACACCTTTAAAGCAAAAAGTATGGTTGAGGTAACCATCAAAGCAAATACATATAAATTTTTTACCATTGAAGATAGAGCTTGGTTGGCAGATGAACAAAATTCAAATCAGCTTATAAAAGATATGAAAAATGGTTCACGTGTTAAAGTACAAAGTATCTCTAGTCGTGGTACGAAAATTACAGATACATATTCTCTGATTGGATTTACAAAATCTTTATCAGCTATCGATAAAGCTTGCTCATAACAATTTAAAATGCAAAGTGATAAAATCAATTTGATTGGTTTCAATCGCGAAGAACTTATTGAAGAGTTCATCAATAAAAATATTATTGCTAAAAAAGAAAAATATAGAGTTAAACAACTTTGGCATTGGATTTATTTTCAAGGTATAAGTAATTTTTCTGAAATGACAACATTTTCAAGTGAGTTTCAAACTAAATTATCAAAACATTATTCTATTGATCGACCTTTAATTTCAAATCATCAAGTTTCAAAAGATGGAACACATAAGTGGCTTTTAAAATTAAGTGATAATAATCTTGTTGAAATGGTTTTTATTCCAGAAGTAAGCAGAGGAACGCTATGTATTTCATCTCAAGTGGGCTGTACATTAAATTGTAAGTTTTGTTTTACGGGAACTCAAAGGCTAGTTAGAAATCTTACAAGTGAAGAAATTATCTCTCAACTTTTACTAGCACGTGATCAATTGGGGGATTGGCCAACTAATAAATTTAGAAAGATTTCAAATATTGTCTTCATGGGGATGGGTGAACCACTTTATAATTATGAAAATGCTAAGACTGCGGTTGAAATTATTGGAGATAGAGAAGGAATTCAACTATCAACAAAAAGAATTACACTTAGTACATCTGGGATTGTTCCAAAGATTCTAGAATGGGGAAATGACGTCGATACACGTCTTGCTATTTCATTACATGCTCCGAATGATAAAATTCGAGATGAAATTGTTCCAATTAATAAAAAGTATCCCCTGAAAGAGCTTATCAAAGCCTGTCAAGATTACCCTAGAACAAGAAATTCAAAGCGAATTACTTTTGAATATGTGATGCTGAAAGGTGTAAATGATAAGACCTCAGATGCACGTCAATTAATTAGGCTAATAAAGGGAATTCCTGCAAAAATTAACTTAATTCCTTTTAATCCATGGCCTAATTCTCCATATGTTTGCTCAGACCGTTCACAAATAAAAAAATTTAGTGACATCCTTAATAATGCAGGTTATTCAAGCCCAATTAGAAAAACACGAGGTCAAGATATCATGGCAGCTTGTGGGCAATTGAAGTCTGAGAGCGTAAAAATTAAGAAAAGTGAATTAAGATTAAGATGAGTCAAAAAGTCAATAAAGTCGTTTTAGCATATTCAGGTGGTCTTGATACCTCTGTTATTTTAAAATGGTTAAAAGAAACATATCAATGTGAAGTTGCAACATTCACTGCTGACCTTGGTCAAGATGAAGATTTTGGAGCAGTTAAAAAAAAAGCTGCTCAACAAGGAACAACTGAAATATTTGTTGAAGACTTAAGAGAAGAGTTTGTAAAAAATTATGTCTTCCCAATGTTTAGAGCAAATCCATTGTATGAAGGATATTATTTACTAGGTACATCAGTTGCACGCCCTCTTATTGCAAAGAAACAAATTGAAATCGCAAGTCAAATTAATGCAGATGCTGTATCTCATGGAGCTACAGGAAAAGGAAATGATCAGATCCGATTTGAATTAGGATACTATTTTCATAATCCTGATATTCATATCATCAGCCCTTGGAGAGAATGGGATATGAATTCAAGAGAATCGCTTGTTCAGTACGCAGACAAAAATGGAATTGAAATACAAAAAGATAAAAGAGGAGAGCAGCCCTTTAGTATTGATGAGAATATTTTACACTCTTCAGCAGAAGGAAAAGTTTTGGAAGATCCAAGCCAAGAAGCGCCTGAATACGTTTATTCAAGATCAGTTTCACCATATGATGCTCCAGATACACCAGAAGAAGTATCAATAGACTTTAAGTCTGGTGATGCATGTGCCATTAACAATACTCCTATGAGTCCATTTGAAATATTAAAAAAACTTAATGAACTTGGTGGAAAGCATGGCATTGGTAGAATTGATTTAGTTGAAAATAGATATATCGGGATGAAGTCTAGAGGAATTTATGAAACTCCTGGTGGTACGATTTATTATCATGCCCATCGTGCTATTGAGAGCCTTACGCTCGATAAAGAAGCTGCTCATATGAAAGATGGAATTAGTCCGAAATATGCTGAGCTTGTTTATAATGGATATTGGTTCTCTCCTGAAAGAGACATGCTTCAGTCAATGATTGATCAGAGCCAAGTTAATGTAGAAGGAAAAGTTAACCTAAAACTTTACAAAGGTAACGTTATGATTACTGGAAGACGATCTGCGAAGAGTTTATACAACCCAGACCTAGCCACTTTTGAGTCAGATAATATCTACAGCCAGAAAGATGCTGAAGGATTTATCAAGCTAAATGCTTTAAGACTCAGGCAAAAGAAATAATTATTCAGCCTGCCGATTTGCTGCATCAACGGTATTTTTTAATAAACAAGCTATGGTCATTGGTCCAACCCCACCAGGAACTGGTGTAATTGCTGAAGCAATTTCAGCTACTCCTTCATAATCCACATCACCAACCAATTTGGTTTTACCTGTTTCAGGATCATCTATTCGATTAATGCCCACATCAATTACCACTGCTCCGGGCTTAATCCAGTCTTTCTTGACCATTAATGGGCGCCCGACAGCGGCAACAACAATATCACCTTGTCTCGTCATCTCTTCAATATTTTTGGTTTTTGAATGTACAATGCTAACTGTACATGATTCTTCTAATAATAATTGAGCCATAGGTTTACCAACAATATTCGATCTCCCAATTATTACAGCATGCATACCTTTTAAATCAGAAATATGCTGCTTCAACATTAAATAACAACCTAATGGCGTACAAGGTGTGAATGTTTTCTTTAAAAGGTCGCCACCAATTGAATTTCTACCAACATTGATTGCATGAAAACCATCTGCATCTTTTGCTGGATCAATTGAATCAATAATAACTCTTGAGTCAATATGATCAGGTAGAGGAAGTTGAACTAAAATTCCATTAATATCTTTATTTGAATTTAATTTATGAATTAAGTTAAGAAGATCTTTTTCTGAAACAGTTTTTTCAAAAAAATGATCCTCAACATTCATGCCAATCTCTTTTGCCATTTTAGTTTTTGTTTTAACATAAACTTGACTAGCTGGATCTTCTCCTACAAGAACGACTGCCAGAGTAGGTGGGTTATTATATTTATTAATAAATTCTGTTACTAATTCCTTTGTACTTGCTCTTAGATCAGCAGCAATTTGCTTCCCATCAATAATATTTGCTGTCATAAAAATCCTTATCTAAAAATTAAAATAATAAACTCTAAGTGAATCCTGAACATAAAGTAAAAGTAAGATTAAAACGATAGGAGAAATATCTACACCTCCAAGATTAGGTAGAAATCGCCTTATTGGATTTAACAATGGATCCGTAAGGCGCCTAGTTGCATAAAGAATCATTGCAACAAATTGGTTATATGTATTGATTATATTAAATGCAACGAGCCAACTGATGATTACATTTGCAATGATAATATAGAAATAGATATCAATGATTCTGTAAATTAAGATAGCAATCGGTTCCATATATATTTTTATTTAATGTTATTTAGTAAATGATTATCCAAAAAATTGTCTAACCATAGATTTATGTTTTTACCATATTTTAATCTTAGAGTCAGTTGCTCTTTCCTTGTTTGAGCACCTCGTTCACTCAATCTGTATCCAGCAAAGTAAAGCCAAGCTAAATGCATTCTTAGATTAACTTCTGGATGAAATTGTATACCAAACGCATTTTTATAACGAAATGCCTGATTTGGAAACTTTGATCCTTTGGCTAGTAATGTTGCATCACGCGGAACATCAAAACCTTCAGAGTGCCACTGAAAAAAAGTTTTCTGATTTTGAAAGATTTTAAACCCATCATTAACAGGTGAAATATCAAAAAAACCAATCTCACAACTTTTATCAGGGGAATGCTTTACTTCTTGCCCTAAGTTTTTTGCTAACATTTGACCACCAAGACAAATACCAAGAAATGGCTTATTAGAGTCCAGGGCAATATCAATCCAGTCTATTTCTTTTTTGATGAATTCAACATTATCGTTAGCACTCATTGGTCCACCATAAATAACTGCAAGATCATGGTCCTGCATATTGTCGGGAAGACTTTCACCTAAAGAGGGCCTTCGAACATCAAGTTTATACCCTCTTTGCTTTAATTTTATACCAACATCTCCTGTGCTTGATCTACGTTGATGAACAATGATTAATGCCTTTTTTGACATTGGCTACATAGCACTTAATCCACCGTCGAGAACTATTTCTGAACCGGTGATAAATTTTGACTCATCAGATGCTAAATATAGAACAGCATAAGCTACGTCATCAGTATCACCAATTTTATTCATTGGTATTTGTCGTGAAAGCTTCGCAATAGCTTCTTTCTCTCCAAAAGCTTGCTTATGAGGATCTAATATTGGTGTGTCTATGAATGCTGGATGAATTGTATTTGATCGAATGTTGTAACCTTTCTTAGCACAATACAGTGCAATAGATTTACTGAGATGTCTGACACCAGCTTTAGATGAATTGTAAGCTGCAGTATTCCAGCCAGCTACAATTCCAGAAATTGAAGAAATACTGATGATTGATCCAGCTCCGTGTTCAGCCATCATAGGAATTGCCAATTTGCATCCTAAAAAAACACTATCTAAGTTGACATCATGAACTTTTTTCCAAACATCGAGTCCGGTTGAAACGACATCTGCACCTAATGCAATACCCGCACTATTCAATAATATATTTAGCTTTCCAAATTTAAAGTTAACTTGTTCAAGAGCTTCATTCCAAGACGCTTCTGAAGATACATCGTGATGACTTAGAGCATAATCATCAGAGTTATATTTATCTAAAACTTCATTTAATTGTTCTAAGCCTTTTTCATTTATATCTGAAAAAAAAACTTTAGCGCCTTCATCAAGTAATTTGATGGCTGAAGCAAGACCAAGACCTGAAGCTGCACCTGTGACTAAAGCAACCTTTCCTTCAACACGATTATTGCCAGTCATACGGGACCCATTCCTCGTATTGGAATTCACTTTTCATCCACATATCTTTTGAGATGCTATCTTTATCTTCGAAATTTTTTTGGCATTCACTCATGCTATGAGTTCTAAATCCTTTTTCACCAGACAATAAATATTTATCATTAGAGATCTCAATCACTGATGTGTTGCTTAGTCTATCACCTCTTATACATGTTTCAGTCGTTTCATTTTCAAGATCAAGAATTGTAACGACTCCACCGTTACCACTAATTATATAGTTTCCATTATTAAGTCTTTTAATGTCAGTTAAGCTATTTTTAATTCCAGCAAACAATGTATCAAGGGAAAACTCACCACTTGCTTCATTACTAAACTTTAAATATAAAATTTTCCCAGCCATTCCGAGTAGTAATTTTCTTTTATCATCCACAGAAATTCCACCCCATAGTGATCCAAAATACTCGGTATCTACCATGTTCCAACTTTTTCCCTGATCTTTAGAGATATGAACCTGACCAATCTCTCCAGCAACAAACATTAAATTTGTTCCATTTTCACTTTTCATTCTATATGAAGAGTAAACTGAATTTAAATGAGGCTCGTATGGATCATCTGTTACAACTGTAGATGTCCAATTTTCACCACCATCATTTGTTATCATAGATTTCCCAAAAGCACCGACAACAATACCATTTAAATAATCAACCATGTGAATAGATAAAAATGGCGCATCAAAATCTATATCATCATATTGAACACTCCAGTTTTTGCCACCATCGACAGAATGTAAAATTGTCATATCGTGACCAGTTGCCCAGCATTGAGACTCTGAAACACACTGTACATCAGTAAGTGTATTTGTGAATGGAACTTTTTCCGCTTGTATCCAAGTCTTACCAAAGTCCTCTGAGCTAAGCACGATACCGTGAACACCAACTGCAACAATTCTATCATTATAAGCGTGCATAGAAGTAATGGTGGCTTTATCCGCTAAATTTGACTTTAGGGCTAATCCCGTATCATAATTAAAGTCACTTGCAGATATAATTGATACACTGAAGGTAAAAAAGAAAGAAATTAATGTAAAGAGAACGTACATAGGATTTAAAATTTTATGCAACATAAACTGTTTCTGCAAATAGATAAACAAAAAAAACCCAGCTTAGATTTGTTCTAAGCTGGGTTTTTTTAAGAGATTAATTACTTATCGAGCGTATCTACGCAAACCATCAGGAGTATAAAAACTTACATCCTTTGAAGGGCCTCCGTATAATGCTGGCTGAGAATTGATTGCATTTCCAATCATATTATTTCCAGCATACTGCCGTGTAGCAAAGTCAAATGTAAACTCACCATTAACATAACATTCACCATCAGCACCATCAATATCAGTTGTAAGAGTATTGATTGCATTTCTCATGAGATTTCCCTGCCCATCAAATATGTCTTGAGCAACAATAAAATAAGCATCAGTTGTTACATAGAAAGTTCGAGAGGCATACAAGTGTCTCTGACCTTCTTTCAAAGTAGCATGAACAACCGCAACTTCTTTCTCTTCAAAATTAACAAATTCTGGGTTTAGATGACCAATACCATGGGTTTTCTCTAAAGAATTACTACCTATACCTTCACTAACTCCAGGTACAATCATTTTTTTAACACCTTTTAATTCCCAGTTATACTTATCCTGAGCACCATTAAAAGTACCATACTGATCCACAACAATTAGTGGTGATGCGTTAACAAGAGTATCATATGTAATATCAGGAGCTCTTCTAACTCTTCGTGTTGCTGGGCTATATGACCAAGCTCTTCTTGGATTCACATAAGAGTCTATGTAGTCGTGTACAAGGACAGTCACACCTTTCACCCGTGCAGGTGCGTTGTTTTTTTGCATAAATAATGCAAATAATCCATCTTCATATTTACCGTAATTCAATTCATGATCTGGAAAGATAATATTAGTTTCCTGCTCACCTACAGTAATGTTTCCATTGCTATCTACATTTGTAATAGTTACATTTCTGAATACATTTGATTGACTTCCAGTTCCCATTCTGGAATTCCAAATATAATGTTGAGGATCACTTGGATTAGGGAATGGCAATTGACCACTGTTAGCAACTTCAATTCCCTCATTGTTATTGATCATTTTGCCTTGTTGTGTAGAACGAGCAAGCACATCATCTGGCCAAGAACACGCCACAGCCTTACCAACATTTATTTTGTAAGTGTCCGGATATGCTTCAAACATTTTCTTCTCACCCTCAGTGAGCATGTCTGAATATTGTGACACGTTTGATGCATCGATCGTGTATGCATGTCCATCCGCGTTTACATTTGGTATAAAAATAAATACTAATGCGAATGCACTTAGTAAGCTTTTTACGATTGATTTTATTTTCATTTTATTAATCTCCTCAATTAAAATGCATAAGAAACGTTAGCAGATACAAAATCACGATCCTCAGACATATTGTCGACTAAGTCTCCCATTTGCATCACATAGCTTAAACCAACTCTCAAGCCATCTCCCTTATCAAGATTTAGTCCAAGTGATAAAGATTGCTTACCTGGAACAAATCCACCAAGTGAGCTTGGTCCATAACCATAA
>CACPLH010000014.1:0-27770 GCA_902634765.1 uncultured Pelagibacteraceae bacterium
CAAGAAAAATTTTAATGGTTATTTCTGATGGAGCTCCAGTTGATGATAGTACATTGTCAGTGAATTCAGGAAATTATCTTGAGAAGCATCTCAGAGGTGTAATAAGTTGGATTGAAAGTAAATCAAATATTCAGTTATTAGCTGTAGGAATAGGTCATGATGTTACAAGATATTATAAAAGAGCTGTAACTATTGTTGATGCAGAGCAACTTGCTGACGTTATGACAGAACAACTTGTTGATTTATTCGAGGAAGATGAAAAAAAGAAAAGAAGAATTATGAACTAGTTTTTTCTGAGAGTTTCTTAATAACTTTCTGGTATTTTTTAGCTTTAGGAGAAAGTTCTTTGCATTTTGTTCTGATTAAAAATTTGTCAATACCTCCGTACTTACTTACAGTTCTAACTGAAGAAGCAGCAACATTTAGCTTAAGATTTTGATTTAAAATCTCACTTTTAAAAGTGACTGATTGAATATTTGGAATAAATTTACGCTTAGTTTTGTTGTTGGCTTTACTCACGTTATGGCCAAATTGTACTTTTTTTCCAGTTAAATCACATGCTCTAGTCATAGTAGATGCTTGATAATATCTAAAGATAATATTGTCAACATCTATATCTTTTTCAAAAACTTATCTAGGAAATGATCTGAGACATCATAAATACTGATCTCTCCTTTGATAACAGCCTTTGTCATATCAAGTAATTCAGTATCATTGCTTACCTCTAGGTCAAGTTTAGACTGAATTTGATTTCTAATCTCTTCCTTAATCCAATAGCTTAATTGGTTTTCTCTTCTTAAATCAAAAATTTTATTCAACTTATTAAAGTTAATAATTTCATTTATTGCGTCAATAACACTGTCCATGCCCTGTTGTTCAATTGAAGATACCAGTAAAACTTCCTTAGCTGCTTGGTTATCTTGTTTAGAATAAAAGCTTAAAGCTGATTTATAATCTGATGCGGTTTTTGATGCTTGCAATTTTAAGTCTCCATCATTTTTATTAACAATAAAGATATCGGCATATTCTGTTATTCCTTTTTTAATTCCTTGCAATTCGTCACCAGATCCTGGTCCAACAATGAGTGTAAAAATATCAACTAAGTTTGCCGCCATAGTTTCTGATTGTCCAACGCCAACCGTCTCTATGAAAATAAAATCATATCCTGCAGCATCAAGTATAATAGATGCTTCACGCGTTCCATAAGATACACCTCCAAGTGATCCTTTTGATGGCGTAGAGCGTATAAATGTATTCTGGCTTTTTGAAATTTCACTCATACGAGTCTTGTCACCCAATATGGAACCTCCTGTGAGGTTTGATGAAGGGTCTATTGCTAATATTGCAAGTTTGTAATTTTTATTGACCAAATATGTTCCAAAGGATTCAATAAAAGTTGATTTTCCAACACCAGGAGGTCCAGAAAAACCTACGCGAATAGAGTGACCTGGATGATTAATTAAGCTTGAAATAAGTTGCTTGCTCTCCTCTTTATCCTTTGGATTGGATGACTCTACTAGTGTTATAGCTTTAGCTATCGAGGCACGATCATTATTAAGAACCTTTTTGACTAATTCCATAGCTATTGTTTATTTTTATCAGATATTAGATCAATTACTTTTTCTGCAGATTCAATAATATTTGATCCTGGGCCAAAAATTGCAGAAATATTTTTTTCATACAAAAAGTCATAATCTTGCTCAGGAATGATTCCTCCAACAAAAACGATTATTTTATTTTCAGGATCTAATTCTTTTAATGAGTTCATTAACTCTGGAACTAAGGTCTTATGTCCGGCAGCTAGTGTAGACACGCCAATAGCGTGTACATCATTTTCTACAGCATCCTTTGCTACATCTTTTGGCGATTGAAATAATGGACCCATATCAATATCAAAACCAATGTCTGCAAATGAAGTAGCAACAATTTTTGCACCTCTATCATGTCCATCTTGACCCATTTTTACGACCAATACTCTAGGTCTTCTTCCATATGATTTTTCAAAATATTGAATTTTTTTTGTTACATGCATAAATTCCTCATTTCCCTCAAAATACTTTCCATATACACCCGATACACCAACTGAAGTTGCATAATGACGACCAAAAACATTTTCTAATGCTTTTGAGACTTCACCAATCGTAGCTCTATTTTTTATTGCTTTTACTGCGGAATATAGAAGGTTATTTCCATTCTTAGCGTCCTCAGTCAATTCATGAAGAGATTTCTCAAGTTTTTTATTATCTCTAGAGCCCTTAAGTAAGTTTATTTTTTTAATTTGGTCTTCACGAACCTTTTCATTGTCAATTACTAATACATCTATCTTGGGTTCTTTTGGGTTTTGAAATTTATTTACACCTACAACCACCCTATCACCAGAGTCTATTTTAGCTTGTTTCTTAGTTGCCGACTCTTCAATTTTTAATTTTGGGATACCTGCATTCACTGCTTTTGTCATACCTCCAAGACCCTCTACTTCTTGAATAATTTCCCATGCTTTTGACGCAACTTCATCTGTTATTTTCTCAATAAAATATGAACCAGCAAGTGGATCTACAGTATTTGTGACGCCAGTTTCATTCTGTAAAATTAATTGAGTATTTCTAGCAATCCTCGCTGAAAATTCTGTAGGTAGCGCTATCGCTTCATCAAATGAGTTTGTATGAAGGCTCTGCGTACCTCCAAGGACTGCTGACAAGGCCTCGTAGGAAGTACGAACAATATTATTATAAGGATCTTTTTCTGTAAGAGAAACACCTGAGGTCTGACAGTGTGTTCTTAGTGTTAATGATTTCTCATTTTTGGCACCAAAATCTCTCATAATTTTATACCATAAAGTTCTAGCAGCTCTAAGTTTTGCAATTTCCATAAAGAAATCAGTTCCTATTGCAAAGAAAAATGAGAGTCTTGGAGCAAAATCATCAATATCTAATCCTTTGGACAAAGCTGCTCTTACATACTCTATCCCATCAGCAAGTGTGTACGCTAGTTCAAGAACATTATCTGCTCCTGCCTCTTGCATATGATAACCTGAAATTGAAATAGAATTAAATTTAGGCATTTCTTTAGAAGTATATTCAATTATATCAGCAACTATTCTCATTGAAGGATCTGGAGGATAAATGTAAGTATTCCTCACCATAAATTCTTTTAAAATATCATTTTGAATTGTTCCTGATAAATCTTTTACAGCAACTCCTTGTTCCTCGCCTGCTACAATAAACGATGCAAGAATTGGCAGAACTGCACCATTCATAGTCATTGAAACTGACATTTGATCTAGTGGTATTCCGTCAAATAAAATCTTCATATCCTCAACTGAGTCAATAGCTACGCCAGCTTTACCAACATCTCCCATTACTATTTCATCATCAGAATCATAGCCTCTATGAGTTGGTAGATCAAAAGCAACTGACAAGCCTTTCTGTCCTGCTTCTAAATTTTTACGATAAAAATTATTTGACTCCTCAGCGGTCGAGAAACCTGCATACTGTCTTATGGTCCATGGCCTATTTACATACATTGATGCTTTAGGTCCTCTTGTGTAAGGTTCGTGACCTGGTAAGGAACCTACGCCAACAAAGTTAAGATTTTTTATATCTTCCTCTATATATAGAGGCTTGATTCCAATATCTTCATCAGTGTTAATTATAAAATCATCAGCGCTTGGAGTCTTAGTTTCAGCCTCAAATTTCTTCTTCCAATCAGTTAGCTGATCATTTTTATCATATTTTTTATCCATTAAAGTGACTTTTCAATTAGTAATTAGATGTTATATATATCGTAATAAAAATAATAAAATATTAGAATATTCAGCGAACATATGATGTTAGTGATTCGGACTTATTCTCTACACCTTTTGTTCTAAAACTAATACAACATATTGTACTCAATTTATAACAAGCAACAATAAATTTATGTTCGAAAAATTAAAATCAGCCTTTAAATCAAAAGTAGAAATAGAAGAACCATCATTTGATACTCTGCAAATCTCAATATCAGCACTTTTAATTCAAACTGCAGCCTATGATGGGGTTTTTGATGATATTGAAAAAGAAAAAATAAAGTCCCTTCTGAAAAAATATTTTGATTTGACAGATGAAAAGCTAGAAGAGCTGTTTTCACTATCTCTTAAAATCAATGATGACTCAAATGATATTCAACAGTTCACAAGAAAACTAAATGAAAACTTAGACTATGATGAGAAATTAGAAATTATTGAGATGATGTGGAAAATCATAATAGCAGATGGGCGAATTGATGATTATGAAAATAGCTTAATAAGAAAAATATCAGGCCTACTGTATGTTCAGGACTCAGATATAGGTAAGATCAAAAACAAATATTAAATTTTAATGACATATCTTGTTAATGAAAATTGTATTAAGTGTAAATTTACAGACTGTGTTGAGGTTTGCCCAGTTGATTGTTTTTATGAAGGTGAGAATATGCTGGTAATTAACCCAGATGAATGTATAGACTGTGGTGTTTGTGAACCTGAATGTCCCGTTGATGCAATAATAGCCGATACAGAGGATGAGAATGGAAAGTGGGTTGAAATAAATCAAAAATATTCTCAAGAGTGGCCAAATATAACTGAAAAAAAAGAACCTCCAGCAGACTCAGGTAATTATGAAAATGAAGAAAATAAATTTGACAAATATTTTACAGAAAATTTAGAAAATAGAAGGATTATATGAAGAAAAAAAATATAAAGAAAAAATCTATTCCAATCAAAAAAAAATCAATCTCAAAAAAAAAGGTTGCTCCAAAAAAGAAAAAGGAAGCTATCAAAAAAAAGAAAAAAGTATTAACTAAAAAGAAAACCTCTATAATTAAAAAAAAGAAAGAAGTCAGAAAAAAAAAGATTGTAAAAGAAAAAATTTTAAAGAAAAATAATCATACTAAGCCATCATCTAAATCAAAACTTCCAATTGCTTCAAAACCTTCTGAGAAAAAAGTAAATAATCGTCTTATCAACCCATCTCATTACCAAGCTAAAAAAGTAAAAAAAGTACTTGAGATTAAAGCAATCAAAGAAAAAAAAGTTAAAAAGATATTTAATACAAAAGACTACGTTGTATACCCTACTCATGGTGTAGGATGTGTAATTGATATTGAGAAAAGAGAAGTTGTTGGTCAAAACCTTGAGATGTATGTTATTGAGTTTATAAGAGATAAACTTGTACTAAGGGTTCCA
This sequence comes from uncultured Pelagibacteraceae bacterium, assembly GCA_902634765.1. GTDB lineage: Bacteria > Pseudomonadota > Alphaproteobacteria > Pelagibacterales > AG-422-B15 > CABYIR01. Next base: position 5,201 of record CACPLH010000014.1, read on the forward strand.
GTAGAAAAAGCAAAAGCTTTAAATCTTCGTAAAGTGTCTAAGCCATCAAAGATACAATCTGTCATGAAAATACTTGCTCAAAAAGCAAGGATTAAAAGAACAATGTGGAGCCGAAGAGCTCAAGAGTACGATCAAAAAATAAACTCTGGTGATATTGAACAAATCGCAGAAGTTGTGAGAGATTTAAATAGGGCAAATAACCAGATTGAACAATCGTATAGTGAGAGACAGCTATTTGAATTAGCTTATGATCGATTTCTAAGAGAGGTTATGGCGGGGCTAAATATACCTGAAGAAAATGCAATAAAAAAAGTCGATAAAGTACTCGGTCGAGATAAGATGAAAAAAGCGCCCTTAGTTATTTAACTAAGGACGCAAAAAAAAAGCATTAATAATATTAATGCTTACTATCTTTTTTTTCTTTTAGCGGCTTTTTTCTTTTTCTTAGGAGCTGCCTTTTTTATTTTAGGAGCTGCCTTTTTTTTCTTAGCGGCTTTTTTCTTTTTCTTAGGAGCTGCTTTTCTTTTAGCTTTTCTCCTAGGAGCTGCTTTTTTTTTTTTAGCGGCTTTTTTCTTTTTCTTAGGAGCTGCTTTTCTTTTTTTAGGAGCAGCTTTTTTCTTTGCTTTTTTCTTTGCTTTAGCAAAGATTATTTTTAGTTCCTCCATATTTTTCTCCCCGCATTTGCGTTTAGTTAGAGGTTAGTAGATAGAATCAAATTGATTCGTTCTATTACAATTTTTAACTTTTTATTAAAAAGTGTCAATTTTTGGGAAATTTTTAAAAATAAATTCAAAAGATAAAGAATAATTCAATTATAATTAAATATTAGTTAAATTTCTTAACTTGTTATGTTTATTAGTTTTTTTTAAAGACAATTTAAAAAAAAATTTTGTTTTATAAATTTTTAAAAAAACAAATTAAAATTTTTTTATAAATAAAATTATTTTTTTTGCGCTCGTAGCTCAGTTGGATAGAGCACAGGATTCCTAATCCTGGGGTCGGATGTTCGAATCATCTCGAGCGCACCATGTCTTTATGCAATATGATCTCCGTTTATAGCGTCATCACTTGCAGATATTAGGTTAACTAAATTCATTTCATCTATGGAGCCTAAAATTAGAACCTCAGACTCAATCCCAGCAATATTCTTTTTTTCAAAATTACAAACAGCCACAATTTTTTTATTTATTAGCTCTACCTCTGAATAATTTGTTATCTGCGCCGAGCTCTGTTTAATTCCTATCTCTGAGCCAAAATCAATTTTTAAAATATAAGCTGGTTTTCTTGCCTTTTTATTAATTGATACCTCGAGTATAGTGCCGACTCTCATATCAATCTTGAGAAAATCCTCAAAATTGATTATTTCTTTTTTCATTTTAATTTCTTGTAAAGCATCAATGCTTTATCTCTTGCTTTGCCATGATCAATTATAGGATATGGATATGTTTTTCCTAGTTCTATATTATATTTTTTAAGATCTGTCTCATGAGATTTCCAAGGAGAATGGATAAGCTTTGCTGGTAAATCTTTAAGTTCAGGAATCCATTTTCTAATATAATGTCCTTCTTTATCAAATCGTTCACTTTGAAGTGAAGGATTAAAAATTCTAAAGTATGGAGCTGCATCTGTACCACTGCCGGCAACCCATTGCCAACCTGCGGAGTTATTAGCTATATCATGATCTAAAAGAGTTTCTTCAAACCATTTTCTTCCCAGTCTCCAATCAATAAGTAAATCTTTAACCAAGAAAGATGCTGTAATCATCCTAACTCGATTATGCATATAACCTGTTTCGTAAAGCTCTCTCATTCCAGCATCTACTATTGGAAAACCAGTTTGTCCTAATTTCCATAAATTAAAATTTTTTTTATTGGTATCCCATTCAAAATTATCAAACTTTTGATTAAAGTTCCTTACAGGTAAGTTAGGGAAATTATGTAATATATTATAAGAAAATTCACGCCATCCGATTTGAGAAGAAAATTTTATATAATCTTCTTCATTCATTTTTGTCTTATTCCTCATTAGATGAAACATCACCTCATTTACTGATAATTCACCTCGTGCAAAATACATTGAAAACTTTGAGGTTGAATCTTTATTTGGAAAATCTCGATTATTTGAGTAACCTTTAATCAAATTACCCAGCTCCTTTAGTTTTAATCTTGCTGCATTTTCTCCTGGAGTGAAGTATTTAAATAATTTATTTGTCCATAATGGGTAATTTAAAGTCAGATTATGAGTATCTTTAAAAGATTTATCTTGAAAAACATTAATTTCTTTTGGAGATCTTAGAGGTTTACGAACTGTTAGTTTTGATAAACAATTTCTCCAAAAGGGTGTGTAAACCTTGAAATATGATCCTGCATTATTTTTAATTTCTTCCGGATCAAACAAAAGATGAGAGTTATATGTTTTAAATATAATCTGACCTTCAAAATGCTTCTTGATTTTAGCATCTTTTTTTTTGGCTCTGGGATCAAAAACTTCGTTAATATATATTTCTGAAACACTAAATTGATTATGTAATTCTTCTAAATATTGAATTGGATCACCATCATAACACTGAACATTTATTCCATAAATTTCACGATATCTTTTGGTAATTTCCAAAAAACTACTGTTTGTCCAGGCTTCCTCAGCTGATCCTGGCTGTTTATCTAAATAATTAATGAAATAAACAAGGATCAAATTTTTATTATCTTTTGCTGCTTCGGTTAAAGCCAAGTTATCATAAATCCTGAAATCTTCGCGTAACCAATAAATGACTGGGCTTTTGCTGTTAATCATATTTTATTGAATCTATTAGTTTTTTTTATATCAACTCCAATTACCTATGTCACATTGGCAATTTTTAAAGTCGTATTTTGTTTCTTTTGATTGGATTATTTAAAACTTATCTGTAGATATTTCAACATGACAAATTTCGATGATTTAAACGATACTAAAAGTTTTATTAAACAAGCTATGTCCATTCCTCTTTTAGAGGAGCAAGATGAAAAGACGCTTGCTAAAAAATGGCTTACAAAAAGGGATGAAAAGGCTTTACATAAGCTCACACAATCCCATATCAGATTAGTGATCGCGTTTGCGATGAAATATAAGAATTATGGCCTTAATGTAAGTGATTTGATACAAGAAGGTAATATTGGCCTGATGAAAGCAGCTGAGAGATTTGAGCTTTCTAAAGAAGTCAGATTCTCAACATATGCAGGTTGGTGGATTAGAGCAGCAATACAAGATTTTGTCTTAAAAAACTGGTCTCTTGTAAGAATTGCATCAACTTCAAAACAAAAAAGTTTGTTTTTTAATTTAAGGAAATTAAAGCAAAAGATTAAAAGTACAGAAAATGGTACTATTGACTACCAAACTGCTCATGGTCTTGCCCAAAGTTTAGATATTTCGACTTCAGATGTAATAAAGATGGACAATCGTCTATCTCAAAATGATAGCTCACTGAACCACAAAATAAGTGATGATGGAGAAGATGAATTCTTAAGTTTGATTGAGGATGAGGATGCAAGGCCTGATGAAAAGATTTTCAATAAAGATGAAATTGAATTTAAGAAGAAATTAATCAGACATGCTCTTGAAATACTTGATGATCGTGAAATACAAATTATAAAAAATAGGCATCTTGAAGAAGATTCTCAAACCTTAGAAACTCTAGGAATAAAGCTCAATATTTCAAAGGAAAGAGTTAGGCAAATTGAAAAAAGTGCAATGATGAAAATGAAGTCCTATATTTCAAACAACACAGACATAGACCTTTTTTCTTAATTCACTAATTCACTCACATAATCTGCTATTACAAGTGATGATGTAAGACCAGGTGATTCCATTCCAAAAAGATTGATTAAATTATCTATTCCATGTTGTTTTACACAATCTATCTTAAAATCGCTTTTACCCTCACCTTGATTTTTAAGCTTTGGTCTGATTCCTGAATATCCTGGTTTTAGTAATGAACGATCGATGGAGGGAATATATTTAACTATATCATTATAGAACATTTCTTCCCTATCAGTATCAACAGTATAATTAATTTCATCAATCCATTCAACATCTGGTCCGAATCGTACAGTCATGCCCATATCAAGGCCCAAGTGTAAACCAAGACTAGCCTCATTTGGCACAGGGTATATTAAATGCTTTATCCCAAGATTTTTTCCTGTTTCAAAATAGTTTCCTTTAGCAAAATATGTTTTTGGAATATTTGACTTATCTAAAAATAGAAAATTATTAGCTACTTTTTCAGCAAAAATTCCAGAAGCGTTTATTAAAATATGAGAGTTAATCTCAATCTCTTCATTATTTTGAGTTACTATAATTTTAAATAAATTATCTCTCAAGTCAGAACATTTAAAAGAAGTATTATAACTTACCATTCCTCCGTTATCCTCAATATCTCCTAAATAGGACCTCATTAAAGCAGAAGTATCTACTATTCCTGAGGATGGAACATATAAACCTTCAACACATTTAACCAAAGGCTCTACATTAGATACGTGATTACCTGAAACTTTTTCAATGTCTATAACGCCTGCACTTTTTGCTTGGTTATAAATTACTTCTAATTTTTCAATTTCTTTATTGGATGTAGCTACAATAAATTTACCAGTATTTAAATGCGGCACAGATCTTGATTCACAATACTCATACATTCTTCTATTGCCATCAGGACAAAACTTAGCCTTAAGAGAGTCCTTATCGTAATAAACACCTGCGTGAATAACTCCACTATTTCGTGAACTTGTCACTGATCCAATTTGTCCCTGTTCTTCAATGATCAGAACATCTTTTCCTTCTTGAGTTAATTTTCTTGAAATTGCAAGGCCAATAACCCCTGCTCCAATTATTACTGCATCATATATATTTTCAGTCATTTATTTCTTTCACCATCAAGGAAACTTTTTTTGTATTATTTTCAGTAAGTTGTGTTCCAACATTTTTATATACCATCTTTTGATGAAAATTTTCTGAAATCATATTTAGTGGCTTGATATTATACTCACATGCAATAATTTTTATCTCTTTTGGTAACGATTTTTCTAAGTCTGTGTATAGCAATGTTCCTATTCCAGAGCTTTTGAATTCCTCTTTAACTGCAATTCGATCTATATAAGCAAAATTATTATATCTCTCCGAAAACCAACTATAATTAAGACTTTTGTAAGGAATATTCATTGGCAATACTAATAAAAATCCAGCTAAAATTTCATTTACAATTACCTTTTTAAAATAGATCGAATTTTTATGAAACCAAATAAATTCTTCATCAGATACGGAGTTTACAGCTGGTATAGCGCCATCGTTAATTACTCTTATTGTCGATAAATCATCAATGTTAACCTTGCTTACCTGCATTATGTAGTAACTTTATAAGAATCCCTAAATAATTGGGGCATTTTTTTTGGTTTGAAATTTTCTAAGCTAATACACACATAATTTACATTAGAACGAAAAATTGTTTTATTGTCAGATATCCTTATAATCTGAAAAAATCTATTAAGTCTTATTTTCGAATCTGTTCTAGTAATCCAGGTAGATATTGCGATTTCATCATCCTCAAATAATGAACCAACATATTCAATATTGTTTTCTACAACAACGCAGGCACATTTTAATTTAAGGTATATTTCAGGGGTTATCCCCAATGACTTAGAGTGACTCCAACTTACAATTTCACTCCAATCTAAGTAAACTTTATTATTTACATGTCCTAAGATGTCTATGTGCTTGCTTTCAACTATGAATTTTAGGTAATGAGGATTCTGATAATCCCAATTAAGTTGAGTTATATCATTCATCTCCTTATATTTTTTGGCAGATTAAATGATACTGTTTCTTTCTGAAGTTCAAAATTTTTGATTTCTACATCATATTTGCTCTTAAATTTCTCCACTATATCTAAAACTAAATCTTCAGGAACAGATGCGCCAGAAGAGATACCTATAACTTTTGCATTTTCATAAAGATCTAAATCCAACTCGTCTTTACTGTCTAACAAAACTGCATCTGAACAACCTGCATTAATTGCTACATCAACAAGTCGACTAGAATTTGATGAATTTCTTGATCCAACTACAATGAATTTGTCGCAACCAATTGCAAATTTTTTGATCGCATTTTGTCTATTTGTGGTCGCGTAACAAATATCTTCTTTTGCCGAGGATACTATTTTTGGAAATTTGATCTTTAGTTGATTGATTATTTCTTTTGTATCATCAACAGATAAAGTGGTTTGTGTAACAAAAGCAACTTTTTCAAAATTTGTTTTTAAAAGTGCAACATCATTGGTATTTTCAATAAGCGTGATTTCTGAAGAGTCTATTTGACCTAAAGTTCCCTCAACCTCAGGATGGTTACGATGACCTATCAAGAAAATATGATACCCTTGGGAACTAAATTTTTTTGCTTGAACATGAACTTTAGTTACAAGAGGGCAAGTAGCATCTATGGTAATAGCCTTCTTCTCATTCGCCTCATTAACAACTAGTTTTGAAACACCGTGTGCTGAAAAAATGAGTGGAGCACCTTGTGGCACATCTTTAATATCTTCAATAAATACAGCTCCTTTTAGTTTTAACTCTTCTATAACGGACTTGTTGTGAACTATCTCATGTTTGACATAAACGGGAGGTCCATACTTTTCTAATGCTATATTAACAACATCAATAGCTCTCGTTACGCCAGCGCAAAATCCTCTAGGAGATATTAAATGAATTTCTTTTTTCAAGTGTTATATTTCTTTTAAAAATTATAGCTTCAGTTCGTGATCAGAGATCTTTTTAAAAACATTCGCATCAAGATCAATATAATCATTTTCAATTGTCGAAGCATAATACATTTGATCTTTTACAACTGATGGATCAAAGCCGTCTTTTACTAAATCAGTTTTTTTGTACTTAAAAGTACCTGTGACTTCAATTTCTTTTGATATTCTTATAAATACTGGAATAGAATATTTTGGAAGGTGTTGTGAAAGATGCTCATACAAACCGTTAATTGAGAATTCCTCGCCAGGCACAATAGAGGCCATACCTGCTCTTCCATCTTCACCTGGCACTAAAACCCCATAAACATTTGCTTCTTTGACGCCTGCAAAAGTAGAAATTGCCTCACTAACTTCACTCGTTGCTACATTTTCAGACTTCCATCTAAATGTATCTCCAACCCTATCGACAAAGTAATAATATCCATCCTTGTCACGCTTTAATAAATCTCCCGAAGAAAACCATTGATCTCCTTTTTCAAAAACGTCTTTCAATATTTTCTTTTCTGTTGCCTCTTTATCGGTATATCCCTCAAACTTACCAGAAAACTTATCTTCATTTGGGATAAGGCCTATCACTTCTCCCGCTTCATCATCCTCACATTCTATACAAAAACCATCCTCATTTCTCACCACCTTTTCATTTAAAACATCAAATTTAACTATTTTTGTGGGTAAAGCATTTTTTGCGTATGGAGGAATTCTTCCTATTGAACCAAAACGACTATCAACATTTGTCAATGAAACATTTCCCTCTGAAGCTCCATAGAATTCAATTATGTTATTAATTCCAAATCTATCTTGTACTACTTTCCATACATCGGGTCTTAAACCGTTTCCGTACATACCTCTTATGTTATGTTGCTTCTCAAATTCATTTTTTGGAGCTGATATAAGATATCTAAATAGTTCACCAATATAAGTAATAACTGTAACTTTATATTTTGCACAATCTTCCCAAAATTTTTCAACAGAAAATTTTCTTCTTAAAACAACTGTACCACCAGTAAATAAGGTAGAACCCAAGCCTACAACTCCGCCAGTTGCATGATAAAGAGGAAGAACTAGATACGTTTTATCAGTTGATTTCATATTTAAGGAGAACATTTGTAATCCTGATCCTACTGCAAATTTTTGATGGCTGAAATTAGAGGCTTTAGGAAGGCCAGTGGTACCGCTAGTATAGATATAGAATAAGGACTCACTATTTGAAAGAGTTTTCCTAATAGATGAATTAGGACGACTAGTATTTTTTTCATTATCGTCATCAATATTTTCAAAGCCTTGAACTTTATCTCCACTGACATAAACTGAGAGTTGGTCATCAATTAGATCTTCAGCGGAAGAGTAGTTATCAATAAGGTCAGAGCTTAAAATTAAACTTTTACTTTTAGAGGTTTGAATACAATGAGCAAGCGATTTACTTTTAATATTGTTGTTCAAACAAGCAATTGTTATTCCTAGCTTTGATAAACCAAGCCATATGAAAATAAATTCTGGTTTATTTTCCATTAATAATGCTACGACATCACCTGTTTTGTAGCCTTTTTTTATAGCCCAATTGGCAACCTGATTTGACTCTTTATCTAAATCCGAATAGGTATATGACTTATCCTCAAACTCAATTGCAATATTATTTGAAAACTTATCAATTGACTCCTCTATCATATCAGGAACAGTCAGTGATTTATTCTTATCAAGTTTTTTGGAACGTCCAAGTAACTTAACAAAGAAACGAATATACTTATATTCTCGAGCAATAGTACTAAACATTATAATTACTTTTACATCCCCATATTAGACAAAAATTTATCAATATCATATGTATCTTGACCAATATTGAAATTAAATTTTTCGATTTTTTCAACTGGTCTTATACCAAATAAGCTATTGGTAATAAAGACTTCTTTACAATTTTTAAGATTATTCAATTTTAATGATTTAATGGCAACCTTTCTTTTTGCAATTAGAATTTCTCTAATTGTTCCATCTAAAACTCCATCTTGAATAGGAGGCGTAAATATTTTTTTATTTTCTCGATAGAAAAAGTTAGAAGTTGAAGAGCAGCAAATATTATTTTTAGAATTAATAAATAAAACATCATCAGATTTACTTTTAATTGCTTCATGTTTTGCAATTATATTATCTAAATAATTAATTGTTTTGTATTTTGAAGTAATAGATGTTTCATTTCTTATTATATTTGAAATACTGAGTTTAAGAGGTTTCATTCTCAAATTATTTTTAATTTTTGATGATGTAATTAATAAAAAGACTTTTGAATTAGGTAAAATATCTATACCCCTTTCAGATTTACCACGTGTAATAGTAATTCTTATGGAAAGATTATCATTTTCTAAATTATTACGTTTAATTAAATTATTTATTTTATTATTAAGACTACTTTTAGATTCATTAAAATCTATAAAAATTCTTTTGAGTGATTTTTTTAATCTCTTAGTATGTAAATCAAAAAAAATTAATTTTTTATTTTTATACAAAATTGTTTCAAATACACCATCCCCAAGAAGAAAACCTCTGTCTTTAATGCTAAGTGAAACTTTATTCTCATCTATGTATTTACCATTAAAATAAACAATCATATTTCTAATTTTTGATCACTTTGAATATATTTTCTTTTTTTCTTTTTTGGAAATAAATTGCTTACTTTACTCATCAATTCAGAGTATTCCTTGAGGGGTAATGAGTCAGCAACTATGCCGCCTCCTGAATTAAGAAACGCTTGATCATTTTCTATTGTGATGGTTCTAATTGGTATATTAAAGTCACTATATCCTGAAAAGGACATATATCCTATAGTTCCACAATAAACACCACGATTACTCTTTTCTAACTCAGAAATAATTTCCATTGCTCTTACTTTTGGAGCACCTGTTATTGAGCCGCCGGGCAAAGTTGCATTCAATAAATCAAAAATATCTTTATGTTTTGATAATTTGCCTTCAATTGATGAAACTAAATGATGTACATTTTGATAACTTTCTAGTTTTGCTAATTTGCTAACTTTTACAGAACCATAATCACACACTCTTGAAATATCATTTCTTAATACATCAACAATCATAAGATTTTCAGCTAAATCTTTTGAACTATTTAATAACTTATTCTTCAATAAAAGATCTTTATCAAGATCTTCCCCTCTTTTAATTGTTCCTTTTATGGGCGATGTTAAGACGTTAGTTTCATTAACTCTTAAGAACCGTTCAGGAGAATAAGACAAAATGTGTTTCGAATTATGTTTAATAAAAGCTGAAAATGGAGTATTTGTTCTCTCTCGATAATTTAAATACATTTCGATTGATGAAAAGTTTTTTGGAATACTTGCTTTAAATCGTTGAGTGAAATTTGCCTGAAAAATATCTCCTGTTTTAATATAATTCAGCAATTTCTTAACCTTAGTAATGTATTGTTTTTTAGAAATTTCAGGCACCCAATTAAATTCTTTTTGATCCTTTTTGCTGTTACCTATTCTAGAAATTTTATAGAGATTAATTATTTTTTCTCTTCTAAATTGATGAGTATTTTTATCTTTTATTTTTAAATAATGATCAAAATCATATGAAAAGATAAATGCTTTTTTCAATTTCAAATCGAAAGCAATTACAATATCAAAGAGGCCTAAATACAATTTTGTTTCTTGATTTGAAGATTTACTAATTGATTTTATATTTTCAATACTAAGACATTGGTCGTATGTAATGTATCCTGCAAATCCGCATTGGAAACTCGGATATCCATTCTTTTTTTTAAATGATAGTTTTTTATATATTTTTTTAATTTCTATCTCTGTCTTTTTGTCAAAAATACTTTTTCTTCCTTGTTTAAAAACTTTGTATGAATGAACTGGATCAAGAGCAATATATGAATATCTGTTATTTTTTTCACTTTTACTGGCACTATCAAAAAAAATAAGATCATTATAATCCTGAAGTCGTTTAAAGACTTCTATAGGATCTATGTACTCTAATTCTTTAATATTAATTTTTTTCTCAGTTTTTCTTTTCATACTTATTCTTGGTAGGGATATCCGGAGTCGAACCGGAACGCCCGAAGGCACCAGATTTTGAGTCTGGCGCGTCTACCAATTCCGCCATATCCCCATTTTATAACACTCAATAGACAACACTTTTGTCATAAATAAAAGTTTAAAATTAAATACTATGCTAATATATATTATAAATATTCTTTCTTATGATCAGAAATTTCTATTTTAGCTTAAAAAAATATTTACTCGAAAAGTCTTCAAGGTTTACAAAGAGTAGGCTGGCTTATCCTTTTATATTTATACTTTGTTTTTTGGAGTCAATTATTTTTCCCTTTCCTCAAGAAGTTTTTATGATTCCTATGATGGCATCAGAGAGAGATAGAATTTTTAAAATAGCTTGGTTTGCTCTATTAGGATCCTTGTTCGGTGCAATAGTAGCATATTTTATAGGAATGTATTTATTTGAAAGTATTGGAATGTACATACTAAATATCTACGACTTAAATGAATCCTTCTCAAACTTCTCGGATCAAGTCTCAGAATTTGGTTTACTATATGTATTTATAGGAGGATTTACGCCAGTTCCTTTCAAGATTGTAACACTTTCAAGTGGATTTATTGGAATTAATTTTCTTATTTTTATAACTGCAAGTACCATTTCAAGATCTATTAGATTTTTTTTAATTGGTTATATTGTTTGGAAGTTTGGAGAAGATATTATGAAATCATTTGAAAACCGTTTAAATACATATTTAATTTTATTTCTAATTTTTTTAACATTTATTATTATTTTCTTAAAATGAAACTAAATTTCAGAAATATATTCCTCATTAATTTTATTATTTCAGTAATTGTTATTTTTGTCGTTCTTGTTTTACAGTACAATTTTAATTTACCTCCTTGTGATATGTGTATCAAAGAAAGATACCCCTATTATATCCTAATTTTTTTAAGTTTATTTTTCATATACAAGAGTAGGAATTTAAAAGTCAATTTTTTTCTATTAATTTCTTCTTGTCTTACTATTTTAGTAGGAACTATATATACGGTTTATCACGTAGGAATTGAAAGAGGAGTTTTTGTTGGAAATAGTGCCTGTTCAGCAATTGTAGAAACTTCAAATACAAAAGACTTGTTAGCAATAATTCAGAATACACCCATCATTCGTTGTGATGAACCAACTATTATTTTTAATATAATTTCTCTTGCAGAATTAAATTTAATTACTATGTCTATACTGTTAATGTTAAATTTAATATCTATTATAAAAAATGTTCGCAAAAGATAAGATTATAGAAAGAATAGTTCGAGTCAATCAAGCTGGAGAGATAGGAGCTCAAAGGATTTACAACGGTCAAAAGTTTATATTCAAATTATTTAATAATAAAAAAGAATATGAAATTTTTTCTGAAATGGCTCAAGAAGAAAAAGAACATCTTGATTATTTCAATAAACTTGCAAAAGAGAAAAATATTAAACCAAGTAAATTGGCTCCATTATTTGATATTGGTGCTTTTGCCATGGGGGTCAGCACAGCTCTTATTGGTCCAAAAGCAGCGTATGTTTGCACTGAAGCAGTTGAGGAAATAATTGAACAACATTATAGCAAACAAATTGATCAACTTGATAAAATTGACACTGATCTTCAAAAAAAAATTTCAAAATTTAGAAATGATGAGGCACACCACAAAGAAACTGGAAATAAAAATAGCGACAAGAGTCATCCAATTTTAAAAAAATTGATAAATAAGACTACTGAAGCAGCTATTTTCCTTGCAGAGAGAACTTAAAAAAAACTAATACTTAACTTTCACTTATCTAATTGAATATCCCAATATAAAAAATCCATCCAACTTTCATGTAAGAAGTTAGGAGGAAAAGATCTGCCACATTTATCTAAATCACTCATAGAAGGTATCTTCGGCAAATTATATGGTTTCATTCCTGATTTAGATAAGCTTTTGCCACCTTTCTTGACATTACAAGAAGAGCAAGCAGTAACAATATTTTCCCAAGTTGTTTCACCACCATTTGATCTTGGAATCAAATGATCAAATGTTAAATCCTTATTAGACCCACAGTATTGACATTGAAATTTATCTCTCAAAAAAACATTAAATCTTGAAAATATTGGATTACGGTTGGGCTTTATATAATTTTTTAAGCTTATTACACTTGGTACATACATCTCAAAACTCGGGCTTCTAATTTGTCTTGAATAATTAGCGACAATATTTACTCGATCAAGGATTACAGCTTTTATACTATCCTGCCAAGACCACAATGACAGCGGATAATGTGAAAGAGGACGAAAATCTGAATTCAAAACTAGTGCTGGACATTGTTCTAGAGGCATAAATGAATTCATATATAATAATATATGTATCAACACAGAAAAATCAAAATTAAATATTTATGAATTATTTATTCTGTGAAAAGTTTGATGATAGAAACTTTATCGCAATTTCCAATCCATCCTGTGCAATTGAATGAGGGGTATTAGGCGAAATATGTGATTGAACATCAACATCTAAACCTTTCAGTATTTTTGCAGCGTTAATTGTATCAGCATAAGGAACCATTGGATCTTGATCGCCATGAATTAAGTATACGGGTGGTTTTGATTTCATTTCATCTGATAAAGTATCTTCTCTAATCAATCTACCAGAAAAGCCAACAATAGAGCTCATTGTTGCATTACGCCTTAAACCAACATGAAGTGACATCATGGTACCTTGACTGAAGCCGACTAATGATAAATCTTTGTCTGTTAAATTTAGTTCATTTAATTTATTATCGATAAAATTATTTAGGATTTCTCCAGCATCATTCACTTTTTTCCAAATTAAATCAGGCTCATTAGAAGTAAAATCAAACCATTGATATCCCATTGGATTCATTGGACATGATTCAGGTGCATTTGGTGAAATGAAATATGCATCTGGTAAGATTTGCTGAAAGTAATTTGCAAGACCAATGAGATCATTACCATCTGCACCATATCCATGACAAAAAATAACCAATTGTTTTGCTTTGCTTCCACTCAAAGGATGAATAGATGGTCCATCAATAGCAATCATACTTATAATTCTTTTTCCACTATTGAAACTATATCGCTCATAATATCAGACATCTGGTAATTTTTTGGGGTATAAACCGCCCTAACTCCATTCTGTAAAAGTATTTTCTCGTCTTCAACAGGAATGATTCCTCCTACAATAACAGGAATATTATTAATGTTATTCTTTTTAAGCTCCTTCATTATTTCTGCAACAAGTTGAATATGAGAACCAGATAATATAGATAGACCAATAATATGGACATCTTCTTCAACTGATGATTTTACAATTTGTTCCGGAGTTAATCGAATTCCTTCGTATAGCACATCCATTCCACAGTCACTAGCGCTCACGGCTATTTGTTCAGCTCCACTAGAATGACCATCAAGACCTGGTTTTCCAACTAAAAACTTAATACGCCTTCCAATTTTTTTTGAGATAGTATCTACTCTCTTAATAATTGAAGAATAATCTCCATTAGTGACTGTTTTTATATTCTGATTTATTCCTGTTGGAGCTCTAAACTCACCATAAATACCTCTAAGTGTATCCGTCCACTCACCAGTCGTAACTCCAACTTTAGCTGCATTTATTGAAGCCTCCATTATATTTTGATCTGTTTCTGCGGCTTCTTTTAATTTTAGTAAAGCCTCTTTAACTGCATTACTATCTCTTGCATCTCTCCATTCATTTAGAGATTTGATCTGCTCTGCTTCAACAGAAGAATCAATTGTTTCTATGCCACTATCATTTGCAGTTAATGGTGATGCCTCTGTCTCAGTAAACTTGTTTACTCCTACAACGACCTGCTTACCATCATTAATATTTTGAATTCTTTCTTTATTTGAATTTACAAGTTGCTGTTTTAAATAACTATTTTCAATTCCAACAACTGCACCTCCAATTGATTGGATGTAATCAAATTCTTTTTTTGCTTCAGTTTTCATTTCCATAACTTTTTCATCAATTACTTTTGATCCATTAAATAAATCTTCGAATTCTAAAAGGTCAGTTTCAAAAGCAAGTATCTGTTGTAATCTTAATGACCACTGTTGGTCCCATGGACGTGGTAATCCTAAAGCCTCATTCCATGCAGGAAGTTGAACTGCCCGAGCTCTAGCATCTTTTGATAATACTACTGCCATCATCTCAATAAGTATTCTATAAACATTATTTTCAGGCTGTTGCTCGGTTAAGCCTAAGCTATTAACTTGAACGCCATATCTAAACCTTCTGTTCTTTGGATTTTGCACACCATATCTCTCTTTTGTAATTTCATCCCAAAGATCTACAAAAGCTCTCATCTTACACATTTCTGTAATGAATTTGATTCCTGAATTAACAAAAAAACTTATTCGACCCACTACATTTTCAAATTCATCTGAGCTTAAAACATCTGCTTCTTTTACACGATCCAAATAAGCAACAGCAGTGCTCAGAGCAAAGGCTAGCTCTTGCACAGGTTTTGCCCCTACTTCCTGCAAATGATAAGAACAAATATTTACAGGATTCCATTTTGGTAGTTCTTTATAAGTATAGGTAATCATATCTGAAATTAATCTAAGACTAGGAGCTGGAGGAAATACATGAGTACCTCTTGATAGATACTCTTTAATTATATCATTTTGGGTAGTTCCTTGAAGTTTACTTCGCTCAATACCTTGCTCATCTGCCAAAGCAATGTAAAGACTTAAGAGCCATGCCGCTGTAGCATTTATAGTCATAGAGGTATTCATTTGATCAAGGGGAATTTTATCAAATAAGACTCTCATATCTCCAATGTGACTGATAGGAACGCCTACTTTACCAACCTCTCCAGATGCCAAAATATGATCACTGTCGTATCCAGTTTGAGTAGGTAAATCAAAAGCTATTGATAAGCCTGTTTGACCTTTTGATAGATTTTTCAGGTACAGTTCGTTTGACTTTTTGGCAGTAGAATGACCTGCATAAGTTCTGATTAACCAAGGTTTATCCATAAATTTCAATAAAAATTGTTAATTTTTATTAATTTGTTTTTATTAAAATGTATATACTAATCTCATTTATTTGGCTATAAACCTCGCAAAAGCTTAATTTAGAGCTATATAGCATCATACTACACAGGAGAAATTATGACGACTGAAGAAAAAGATATCTACGCGATTGGTGAAATACCACCATTGGGACATATTCCAAAAAAAATGCATGCATGGGTCATAAGAAAAGATAGACACGGCAATCCTCTTCAATCTTTTGTTGAGGAAGAGTTCGATATTCCAGAAATTGGTCCGAGTGAAGTTCTTGTTTTTGTAATGGCAGCTGGTGTTAACTATAATGGTGTATGGGCTGGTCTTGGTAAACCAATATCTGTCCTAGATGTTACAAAGAAAGATTACCATATTGCTGGATCTGATGCTTCTGGAATTGTTTGGAAGATAGGATCAGATGTTAAGAGATGGAAAGTCGGTGATGAAGTTGTAATTCATGCAATGACTTGGGATCATGAAGATGTCGAAGTAAACGGTGGAGAGCCTATGTTGTCTGAAACAAATAAAGTATTTGGATATGAAACCGCTGATGGTACTTTTGCTCAATTTACATCCGTTCAAGCTCATCAATTGATGAAAAAGCCCTCACAACTTACTTGGGAAGAAAGTGGTTGTTATAATTTAACATTAGTTACAGCCTACAGAATGCTATTTGGTCACTCAGGAAATGAATTAAAGCCCGGTGAGTATGTTTTAGTATGGGGTGCATCTGGTGGACTAGGTAGTTTTGCTGTTCAATTAGCAAAAACTGTTGGTGCCAAACCTATTGGTGTCATTTCTGATAATTCCAAAGCTGACTATGTAAAAAAACTTGGTGCAGTTGGAGTTCTAAATAGAAAGGATTTTGACTGTTGGGGAGAACATCCGGACATTGATGACGAGGATGCTTACAACAATTACATGAAAGAAGTAAGAAAGTTTGGAAAAGCATTATGGGAATTTACTGGTAAAGGCAAAAACGTTGATATGGTTTTTGAACACCCAGGAGAGTCAACTGTTCCAGTTTCAATGTTTGTTGTTAAAAGAGGTGGAATGGTTGTGATTTGTGCTGGAACAACCGGTTATAATCTAACATTAGATGCTAGATACTTATGGATGCATAGTAAAAGACTACAAGGGTCTCATTTTGGCAATTCAAAACAGGCTAGTGCAGCAAACCAACTTGTAAGTGATGGAGTAATTGATCCATGTGTTTCTGAGGTGTTTAGTTGGGATGGTATTCCTGATGCGCATGAAAAAATGATGAATAACGAACATAAGGCCGGAAATATGGCTGTTTTAGTTGGCGCTGCAAAAGAAGGTTTAAAATCACTTAATTAATATGGATAATATAATTACCAAGTGTCAAGAAGCTCAGCAAACTGTTGATGCGTATTATAATGTGGCTAAAGAACAAGTTAGTAAACTTGTTCTTGTCGACGGAAAGGTTTCAAAGGATCATCTAAATCAAGAACAGCATGCTGCTCATGGTTTAGCCTGGATTGCAACCTACAAAGAGACACTTCGTGAAATGCTTAACTGGGCAACAAATCTTGAGTCTGAAAATCGTTTTACTGAGTATGAAAAATTAATATTACAAATAATTTTTTCAGAATACTTGTGCCAAATTAAAACAGGTATACCTATGTCTCAGCTAGAGGTCATACGCCCTAAAGATCTTGGTCTAAAAAATGGACTATTTAATGAAATTGATAATAATAGTTTTAATGATCTCGTATTAAACGGAAATGAATCTAAAGATAGACTAGAACTTGCGAATATAATTCGTGAGAGTGTATCAAGTAATAATTTTGGAAGTTTAGGAATAGATGAAACTTCTTCAATGATTAGAGATCAATTTAATAAATTTGTAGAAGAACATGTAACTCCCTACGCTCATGAGTGGCACTTAAAGGATGAGTTAATACCTATGTCTGTGATAGATAAAATGTCTGAACTTGGAATTTTTGGACTAACTATACCTGAGGAATATGGTGGACTAGGAATGAGTAAGCTTGCAATGTGCATTGTTACTGAAGAACTTGCTAGAGGTTATATTGGTATTGGCTCACTTGGAACCCGTACGGATATTTCTTCAGAATTACTTCTTATTGGTGGTACTGAAGAACAAAAACAAAAGTGGCTTCCAAAGATTGCTTCAGGAGAAATATTGCCCACGGCAGTATTTACTGAACCAAATACAGGGTCTGACTTAGCATCGTTAAAAACACGTGCTACTGCTAATGGTACCCATTATTCTATAACTGGAAATAAGACTTGGATTACCCACGGCGCAAGAAGTGACCTAATGACAATGCTAGCAAGAACTAATCCAGAAGAAAAAGGCTACAAAGGACTATCAATGTTTTTAGCTGAGAAAGAAAGAGGAGATGACGATAATATGTTTCCTTCAGAAGGAATGTCTGGTGGTGAAATCGAAGTCTTAGGTTACCGTGGGATGAAGGAATATGAGATTGCTTTTGATGACTTTAAAGTGAAAAAAGAAAATCTTCTAGGTGGTGAAGAGGGAAAAGGCTTTAAACAATTAATGGAAACCTTTGAGTCAGCTAGAATTCAAACTGCCGCTAGAGCTGTTGGAGTTGCTCAGTCATCCATGGAAACTGGATTAAAATATGCTTTAGACAGAAATCAGTTTGGAAAATCCATATATGAATTTCCGAGAGTTTCATCAAAAATTGTTTCAATGGTTACTGAAATAATGGCTGCTCGTCAGTTAACATATTATTCTGCTCGTGAGAAAGACACAGGTAACCGCTGTGACGTTGAAGCTGGTATGGCCAAATTACTTGGTGCAAGAGTAGCTTGGGCTTGCTCTGATAATTCACTTCAAATTCATGGTGGAAATGGATTTGCTTTAGAATATCCTATTAGTAGACTTCTTTGTGATTCAAGAATCCTTAATATTTTTGAAGGTGCCGCAGAAATGCAGGCCGAGGTTATTGCTAGACGACTTCTTACTTCAAACTAGTAAATGTCCCCTGTCTTTTATTATATCTTAATTCCTATATCTGTTGCGGCGGTAGTTTTAGTTCTAGCCACTGGAATATACAGCATGACGAAGGGAGGCGAATTTAATAGGAAATATTCAAATAAACTTATGCGACTTAGAATATTATTACAATTTGTCGCAATATTGATTATTATGTTGGCAGTCTATTTGGCATCAAGATAAATATGGTTAGACTTACAAAAATTTATACTAAAACTGGTGATAAAGGGAAAACAAGTCTTGCATCTGGGAAAAGAGTAGCAAAAGATCATATTAGAATTAAATCTTATGGATCAGTCGATGAGTTAAATTCAATTTTAGGTATTGTTAGGCATGCTATCTCAAAAAAAAATGCCAAAGTTATATCTGAAATACAAAATGACTTATTTGATCTTGGTGCTGATTTAGCGACCCCAATTGTCTCCAAGCCAAAATTTAAGCCTCTCAGAATTACTGAGAAACAAGTAAAAAGAATTGAGAAAAAAATAGATGAATATAATAAGAATCTTAAACCATTATCTTCCTTCATACTTCCAGGTGGGACTATGAGTGCGTCATATTTACACAATGCTAGAACTGTTGCTAGAAGAGCCGAAACAAATATGGTTAGTTTAAGTGCTAAAGAAAAGGTAAATCCCTCAGCTCTTCAATATATTAATAGATTATCAGATTTATTTTTTGTTCTATCGAGAGTTGAAAATAATTATGGCAAAAAAGATATCTTGTGGAAGCCTGGCTTGAATACATAAAATACATTGATATATTAATAAAAATAGATTAACCGTAATCCTATGAAAATTTTAGTTCCTATAAAAAGAGTTATTGATCCATACGTAAGTATACGTGTCAAATCTGATAATACTGGTGTTGAAACAGATAATGTTAAGATGTCAATGAACCCATTCTGTGAAATTGCTGTTGAAGAAGCTATTAGATTAAAAGAAGCTGGTAAAGCTGAAGAAATTATTGTTGTTTCAGTTGGAAACCAATCATGCCAAGAAACGATAAGAACTGGGCTAGCTATGGGGGCTGATCGAGGAATACATGTTCTAATCGATCAAACAGTTGAGCCATTATCGATTGCAAAAATATTATCTAAAATAATTGATTTAGAAAAACCTGGATTAGTAATTTCTGGAAAGCAAGCTATTGATGGTGACAATAATCAAACTGGTCAAATGCTAGCTGCTTTAACAGATATGCCACAAGGTACATTTGCATCTAAAATTGAAGTTGATGGTGATAAAATTCAAGTCACTCGTGAAATAGATGGAGGTTTACAAACAGTTAAACTGAATATGCCTGCAATAATTACCACTGACTTAAGACTAAATGAACCACGATATGCTTCACTTCCAAACATAATGAAAGCTAAAAAGAAACCGATAGATCAAAAAACACCAGATGATTATGACATCGATATCACGCCTAGACTTAAAACGCTTAAAGTCATCGAGCCACCTAAAAGACAGGCTGGAATCAAAGTTGAAAATATTTCAGAATTGGTGGAAAAATTAAAAAACGAAGCAGGGGTTATATGACAACATTATTTTTTATTGAACATGCCAATGGTAAAGTCAGTGATCAGAGTTTAAAAGCGATTTCTGCTACCAAAGATTTAGGTGAAGAAGTTCACGGCATGGTAGCTGGTACAGCAATTGACTCTGTTGTGGAAGAAGCATCAAAAATATCTGGTGTATCAAAAATCATACATATCGAAAACGATGAATATAATAATATTCTTGCTGAAAAGTTAACGTCTACAATTGTAAATATTTCAGACAATTACAATTATTTTTGTGCTGCTGCGACTACCACTGGTAAAAATGTTATGCCAAGAGTAGCTGCAAAACTTGATGTTTCTCAGATATCTGAAATCATCGGAGTCGAGTCTAATGATACATTTATTAGAACAATTTACGCAGGAAACGCAATTGCTACAGTTCAAAGTTCAGATGCAAAAAAAGTTTTAACAATCAGACCAACAGCATATAAATTAGCAGACACTAGTGATACAGGGTGTGAAGTTGAGAAAATAAATCCTGAAAATATTCCTAACATTTCTGAATATATTAGTGAGGAATTAACTAAATCAGACAGACCAGAATTAACGTCTGCTAAAATAATAATTTCTGGTGGTAGAGGTATGCAAAATGGTGAGAACTTTGAACTATTAGATAAAGTTGCCGCAAAATTGGGTGCTGCTGTTGGAGCCTCAAGAGCTGCAGTTGACGCAGGATTTGTACCAAATGATTACCAGGTTGGACAAACTGGCAAAGTAGTCGCTCCAGAGTTATATATTGCTGTTGGAATTTCAGGAGCAATTCAACATTTAGCTGGAATGAAAGACTCTAAAGTTATTGTTGCAATAAATAAAGATGAAGAAGCTCCAATTTTTGATATTGCTGACTATGGACTAGTTGCCGACTTATTTCAGGTTCTACCAGAACTTGAAGGCGCGATTTAATTAGATATTTCCTCTCGAATTATTTCTAATATCTTTTCATCTGTCCATTCAGTTGGCCCAATTAACCTTGCAACCTCTAAGCCCTTTTTATTAATTAATAATGTAACAGGTAATCCTAAGATTTTTACTTCTCTAGGAATATTATTCTTATCATCAAAAAAAGTTTCTATATTTATAATGTTGAACTCATCAAAAAAATTCAAAGCTTTCTTTTTTGGACCTCGATCTAAATTTATTGGCAGAACAGTAAATTCATTTTTATTAAAAAGAGTTTGAAGATTATCTAAAGAAGGCATTTCTTCTTTACATGGCTCACACCATGTTGCCCATAAATTAACTAATAGAACCTTTTCTTTAAAATCATCTAAAGAAAAAAGATCATCATTTTCGTTTTTGAATTCACTTGAAAACCCACTTTTTTCCTCAAAAATAAAATCTGCTGCTAAAATAAAGTTAATATTTAAGGGGTTACAAATTAGAATTATTGTGGCATATACCAGCAAAATAAATTTATTTATTACAACTTTCATAAAGTACATAAAAATTAATAACAATAGAATGTCCAGTAAAAAAAATAATAAATTAAGGAAAAGATTTAAAAAAGAAGCTAGTGGTGCTTTCAAGTCAATAAATTCATCAGTTGAGATAGACAAGTTTCTTTTCCGTGAAGATATAGAGGGATCAATAGCTCATGCCAAAATGCTTGAGTCTAAAAAAATTATTTCAAAGTCAGATTTTAAAAAAATTTCTATTGGACTAAAAAAAATATTATCTGAAATAGAATTAGGAAAATTTACTTTTAAAAGAAACCTTGAAGATATTCATATGAATATTGAAAATAGATTAGAGGAATTAATTGGAGAAGTAGCTGGAAAGTTACATACCGCTAGATCAAGAAATGATCAGGTTGTAACTGATGTAAAATTATGGATGAAAAAAGATATTGATAATATTTTAAGTAAAATAACTAAGCTGCAAAAAATAATTATAAAGAAATCTGAAAATAATATAGATACTTTATTCCCAGGTATGACACATTTTCAAACTGCCCAGCCAGTTTCTTTTGCACATCATTTAATGGCATATTATGAGATGTTCAAAAGAGACTTAGAAAGATTCAATCAATCAAAAAGAAGATTAGATCAGAATCCTCTTGGGGCAGGAGCTTTAGCTGGAACTTCATTTGATATAAATAGATATCAAACTACAAAATTACTGAAATTCAAAGAGCCAACAAGAAATTC
>CACPLH010000015.1:0-25931 GCA_902634765.1 uncultured Pelagibacteraceae bacterium
TCAATTAACTCTCCAACTGAAACGGGAATATTGATTTTCATGACAGACTCTTAAATAAATTATAAAAATTTTTTGTAGTTATATCACACATTTTGTCATATTCTATATTATGTATCTCAGATAATTTTTTTAATGTGTGTATTATATTGGCAGGCTGATTTATCTTTCCTCTTTTAGGCTCAGGAGACAAGAAGGGGGAGTCTGTTTCAACTAAAATTTTGTCTAGAGGTATTTGTCCAAATATATTTCTTAAGTTTTCAGATTTTTTGAATGTTATTATTCCACTAGCAGATATGTAAAAACCTAAATCTAGCATTTCATCGGCGAACTCTTTTGTTCCAGTAAAGCAATGTATTACAGCATTAAATTCTTTTATTTTTATATTTTTTTTAAGAATACTTATCATATCTTCTTCTGAGTCACGCATATGTATGACGAGTGGCAAATTTGTTTCCTGAGATAACTCAATATGCATTTCAAGAGATCGAATCTGTTTTTTTTTGTCAGAATGATTATAATAGTAATCTAATCCGGTCTCCCCTATTGCCAATAATTTTGAATCACTTAATTTATTTTTAATTTCATCTCCTATGTTTTGACACATTTCATCTGCTTCATGCGGGTGAACGCCTAATGTATAATAAATATCTTCATATTTTTTTGAAATATTAACAAGAGTCTCGAATTCAGAGAATTTAGTTGATATATTCAAAAATTTTTTGACACCAACATTATTTGCATTTCTTATAATCTCAGAAATATTTTCGAATTTATCTTTATATGAAAGATGGCAGTGACTATCTATAATCATTATTCAATTCTCGGAAATAATGGTGTAATTTCATTTAATTTTACTCCGGATAAAGAAACATTGTTAATTGTTTGAAAATTACTTTCTTCTTTAATATTCAATATCGTCAATATTCTTTCAGAAGCATCAGGCATTACAGGATAAATTAATATACTAATTTGCTTTATCAAATTAGCAGTCACAAACAGTACATTCTTATATTGATTTTCGTCATTTTTTTTTAAATCCCATGGTTTTTTATCATTAAAAAATTTATTAGCTTCTGAAATAAGTTCCCAAACATTTTTAATATAGCCTGTAATATCTTGTAAACTTATCATTTTATTTAGTATAATTAATCTATCAGTAAAATTATTAATCATGAAATTATATTCATCAGGTAGATTAATTGGCTCAGGTATAATTGAATCATAGCTCTTTTTTATCATTGTAAGAGATCTTTGACATAAATTGCCTAAATCATTTGCTAAATCAGCGTTAATTCTATTCTTCAATGATCTAATTGAAAAATCTCCGTCATTTCCAAATGGTACTTCTCTTAATAGAAAATATCTAAACTGATCTAGCCCATACTCATTTATTATTTCCATAGGATCAATCACATTACCCAAAGACTTAGAAATCTTATTTCCTTCATTAGTCCACCATCCATGCGCATAGATTCTTTTTGGCAATTCAAGATTTGCAGCAATTAAAAAAGCGGGCCAATAAACCGCATGATGTCGAAGTATATCTTTCCCAACTATATGAGTTGTATTTGACCAGAAAGATGATAGCTCATCCTGCTCATTATTTAAGTAGTTAACTGAATTTGGATAACATGTAAGAGCATCAAGCCAGACATACATTATATGATCTGAATTATTTGGCACTTGGATGCCCCAATTAAAAGAAGTTCTTGAAACAGATAAATCTTTTAAGCCACTTTTTACAAAGTTTATAACTTCGTTTCTTTTAGACTCTGGTAATATAAAATCCTCATTATCGTTATAATATTTTAGTAATCTTTCTTGATATTTAGATAATTTAAAAAAATATGACTCTTCTTTTATCCATTCAACTGGGCCTCCAGTAATTGTTTTAAATGACCCGTCATTTTGTTTAATTAAATCTTTTTCATTATAAAAAGTCTCATCATTCACAGAATACCAACCAGTATATTCATCTAAATAGATATCTCCTTTTTCAAACAATAAATTCCATAAATACGTTGCCCCATCTTTATGTCGATCTTCAGTGGTTCTTATGAAATCATCATTAGAAAGATTTAGAGTTTTAGTTAAATTTCTAAATATTTCAGAGTTTTTATTGCATAATTCTAAGGGAGAAATAGATAATTTTTCTGCAGCTTTTTGAATTTTTAATCCATGCTCATCGGTTCCAGTCAAAAACCTTGTTTCATCACCACTTAAGCGACTAAATCTAGCAAGAAAATCAACTGCAATGGATGTATATGCGTGTCCAATATGAGGAACATCATTTACATAGTAAATTGGAGTAGTAAAGTATCTTTTAATTTGGCTCATTGTTGCTTAAGAAGATTAAAGTAATGTATCAATATATGTTCAAATGATAAATTAAAAGTAATATATCTCTCCTTTAATTTTTTTAATTCATTGGCCATTGAAATAAATCTATCTATCTTGGTGTAATGTAAATTATTAATACTACTTTTGATGTATAGTATTTTTTTTAAAATCAGATAATCAAAAAAAGATATTATCAGAGCTTTATCGCCCCCTTTATTATTAAGAAAATTAATATAATGATAAGCTGTATTCGATTTAATACTATTATTGTTCTCATATATTTTTTGTAAATGATCATCGATATCTCTAAAATCATTATTGATATAACTCCTGGAAATATTTAGAGATCCACGCGTCAACTCGTATAGATAAGAGTGATTTACTGTTTTAAGATCATCTATTTCATCAAGAATTGATAAAAAATCGCTTTTTTTGAAATTATTAAATTTTATTTGAAATGATCTAGACTTTATTGTTGGTAATAATTTTTTATTATCATGTGATATTAAAATAAAATGATTATTTATATTAGGCTCTTCAATAATCTTTAAAAGTGAATTAATTGCATCCAATGATAGATCATCAATAGCATCAATAATACAGACTCTTTTACTATGGGATTCATTTTTAGTTTTAAAAAAACTGCTAATATGGGATATGTCATCCCTAGACATTAATTGCTTCGATTGCTTTTTCTCTTCTAAGTTACCTTTACAGACGAATAAAATATCGTGACTTGTTAGCTTATTTATATAATTTAATTGATCTAATTTAATACAGTCAACTAAACAATAGGCAATATTTCTTGCAATTAGTGATTTACCAACTCCCTTCTGACCACTTAATATTAATGAATTTGGAAATTGCTTCTTTTCAATAAGTTTTTTTATTAAATCTATTTGAATATGATTTCCTAAAATTTTCATTAAGTTAGTCCGATAGTAATTTATCTTTAATGTTTTTCCATATTATATCACCTATTTCTTCCTTATCTTTAGAAGCATCAATGACTACAAATCTTTTAGAATTTTCTTTTGCTATTTTTAAAAATGAAGCATTAATTTTTTTATGATATTTCATTGGCATATTTTCATAGCGAAGCTCTATATTTTTTCTACTCCGAGATCGTTTAAGACCAATATCAGGCTTTATATTTAATAGAAAAGTAATTCTTGGTTTAAGTTTTTTAGTTACAATAAGATCTAACTTATTTATTAGTTTTATGTCTAATCCTTTTCCATAACCTTGATACACAACTGTTGAATCAGTAAAACGATCACATAAAACAAATTTTTTATTTTCTAAGGCATCTAGTATTATATTTTCTAAATGATCTTTTCGAGCGGCATTAATCAATAAAAGCTCAGTAATGTCTGACCATCTATTCTTTTCACCTTTTACTAATAAATCTCTTATAATTTCAGCATTAAGAGAACCACCAGGTTCTCTCGTTGTTACTACATCGCCGTATTTAAGTAATTTTTTTTTAAGAATTTTTATTTGCGTGGTTTTTCCTGAACCTTCTCCACCTTCAAAAGTAATAAATCTTTTATTAATCACACTAGAATTATGAGAAAATTATTGAAAATAAGCTAGTAATTAAGTTAATGACAAATGAAAAAAATCTTCCAATAACACCAGTTTTTTCAACATCATTCACTGTTTCAAGATTAAAACTTAATTTTTCAGCATCATTTAAAACAACTTCCAAAGTTGCGATAACCGATCCTGCTGGAAGAGGAGCGGAAATATTTGGTACAACCCTAATATTTTGAATTATTTTATCTTTATTGGCTTTTGATATGGTAACTTTAATATTCTCTGAAGGTGTTACTTGAACCATTGTCTTTGCCAACGGGATCTCAATCTCAGAGAACATTTCACCTGCTTGACCAATATTAATGTTTGTAAATTCTCTAAAACCCCAAGTTAAAAGCCTTGCTGATCCTTGAGATCTTTTTTTCGAAGACGAGAAACCATTAGTTACCGAAATTAATCTTCTGCCATCCTGTACAGCTGAAGCAGCTAGGCCGTAACCTGAAGCTGACAAATGTCCAGTTTTTAATCCATCTGCACCCATTTCTTTGTACAGTAAAGGATTCCTATTATTCTGCTTAATTCCTGACCATTCAAATTCAGTTTCTGCAAATAGATGATAATAATTAGGGAAATTATTAATTAAATATTTTGATAGCAATGCTATGTCATAAACTGTTGAATAATTATCTTCATGGAACATTCCTGTAGAATTCGTAAAGTTTGTATTCATTAGTCCAATATCTCTAGCTAAATCGTTCATAATTATTGCAAATGCCTCTTCAGAACCTGCTATCTCTTCTGCGACAACAATACATGCATCATTACCTGATTGTATTATTATGCCTCTTAACAGATCCTCTACTCTTATTTCTTTACCTACTTCAACAAACATTGATGATCCTTCTCGCTCTTTCCAAGCTCTTTCACTTACAGTAAATTTATCATCTAATTGAAGTGTTCCATTCTTAAGTTTTTCAAAAATAATAAGAATAGTCATAATTTTTGTCATTGATGCTGGATAAGTTTTAATATCTTTATTCTTTTCAAAAAGAATTTGTCCAGTATCTCCATCAATAATAATTGCGGTCTCAGCTTCTGTATCAATGAATGAAGAATAAGAAATATTGATGTTAGTAAATAAAAATAAGAAAATTATTGGTAAAAGTTTTTTCATATTTGGTTAAAGTATTAATAAGCTTAAATCTTCATAATGTTTAAATGTGTCATCTTTTTGAACATTATATAAGTCTTCAATATCATCAAATGGACCCAAAACAACATTATAATAAATTTTGTCTCCATTTTTAGACTCAATTATATTTATATTTAAATCACTCTTAAATCCATCTTTAAAAGATATTGCGCTTCTTTTGAATGAAAATTTTGTAATATTTAAATATATTTTACCTGTTTGAACTTCTTTTATCACTAAGTCATTATTTTTATTATTAGATAAAGTTGAGTCTTTATCAGCTGATTGATCTCCATTGGATGCAATTGTTTCTAGAGAAACTGATGAAACAGGGGCTTTATTAACCTTTTTTTCGGCATTGTATGTTTTTGCTTCTTTCAGGACGAATGTCTCATTTTGATTTATCAGATTAATTTCAACAATACCGATATCTGAGTTAATCTCTAATATATTAAATACAGATGGCGATAGTTCGATTGTATTTATATTTGAATATCCTCCACGGTGATTAATCCTGACATTGGCTGTGTATCCATTTGATAAATTCGTAACCGAAATCATTGAAGGAAGAGCTAAAGATGCGTGGGCACCAGATAATACGTCTGGATGATATCTTTCACCATTGGATGTTCTTGATCCAACTTCCAAATTCCTTATTTTTGATGCAACACCTATTTGACTAAATGATTCATAATTTTTTGGATAAAACCATTTTCCATTTATTTCATATGGTGGCTCAATAATTAACGATGAAATATTGTCAGGATTTGAATTGCTTAATTCATCTTTTGCAATATTTGCAACATTCATTGCTGTACAATTATAGAATAAAATAAATAAACTTAGTAAAAAAAAATTCTTCACTAGTAATACTCAATCATATCTGAAAGTGTTCCAACAGCTATGCCAAAAAATAATGAACGATTCCATTTCATAATTGTT
Organism: uncultured Pelagibacteraceae bacterium; assembly: GCA_902634765.1. Lineage (GTDB taxonomy): Bacteria > Pseudomonadota > Alphaproteobacteria > Pelagibacterales > AG-422-B15 > CABYIR01. The sequence goes on from CACPLH010000015.1 coordinate 6,014, forward strand.
TTAAAATTTTCATATACTATATACTTTCTTCCATCTTTACCTTCAGGATAAACTAAGTAAGCATCAATATTAACGTCAGGTAATTTTGATCCATCTAAATTTACAACTCCTAAGTTAGACCACTCATTAAGTTTCTTGTTCACATTAATGCTTCTCGCTGATGTTGTAATCAAATTATCGTCTATTACACTTATAGTTCTGACTTCCCTACCCCATGTTTGATTAGGATTCCATCCAGATTTATTTAAATAATTTGAAGATGAAGCAAAAACGTCTGGTAATGTGTTCCATATATCTTTTTTGCCATCTTTATTAAAATCAGTGGCATAGTTAAGAAAACTTGATGGCATGAATTGATTTTGACCCATTGCTCCTGCCCATGATCCCATCATATCATTTGGCTCAATATGTCCTTGATCAATAATTGTCAGTGCGTTGATTATTTCATCAGTAAAGAAATCTCTTCTTCTCAAATCATGACTTAGAGTTGCAAGAGATCTTATTACATTAAAAGATCCTGTATACATTCCAAAATTTGTTTCAATTCCCCACAGAGCGATTATGAATCTTGATTGAACTTTGTAAGCATCATAAATTTCATCAAATAGCAATTTATGTGTTTGAAACAATTTTTTACCTTTTTTAACACGAGATTTTGGTGTGGCATTGTTCAAATATGTATCTAATGTAAGTGTAAATTCTGGCTGCATCCTATCTAACTCAAGAACTCGATTATTTGGCTCTACTCCATCAAAGGACTTTTGAATGGTTTCACTTGCAATACCCTTATTTATTGCCAACTCCTCAATATTTTTTATCCAAGCATCAAAAGTGATGTTTTCATTTGCTTGTGTAATTATTGGATTAAATGTAATAAATGTCAGTGAAATTAGAAAAACATACACTTTTATAAAACTGTATTTTTTGAATAAATTAGTCATGAATCAAGCAAAAGAATTAATAGATTTAATCGGCAATACGCCAATAATTCAAGTTAAAAGACTTGATACTGGTAAATGTAATTTATTTTTAAAACTAGAAAATACCAATCCTGGATACTCAATTAAAGATCGTGTTGCGCTTAATATTATTAATAATGCTGAAAAAGAAGGCCAATTAAATAAAGACTCAACAATTATAGAGGCTTCAGCTGGAAATACAGCGTTAGGACTAGCGTTAATAGCTCGCATTAAAGGATATAAAGCAACTGTCGTTATTTTAGACAAGATGAATGAAAACAAAATATTTCACTTAAGAGCGATAGGTGCAAATGTTATTACCACCAGGTCAGATGTTGGACCAGATCATCCAGATCACTATGTAAATGTTGCAAAAAAAATTGCAAAAGAAACACCAAATTCTTTTTATGCTAGTCAATTTACAAATATGAATAACCCAAAAGCACATGAATTAACCACTGCTCCTGAGATATTTAATCAAATGAATGGCAATGTAGATGCAATTGTATGTGGAGTTGGAACTGGTGGAACAATAAGTGGAATAGGAAAGTATTTTTCTGAGCATTCTCCCAAAACAGAAATGGTATTAGCCGATCCTGAAGGATCAATTGTTAAAGACGTAGTTGAAAAAAATGAAGTAAAAGAAGCTGATTATTCTTGGCTAGTTGAAGGAATTGGAGAAGACTTTATACCTGATACCTTGGACCTTAAGTATATTAAAAAAGCTTATTCAATTTCTAACCAAGAAGCGTTTGATACAATAAGAAACTTAGCTTCCACAGAAGGAATTTTAGGAGGATCTTCCTCCGGAACATTAATTGCAGCAGCAATTAAGTATTGTATGGACCAGACAATTGAAAAAAACGTATTAACGTTTGTTTGTGATAATGGTGAAAAATATTTAAATACAGCGTATAATGAATCATGGCTAAAAGAAAAAAACTTAATTTAAAGAAAAAACAAAATATTGATACTATTGCAGTACACGGAGGTATTAAACCAGACAAGTTGACTGGTGCCGTAATGACACCTATTTACGCTACATCGACATATGCCAATTCCTCACCTGGAGTGAATCTAGGATATGAATATGGTAGATCACAAAATCCTACTCGAGAAGTTTTAGAAGATGCTCTCAGTAAATTAGAAAACGGCTCAAAGGCCTATGCTTTTGCTTCTGGTCTATCTGCTCAATCAGCTGTTCTTGATCTACTTAAGCCTGGTGACCACATTATTGCATTTAATGATTTATACGGAGGGACATTCAGACTTCTAAATGAAGTAAAAGTAAAGTCTTCAGGTCTTGTTGTTAGTTATATTGACTTTAACTCTGAGAGTATTTCAAAGCAAATCACAAAAAAAACAAAACTTATTTGGATCGAAACACCTACAAATCCTCTATTAAAAGTAACTGACCTTAAAAAAATAGCAAATGTAGCAAAAAAAAATAAGATTTTAACAGTCTGTGACAATACATTTGCAACACCACATAATCAAAGACCTCTTGAATTTGGTATTGATATCGTTAATCACTCTACGACTAAATATATTAATGGCCATTCAGATGTTATTGGAGGAGCTTTAATAGTTGGCAATAATAAGTCATTACAAAAAAAAATATCTTTTATTCAAAATTCTGTTGGTGCTGTTCCAAGTCCCTTTGATTGTTTCCTGATACTAAGAGGAATTAAGACTCTTGGTATAAGAATGAAAAGGCATAATGAAAACGGTTTGAAAATTGCACGGTTTTTAAAATCGCATGGAAAAATTAAATCAGTAATATACCCTGGCCTTCCAAGTCATGCACAACACAAAATTGCCGCTAAACAGATGAATGGGTATGGAGGAATGATCTCATTTATTCACAAAGGGTCATTAGCTGAAATTAAATCATTCATGAAAAAACTAAAAATATTTACTACTGCAGAAAGTCTTGGTGGAGTAGAAAGCTTAATAGAGTCGCCTGCGCTAATGACTCATGCTTATGTAAATTCATCAAAAGTTAATATACCTGTTCCTGAAAATTTAGTACGAATTTCAGTTGGAATTGAAAATATTGACGACTTAATTGAAGATTTACAAACAGCTCTAAATTAATTATTGAATACTTAAAACTGCATTACTGATAGATGACAGTCTGGAGTCTAAGCTATCTGACCTACTTGTAATTACCACAGGAATATTAGTGCCAGTTACAAAACCTCCTGCAGTTGCATCCAAAAAATTCACAAGCATTTTTACTAGAGAATTGCCGGTCTCAATGTTAGGAACTAATAAAATATTTGCATTACCAGCCACTTGATTATCAATACCTTTCATCTTTGCTGCGTGATTAGAAATAGAATTATCAAATGCTAATGGTCCCATTATTTTAAGACTAGGATCAATTTCCTTCAGAGCCCATTCCATTAAATCTTTTGCATCTACAGAACTCTCCATCTGAGGAAGCACTTCTTCTGTCGCTGATAATACTGATATGTATGGTTCAAAATTTTTTATCCTTTTTGTAAAGTTAATAACATTTTTAAGAATCATTTTTTTTGTTTGAAGGCTTGGTTTTATGTTTAATGCTCCATCTGTGATGATTAAAGGTTCTCTTCTACTTGGAATGGTCATGAACCATATATGACTTAATTTTTCCCCTTTATTTCTTAATGAGTAAGACGATTTTATATATTCACCCATTAAAATATCCGTATGCATATGCCCTTTTACTAATAGACCGATCTTACTTTCGGAGGCCATTTGACATGCTATTTTGCTAGACTCTTTTTCTTCTAGTGTATTTACTATTTTTACTTCATTTAAATCCCATTTAATCTGAGTACAAATTTTTCTTATTTCTTGCTCATTGCCAATTAAAATAGGTTCAATAAGGTTAAGTTCAGATGAAATTTTTGCTGAAAGCAGAGTCACCTCATTATTAGCGTTGACTATTGCAGACTTAATTCTTTTTTTTTGAATTAAATCAATGTTTTGTATATTATAGTTCATTTTTTAATTTAATTTAATCTAATTTATTAATATAAATGTTTATTTATATGATTTTATTACTTTTTTTTGAATATATCTATTAAAATTGCCACGCCAATAATTCCAATTAGCAAAAATGAGAATATAAACAAGTAAACTGATAAATCCTGAAAAATTGAGAATATAGTAGTCATAAAGTATTAATAACCATCAAAATTAGGTAGTACGCACCAATCAAAAAAGCTATAGTCACCGCGCTACCAATTAACCAATCAAGCATATTTAGATAAATATCATATGAACGAAACAATGAAAGATAAAACTAGGAATTTTCAGCTAATTATCTTTGGGGCTACTGGTTTTACAGGCCAAATAGCCACAAAGTATATCGACCATCACTACCCTAACCTAAAATGGGCTATTGCAGGTAGAAATAAGGATAAATTGGAAGACTTGGCCAACTTATGTAAAAATAATAAACCAGATATAGTAATTGGTGACTCAGACAATAAAGCTGAACTTTGTCATATTGCATCAATTACAAAGGTAGTTCTTTCATTTGCCGGTCCATTTAATAAATATAGCAATCTATTGGTAGAATGCTGTTTAAGCGAAGGTGCTCACTATTTAGATATAACCGGTGAAAATATATGGGTAAAAGATCTAATTGATAGACATCATGAAGCAGCAGAAAAGAATGGTGTAAAAATAGTTCCCTCTTGTGGCTATGACTCAATTCCATCTGATATAGGAAGTTTTTTTTCTCAACGATCATTAGATAAAAAAATATTATCTATTGACTGCTATCAATCTGGTGGTGGAGGTGTGAGTGGTGGTACGATTGAAAGTGCATTTTCAATGATGGAATATAAAACAAAAAATAAACTTGGTCATACCTTTTTATTAAATCCTAAAAATTCATACTCTAATATTCAAAGAGAAAAGAGCAAAGATAAGTTTTCTATTAAAAAAATCAAATATTTTAATACATGGTCAGCTCCTTTCGTTATGGCTCCTGCAAATACAAGGGTTGTCAGACGCAGTGCTGCATTGTTTGACATGATGCAGAACGGTTATGGAGAACAATTTGTATATAATGAATTTATGGAACTTAAGAAATATACTTCAGCTCTTATCGTCTCTACTTCATTAGTTGTGTTAGGCTTAATCATATCATTGCCATTTAGAAGAGTATTTAGACCGTTATTTACGAAACCAGGTAATGGTCCCTCGAAAAAAACTCAAGATAATGGATGGTTTAAAAGTAAATTCATAATTAAAACAGAAGATAACAAGACATATATATCCAAATTGTATGGTAAAGGTGACCCTGGATATAAAAGTACAGCCCGTTTTGCATGTGAATCGGCAATGACTATTATCGAAAATGAAGATGAACTTGACTATAAAGGCGGAGGAGTTTTAACAACTGCAACTGCTCTTGGCGACTCTTTGGTAAAAAGGCTTTCTGATAAAGGAGTTACTTTTGAAAGTCCTGTTGAAATTTAAAATTATCAACAGAAATATTATGAGTTGTACTAATTACATTTTACATTTTATTTAAACTATTGATCATTAAGATATGGATATTTCAAAGAGTAATTCTGACTTAATTTCGAGAATCGAAAAGATTTCTGAATTACGTAAATCTATATCATTAGAATTAAAAACTATTGCTCAAAAGACAAAAATATCTACAAGCACCCTTAAAAATATTGAAGGCTTAAAATTTGATAAATTGCCGCCACATCCCATGAAAGAGTCATTTATTGTTCAATATTTTAATGAAGTTGAATCAAGGAAAGATAAAAAATAGTCTATTTTTTGGGGTAATTTCTTTTTAAAATTTTATTATAAATCATTGCAAATATTATAATTATTAGCGCTCCTGTAGCTACAGGCAATAAAATAAAACTAAGTCCTTTTCCACCTAAAATCGCAATTATAGGATTTGCACCAGCCGGTGGGTGAATAGTCTTTGTAACCATCATTGCCCAAACTGAAATAGCGACAGCTAATCCTATTGATAGAAAGCTCATGCCTAAAAAAAAATAAATTAAGACACCAGATAAAGCCGATAAAATATGACCAAAGAAAATATTTTTTGGCTGTGCCAAAGGACTTTCATGAACAGCCATGACAAGAACCATTGTGGCACCAAATGGAGGAATTAACCAAATATTAAAATCATCATAAGAATTAATAAATGCAATCAATGAAATGCACAAGAAAGCTCCTAACGCTGAAATTAATGGCTCTTTTGCTAATATGACTTTAATAAATTTCATGAGTAATATATAATTTATATAATGATTAAAGCTTTCTTAATTGCAACATTATATTTTCTTGTTATCGATTTAACAGCTATCAATTTATTTATTGTTAAAATTTACAAATCTAATCTTCCTAGCTTTATTGAAGTTGGCTCATTCAAACCAGTATCGGCGATTCTTTTTTACCTTATTTTTTTAGGTGGATTGCTATATTTCGCTATATTGCCAAATAAATCATATAATATAAGTGATGCACTGCTAAATGGAGCCATATATGGGCTATGTACCTACGCCACTTATGCATTAACTGTTCATGCAGTAATGAATATCTTCAATTGGAATATTGTAATTAGTGATGTTCTTTGGGGAGTTGTTTTATCTGCTTCTGTTAGTGCGCTTACAGTATTTACTCTATCAAAATTAAGCTAACATATTTATTGTTTTTAAATTTTTTTTAAATACATTACGTAAAATATTCTTTGAATATTAAGGAGAGGTGGCTGAGTGGTCGAAAGCACTGGTCTTGAAAACCAGCAACGGGGTGACTCGTTCGTGGGTTCGAATCCCACCCTCTCCGCCATTTTAAACCACAAATTATAAAGTTATTTATATCAATCTATCGTTGGGAAGTCTGATAATTTGGACTCTGCCAAGTATTCAAATCTAATCTAGATAAAGGTTTAGTATCTAAAATTTTATCACTAATTTTTTCAGCAATCATTATTGTAGGTGCGTTAGTATTTCCGTTTGTAGCAAACGGCATAATAGAGGCATCAACAATTCGTAAACCGGAGAAACCGTGTACTTTACCTGAATTATCAACGACTGCATGCTTGTCTGTTTTTAGGCCCATACGCGCTGTACAACATAAATGCCATTGACTAGAGATGTGAGAATTCAATTTTGCATCAAGATCAAAGTCCGAGGTGTAATTGCTACCAGGAAAAATTTCTTCACCCTTAAGGTCAGAGAAAGAAGGCTGATTAAGTAATTCGCGTACTAAATGAATACCTTTGCGCAGTAGTTCTCTATCTCGTTTATCTTTAAGATAATTAACTAGAATACGCGGCGAGTCAGCAGGATTGTTAGAACGTAATTCAATTTTACCACGACTATGAGTGCGCATTAGACCTACATGAACTTGAAATGCATGTTCTTTCATTGGTTGCCATGTGTTATCATCCATAGCAATTGGCGATATACATAATTGAAGATCAGGATACTCAACACCCGGCCCTGATCTGATACATGCGACTGAATCAAAATGATTGGATGCACATATGCCCTCTTTAGTTAATATCCATTGAATGCCAGCACCAATACTATTAAGAGTTTTTGTTTTTGGACCAAGTGTAACTGGCTTTAAACATTTATATTTGAGCATAAAGTCAGGGTGGTCTTGAAGATTTTGACCAACACCAGGTAAATCAGCCTTAAGTTTAATTCCAAATGATTCTATATGATCTTTTGGTCCAATTCCTGAGAGCATGAGTATATGAGGTGACCCAACGGCGCCAGCGGAGAGGATTACTTCTTTCTTAGCACTTACATTAATTATTTTATTTCTTTTATTTTTATAACAAACACCTTTTGCCGTATTATCATCAAATATTAATTTGCAAACAAGAGCATTAGTTATAATAGTTAAATTTTTTCTATCACGTACTGGGTCAAGATATCCTCGTGATGCGCTCCAACGCTCTCCCTTAAATACAGTTCTGTCAAAAACACCAAAACCCTCTTGGCAAAACCCACTTATATCAGTTGTTTCTTGATATCCCGCTTCTTTTCCTGCTTCAATGAATGCCTGAGATAGAGGATGATCTTCAGGTGCACTTCTATGCACCTTTAATGGGCCGGACCCTCCTCTAAAATCATCTCCTCCGCCACTATAGGTTTCCATTTTCTTAAAATAAGGCAAGACATCAGCGTATCCCCAACCTTCGCAGCCCATTTGTCTCCAGCCTTCATAATCTAATGAATTTCCCCTAATAAATACCATTCCATTTATTGTAGATGAGCCGCCAATAGCTTTACCTCGATCATGTTGAAGCTGCCGACCATTAAGCTCAGGTTCCGGTTCACCTTTAAACGCCCAATTATATTTATTACTTTTAAGGTTAGATAAAACTGCTGCCGGCATTTTTAAAGTTATAGATTTATCTTCTCTACCCGCTTCAAGTAAAAGAACTTGGTTTTTTGGATTTTTTGATAATCTATTTGCTAATACACATCCAGCTGATCCAGCGCCAACAATAATATAGTCATATTCGATATCAATTTTTTTCATAATACTTTTTTGATAATCATTAATTTTATTTAACACTTTCAAAGTAAACTAATCTTCAAATTAAGAAAAAATAAGTTATAATTAAAATATAAATTTTCAAGGTATTAATATGAAATCAATCGTTATTACAGGAACATCCACTGGAATAGGTTATGCTTCTTCCAAATTATTCATAGAAAAGGGATACCGAGTATTTGGCTCTGTTCGAAATGAAGCTGATGCAGATAAAGTTTCTAATGAACTTGGTAGTAATTTTGTTCCTCTGATATTTGATGTTACAGATGAGGCTGCTGTAAAAAATTCAGTCAAAATTGTAGAAGATCAAATTGGTGAACAAAAATTGTCTGGCCTTATTAACAATGCGGGACTCGGAGTGATGGGAACAATTCAGAGTCTCTCTGCTGAGCAGTTTAAGTATCAATTTGATGTTAATGTATTAGGAGTGTTTCATTGTTGTCAGGCTTATTTAGATTTATTGGGAGCTGATAAAAATCGTAATGGAGATCCTGGTAAAATAATAAACATAAGTTCTATTTCAGGTGAAATAGGAATGCCTTTTATGTCCGCCTATAATATGAGCAAGTTTGGTCTAGAGGGGTTTTCAGAGGGCATTAGACGAGAATTACTAATGTATGGAATAGATGTGGTTGTTATTGCACCGGGACCAGTTAAAACTCCAATTTGGAAAAAAATTAACCAAAAAGATGAAGTTCAACGATATGACAATTCAGACTTTAGAGAGTCCGTATCAAGAGCAATGAAAATGACAGAAAAAATGGAACAAGCAGGTTGTGAGCCAAGTGTTATTGCTGAACGTGCTTTGTCAATTATTGAAAATACAAAAAACAAGACACGCTACCGAATTGATCCAACAAGGATGCAAAATATATTACTTCAATTATTTCCAAAGCGAGTAGCAGATAGAATGATTGCTAAACGAATGAAGATTATAAATAAATAATATTCTAAATTTTAAGAAGCTTTATCAGATCTTTTTTGACCCAAACTTGCATCTACCCAAGTTTCATCCATTATGCAAGAAGCCACATCACCCAAATCAAAAAATGACTTCATTGTAGGTCCATCTGGTTCAGCTGCAATTCCCCAAGAACCTGTCTCAGCTTCAATAATGATTGCAATTAAATTTGGATTAGGCCAAAAGAACTTAGCGCTATGAACGCCATCTTTAGATTTTGCATTTTTACAAAGATTCAAGGCCGCAGTTCCTAACGCATCTCGTGATGCATTACTATGCCTCTCCCATTTACTAATATGTAACATTTTATACTCCCTTTTAAATTAATAGAAAAATTCTATAAAATATTAGGAATAAAAATAGAGATAATTTATATTGATAAAAAATTATAATATTTAAAAATTAACGAATTCTTTTTCAAAATCCATTGAATAAAATGGATTTCCACCTATAAAAGCTCCGCCAACATTATCCAAAAACTGAAAACCATATTCTCTTAATACATCTTCATCGGTTGATTTAAATCTATTAAGATCAAATACGTAACTATAATCAACACAAATATCATCGCATTCAGCATAGTATACTTGAAACTGATTAAAATCTGAAAATTTCCAGACACATTCTTCACTAAAGCCATATGAAGAACTTTCATAATCTTTATGCAATAAGAACGCTTGATTAATTTCATTATTACAAACACTAAAATTTTTCCTATAATCTAATTCATCTCCTGATACTAAAACTGTAGTTGAAATAGTTTGAAGTCCACCAGATCCAGCTGATATTTGAACTGTATAACTGCCTTCGTAATTCATTGACTCGGAATATTCTAACTCTTCAAACGATCCATCATCATTAATTTTCTCAAATACTTTTAATTCATAAGATCGATCAGAATTTGGAATTGGCAATTCAGCAATCATATAAAGATTTTTTATTGCGCCTGTAATTACTTGACCATATGAATTAATACTTGAAAACAAAAATACAGAGCTTAGAAAAACTATAGATAATACAAATCTTTTGAACATTAATATATCTTACAATTAGTCACTTTTTTTTACAACTTTTAAATAATTACAAGTATAAAAATCATCCCAAGCACAATAATTATTGCTAATACTGGAAAGGTAAAGATACGATATAATATTGATAATAATTGCCTAAAACTAATAGGATTCATTAGTCTCTAAAATTAACGTACTGAAGGGGAACTGGAAGATCAAGGTCTTTGATGATTTGTATTGCCTCTTGCAAATTATCTCTTTTGGCGCCTGAAACTCTTAACTCATTACCCTGTATTTTTACCTGAACCTTCATTTTTGATGATTTGATCGTTGATATAATTTTTTTGGATATATCTTGATCAACGCCTTCGATTAAATCAAATGTTTGTCTGATGGTATTACCAGATGCAGACTCAGAATTCTTAAGCTTAATAGAACGCGTATCAACGTTTCTCTTAATGATGTGCCCATTAAGAATATCAAGCACTTGTTTTGCTTTTAATTCATCTTCAGTAGTTAGTGTTATGATTTTGTCAGTTCTTTCAATTTTTGAATTTGAACCTTTAAAGTCATATCGTTGAGTGATCTCTTTCATTGAGTTTGAAATAGAATTATCTATTTCTTGCATATCTAATTTACTGACAACATCAAAACTTGGCATATTAATTTATTATATTATCTTTTTTTAATTTGGAAATATCATCATCTTTATATCCCAAATTTAATAAAATCTCATTATTATCTTCCCCAATTGTAGGGGCTTGTTTTGGTTCAGACGATTTTGTGTTTGAAAATCTAGGTGCAGGAGCTGGTTGAATCACATCATTAATAGTTAAGAAATTATTTCTTTTCTTCATATGATCATTCTCATGCGTTTCATCAATAGACAATACAGGAGAATAACAAACATCTGTATTTAGAAATATTTCATCCCATTCATCTCTCGTTTTTAAAATGATCTTTTTTTGAATTTCATCTTTAAAGTTGTTCCAATTGCTTATATCCATTTGATTATTAAATTTTTCATCTAAATCTAATTTATCAATTAGTATTGAATAAAATTGTGGCTCAAGTGAACCAAATGAAATAAATTTATCGTCTTTAGTTTTGTAGGTCTGATAGAAATGTGCTCCACCGTCAAATATATTTGATCCTCTAGCGGCCACATTCCAAATATTACTTTGGCTCAAAGAGTAAAACATAGACATTAAAGACGAGACACCATCAATCATTGCGGCATCAACGACCTGACCTTTTCCTGTTTTATTCACAGAGAGCATCGCAGAACAGACACCAAATGCCAAAAACATCGAGCCGCCAGCATAATCACCTATTAAATTCAGAGGTATCGTAGGTTTATCACCGTTCATTGAATAGAGAGCTCCAGCCAAAGCTATGTAATTAATATCATGACCAGCATTTTTTGCTAAAGGTCCATCTTGTCCCCAACCTGTAATTCTTCCATATACAAGTTTCTCATTTACTTTTAAGCATTCATCAGGTCCTAAACCTAATTTTTCCATCACACCAGGTCTATACCCTTCAATTAATGCATCAGCATCTTTAATTAATTTGAAAAAGATTTCTTTTGACTGATCTTCTTTAAGATTAAGACAAATTGATTTTTTATTACGACCTGTAATATCAAATTTTTGTGGTGTTGGTGGCAAAGTAGTTTTAATTCGATCAATACGGATAACTTCAGCTCCTAGATCAGCCAACAGCATTCCACATAAAGGCCCAGGACCGATACCGGAAAGTTCAATAATTTTATACCCACTAAGCGCACCCATAAAATAATATTAATCTATAATTCCTCTAATTCACCAATAAAATCTGTAATTTCTCTAATGTTATTCGCCTTATCGTTCGAGAAAAACTTATAAACAACAGATTCATCCTGTCTCATTTTAATCTTATCTCCTTTGCGTGCAATCAATGATATTAATTCAGGTATTTTATCAAATCTGTTTTTTCTAAATTTAATAACAGCACCCTTTTGACCCATTTCAATCTTTTCAATATTGAGACTCTTACATGATATACGAAGATTTGTAATCTTTAATAGATGTTCTATTGACTCAGGTAGTTCGCCATATTGATTTTTTATATCATCAGAAATGAAGCTTAGTTCGCTCTTATCCAATGCATACGCAAGTTTTTTATAGTAATGTAATCTGCTGTTTAAATTTGGCATGTATTTTTCAGGAATTAAAACAGTTAGTCCTAAATTTATTTGAGGTGACCATTCAGAATCATTTGATAAGGAATCTTGGTTTTTAAGATCACTTATTTTTTCTCTTAAAAGTCGGTGATATAACTCTAAACCAATTTCTCTTATATGACCTGATTGCTCATCACCGATTATATTTCCTGATCCTCGTAAATCTAAATCATGACTTGCAAGCTGAAATCCTGATCCAAGGCTATTCAATCTTTTTAATAGATCTAATCTTTTGGAAGCATTATCAGTGATTAAATCAAGATCGGGAACTGTATAATAACAAAAAGCTTCCGTATTTGATCGCCCTACTCTTCCTCTTAATTGATGTAATTGAGATGTTCCAAACTTATCTGCTTTAATAATTATGATTGTGTTTACCGTTGAAATATCTAGACCAGACTCGATTATTGAAGTTGATAATAAAACTGAAAATTCATTGTTATAGAACTCCATCATTACATCTTCCAAATCTTCAGCTTTCATCTGCCCATTGGCAATTTTATATTTTATATCCGAACAATATGACTTTAAAAAATCCTCAACCTCGGCAATATCTGATATTCTTGGACAAACAATGAATATTTGACCTTTTCTCTCTATTTCTTTTTTAATCGCCTCACTTATAACCAACGGGTCAAAATTCATAACATCTGTAATAATGTCTTTACGATTTACAGGAGAAGTCGAAATGATTGATAATTCTCGTAATCCAACAAGAGACATTTCAAGAGTTCGCGGTATAGGCGTTGCTGTTAATGAAAGTACATGAATATCTGATTTAATCTTTTTAATTTTTTCTTTCTGAGTTACACCAAAATGTTGCTCCTCATCAAGAATAAGCATACCCAAGTTGTGAAATTTTATTTTTTCACTCAATAAAGCATGGGTTCCAATAATAATATCTACTTCTCCATTATTAACTTTTTCAATTGTATTTTTTGCATCTTTTGATTTAACGAGGCGGGATATTTGACGAATTTTTATTGGAGTATTTTCAAATCTTTTCGTAAACGTTTCAAAATGCTGCCTGCATAGCAAAGTTGTTGGCACCAATATAGCGACTTGATAGCCGCCCAATGCAACATTAAAAGCAGCTCTCACAGCGACCTCTGTCTTTCCATACCCCACATCACCACAAATAAGGCGATCCATAGGTACTCCTCTATTCAAGTCATGAAGAATATCTGAAATGGATCTGTTTTGATCTTCTGTCTCATCGTGTTCAAATTCATTTACAAAATTTGAATAATAAGGTTCCTGAGTCTTGAATTTTTTTGCTGAACGCAGTTCACGTTCTGCTGCAGTTTGAATTAAAGTACCAGCAATATCTTTAATTTTGTTTTTAGCGTTTGCTTTTCTTAATTGCCAACTTGAAGCACCCAAACGATCCAATTCGACGATTAAACTACCTCCATATTTACTAAGCAGTTCAATATTTTCTACAGGAATAAATAACTTATCACTATTTTGATATCTAATCTCAATACAATCATGGTCTGAGTCAAGAATATTAAGAGTTTTCAAACCTTGAAATTGACCAATACCATGATCGACGTGAACAATAAGATCATCAATATCAAATGAACTGATATCTGTTAAAAAAGTATTTGCTGAAATTTCTCTTTTTCGTTTATTAAAATTTTTTTCATCATGTGGTTTAACAACCACTCTATTTAATGAATCCTTATTAAGCTTAGTTTTAAGGTCAAACGTGCTTATGGACTCAATGGTATCACCAAATATACTTAACCTAACGGGCTCTTTAAACTCAGATGGAAATATATCAATAATATCTCCCTTTACAGAAAATTCTCCAAGATGATTAACTGTACTGACGCGGGCATAACCGATTTCTGATAAGAAATTGATGTAACTCTCATATTTAAAATGACCATCACTTTCTAAGATAAGATTATTTTCTACTACGATATTTTTTTTTGCGATACTATTCATTAATAGTATTAGCAAAATCGATAAGAAGTTTAGTAACTCTATTATCTATATTCTCTGGTATAGGAGTTTTTTTTAATATGATTTTATAAATATGATCATCATCTTGATCTAATAAAATATCTAACAATGATAGTTCATAGTCATCAAATAATTGAATAAATTTATCAGCAAAGTTGCCCATTAAGATATCCATTTCCTTAGTGCCTCTATGTGAAGCTTTATAAAGAAGTTTTTTTCTAAATATTTCTATATTTTCCATGATATTCTATTAATTTATTAACTACTTATATGAGACCCAAAATTCTATACAACCTATTTTCTAATATTATTACGATAAAAGGAATAGGTCCAAAATACGCAAAACTAATAGAAAGATTATGCGGTAGATATTTAATAGATCTACTATTCCATCGTCCAGTAGCTATCATTGATAGAAGAAATAGCCCTAAAATTGCTAATCTCAAGAGTGGAGAAATCGCAACAATAATAGTGACAATTGAAAAACACGTACCAGCATTTAATAAAAGAATGCCTTACCGAGTCATATGTTCTGATGAAACTGGAATTATGTCCTTAGTATATTTCAATATACGAGGTCCCTATTTAAGGCAGATGCTGTCTGTTGGAAGTCAAAAAGTAATAAGTGGAAAAATTGAGGAATATAAAGATAGTTTTCAAATTACACATCCACATCATATAGCGAGCTTAGAAGAAATAGACTCTGTCAAAACAATTGAAACTATTTACCCATTAACGTCTGGATTAACATCAAAATCACTCAGGAAAGCAATTAATACGACCTTATCTCAAACAAGCAGTCTACCTGAATGGCTTGATGATAAATTAATGACAGATAGGAATTGGCATCCCTGGAAAAAAAGTCTTGATGAACTTCATAACCCTAGTGAAGCCCTTGAGATAAATCAGAGTCCATATCTGGAACGATTAGCTTTTGATGAACTTTTATCGCACCAACTTACAATCAGATTGATTAAACAAAAAATTAACAAAATTAAAGGAAATGTTCTTAAGCCATCTAATAAATTAATAAATGAATTGAAATCTATTCTTGAGTTTGAATTGACTAAAGATCAAGTAAAAACGATTAAAGAAATTTCAGACGATCTCTCGTCTCCTACTAAAATGCTTCGACTTATTCAGGGTGATGTGGGTAGTGGTAAAACAATTGTTTCACTATTTTCAATATTACAAGTTTCTGAAAATGGTAAGAAATCAATTTTTATGGCTCCTACTGAATTACTTGCTGAGCAACACTTCAATACAATCAATCAGTACGCATCGAAGATGGATCTTAATTGTTCATTGATTACATCATCAACAAGAAAAGAGCATAATTTTGATGCTGATATATTGATTGGAACTCATGCTCTTTTTCAGGAAAAAGTAGAAATAGATAATGTTGGCCTCATTGTAATTGACGAACAACATAAATTTGGAGTTCATCAAAGAATTATGTTGAGTGAAAAAGTAGGAAATGAGTGTGACATTTTATTAATGACTGCAACCCCCATTCCAAGAACGTTAGAACTAGCATCCTACGGAGATATGGATATATCAAAAATTAAAAGCAAGCCAACTCATAGAAAAGATATCGTGACAAAATCAGTTAATATTAACAAAATAGATCAATTAAAGTCAGCATTGTTAAAGAAAATCAAAGGTGGTGAAAAAATTTACTGGGTTTGCCCTTTAGTAGACGACTCAGACAAATTGGAATTGCAATCAGTAAAAAATAGATTGAAGGATTTATCAAATTACTATTCAAGTCAAGACGTGGGTATGGTGCATGGTAAAATGAAACAAGAAGAAAAAAATGATATCATGTCCAAGTTTAAAGATGGAGATATTAAAATATTAATTGCTACATCGGTCATTGAAGTTGGAATAGATGATCCTGATGCAACATTAATGGTTATTGAAAATGCAGAACGATTTGGATTATCTCAGTTACATCAATTAAGAGGACGTGTTGGAAGAGGGAAAAAACAATCAAGTTGCATATTACTGTTCACCAGTCCATTAAGTGAAACAGCAAAAAAAAGACTTAAAATCATGAAAGAAACAAATGATGGATTTAAAATTGCAGAAGAAGATCTTGATATAAGAGGCGCAGGTGAGATTTTAGGAGCGAGACAAAGTGGATTGCCTGAATTTAAATTATCAAATTTAGATGCACATAAAGATTTACTAAAATTAGCAAGATCTGAGGCGGTATCAATTATCGAAAATGATCCAAATTTAAAATCAGAAAAAGGGAAATCACTAAGAGTACTTTTGCACTTATTTAAAAATGAAGTGGCAATTGATTATTTAAAATCTGGATGATTATTCATTAGGGATGACTAGGCCGGCAGATACAACAAGTTTAATTGCATCTTCTACAGACATATCAAGTTCAATCACATCTTCTATGGGAAATAGTAATAGAAACCCCGAAGTCGGATTTGGAGTTGTTGGCACGAAA
Source organism: uncultured Pelagibacteraceae bacterium (assembly GCA_902634765.1). GTDB lineage: Bacteria > Pseudomonadota > Alphaproteobacteria > Pelagibacterales > AG-422-B15 > CABYIR01. Next base: position 23,157 of record CACPLH010000015.1, read on the forward strand.
ACATTAACCATCTCTTTATTGGTCTTTGTTTTTATTTCACCCTTCGTGCTTCCTGTCATAAAGCCAATGGCATGAACTCCTTTTCTTGGATATTCTATCAAAACTACCTTCTGATAAGCGGCATCTGCATTTGAAAAAGTTTCAGTTATTTGTTTGATAGCCTTATATACATTCCCAGCAAAAGGGATTCTTGTTATTAGATTATCAAAATAATTTAATAACGATCTTCCAAATAATGTTGAAAAAATCGCACCTAAAAAAATAAAGGTCAAAAATGCAATTAATAATTCTAATCCTGGAATTTTATATCCAATAAATTCAGGTAATAAATTATTAGGGTTAAAACGATCAGGAACAAGACCAGAAATAAATTCAACAATAAAAATAGTGATATAGATTGTTGCCCCGATTGGAGCCGAAACAAGTAAACCAGTAAAAAAATATCGTTTAATAAATGACATTAAATGTAATTATTACTTTTCAAAATTAATTTAAAGAATACCATAAAAAAATCTTATTTATAATTATTTATGCCTATTTTCAAAGAATATACCGATTTTGATGCCGTAGGAATTGCTGAGTTGATAAAATCTAAAAAGATCCAAGCTATAGATGCCCTGGATACAGCCATTGATTTAATCGAACAGTTAGATCCAAAATTAAACTTCATGCATCAAAAGACCTATCATTATGCTATGGAGTCTCTGAATCGAAATAAGGATTTAAATGGTCCTTTTGCCGGTGTCCCTATGCTGATGAAGGATATGGATAGTGCTTTATATAGCGTTCCAATGATGCAAGGGAGTAATTATCTAAAAAATATTCCAATGAAATTTAATAATAGCTTATCGAAGAAATTCACTAATTCAGGAACACTCATTTGTGGAAAATCTGCGACTCCTGAATTTGGCTTAATGATTACAACAGAACCTAAAGCTTTTAAACCGACACGCAACCCATGGGATACAGAACGATCCACAGGTGGCTCAAGTGGTGGCGCTGGATCAGCAGTGGCATCTAGAGCAGTACCTATTGCGCATGCGAGTGATGGAGGTGGCTCTATTAGAATACCGGCAGCTACGTGTGGCACAGTAGGTTTAAAACCTACTCGAGGAAGAATATCATTTTCTCCATCTCATGGAGATAAATGGGGAGGGCTTACGCATTCTGGAATTCTATCTCGAACTGTAAGAGATACTGCATTTATGTATAATGAATTATTTAGCTCAGAAATTGGTGATCCCTATTCTGTTCATTATGAAAAAGGTAGCTTAATAAATTCATTGAATGCTAATAAAAAATATAAAATTGGCTTCAATACTGAGTCAAGACTTCCAATAACAATAACGTCTGATGCAAAAAATGCTGTTATGCATAATGCAAAACTATGTGAAAGCATCGGTCATAATGTTGAGGAGTGTAATATTGATTATGATGGTTTGTTATTATCAAGAGCATTTGCAATTATAATTTCATCTCATGTATCTCAGATGTTTAATGAGCTTAAGGACCTTGTTGGAAGATCTTTTAAAAAAAGTGAAGTTGAAACTGCTTCAAGAGCACTTAATTATCTTGGAAAAAGCTTTAGAGGTAAAGATTATGCATGGGCTCGTTATACTATTCAAAAAATATCAAGAGATGTAATGCAACAAACAAATGATTATGATGCTGTTATTTTACCAATTATATCGCAATCAGCACCATTGCTTGGTGAACTGAGGCCAAAAAAAATTAATAATATTCAAAATGAGATTCTAATGGCTTTAAGATTAGGATTTTTGTTTAGAATACCATTTATACGTGATCCTTTTTTAAATAAAAATATAATCGAAAATTATTGGTACTCTCCTGATGCAGTACTTCAAAATGTTACAGGTCAACCTTCTATATCATTGCCTACATTTTATACTAATAATAATCTTCCTTTGGGCGTGCAGTTTGCAGGTCGATACGCAGAAGAATCAGTTTTAATTGATTTAGCTTCCCAATTGGAACAAGCAAATCCTTGGATCGATAAGAAGCCTTCTATTTCTTAAGTAAAGATAATTGATAAAACCCATAAGTGAATACAAAGAAACTTACAAAAGAAATCAGAGTAATAACCTTTTGAGCGATTACGGATATGACCATTCTATTGTAAGAAACTGATTCTTTAAATAATTCAAGATTCTCTCTTGGGCTCACATCAGGAGGATCTGAAGTTTCAAAAAAAGCATATAGCGTAATTGATAAGAGAAACAATACTGAAGCTACTGTGTATTTATTGCTTACAGGACTAAAGAAAAAAGCAAGGGTGAGGAAGACCATCGCAGGCACCAAGGATCTAAATCCAACAATTACAAAAAATACATGTTCATTGAAATATAAATCTGCAGGAGTTAAGCCAACACCAAGAAATGACAAACCGGATAGCATTGCTATGTATGATCCAATGGTTGCACAGACATATGAAATCTTATTATCTTTAAAAAGTCTTGGGACTAGAATAAACGATAGACACGCAAAACCCATCATTACAAGAGTTGAGTTAAATAGAAAACATGAAAGAAAGTTTTGTTCACCACTTACAGTTTCATAAACACCTAGATCACTAAAGAAATTTTCACTAAATGAATAAGATGTTAGAGTTGGGTCATATAATGAGCCGCCTGGAAATAAATATATAGCTATAGTATTTACAATTACAAAGTAAATCACCATGATCCGAATTGGATATACTGTTAAATTATTGATCATTAGCTTCTAGTAAATTATTAATTCCAATAGTAAAAGTAT
>CACPLH010000016.1:0-24532 GCA_902634765.1 uncultured Pelagibacteraceae bacterium
TTTCCTTATTATCTGACAAGGGAAAAAATGGAAACTGCGCCTAATCTAAAAATGGCAATTACAGCAGGTATTGGATCTGACCACGTTGACTTACAGGCCGCAATGGATCGTAAAGTAGATGTTGTAGAAGTAACTTTCTGTAATTCAAGATCAGTTGCTGAGCATATTGTTATGATGATTTTGTCTTTAGTAAGAGATTACCATAATCAATATAAAATTATTAAAGATGGTGGATGGAATATTGCTGATGCTGTTCATAGATCATACGACCTTGAAGGTATGCATGTCGGCACTGTTGCTGCAGGACGAATAGGTTTAGATGCTCTCAGAAAGTTAAAACATTTTGATGTACATATGCACTATTTTGATAGACATAGATTACCAGAGGAAGTTGAAAAAGAACTTAATTTAACTTTCCATGAGTCAGTTGAGTCTATGGTAAAAGTTTGTGACGTTGTAACAATTAACTGTCCTCTTCACCCAGAGACAGAACACATGTTTAATGACGAACTGATAGGAAAGATGAAGCGTGGAGCGTATATCGTTAATACTGCACGAGGTAAAATCTGTGACAAAGATGCAATTGCTCGTGCTTTAGAGTCTGGTCAATTGAGCGGATATGCTGGGGATGTTTGGTTCCCTCAACCGGCACCAAATGATCATGTGTGGAGATCAATGCCCAATCATGGAATGACTCCTCATACTTCTGGAACATCACTTTCAGCTCAAGCAAGATATGCTGCTGGTGTTCGTGAAATATTAGAATGTTTCTTTGATGGAACACCCATTAGAGATCCATATCTAATTGTTCAGAATGGAGAATTAGCTGGAATGGGCGCACACTCATACAGTAAAGGTACTGCAACCGGTGGTTCAGAAGAAGCTGCAAAATATAAAAAACAGTAATTTTTTTTAAATTTGCTATAGGACGGATGAGAATCCGTCCTATATAATAAGGGTATGTTAAGCGTATTCAGAAATTACTTTTCTCATTCTACAATTTTAGGATTTATAATAATGGCTATTTTTGGCCTTTATTATATTCTGGTAAATAATTTACTTTTGAGCCATCTAGTATGGTTTTTTATCCCTATCATTCTTGCTCCATTCTATGAATGGTATGTTCATAAATATCAATTGCATGCCGAATTAACTAAAAAAGAGGGCTGGTATCGAAGATATCAAATTATTCTTCATCATGGTCACCATAGAGATCCTGATAATATTAAGCTTCAGTTCGCTCCATGGAGGTATTTAATCTATGCGTACGGACAAGTTTATTTGCTATACGCACTTATCTTTTGGGATTTTTCATCTGCAATGGTTCCATTTACTGGTCACTTATTATATCACTTGTGGTATGAATGGATTCATTTAGCTCATCACTCGAAAGGATATAAACCTCTATTTAGAATTGGTAAAAAATTGAGAGATGCTCATATGAGTCATCATTTTCATAATGAAAATTATAATTGGGGAATTACAAATATGATTGGTGATTATTTTTTTGGATCTCTCAAAGATAATAAATCAATTGAAAAAAGCCCTAATACCAAAACAATATCTGGTTATTACGATTAAGATACTTCATTTTTTTGATACTTATAAGCGCTCTTAGTAGATAAGATCTAGATCTATACTGATAAGATCCTCACTAATGACGTCAATATGCAATTTATCGATAACTAATCCGCGAGAATTATATATATAAGAGATAAAGCTAGTTAATTTTTTTATGGAAGCTATCTGGCCATTTAAATTAAATATTTTGTTTTCATATTTGATTTTAAAATTTGATAGTCCTAATTCTGTTAAGTCAGACTGTAAATCAGATGTGTTGATTTGAGGGTTTAAAAAGTGCCTCCATTTTCCTGGAAATATACGGTCAAATTCTTCAATTATATTTAATTGTTTTTGTAACTCACTCAGCTCATTTTTAAGATTATCATTTTTATTTATTGTTGAACTAAGCGAGAAGGATATAAGTGACAAAAATAGTAATAATAATGATATTGTATTTACGATTTTAATTGAAATTGATGACTGTGCCCACTGTGTTTTAAGTTCATTCATCATATTTATTTCATTTCCTTTAATGTCAAATCAATTTCTATCCGAGTTTTTTGATCAGATATATTTTCAATCGATCTTACTTTGAATATAAAATAATTATTATTTTGAAGCATATCATTCATACGTGATATCGATGAACTTTTCGTACTATGGAGTTTAAGATATACTGTATCATCCTTCTTTATATTGAGCTGATTAAGTTCTATGCCTGGTATTCCAAATACTTCTCCTAGATAATTTAGTGTATTGATATGGTTAATGTTTGGTAAATTTTTAGTATTTTTAATACTGTATACTATGTTTAAAAGATCAGATTTTTCATAAGTGTTTTCATCATGTGAAATAAATTCAAACAGATTATTAAGTCTCATTTCAAGCTGTTCAGAATTTTGGGTTGAGTTTTGAAAATAATTGAAACTTGATAATGAAAATATTATGGAAAAAATTGCTAAATTAATTGTTTTCCAGTTTTGGGTCCAATTCGATGAGTCATTGTCTGCAGCTTTTAATAATTTTTTTAGATAAATAGCATTATTTACATCTATTAATGATTGGTCATTTGCAATACTTTCGTACTTAATTTGAGCATCGTTCTGAGATTGAAAAGATCTCAAGTTATCTTGATTTAAATTTTCTTCTTTAAGTGAGTAAAAACTTAGTAAGTTGGGTTTTTCATTCTGATTAAAAAGAACATTAATATCTTCGCTAAGGTTTTCAGAATTCGATGAAAATATATTTCCATTAAAATAAATATTAATTTCATTGTTTTCTTTAATCAAAAATTTCCACTCATTTTGATCTGACTTTAATAGAGTCGTTTCAAAGTATATTGGCATATTTTGTAATTTATGATTTTCTAAAATTTTAGATAATGCGATAATCAAATTCTTATTGATTACGGTGTAGGGTAACTTACCTTTATGCTCAGAATTAATAATTATTAAATCATCAGATGATTGTTCAAGATCTTGCTTTATTATTTTTTTAGCATTCTTTTTAAATAATGACTTATTTTTTTTTGGAACTTCAAGATAATCTGAAAAACAACATTGTTTTGATAGAACAAAAATCAAGTTTGATTGATTATCACTTTGCTCAATTAATGTGTCCAAGTTATCAGTAATATTATATTCAGAATTGATGAACTGACATTTTTCTAGGTCTGAATTTATAAAAATTATATTATTCATTACATTATTTTTATTTTCTGAATAACCCTATTGTGCTTTAGAAATCGAGAACCATCAAGGTCATGATTAATAATTGTTGAAAAGCTAAAGTTATGATCAGACATTGAAATTTTTCCTTCAATTAAAAAATTTTCACTTTTTGTAGTAATCATATTTGTTATTTCATTAATTGTAGAGTCGGAAAGTCTTAAATTATATTTACAGTAATAAGCAAAATCTTTTACGCTCTCAAAGGGCTTTTCATTTCTATATCTTATGATCTTTTCTGCATTAATAAGACCAATCATTGGATGTAAAGCAGATATTGTATTGATATCTATAGTATTTATATTCGTATCATATTCTCTTGGAATAGCAGACAAGTATGGCTTAAGTTTCTTTAGTATAGTTTTATCAAATCCTTTAATTAATAATACTTCATCTAAATTATGAATAGCTCTATTTGCTGCACGGTATCCTGGATTCAAGTTGAGATAATAGTCATCCTCTCCCCCTGAAGATGAAAAGACTTCAGAGTCATAATCAATCCAATCAATTATTGCATAAATTAAGTCTTGATTAATGTCTAGTTGGTCAAATAATGAAACCAAGCGTTCTAACTGAATATAATTAATATCCGAGTTATTTAGTACCAAGCTATTGATGTTAATCTTTGATTGTAAGTCTTGAATCTTTAAACTTACTGTATAGGACCCCACAGAAAAAGGTTCAATTGGATTTCCCCAGTTTTCACTTTGATAAGTCATGTTTGGTGAATTTAGAAAATCAATATTTATAATATTAATCGCAAAATCTTCCACCGCATGAATATGAGTATAAATTATATTATTCTTTTGATACTGGCCTATCTGTTCTTGATCTTGTTTACCAACATTTAATAATATCGCAAGAAGGCTACTAACAAATCCTAAAAGAATTAATACAGAAATCAAGGCCGAACCATTATTTCTAAATTTGAGATAAAATAACACGTTCAATATCCCCATAATATTTATGTTTTATTAAAATTTTAAATGCTAAAGGCATCCTATCATCCTCAGATTTATTAGATGTAAGATTTTGGTAGGCTTCAATATCACTTCTGGTTGTAAGTCCAATAGAAGATGATTGAGAACTAGTATTATCTATAATATATCCTACTGGCCATGACTGAAGCCATTGCATTTCATGATCTGTAATAAGTATAGAAAAATCTAATATATTTTCATCTAATATATGTGTTTGATAATTTGAGTTTTGTATTCTATCAAGTACATTCCAAATATTTCTTTTTAATTGCTGATTTGAGAAATCATATTCTATTCGATATGTATATTGGGTATGATCTAATTCATCAAATATTGATCTCGAAAAAATCATCTTTTTATCATTCGTATTACTAACGACCAATGATGGTTGGTATTCGCCATATTCATCACGTATTGATCTTGATGATAAAGTTTTTAGATCCTGTTCTATAATTGATAATGTTGTTATAAATTTTTCGTAATTTTCATGATTTTTTGTTAAGCGATCTAAATTTATATTCAAAAATCCAAGAGCATAAAAAATACTTGATAAAATAATCCCTATAATAAGAGTACTAATAACTACTTCTACAAGAGTAAAACCTCTTTCAAATTTATTGTGTTTGAAAATACACATAATATTCAGTCTTAACTTTCTTTTTTTTATCATTCTGATCAATAGTAAAAAATTCAAATGTATGAAGATTCTCAATCGCAGTAGGTATAGTTTCTACCACCCATTTATATTTTTTTTGATTAATTAGGTTTTCTCCTCTTAGAGTTTCTTTGTTTAATAGCTTGTTACTTAGAACAAGCTCTGAATAAGCATTACTAGTTATAAATTGCCAAGAAATTCGATCCCTTATTTTTTGAGATAGAAATATATTTGATTGAAGTGCAAAAAAGATACTTCCAATTGTAAGAGATACAATTACTAACGCTATTAATAACTCAACTAATGAGAAACCATTAGAATTTTTATCACTGTATTTCAACACCATTTAATCCTAGTTTGAGTTTTTTTTCCTGTGATGTTTCTTTTAATATTACAAAAATATTATCCATTAAGTTTTTATGACTTAAATGAATTTGGAATTCATTTGTAATATTTTTCATATCAGCTGTTTTTTTTTGAAATATAATATTATTAAGTTCAATAAATTCTTCCTTGTTGTTAACTTTTGCTGAATTAATATCAAAATCTATTTGCAATACCTCCCCAGTTTGTAAAACATGTATAATTTTGTCATCCAGAAATTTGATTATTTTTTTTACTTCTCTTTTTTCGCTGTTATTAATTGTTGATCCAAATCCACTAATTGAAATAGATCCAGCTATACCAATAATAATTAGTACAATTAAAATTTCGACTAGTGAAAAACCTCTGTGACTATTTTTTTTTAATTTTCTAAGTTCCAATTGCCAATATCCTTATCATTTCCATTGCCTCCTAGTTGACTGTCAGCACCTAAAGAAAAAATATCAATTTTCGAATTTTTTCCTGGATTTGAATATTGATATGGCTCACTCCATGGATCTAGAGGTAAACGTTTAAGATATAGATTATCTTCGTCTTCAATAAGTGCTTCTAACCCTTCATCATTTGAGGGATAATTCCCATTATCTAATTTGTATAAGTCTAGGGCACTCTCAATTGTTAAAATATCATTTTTAACCTTAGTGAATCTTGCTTGGTCAGGTCGATTTATAACTGATGGGACTACAAATGATGCCATGATTGCAATGATGATTAATACCACCATGATTTCAATTAGCGTAAATCCATCTTGTTTTTTATAATCAATAATCATTATACAAATTCATTTAAACTTAAGATTGGTGATAGAATGGCAAATGCTATGATCGAAACCACAACCCCTACGAAAACAATAATAATAGGTTCTATAAGTTTATTCAATCTTTCAAGACTATTCTCTAATTGCATATCTAGATGATTAGAAATTTTGTCAAAAACAGTGATCAAACTACCTGTTTCTTCACCAGCTGAGATCATGCTAATGAGATAATTCGGGAATGCATCAATGTCCTTTAATGATTGCGATAGCGGATTTCCCTTACGAATTTGTTGTGGAACTATTGCTATATCAGATTTAATTTTCATATTTGAAATAGAATTATTCGCTAGTGAAATTGATAGGTCTAATTGAAGACCAGAAAGTAAATTGATATATACTTGATGAGCAAATCTACTTAAATTTGCATGAGCAATTAATTTGCCTAAATATGGTACTTTTAATAAAAATGATGACATTGTGTATCTAAAAGAACTTGATTGTCTCAATAAAGCAAAAATGAATATTGTAATTAGGAAACCAAAAGCAACTTTCATGCCTGAGTCCTGTAGAAAATTAGATATGTTAAATAGTATTTTTGTTATTGATGGCAATTCTGTATTCGCATCTTCAAACGTCATGGCAAATTGAGGAATAACTTGAGTAAAGATTATATTTAAAACTATTATTGTTACCATAAAAAGAAAGAAGGGATAAATAAGTGAGTTAGTCATTTTTTGCTGAAATTTATTTTTTCTTTCAAGGTATAGATTCATATTACTTAGAATTAGTTCAAGATTTCCATTAGTTTCAGCAGAGTCTATCATTGATATAAGTTCTTCTGATAGAGTAGGGGAAGACTTAGAGATTGATTGAGCAAGAGAATCGCCTCTAACTAAGCTTGTTAAAATATTATCTACGAGATCTAAAATTGCTCTGTCTTTTAGAGATTCTTGTAATGCCTCTAAAGAGTTTTTAATTGTCATTCCAGTTTCAATCATCATTGAAAAGTTTGAAATGAACTCAGAAGTTTGTTTTAAATTTAGTATCTTTTTTTTATTTGAAAAAATAGTACTAATTTTTTTTCTTTCTGAAATCTTTATTACAATAAGTTTTCTTTTTTCAATTTCATTTTCAACTTCATTGATATTCTTTGCATTTACTGTATCAATAATTAATGATCCACTCTTGTCCATTGCTTTGTAAGTGAATAGTTTCATTTTTTATTTCAAACTAAAAAATATCTTTATTTTCTTTTTTAATAGCAAGAGCTTGGGTGAGGGTTAAATGATTATCTGATAGATTTTTTCTTAGAACGTGTTCCTCAGTACTTTGACTTACAGCCTCTTGTAGTTGTTGACTCATAGAAATCATTTCAAAAACAGCTGTTCGTCCATCTTGATTAAAGTTCCTCTCAAGTGATTGTCCAACAATACACAAAATACTTGATGTAAGCATTTTTTTGTCTACTCCAAGCTCATTAAGGCGGTCAAATGCACCAAGAGGTGAATTAGTATGTAATGTTGATAACACTAAATGACCCGTTAAACTAGCTCTCAATGCTATGTCAGCAGTTTCTTCATCCCTTATCTCTCCAACCAAAATTATGTCTGGATCCTGTCTTAATATTGATCGTAGACCATCAGCAAAAGATAAATTAATTTTTGGATTAACTTGAGTTTGACTAATGCCTTCAATTTTATATTCGATAGGATCTTCAATAGTCATTATATTAATATTTTTCTTTTTTATTCTTTCAATAGCTGCATATAGTGTAGTTGTTTTTCCTGATCCAGTCGGTCCTGTCACAAGAATAATACCACTTTTCTGATCCAATAATGATTTAAACTCATCAAGCTGTACATCAAGCATTCCTAGACTTGATAAATCCAATTCGATATGGCGTTGGTCTAATAATCTTAATACGATACGTTCATTATCATAAGAAGGTATAGTTGAAATACGTAAATCAATAGGGTAGGAGCCTATATTTATAGTTACCCTTCCATCCTGAGGTTTTCTCTTCTCAGTAATATCTAGGCCACTAATTATCTTTATTCGTGTAAATAATCGTGCAGAGATTCCAGAGTTTAAAGTGAAGGCATTTTCAATAGACCCATGAATTCTGAATTTGATATTTAGAGTATCTTCAAAAACTTGTAAGTGAATATCGGATGCTTTTTTTGAAATAGCTTCTCTAAGAATAAGATTAAAAAGTTTTATTATAGGAGCATCATCATGAGATTTTAATATATCGTCAGAATTATCAATTTCATTAATAAAAGTGGATATTTCAATTTCATCACCAATATTTTGAATATCTTCAGCTGTACTTTGATCATTTTCGAAAAACTCATTCAAAAGATCATTAAACTGTTCAGCCTCGCACCAATTAACTTTATAAGGTTTTTTAAAATTCCAGGAAATTTTTTCAATTATTTTAAGATCTGCCTTCTTATCAGCAGCAATTTCAAGCACTGACGATTTTGAATTCTGAATTATTATTCTACTATTCTTTGAAAAATCATAACTCTGAAATTGAGAAGTCATATTTTATTTCTGAATATGTTCCTGTAGATGAGGTTCATAAAGTTTAGGTACAATAGTAAATTTTGATCTTGTTTCATCTTCTAAGAGATTCTCAATCTGAGAATATTTTGACTCTGTTAAATCTTGTAATTCTCCGTCATTTGCCCGGTAATCTATAATGCTAGTTTTTATAAAGATAACTAAGTTTCTCTTCTCCATAACTTGAGTTGTATTTCTAAATAGTCCACCAAATAACGGGATACTGCCTAAAACCGGAATCTTAAACTCTGTATCAGTTAGTTTTTCGTCAATCAAGCCACCTATAACAATTAGTTCTTCATTGTTTACCATGACATTTGTTTTAATCGATTTTTTACTTGTTACTGTATCATTTTGTGATGTTATCGTTGCATCGATACTTGAAACTTCTTGAAGTATATCAAGTCTTATAGTGTCACCCTCAGAAATTTGTGGTTTGATTCTTAATGTTACACCAACATCTTGCCTTTCTAAAGTTTGAAAAGCTGAATTATTTGTATCAGTAAAAGAACCAGTTAGGAATGGAACATTTCTTCCAACAATTATTTCTGCTTCTTCATTATCAATTGTAATAATGCTTGGTGTAGATAAGATATCTGAAGTTGTATTTGATGCTAATAAATTTACAACTGCTCGAATATCAGTAATTCTATCTGCTGTGAATTGCATTAAATTTGTTGCTCCTAATTGAACTGAAGTTTGAACATCTCCAATGCTTCCAGTAATACTGGACAAACCAAGTGCAATTGCGTCGTTGTCAGAAATATCTGCCACGACTGCCTCAACTAAGACTTGCCTACGGGGTATGTCTAACTGATTGATTACTTTCTTAAGCATCTTTTGAGTTCCAAGATCTGCTCTAATTACTAGAGCATTTAATTTTTTATCAGGTTGTATTTGTATAAATGAACTCTCTTCACTTCCTTCTTGTATCGTAAGAGCTTTTAATGTTTCAGATAGATATTCTGCTTGAGCATACTTTAGATAGATTACCTGTGTTTCATCCGTGAGTTCATTTTCATCTTCAATGTTTCTTATTAATACTCTTATCTGGCTTATGTCGCTTGAGTGTGATTTAACAATTATTGAGTTTGTATTTTTATCAACCATGAAGATAGGGGCAATAAGTTTTAATCCAATTTCCTGCTTTTGATCAGAAAAGAAACGATTAAGTACTTTTGCAACATCAAGTGCATTCAAGTTTTCAATTTTGATTATCTCAGTTTCTGTCAAATTTGGTTCATCAATTTTTTGAACAATTTTATTTATTTTTTTAATGCTGAAAGCATTCGATGTAATGATAAGAGAATTATTTTGTACATAAGGTATTAGACTTGACTCTTTTGGAATAATTGGCCGAATGGCCGATACAAAATCATTTACAGGTATATTTTCAAGATTGATTAATTGAGTTACAATCTTATCACTTGGTAATATTGAAGAGTCTTCAGCGTAAATAGAGCTTTCTCTCATGAGCTGATCAGGTAAAATTTTTATTTTCCCATTGATTTCTTGCATAACAAACCCATGTACTTGTAAAATAGAATGCAACATATCTTCTGCTTGCTCTAAGCTGATTTCTTCCTGAGATATAACGTTTATATTTCCTGTAACTCTGGAGTCGATAATAAAAGTCTTACCAACCATCAAGGCGAAACCCTCAATGACATCTTTAATATCAGCATCTTTAAAATTAAAAGTTATAGCATTTGAATTTGAAACAATTAAAAGAACAAATAATAGTTGAACAAATAAATTTTTGAGAAAATTATGCATCGATTCTCCTTGCAATTAATTTTTTAATTTTTCCATCACGATATATTGATGCCACAATTTCTTTCCTATTTTCTAATTTTCTATAAGCGTCATTCAAAGTTGCAAGATTAAAAACATTGTACCCACTCAGATTGAATAAGAGATCAGTTTCTTTAAGGTGTAATTTTTCTATTATTTTTCCATCCAAGCGATCACTAATATAAATTCCTTGAGTTCCATTAATGCTTCCTTTATCGATTTTAAGATATGGAAGTATTTCTAAAAGAGAGACATCGAGTTTAATCACACCGTCTACTTCAGTAACTCTTTTTTTATCTGATAGATAAATCTGGTAAATTTTATTTGCAATACTTACCTCAATGTAATTTGAATGTATTGATTCTAAGAAAATATTGCTATCAATTTTATCTCCGGGACTAAATATATTTCTATCAACTTTCTTATCTAGAAAATTTAATATTATATATCCTCTATCAGGTTGATTCTTCATGGAAACAATTCCTGCGAGCTCAACACCTAAGTCTTCAAGTAGAACTTCTTTTTTTGCTGTAGATGAGGACGGTACACTATCTTCAAATAAATTATTAAACTTCCCATCTATTATTTGATTATCAAATGAAATACCAAAGACCTTTTCATTATGGATAGTTGATACAGAATTATCATCAAAAGAAACTATTAAAGAATACAATGCAAAAGGAATTATCAAATAGCATAAAATTTTGAATGTTTTATCGTAAGATAATTTGTTCATAATATTCTTCAAAAATATAAGTTTTATAATAATTTCTGTAACTTAGACGATGATTATCACATTTATGTTAAAGTCAGTCAACTTAGTGCAGAATGATAAATATCTGAATAAAACGGTTAAAAAATAATCTTTTTTTTTTAAATTGACGATTTAACTTTATTGATATGAAAAATTACAAGCTAATAATTATTTTATCAGTAATTCTATTTACTGCTTCAGCATGTGGAGGTGGGGGCAGCGGAACTTCTTCAATACAAGGAAAAGGATCACCTGAGAGATTAGAATAATGAAAAAGACAATATTTGCCTGCATTCTATCCATAGTTTTACTTATAACTTCACATGTTAATGCAATAACAGAGCCTGGCGGGGCATACGCAAGTGACAAATCAAATCGTGCAGCTCCTAGAGTTTATACTTTAGCTTTTCAACCAGGTCAATTATGGGATTATCTGCTTTGTGTTTCTAAAAGTGGAAAAGAAAATCATCCTAATGCCAACTGGATTTCTATGATTGATAATAAGGCTTGCTTAATTAAAACAGGTTTTACATCGAATATTGATCCTGATGCAGGCAATGTTCCAGATTATGCAACATTTTATAATAGTTCAACGCGTGCTGATAATACTTCAGACCAAGTAGTTAGAGGCTGGAAAATAAATAAGAGTGGTAATTATCTTTTGTCAAAGGCTACATTTATGAGTGATCCTACTTCAGCAAACCCAAATGGTGAATGGGACTTATATTATGATATTATAGAGCAGGCAGGTGATGAAGTAGGAGATCAGAAAGGATTCATGTCTTCTAAAATCGGTGCAGATGGTAATACAGATATTAATATGGCTGTCTCTGCTGGTGTACAAGATTATAAGTTAGAATCTGCAAGGCATAGTTCAGGTTTGTCATACGATCCCAATTACTTAATTACTATGAGATTGAACGCTGAGTTAATTCCAAATGCTGGAGTGTCAACATTAAAAAGCGCAAAAGGAACAAGTCTTACGTGTGCTCAATTAGGTTTTGCTGCTGGTGCAGGAGTTACAGATCCGTTGACTGCCTCATGTGGAAGTTCAACGTCTGATTACTTACCTGCTGGTGAGGTAGCGAGGGGGATGGATGTGAAGTTTAAATTCAATTTTGATGGAGATTATGCAAATATAAATACTCAGTATTGGTCAATGGCAACTGGAACTGACACTAAAGTTTTAGAAAGTACAGCGTGTTACGATTTAAATAACACAACACAAATCGCTTTTGAATATGACTTATATGATAAATCTTCTGGAGCAAAAATCTCATTTAATGGACCCTTTCATTTTACTCGATCTTGGAATAATGACACTGGAACAGAAGACGGAAAGAGAGGATACTTCAGTCATTGGGGGGCATATGTGGATGGCGATTACTTAGAAACAGATGATCGAATAAAAAAATCTGATGGAACAGAATATACTATCAAAGCTTCTAGTGGAAAGATGTGGATTAAACAAGCTAACACCGCAACTCTTAATTCCGCAACTAATCTGTACGATACAAATTCGTGTACAATTGACTCCACAAGTGGTTCGTGTTCGAAATTTCAGAAGTGGATTTATATTGATAACAAGGGTGGAAACTGGGTTGATGTATATATCAAACTCGACGGATCAACACCAAAATATTATTCTGTTAAAAATGTTACTGGTTTTCTAGCTAAAGATGCTGTTTTAAATACTGGATCTGCTGATATGCAAGTTGGTCAAGGTGATTATCTAATTAATAAGGAAAATTGGATTCACTATAGCTTGACAACAATACCTACTGCTGCTGCGCCAACAACCGCTACTGCAGTATATTATACTAACAATCAAGTTAGTTATGATTCTTTTGCAACAGATACTGGCCAGTCAACTGAAGTAACTCTTACTTGTTATCGAAATTGTCCAAAGCCTTCTGCCTCAGTGGGGGGCAGTCTAGATCAAGGATTTTCTCTTGCAGCATTTAAAGCAAGAAATTCACATTCTCATGAAATTCCATCTGGAGGAGGATCAGGCAAAACATATAAGTTCAAAAAAGCTGATATGTCACTTTACTACACTGAGGGAGGTACTGACTACTTAATTGGCCCTGTTTATATCCCAGCAAAAGACTCGAATGGTAATTATAATTACAATTATTGGTGGGTTGATGCAGAGTTTGTGATAGGAACAAAAACCGACTGGGGTGATTTATACACAACAGATAAGTTGTTCAACTGGCAAATGTCGGATGCTCCTTGGGGTCCATTGCTAATGGCTTTAAAGGATGGTACGCCTGTTTCGATCGATCCACCAAAGCGTTTTGCTTATACTCATACGACTGCAAATGATAGAAATGACTCGAGTACTAATAATGGCAAGGTTTACAATCTTGAATATGCAGGAGAGGGAAATCTATGGGGCTGGGGATATACAGCTGACGCGTCTGGAATGTCAATGCCATCTCTAATAATGAAAGATGGAACTGAAGTTGATGTTGATGGCGATGGAACTACCGATTATGTGCTACTTGGTAAACGTTTAGAAAATAGACTTCCAACTGTCGACGTTTCAAATTGTTCATCCTTGAGTTTGGATAATCTAGAAACTACGCATCCTCTTCCAGATCCACCATCTGCGACAGTTATTAGTAATAAAATTACTCACTCAGCAGGTGATGAAATGAATTTAACCTTGTTATCTCCTGAAGCATGTTACATCGATGGCGTTCGTCAGACCGCTAACTCACCTTGTAATTAATTTATGTGGTGCCCCTAAACGGACTTGAACCGCTAACCTATTGATTACAAATCAATTGCTCTACCAATTGAGCTATAGGGGCAAAGAGACTTACGTTTATAATTTAGCAAGGATGTCCAGTCAATTTAAAAGCTTAAATATATAATCATGACTGATGAAGTAAATTGACAGTTCATGAAATTTATAGTGTGATTAATGAAATATTTAAGGGGAAAATTAAGATGACCGACTCAGTAAAATACTTGTTAGAAGAAAGTAAGGCTCCAAAATTTTGGTATAATATTAATGCGGATCTTCCATCTCCACCTCCACCTCCACTTCATCCAGGCACTAAGCAACCAGCAGGACCAGATGATTTTGCTCCTTTGTTTCCAATGGGGCTAATAATGCAAGAAGTTTCAACTGAACGAGAAATTGAGATTCCTGAACCTGTTAGAGAGATATATAAACAATGGAGACCATCACCTCTGTATCGAGCAAGAAGACTAGAGAAGTATTTAGATACTCCGGCTAAAATATATTTTAAGTATGAAGGAGTGAGTCCTACGGGAAGTCATAAACCTAATACAGCAGTTGCTCAGGTATTCTATAATAAAGAAGAGGGTGTAAAAAAAATATATACTGAAACTGGTGCGGGCCAGTGGGGCAGCTCATTGGCATATGCAGGTCAAATGTTTGGTATAGATATTGAAGTTTTCATGGTGAAAGTAAGCTTTGATCAAAAGCCTTATCGAAAATTTATGATGCAATCATTTGGTGCCAAATGCAACTCAAGCCCATCCAATTTAACAGATTTTGGTAAAAAATTATTAGATGAGGACCCAAGCAATCCTGGTAGTTTGGGTATTGCAATTTCAGAAGCAGTAGAGTCAACTGTAAAGAGTAATGGTGAAGCTAAGTACTCCCTAGGAAGTGTTTTAGGGCATGTACTTTTACATCAAACAATTAATGGGAATGAAGCAATTCTTCAGATGGAACAAGCTGGTGATTACCCTGACATCATAGTTGGATGCACTGGCGGTGGAAGCAATCTTTCTGGATTACTATTTCCATTTTTAGGCCAACAATTAAGAGGTGGAAAAAAAATAGATGTGATTGCTTGTGAACCTCTTTCTTGTCCATCATTTACAAAAGGAAAGTATGCATATGATTTTGGAGATATGGCAATGATGACTCCCTTAGTTAAAATGCATACATTAGGTTCAAGTTTTCTGCCTCCTGCAAATCATTCCGGTGGTCTAAGATATCATGGAATGTCTTATCACCTTAGTCATCTTTTAGATTTAGGGTTAATAAGGGCAAAAGCTTATGGACAGATAGAATGTTTTGAAGCCGGTGTTACTTTTGCAAAGCAGGAAGGAATTATTCCTGCACCTGAGGGCAATCATGCAGTGAAAGGGGCTATCGATGCTGCATTAGAATGTAAAAAAAATGGTGAGTCCAAAACTATTCTATTTAATCTATGTGGTCATGGACATTTTGATATGTCTGCGTATGACGATTATTTTAGTGGTAACTTAGCTGAAGATAAGTTTGATAAGCAACACGTAGATGAAGCTATTTCTAAATTACCAGATTTAGATTAATGTTTATTATTATTTAGATAAAAGAAAAGAACTGCGGCCGAATTAGATACATTTAAACTTTCTAAATTATTACTAATTTCAATTTTAACAATTTCATCGCATGAACTTTTTGTAAGATGTCTCATTCCATCAGACTCAGATCCAAAAATAAAAACAGATTTTTTTGCAAAATCTGTATCTGTAATTTTTTTATCACTATTTCCATCTAATCCGTAAACCCAATAACCATTTTCTTTTAGTGTTCTTAGAGCTGATGACAGATTTGAAACTGAAGTGAAAGGAACCTTATCAATGCCTCCGCAAGCGGTCTTTGATATAAAATGATTTTCATTCACTGATTGGTTTTCAGTAAGTATTATTCCATCAATTTTAAATGCGAGCGCTGATCTAAAAATTGCTCCAACATTTTGAGCATCTTCAAGTTGATCTAGAATAATAATGTTTGAACGTTCTGTATTTATAGATTTTAAAAAATCTCTAATATCTATTTTTTTATTTTTTTCAACTTTGAGACAAACTCCCTGATGAATAAATCCTTTCCCTAAAACATGTTCTATTTCACTTCTTTGAGAAATGGTTACTTTTAACCCCTTTGGCAATAAAGTAGTTTTGTCTGATTTGAGGCGTTTAAGGGCTTCACTAGTAACCAATAATTCACTTTTAACTCTAGATTTGTTAGAAAGAGCTGCAGTAACAGCATGGTAGCCATACATCCAGTATTCATTATTATGGCTCTTTTTCGGGGATTTTTTATTATTACGTCTCATGTATGATGCATATTATTTAGATATGAAATAGTTTCATCATAAATATTATTATTTATTGATTAACCAACAATTTTTCCATATAAGACAACGCTTAAGGCTCATTATATAGTGATATTTAATGATACTTATCTTGAGATATTTTTTGAATAATTTTTATTCTATAAATATAAAGACTATCTCGGGAGGGGTGCCCGAGTGGTTAAAGGGGACGGGCTGTAAACCCGTTAGCTATGCTTACGTTGGTTCGAATCCAACCCCCTCCACCACTGAAAGGTACCTTAAGGTAGCTTGAAGGAATAAGCGGGTGTAGCTTAGTGGTAAAGCTCCAGCCTTCCAAGCTGATTACGAGGGTTCGATTCCCTTCACCCGCTCCAAAGTTAATAACGAAGAAAAATTTGAGAGGAAGAAAAAAATGGCTAAAGAAAAATTTGATCGAAGTAAACCACACTGTAACGTTGGTACTATCGGTCACGTCGATCACGGTAAAACTACACTTACTGCAGCAATTACTAAAGTATTAGCTGAATCAGGAGGTGCTGAGTTTTCTGCATACGAAGATATTGATAAAGCTCCTGAAGAAAAAGAGCGTGGTATTACAATTTCAACTGCTCACGTAGAATACACAACTGATGCAAGACATTATGCACACGTTGATTGTCCTGGGCATGCCGATTATGTAAAAAATATGATTACAGGTGCAGCTCAAATGGATGGAGCAATTCTAGTTGTTAATGCTGCTGATGGTCCTATGCCTCAAACTAGAGAGCATATTCTATTAGCAAGGCAAGTTGGTGTGCCCGCAATCGTAGTTTATTTGAATAAAGTTGATCAAGTTGATGATGCTGAATTACTAGAGCTTGTTGAAGTTGAAATTAGAGATATTCTAAATGAATATGAATTTCCTGGTGATGATACCCCAATCATTAAAGGATCTGCTCTTGCAGCCGTTGAAGGTAGAGACGATGAGATAGGAAAAAATTCTATTGCTGAATTAATGAAAGCCGTTGATGAATTTATACCTCAACCCACTAGAGATAAGGATAAGCCATTCCTTATGCCAATAGAGGATGTATTTTCAATATCAGGTCGTGGTACAGTTTGTACTGGAAGAGTTGAAAGTGGTATCGTTAAAGTTGGCGAAGAACTAGAAATCGTTGGTATTAAAGAAACTCAAAAAACTACCTGTACTGGAGTTGAAATGTTTAGAAAGCTTCTTGATGAAGGAGAAGCTGGAGATAACATCGGTGCTCTTTTAAGAGGTATTGAGAGAGATCAAGTTGAAAGAGGTCAGGTACTAGCCCATCCAGGAACAATCACTCCACATAAAAAGTTTAAATGTGAAGCCTATGTTTTAAAAAAAGAAGAAGGTGGAAGACATACCCCTTTCTTTACTAACTACAGACCTCAGTTTTATTTTAGAACTACTGATGTTACCGGAGTTTGTTCATTACCTGAAGGTACTGAAATGGTTATGCCTGGAGACAATATTGCAATGGAAGTTGAGATGATTGCTCCAATTGCAATGGACAAAGGTGTTAGATTTGCTATTCGTGAAGGTGGCAGAACTGTTGGTTCTGGTGTCGTTACGGAAATAGTTGAATAACTGGAGGAGTGTAGCTCAACTGGTAGAGCACCGGTCTCCAAAACCGGGGGTTGGGGGTTCGAGTCCCTTCACTCCTGCCATTTGACGATAAAAAGAATATGAAGCCATTAAGATTTTTACAAGAAGTCAGAAGAGAAGGTGGAAAAGTTACTTGGCCATCTTCTCGTGAAACTTTGACTGGATCTATTATGGTCGTAATTATGGTAGCTATTGCATCAGTATTCTTTTTGATAATTGATCAGATTTTTAGTTTTGGTCTCGATAAAGTAATTGGATTTGGTATTTAGATGTCTCATAAATGGTACATAGTTCATGCTTATTCAGGCTTTGAAAAAAAAGTTGCAGCTTCAATTCTTGAAAAAGCCAAAACAAAGAATATGGAAGATCAGTTTGATCAAATAATTGTTCCTACTGAAGAAGTGGTAGAGGTTAAAAAAGGAAAAAAACGCAATGCAGAGAGAAAGTTTTTTCCAGGCTACGTACTGGCTAAAATGGCGATGAATGATGCTACTTATCATTTAGTAAAAGACCTACCTAAAGTCAGCGGCTTTCTTGGCCAAACTAAAGGTCAACCAAGCCCTGTTTCAGAAAGTGAAATAAATAAGATTTTACAAGATATAGAAGAAGGTGTATCTAAGCCGAAACCTTCGGTTACTTTTGAGGTGGGTGAACAGGTCAGAGTTAGTGACGGGCCTTTTGCATCATTCAATGGGTTAATTGAAGAAATTGATGAGGAGAGATCAAGAGTGAAAGTTTCAGTTTCAATTTTTGGAAGGTCAACTCCGGTTGAATTAGAATACACTCAAGTTGAAAAAGCATAAAGATTAATATGGCTAAAGAAATAGAAGGAAAATTAAAACTACAAGTTCCTGCCGGTCAAGCAAATCCAGCTCCACCTGTTGGTCCTGCATTAGGACAACGTGGATTAAATATAATGGATTTTTGTAAGATGTTTAATGAAAAGAGTAAAGGCGAGCAACATGGAGTAATGTTGCCAGTTGTTGTTACATATTTTACAGATAAGAGTTTTACATTAGAAATAAAACTTCCACCGGTAACATTCCTTATTAAAGAGGCCTTAAAAATTAAGAAAGGTTCTAAGGAACCTGGAAGAGACATTATCAATACAATTTCACAATCTCAATGTAAAGAAATTGCAGAAAAAAAATTAAATGATTTGAATGCAAACACAGTTGATCAAGGGATGAAAATTGTTATGGGCTCTGCAAGATCGATGGGAATAGAGGTTACAAATTAGCTTATGGGAAAGAGATTAAAAAAAATATTTGCAGAAAATTCATTTGATACTTTGTATGCAATTGATGAGGGTGCCGATCTAGCCATTAATACATCAACAGCTAAGTTTCAAGAAACAATTGATATATGCATAAACCTAAATATTGATCCTAAAAAAGGTGATCAGAATGTTAGAGGAAAAATGAGTCTTCCTAAGAGTCTAGGTAAAAGTGTAAAAGTGTGCGTTATTGCAAAAGAAGAAAAACATCAAGAAGCAAGAGACGCTGGTGCAGATATAGTAGGTGGAGATGATCTAGTGGAAAAAATTGAAGGTGGCTTTTTAGATTTTGATAGATGTATATCAACTCCTGATATGATGCCAAAAGTGGGTAAGCTTGGAAAAGTATTAGGCCCCAGAAACTTAATGCCAAATCCAAAATTAGGAAGCGTTACAAATGATATTGCGAAAGCAGTGGAAGGTGCAAAAGCTGGAGAGATTGAGTATAAGAACAATGATACTCTTGTTCAAGCTGGTATTGCTAAATCAAATTTTTCAAAAGAAGATTTAGTTATAAATATTAAGTTTTTTGTCGAGTCAATCAATAAGGAAAGACCTAGTGGAGTAAAAGGTGAGTTTATCAAAAAAGTTTCTATTAGCCCTACGATGGGACCAGGAATAAACATTGATTTAAACTCGGTTATTAATTAATAAATATGAAAAAAGAAGCTAAAAAAGATTTTGTAGAAAATATTAAGAATATTGTTAACGAAAATAATCTAATTCTTGTATTTCATTATCGTGGTCTCTCAATGAGTGAAATGAGTGATTTAAGGGTTCAATCCTTTAATTCAGGTTCAAACATAAGAGTTACCAAAAATAGGCTCACTAAGATTGCATTAGCTGATACAGACAAATCTGAGCTCTCAGATTTATTTGAAGGTCCTACTGCAATTGCGTATTCAAATGATCCAGTCAATTTAACTAAGCTTATAACTAATTTTGCTAAGAATAACAGCAAGTTAGTTCTGGTTGGTGGAATTATGGACAAAGAGATATTAAGTGTTGAAAAAATTGAAATTTTATCTAAATTGCCATCACTCGATGAGGCTAGAGCACAATTAATAGGACTTTTAAATACACCGGCGCAAAAAATAGCAGGAATACTATCTGTACCTTCTGGAAATCTTGCAAGAGTATTTAATGCATACGGAAAACAGTAATTAGTTAAGAAAAGGAAAATAAAAATGGCTGATCTTGAACAAATCGTAAATCAATTATCTGATCTAACAGTAATTGAGGCTGCTGAACTATCAAAACTTTTAGAAGAAAAATGGGGAGTATCCGCTGCTGCACCTGTAGCTGTTGCCGCTGCTGCTGGTGGCGCACCTGCTGGAGAAGCTGCCGCAGAAGAAAAAGATGATTTCACTATTGTACTTGCTGCTGCAGGTGACAAGAAAATTAATGTTATTAAAGAAGTTAGAACAATTACTGGTCTGGGTTTAAAAGAAGCAAAAGACTTAGTTGAAGGAGCGCCAAAAGAACTTAAAACTGGTGTTTCAAAAGACGATGCTAATGCTTTCAAAGAAAAACTTGAAGCAGCTGGCGCAACTGTAGAACTTAAATAACTTAAGAAAATTTTTTTCAATAGTTTGTTTTTTAGCAAACTATTTTAGGGCGAGTATATATTAATGGTTAATACACTATCTTTTACTGATAAAAAAAGAGTTAGAAAAAACTTTGGTAAGTTAAAAGAAGTATCAAAATTTCCCAATTTAATAGAAATCCAAAAAAACTCATATGATGAGTTTCTTCTTGAGAATGAAAACCCTTCAAGCCGCGAAGACAGAGGACTGCAAAAGGTATTTAAAAGTGTTTTTCCTTTAGAAGACTTTTCGGGCTCTGCAAGAATTGAATTTATAGATTATAGCTTTCAGAAGCCTAAATTTGACGTTGATGAATGTCGTCAAAGAGACAAGACTTATGCTGCGCCATTAAATGTGAAGTTAAGGCTTATTGTTTTTGATATCGATGAAGAAACAGAAACAAGAACTGTAAAAGATATTAAAGAGCAAGAAATTTACTTATGTGATCTACCCTTGATGACTGAAAAGGGAACTTTTATCACCAACGGTACTGAGAGAGTTGTAGTTAGTCAAATGCATAGAAGTCCTGGTGTATTTTTTGATCATGACAATGGAAAAACTCATTCAAGCGGGAAATTACTTTTTGGTGCTAGGGTAATACCTTATCGAGGGTCTTGGTTAGATATAGAATTTGATCACAAAGATATTCTGTATTGTAGAATTGATAGAAAAAAGAAAATATTAGTCACATCTTTTTTAATGTCCATGGGTATCAAAAGAGATGAGATCCTTAAACTCTTTTATAAAATTCAAGAGTTTTCAGTTGATAAAAAATTAAATAAATGGAAAGTATCTTTTAATCCTAAAAATATAAAAACTGGTAAACTACAAAAGAGTCTAATTAATGCATCTGATGGAAAAATTGCAATTAAACAAGGCACTAAGATCAATCCTGCAATAGCTCAAAAACTATTTAAAGATGGATTAAAAAATATTTTAGTCGAAAAAGATGAACTAATTGGAAAATTCATAGCAGAAGACATCATTAATGAGACTACTGGAGAAATCTATTGTGAAGCATCAGATGAAATAACGCCAGAATTATTAGAAAAATTTGATGAATTAAAAGTAACTAAGCTTCCAATACTTGAGGTCGATGGTATTAATGTTGGTTCATTTATCAGAGATACACTAAGACTAGATAAAAACCTAACTCCAGAAGATGCAGTCGTAGAAATTTATAAGGTTTTGAGACCAGGAGAGCCGCCAAATTTAGAGGCTGCTTTTGATGTGTTCAATTCATTATTCTTTAAAACAGATAAATATGATCTTTCTGATGTAGGAAGAGTAAAAATGAATTATAGACTTTCTCTTGATTGCCCTGATACTACGACAGTATTAAGAAGTGAAGATGTGATTTCTGTTATACAAATGGTTACTGACTTAAGAACGGGTAAAGGAGAGGTTGATGATATTGATCACTTAGGCAATAGAAGAGTAAGGTCAGTAGGTGAGCTAGTCGAAAACCAATTTAGAATGGGATTGGTGAGAATGGAAAGATCTATCAAAGAAAGAATGAACTCTCTTGAGGTAGATGCATCAACACCTCAAGATATTATTAACGCAAAGCCTTTAGTAGCTTCATTGAAAGAATTTTTTGGAACATCACAGCTTTCTCAGTTTATGGACCAAACAAATCCACTTGCTGAGATAACGCATAAAAGAAGGTTATCTGCGCTAGGACCAGGCGGCCTGAGTAGAGAAAGAGCTGGATTTGAAGTTAGAGATGTACACCCAACTCATTATGGAAGGATCTGTCCCATTGAAACTCCAGAGGGACCAAATATTGGACTTATAAATAGCTTAGCTTCACATGCTAGAGTAAATAAGTACGGGTTCATTGAAAGTCCATATAGAAAAGTTGTCAATGGAAAAGTAACTGATGAAATAGAATATTTACCTGCAATGGAAGAGTCAGATTTTACAATTGCTCAGGCCAACTCAATTGTTAACTCTAAGGGAATGTTCGAAACAAAATTAGTTTCCTGTCGAAGAAATGGAGATTTTGTAATGACAAGTTCTGAGGAAATTGACTATATGGACGTTTCGCCTAAACAAGTTGTTTCGTGTGCAGCATCTCTAATTCCATTCTTAGAAAATGATGATGCAAACAGAGCTTTGATGGGTAGCAACATGATGCGTCAGGCGGTACCATTAATTCAAGCAGAGTCGCCGCTAGTTGGAACAGGAGTAGAAAAAACAGTTGCTATTGACTCAGGAGTTACAATCATCGCTAAAAGAGACGGTATTGTAGATAAGATTGATGGCAAAAGAATTGTTGTTAGAGTTACAAAAAATATTAGCTCTACTGAGTCTGGTGTGGATATCTACACACTACAAAAGTTTCAAAGATCAAATCAAAGTACATGTATAAATCAAAGACCGCTTGTAAAAGTTGGAGATAAAGTTTCACAAGGGGATATAATTGCTGATGGCCCATCAACTCATTTAGGCGAATTAGGCTTAGGAAGAAATGTTGTGGTAGCATTTATGCCTTGGAGAGGTTATAACTTTGAGGATTCAATTTTAATTTCAGAAAAAATAGTTCAAGAAGATAAGTTCACTTCAATTCATATTGAAGAATTCGAAGTTATGTCTCGAGATACAAAGCTTGGTTCTGAAGAAATTACAAGAGATATTCCTAATGTAGGCGATGAAATGCTCTCTAATTTGGATGAAGCTGGCATTGTATATGTTGGAGCTGATGTTAGCCCAGGCGATATTTTGGTTGGAAAAGTTACACCTAAAGGAGAAAGCCCTGTAACCCCTGAAGAAAAACTATTAAGAGCTATATTTGGAGAAAAATCGACTGATGTCAAAGATACTTCATTGAGATTACCTCCGGGATCTGATGGCACTATAGTTGATGTAAAGGTGTTTAATAGATATGGAATTGAAAAAGATGATAGGGCGCTTGCAATAGAACGAGAGGAAATTGAAAAGCTCGCTGATGACAGAGAGGCTGAGTTAGGGATTTTAAATAGGAATACAAAAACAAGACTTATCGCCCTGATAGATGGTAAAAGCGTTATAAGTTCACCTGAAGATATTGAGAAAAAGTCTACATTTAATAAAAGTGATTTAGAAAACTCAAAACTAGACAGTATTTGGAAAATTGAGCTTCAAAAAGACAATGATAAAGAACAGATTTCCAATTTAAGAAAACAGTACGAAGTAACACGAACTAATATACAGAGCACATTTGATAATAAAGTTGATAAGGTACAGCGCGGAGATGAGTTGTTACCAGGTGTTATGAAAATGGTAAAAGTTTTTGTTGCCGTTAAGAGAAAACTTCAGCCAGGTGACAAGATGGCTGGAAGACATGGGAATAAAGGAGTTATAAGTAAAATTAATCCTGTAGAAGACATGCCCTATTTAGAAGATGGTAGAACTGTTGATATTGTATTAAATCCACTTGGTGTTCCAAGTCGAATGAATGTTGGTCAAATTCTTGAAACGCACCTTGGTTGGGCGTGTAAAGGTATTGGAGATATGATTAATAAGTCTCTTATAAAATATAAGCAGAACAATGATCAAAATAGCTTTGATGAAAGTCTAAAAAAAGTTTATGGATCTAATCAGTATGATAGTGAAATTTCGAAATTGACCTCTCCGGAAAAGGTCGAACTAGTGCAAAATCTTGCAAATGGAGTTCCAATAAAGACGCCAGTTTTTGATGGTGCTCTAGAGTCAGAAATTACAACGATGTTAGAGGATGCGGGTTTTGATAAGAGTGGGCAAACTAATCTATGGGATGGAAGATCCGGTGAAAAATTT
>CACPLH010000017.1:0-21890 GCA_902634765.1 uncultured Pelagibacteraceae bacterium
TGAGATAAATCATTATAAAAAAAGATCAAAACTTAAATTTCAGGATTGTAGTCAATTGGGTGATAAATATCTAAAGCAGCTTCATATAAAATTTTCAGATAATAGTGAACTCGTTGGGGTCGATGCATTTATATATGTATGGAAAAATACAAGTGGATTTCAATTTTTTGCTTGGCTTATAAATCTTCCAATAATTTATACAATTGCAAAGATGACTTATAAAGTTGTTGCCTTAATATTATTTTATAGGTTTAAAATTAAAAAAAAATTAGTTTCTTAATTTCTTTTCTAATTTTCTAACGAAGTAAGAGATAATCAAAATCAAAACTAGATATTCTAAAACTAGAAAAGTATAAATTTCAAGTGGGCGATATTGGCTTACAACTAGTTCATTTGCTTTTCTTGTTAGTTCATTGAGTCCAATTATTGAAACTAGAGATGACATTTTAATCATGTAAATGAATTGATTTCCAAGAGCAGGTAAGATTATTTTTATAGCTTGTGGCAGAGTGATTAGTGTAAACTTTTGATACTTATTTAATCCTAGAGAAGACCCCGCTTCTTTTTGACCTTTGGGTACCGCCTCAATTCCTGATCGAAATATTTCTGCTATGAATGGGCTATCACAGATACTAAGAGCTATAACCCCTGCAGTGAATGCGCTAAAATTGAGATCAAAAAGGACTGGAAAACCATAATAAACCCATAAAATCATAACTAATACGGGTATTGATCTAATTATTTCTGTATAGCCAATATTAAAATACTTTAGGAAAATATTCTGACTTGAGCTTAAAACAGAAATTAAAAGACCAATTATAATTGAAAAAAATATAGCGATTAACGATAAGTAAATAGTGAATTGTAATCCTGAGATTAAAAATTCTATATTTGAGAGCCCTGTTTTATTTGCTGGATTAATAACGTACCATCCCCATTGATAATCATTGCTACATCCAAATAATAATAGGCATGGTAAAATTATTTTAAGTAAAAATGTACAATTTTTATATACGTTGAAATCCATTTAATACGCTATACATTAGATCAATAACCCATAACTACAATATAAAAGGATTTAAAATGAAACTAATCAAAATAATTGTCATGTCATTTTTGACTATGTTTTTAACAGCTACTTATTCGTTTAGCTCTACATTGGATGATATTGTCCAAAGTGGTGTTTTGAAAGTTGGAACAACGGGAGATTTTCCTGGCTGGAGTTTTAAAAATCCTGCAACAGATGAATATGAAGGTTTTGATATTGATGTTGCAAATAAACTTGGTGAAAGTATGGGTGTAGAGGTTGAATTTGTTGCTACTGATTGGAAAAATTTAGTTTCTGGAGTTGTGTCTAATAAATACCATATGACTTCTAGTGCATCCATTACAGCTCAAAGAGCAATCACTGCAGGATATTCAGACTCTTATTATGGAACAGGTACTGTTGCTATGGTTCTTAGTAAAAATTCAGGGTCAATTGATAGTTGGGAAAAAATTAATAGTTCAGATATTAAAGTAGCTGTAACACTTGGAACAGTTTTTGAAGGAGAAGCAAAAAAATCATTCCCAGAATCTATAATTATTTCTGTTGAGGCACCTGCAAGAGAATACCAAGAGGTTTTATCTGGAAGAGCTGATGCATCACTTACAAGTAAAGTTGACGCCCTGAAATTAATCAAATTGTATCCTGAGTTATCAATCGTAAATATAAATGAACCAAAAAATGCAAAGTTATTTGCGATACTTCTACCTCGTGGAGACCAAGAATGGATAAACTATATTAATCATTGGATTGCTGATCAAAAAAATAAGGGCTTTTTTAATCAGACAGCTGAAAAATTTGGATTATAAGAATTAATAATCTTGTTTATTTTTTTCTTACAGTAGAAAAAAATCATTAACGCAAATGTATAGTTTATAATCAAGAGGTATGTAAACATTTCAATGTATGAAATGCTAAATATCAATACTGCGGGAGCTAGTATAACCAAAGGTATAAAAATCATTCTCAATAGATTGATTATCATTGCATGAGTGGGCTTTTGTAATCCCTGAAGTAATGCTGATGAAATATAAAATACCGGATAACAAGGTCCAGCGATTGCAGCTATCTTTAGATATGCAGTTCCATAATAAATAATGTCAGTATTACTGGAAAAGAAACTCATTACGTATGGTGAGGATGTAAAAATTATCAAACCACCAATTATCATCAGACCAACCCCGTATTTTAAAGTTAAGTAGTAAATTTCTTTAATACGCTCTAGATTATTTGCTCCTAAATTCTGACCTACTAGAGATAAAGTAGCAGTATTTAGACCTAAAATAGGAAGTAAAAACAACTGTTCAAATCGAACACCGGTACCATATCCCCCAGCAGAATACTCGCCATAGCTTGAAACGAGATATATTAATATAAATACGCCAAGTCCTACCATACCCATTGATAGTCCTGACGGAATAGCCTGTCTTAAAATATCTAAAATTAAATCTTTCTTAGGGTTAAAGCACTCAAGAGAGATATATTTTCTAATCTCAGTTTTATTAAGTTTATAAATTATATAAATTAATCCAACTAATTCTGAAACAATTGTTGCAAGAGCAATTCCAGAAATACCCATAGCTGGAACAAAATAGAAGCCATAAATGAAAAGAGGATTTAGAAATATGTTTAAAAAAAAGCTATAGATTAAAACATTTCTATAAGATTTAGTATCACCTCTTGAAACTAGAGATGCATTCATAGTTACTAACAAAAAAATTATAATTGACCCTGAAAATATTATTTTCATATAGTCTAATGCGTAACTAATTATCTGTTCATTAGATTTTAGGATTAATAAAATCTCTTTCATTGAAATTATTCCAATGAAAGTTACGATTAATGTAATTAATAAAGCTACTAAAATAGATTGAGCAAATAAGACAGATGCTTTTTCATTATCTTTTTTACCAAGAGTATTTGAAATAAGTGCAGTTGTTCCTGCAGAAATTCCAACACTTGCAGCTATAATAATTAGATATATTGGGAAAGATTTTACGATTGCGGTAAGAGCTTCGGGAGAGATAAGGCCTGCAAACTTAGAGTCAACAAGATTATACATAGTTTGAAAAAATGTACCAATACTTGCAGGTACCGCTATCTTTTTGATGAGTGTAGTTATGTTATCTTTTGTTAAATCCATATCAACTCAGTGCAAGCCAAACTCCAACAAGCATCATCAAGGTTCCTGCTACTCGGTTAATTAGCTGAACGTTGCCAGTTTTTGTTAGAAGTTGATTTAGAGCTTTGCCGCCGGTCGCATAAATCATTAAAGATATAAATTCAATTATCAAAATAATAAGAACCATAGCAAACATTTGTGGCATTAAGGGCTTATCATAGTTCATAAATGATGGAACCATTGCCAAAAAGAATGCCCAACCTTTAGGATTAGCAATCGCAGTAATAAATCCTTGAGTTGCAAGTTCAAGTCCATTTTGACTAAAGGAATGTGAGCCATCAATATTTAATGACATTTTTCCTAAATTCCTCCACATTTGTATACCAACGTAAAAAAGATAGCCTCCACCTAAATATTTAAAAATTTCAAACGCATTAGGATAGTTAGCTATTATTGATCCACCTCCAACTACAGCTGTTATAGAAATTAAAAGGACTCCTGTAAGTTCTCCTACCATCATTTTCATCGTATTCTTGATACCTATTGCCATTCCCATTGTGAGAGACAGAGTCATACAGAGACCGGGAGTAATTGAAATTATAAAAAAAACTGGGATAAAGAAATATAATAATGTGAAATCAAGCATTCTATCACCAGTTTATTTGAGAGGTATATTAGTTGTTTAAGATAATATTACTATATTTAAAGTTTTAACGATTATTCTATTTTAATAAAAGATTTCATATATATTTTTAATCATGAATTTTTTTCTATTTAATTTAAATAGGTCGACATTAGTTATTATTGGGGGATGCGTTCTTCTTTTAGTTTCATTTGGTATTCGTCATTCTTCAGGGCTATACATGATACCTGTTTCAGAACACTTACTAACAGGAAGAGAAGTTTTTGGATTTGCAGTTGCAATACAGTTTCTAATGATTGGTTTTGGCTCACCTTTATTTGGCGCAATTGCAGACAAATATGGTTCTTCAAAAGCTGCATTATACGGTGTGATACTATTAATTATTGGGCTTTATATGATGTCTAAGGTTCAAAGTAGTTTGGAAATTATAATTTCACAGGCAATTTTTGGACTTGGTTCTGCCGGATGTGGAACAGCTGTTGTTTTAGGAGCAGTAGGAAAAGCGGTAGAAGAAAAGAATAGAACGTTATCATTAGGTATTGTTATGGCTGCAGGTTCATTAGGTCAGTTTTTGATAGTTCCATTAGCTGGCTTTCTAATAAATCTAAGTGGATGGACGCAATCAATAATCTATTTATGCTTTATTTCATCAATAATGATAATTTTTTGTTTCACTCTTACGCTACCAAAAAAAAACGGGGAAGATAGTGAGCGAAATAATAGAAGTTTGAAATCAGTTTTAGATGAAGCATTTGCAAACAAAAGCTACAACCTTCTGACATTAGGCTTTTTTGTTTGTGGATTTCATGTTTCTTTTGTTGCAACTCATTTACCAGCATATCTAGAAGATATTTCATTGCCAATTTGGATTGGCTCATGGTCATTAGCTTTAATTGGATTGTTTAATGTTTTTGGGACACTGATGTTTGGAAAAATGGGCGATAGTAAATCTAAAAAAAATCTACTTGCAATCCTATATTCTTTAAGAGCAGTACTTTTTTTAATTTTTATTTTTTTACCCAAAAATGAAATTACTATATTAATCTTTGCTGCGCTATTAGGTATTTTATGGCTTTCAACAGTGCCATTAACAAGTGGTATTATTTCAGTAATATTTGGATCACGATATATGTCCATGCTTTATGGATTTACATTTTTATCACATCAAATTGGTTCATTTTTAGGCTCATGGTTTGGTGGTAGACTTTATGACTATTATGGATCTTATGATATAATGTGGTGGATATGTGTCGCGTTAGGATTTATATCAGCTGCAATGCATATGCCTATAATTGAGAAACCTCTTTCTCAACAATACTCTTAAAATATGTTCTTTTTAGATTATTTTAAAAAAAAAGATTATAAAAAAGTTCTATCACTTGACGGCGGAGGCGTAAGAGGTCTTGCTTCAGTTATTTTTTTAAAACAGCTTGAAAAAGAGACTGGCAAAACAGTCTTTGAGTTATTTGATTTTTTTATTGGTGTCAGTGCTGGTGGTTTAAATGCGCTACATTTTACTATAAACAAAACCAGTGCTAAAAAATTAGAAGATTTTTGGACAAAAGATAATTTAGCTATGAGTATGCAAAAATCATTTTGGGGTCAAGCAATTTTCTTAAATAGTAAGCCAAAGTATAATAATGAATCAAGAACAGCTTTATTAAAAGACTATTTCGAAAATAAATTAATTGCTCATTCTGACAAACCTGTTTCTGTATTGGCGTATGATGTAGAGAAAAGAAAGCCAAGACTTATTTCAAGTTATGATAATTCGAATATAAGCGTAATTAGTGCAATCAATGCAACTTCGGCTGCACCCCTTTATTATCCAACTGTAAAAATTGAAGATGGCTCGTGGTTGATTGATGGTGGAGTTGTTGCTAATAATCCATCTTTAATAGGATACAACGAAGCAAGAAAGTATTTCAAAACTTCAAATATAAAAGTGTTTAGCGTCGGTACAGGTCTAAATTTAAAAAGACTAGATGGAAAATCTTCAGCAGAATGGGGTCCTATTGGATGGCTAAGAAATGATATTCTTGGAATTCTTGCAGAAACTCAATATGACCATGAATCTCTCTCAGATTTATTAAAAGAAGACTATTTGCGGATTAATTCTTCAATGAAAGAAATAAATTTTTCTATGGACGACTATTCTTTTGAAAATTTAGAAAAAATAAAAAAGATGGGAATGCTATGGTGGTCAGAATTTGGCGACAGAGCTATAAAATTTCTTAATACAAATTAGAATTTGCAATTTTAAAATTAACATTTATAACCAACGTAAAGATTACGTCATTGTTCCTTGAAGTGGACTATTACGAAGTCTACTAAACTAACAAAAGGAATAAAATTAATATGGCAACAGGTACTGTAAAATGGTTTAACCCCAATAAAGGTTATGGCTTTATTGCTCCTGAAGATGGACAAAAAGATGTTTTTGTTCATATTTCAGCTGTCGAAAAAGCAAACATCAATAGCCTTAATGAAGGGCAAAAATTAGAATACGAATTAGCTGAAAATAACGGTAAAACTTCTGCTGTTGATCTTAAAATAGTAGAATAATTTTTTTAAAGAGCTGTGTACTTTTTTGAGTATACAGCTTTTTTCTATTCGTAAGAAATATCAATCCACATCTTAAATTCAGCAATTAAGTCTACTGAAGGCCGAATCACTTTAACTCTTTTGTCAAATTTTGAAACTTCAGTCTTAAGAGATCCAATTGCTATTTGATCATTAATAAAATTAATAATTGTTGCTCTTGAGGCAAGTGGAGCCATAACCTTAGTTAAATGCTCCTTGGTGCAGATATTCTCAGTTCCAAGCAATGATTGATTATTCAATTTTAAAATCTCAATCAATATTCTAAAGCCATAAACTGAATTTCTATAGGCCGATAAGTATTTAAACTTTTCTTTATTTCCAAAGGCTTCAAAAGATTCAATATGTCTATTGATATAATTTGAATATTTTTCTTCAATTTTTTCAGACATAAAAAAAAGTTATATTTAATATACTATAATATTAAGTATAGATTATTGCCATAATGACACGTGCTCATTGAGAATTATTCTCAATAGTGATTTGAATCAATAACTTAAGAAAAATTAATCAATATTAATTTTTTGTTTAGTTATTAGAGTATTAAAATATGAATTCAGAAAATGCTAAAATTGTATGGAAATATATTCAGAAAGCTGGTGATGATTTACAAGGCAAGCTTCCATCACACCCCAATCATCCTAAAGGAAGAAATCCATATGCTCATATAGCCTTATGCATTAAAGATAAATTCCAAAATAGTTATAAGGATATAGAGGATGAGAAATTTGATGAAGTATTAGAATATATTGAGTTTTTGAAAAAAAACCCAAGTTAAAGATATTCTAATTTGAGATTCTATTAATTTAGAATATCATTTTAATTATGAAAATATTTCCATTAGCAATAATTGTATTTTTAGGATCATTTGTATTCTTCACTGCATGTGATCAGGTTAATAAAGAGGGATTTACGGGAGTAAGAGTTATTGACAATTCTTATTCACCTCCCGTTGTTAGAATTTATGAGGGTGGCAAGGTAAGGTTCTTTAATGCTGGTAACAATCCGCATAATGTCATTGCAGTTGGAGAAAGCTGGGGATCATATGAAGAAATTCCAAAGAATGATTATCTTGATGTAACTTTTGAACAAGAAGGACTTTATAAATACTTATGCTCATTTCATGCGAGTCCAGAAGGAGACTGGGGAATGGTCGGCTCAGTCGTAGTTGGTGATATTGATTACGAGGACTATAGCAATTTTCAAAAAGCAGATGCTGTCAAATCTTTTAGTGGTGAAATAAGACTTGTTCCTCGAGAATATGAAACAATTCAAGATGCAGTAAACTCATCGAGTCCAGGCGATATGATTTTAGTAAGTCCAGGAATTTATTATGAAGAAGTAATAGTAAATGTACCTTCTCTAACAATAAGAGGTGTTGATAGAAATAAAACCATCGTCGATGGAGAATTTGAAAGAGCAAACGGCTTTTTAGTTGCTGGAGTTGATGGTGTGGCCATTGAAAACATTACTGCAAGAAATGCATTACTGAATGGATTTTATTGGGCAACGGTTGAAGGTTACCGCGGCTCATATCTGACAGCTTATAATAATGGTGATTATGGCATATATGCATTTGATGCGGTCGATGGAGTTCTTGAACATTCTTATGCCTCCGGTTCACCAGATGCAGGATTTTATATTGGTCAATGTTATCCTTGTGATGCTGTTATTAATAATATCATTTCTGAAAATAACGGTCTTGGTTATTCAGGTACTAATTCGGGTGGAGATTTATATATTATTAATTCTATATTTAGAAATAATAAAGGCGGTATAGCACCCAATACACTAGATAGTGAATTACTTCCACCAGAGAGAGAAAGTTATATTATTGGAAATCTTATTGAAAATAATAACAATCTTGAAGCCCCAGCATGGGATGCGCAATATATTTCACTAGGCAACGGGGTTGTTATCGCGGGTGGAAATAATAATTATATTAAAAATAATGTGATCGTAAATCATGATGTTTTTGGCTTAGTAATAAGTGCTTCTCTTGATGATAATTATTGGCCAGCTCATGGAAATACTGTTGAAGAAAATCTCATTTTGAACTCAGGTAAGGCAGATATAGCCGTAAGTGGAATTTCAAACCTTAAAAATTGTTTTATAAAAAATCAGTTTGATACTTCGATTCCTCCTGGTCTGCAATTGTTGAACAATTGTAATTTTAATGTGTTGCCATTGGGTTCAGACTTGCATGGATTATGGAATTTAATTGCAAGATTCATTAATGCCAATACTGGAGATTATCAAAAAGGAAATTGGAAAGAATTTGATGCTCCAGATCCACAGCCAAATATGCCAATTATGCAAATGGTTTTGAGTAAAAATTATAAATTTAAAGATTTCCAAAAATCTATTATGCCTGCCGTAGATGTTTTTGAGGGATACAGTAGTAAATTGAATGAGATTAACCTTCCAAAAGAGGCATATAAATATTTTGATGAAAATTCTTTACATTAACTTTAAGTGAGCGAAAATAAATAATATGCCTGGTGTTTCAATTTTTCCTATTAGTGATGTTCCATTACTATCATTATTTTTAAATTTTTATGGATATTATCTTCCATTTTTTTTATACGCAACATGGACGTCCCTGGCTTTAATGGATATTTCGCAAAATAGATATTCCTCTAATATTTTCAAAATTTCCTGGACTTTCGTTGTTACATTTATACCATTAATTGGATCTTTTGTTTATCACCTCTTTATCGCTGAACAAATACACGTCGCTGTAAGAGCAACCATGATATTTGGTGGAATACTTATCTTTACTGGTGTTATAGTGTATCTTGGCATTGCTCTTTAAATAATATCCAATAGTGAAGTTTGATAAGAGAATTAGCCCAATTAGAAAAGGATTGGCTTCATCTGATTATTATGGATTAATTAAAAATTGTAAGTTTGTGAAAGGAAGCATTTATACAGTTCATACAACTTATTCCCCACTTTATTCTGAAAAAAAACAAAAAAATCTAACATCACAATTATTATTTGGAGAATATTTCAAAGTATTTGATATTGATAATGGGGTAGCTTGGGGCCAATCAGTAAGAGATAATTATGTAGGCTATACCTCTATACAAAATCTTAAGAGAAGAAAAATAATTTCAAATTATAAAGTAAAAACATTAAGAACATTTATTTACGGGAGCCCAAGTATTAAAGTTGATCCTCTAAATTATCTTAGTTTTAATTCTTTAGTAAATGTTACTAAAAAGAAAAATAATTTTTCATTCATACCATCAGTTGGTTGGTGTGTTTCAAAAGATTTATCTCAAATTAAAAATACTAATTTTAGTCTTTATGACATCTCATTACAATATCTTCAAACTCCGTATCTGTGGGGTGGAAGAGACTCAATGGGACTTGATTGCTCAGGGCTTATTCAAAATCTATATCAAATGATAGGGATCAATTTACCAAGAGATACAGACTTACAAGCTGAATACTTCTCAAAACATGTTAATGAATCTAAGCTTAAACTGGGTGATTTAATTTTTTGGAAAGGACATGTTGCAATGGCCATAAATAATAAAGATATAATTCATGCCAATGCTTATCATATGAAAACACAGATAGAGCCTTTGAAATTAGCAAAAAAAAGAATAAATAGAGAATACGGAACGATACTGAAGATTTGTCGTGTGTAAATTAATAGGGAATTAAAATGTTTTTTAGAATTATTTTTATCATTATTTGTTTATCAATATATCTTTGGGCGGGATATAGAATTGGAAATGTTGATAAAAAGACTAGTAAATCTGAGAGAATTATATGGTCCTTAATAATTTTATTATTTACAGCTTTGCTATTTGTTTTAGTTACTGACAGTTAATTTCTAATACTAAAAATCTTATTTCTGATAATCCAGAGCAACATCAATGATGGTAGGACCATCAATGCTGTAATTATAAAGAATATTCCCCAATCCCCCTCTAGCCAATCAACTAGAGACCCTGAAGATGACGCCAATAGTGTTCTTCCAGCGGTGCCTATAGAAGCTAGTAAGGCATATTGTGTTGCCGTATAGTTTCGATCTACTAGGAGTGAAATAAATGTTACAAAAGCAACTGTTGCAAATGCAGCTGCCAAATCATCAACTAAAACTGCAATAGCAAAAAGCAGTTCAGATTTATCGCTCCAAGCCATTGCAGTAAACATTAAATTTGTTAATGACATAACTATTCCAGATATGAAAAGAGCTCTTATCACGCCAGATTTAATAGCAAACCAACCTCCTAAAAGTGTAAAAGCAACCGTCGTAATCCACCCAAGGCCTTTTGAGTAAAGCGCGATGTCCGATTTTGAAAATCCCATTTCTTTATAAAAAAGAATCGACATTCTTCCTAAAAATGCCTCTCCAATTTTAAATAGAAAAATAAATCCAACAATTGATAATCCAATTGTGACACCATTTTTTTTAAAGAAGCTATAAAGTGGGTTAATTATGGTTGCTGATATCCAAGATATCAAATCTCCTGTATATCCTGATATTTTTATATTTTTCCTCAAATGGTTTTGATCTTCTTTTTGAGCTCGGATTCGTTCGTTAGTGCCATACTCAGGTATAAATAGAAGACCTAAATTGAAGAGAATGATAATCCCACAAATCAAAATGAATGTTACTTGCCAGTAATTATCAAAACCTAAACTTTGAAACCAATCAGCTGAAATAAGAGTAATTAGTCCACCGAGTTTATAGCCACTCCACCAGCCGACTACAGCTATTGCTGCTCCAGCAGCCATTGCAGATGACTCATCTTTTTTAATTTGCTCAATTCTTAGTGCATCAATCGTAATATCCTGTGAAGCGGATGAGATGGCAATAATCAAACCAATAAAAACAATAAGAGCTAAATTATCTATGGGGTTGAGAATGCTCCAGTAGATTAGTGAGATTAAAATTATGAATTGTAATGATATGATCCAAGCTTTTCTGTGCCCAATCAATGATGTCAAAATAGGAATTCTAATCCGATCAATTAGAGGAGCCCATAAAAAATTAATTGCATAGACCCCAAAAATCAATCCTGCCCATCCAATTGTACTTCTACTAATACCATCTTCTTTAAGCCAGAGTGTTAATGCACTTCCAATAATGACCCATGGAAATCCACTAATTGCTCCAAGTAGCAATATTCTCAGCATTCTCTTATCAAAATAAATTGATAAGTCTGAACGATCCATTTTCATTATTTTTTTATTCTATTGGAGCGGGGTTATTACTTAAACTTCTTAAATATAAAATTACATTGGCCCGGTCAGTTTCTTTTTTAAGCCCCGCAAATGACATTTTAGTTCCTTCCATATATTTTTTTGGATTTTTTAGGAAACCGTTTAGTTCATCATACGACCATTTTCCGCCATAAGAAGACATTGCATTTGAATAAGCGAAATCAGCGCCACCAATATCTTTATTCACTATATTCCAGAGTGCTGGACCAATTTTATTAGCTCCACCTTCATTAGGAACGTGACAGTTAGAGCATTTTTTGAAAACCTTAGCACCTTTATCTACACTAGCTGAGGCTAATAATATCTGAATTGGAATTTCTTCTACTTCTTCTGAAACCGCTGTATCAATAGTTGCAGGCTCATCGTCTACACCCTCAATTATGTAATGAGCAACCTCTGGTTTTTCTACCTCATATAGAATTTCAGTAAGATTTGATAAACCAATTACAACAAGGGCCACAACCAATATACAGGCTACAATTTTGTTTATTTCTAAAGAGTCCATAAATGATTTCTTGACGCGATTCTTGAATATATTTAAACAATAACCTAATTTATACAAGCTTTTATGTGTCTTGGCGTCGCATGACGAAATTATGATAAATCAAAAAAATACTGCTATTTTAATTCCTGCAAGACTTGCTGCGACAAGATTGCCAAATAAACCTCTAGAGTTAATTGATAATCAACCAATGATCATACATGTTTGGAAAAGAGCTATCGAGTCATCTCTTGGAAAAGTGGTTGTCGCCACTGATAGTGCAGAAATAGCTAAACTTATCAAAGATGAAGGGGGAATATCTGTCTTAACAGAGCAAGATCATCAATCTGGGTCCGATAGAATTTATGAAGCTTTGATTAAAATAGACACCATGAATGAAATTAAATATGTGATTAATTTACAAGGTGATCTTCCAAATATCTTAGATAAAAATCTTCAGCAAGTTTTGAATATTTTACAAAATGATACATATGAAATTGGAACACTTGTGGCAAAAATTGATACGGATATGGATCTTCAAAATAGAAACATTGTAAAAGCATTATGTAATTTCAATGAAAATGAAAAAATCACTAAAGCAATTGATTTTACTCGGACTTATGATCAAACAACAAAAAATAATCATTTTCATCACATTGGTGTTTATTCTTACCGTCGAAGTTCACTAGAAAGGTTTATTAATCTGCCTCAATCAGAAAGAGAAACTTCATTCAAACTTGAGCAATTGAGAGCTTTAGATAATAATATGAATATTGGCGCTGCATTAATTGACAATTTACCATTAGGTGTTGATACTCATGAGGATTTAGAACTAGTAAGAGAAGTAATGAAAAAATCATGAAGAAAATATCTTTCCAAGGTGAATTAGGGGCATATTCACATTTAGCATGTAAAAACTGTTTTTCTGGTTGTGAAGTTATTCCATGTAAGACATTTGAGGAAGCTTTAAGTGCTGTTGTTGAAGATAAAGCTGAAATGGCAATGATTCCTGTTGAAAATACTGTTGCCGGAAGAGTTGCGGATATCCATACTCTATTAGGTAATTCAAATTTAAAAATATATGCCGAACATTTTGAGAGAGTTCGCCATCAATTAGTTACAAAAAAAGATTCTGAAATAAGTGATTTAAAATATATTAGAAGTCATTCAATGGGAATTGGACAATGTAAAAAAGTAATTGATGAACTATCTTTAACTTCAATCATTATGGCTGACACAGCTGGTTCAGCAAAATATATAAGCGAAGAGGGAAATAAACATGACTCTGCAATTGCTTCAAGTTTAGCTGCTGAAATCTATGATTTAAAAATAATTAGAGAAAATATTGAAGATGATAAAAATAATACAACTAGATTCTTAATTATGTCGAAATCACAACAAGATCGAAACATGGAACTAGAATATATAACTAGTTGTATATTTGAGGTTAAAAGCATTCCGTCTGCTTTATACAAAGCATTGGGTGGTTTAGCGACCAACGGTATCAATATGATAAAACTTGAAAGCTTTATAAGTGATAGAGATTTTAATAAAGCTCAATTTTATCTAGAATTTGAAGGCCATGCAAATGACATTCCTGTGAAGGCTGCTTTAGATGAGATCACTCATTATACAAATCAATTAAATATTTTAGGTGTATACCCTAAGCATTCATTCAGATCATAAGTTAATTTTTATGCATCCACTCTAATATTAATTGATGAGCAATTGCCATGGGAGGGGGAATCCATATTCTTTTCTGATGTTTGCCAACAAAAATAGCTGTAAGATCTTCTTTATCAAGCCAAATTGAGTCTTCTATTTCATCTTCATCAGCCTTATGATCAAAGCTATCAACTTCTGCAAGGCACCCAATCATCAGTTGAGAAGGGAATGGCCAAGGTTGAGAAAATTTATAAATTACATTTTCTGTATTTAAATTTACTTCTTCTTTTACTTCGCGAATTACAGCGCTCTCTATAGTCTCGCCAGGCTCTAAGAATCCTGCTAATGCTGAGTACATGTTTGGTGGAAAAATATTTTGCCTTCCCAAAAGACATTTATTTTCATGAAATGGTAGCATTATGACAACTGGATCTACTCTTGGGAAATACTCTTTCTCACATTGACTGCATTTTTTTTTGTATCCAGACTCCAGTACTTCTAACTCTACTCCTTTGCACTTTGTGCAATAAATAGCAGACTTATTCCATTCAAAAATTGACTTAGCTTGTGCAATTACAGCCGAACTCTTATTATTTATCATTGGCGCAATAGATCTAAGATCAATAAATTTAGCATTTAATAGACCATTTTCTAATTTCTCAGACTCATTATTTTGTTCGTTTAAATCGATGGCATAATAAATATTTTCTTCTATGAGACCTAAAAAAATTGTAATTACTTTTTGATCGAGTAAATATTTAACATCCTGATAAGATAACCAATATATTTTTGGATTGTCTCTGTTGGTGGGGTCAGTTTTTATAAGAGGTCTATCTTCATAAAAAATCATGAACTTTGATTTATCAGACTGTAAAGCATTTTTCTGCCATTTAATATCACCTCTAAGTTTTGAAGAGTGATCTAATGGATTGTCACCAAAAGTTATTTTAGACATACTAAAAATCAAATATTTATTAAATTAATTAAAGCAATTTTTGGTTTCTGTCTGCTATAATAGTGAGGGAGATTAAGTAGGCAAGTATATCATGAATCCGGTCAGGTCTGAAAAGAAGCAGCCGTAATGACTATACTTGGGTTGCTTTAATCTCCCACTAAATTAGACTTAATACCATGTTAACTGATATACATATACCAATTCCTTTAAAGTATAGGCCGCGAAAATTCAGTGATTTAATCGGTCAAGAACTTATTGTTCAGACAATAAAAAATGCGATCAAATTAAAAAGAATTGCAAATGCTTATTTATTGACAGGAGTAAGAGGTGTCGGGAAGACAACGTCTGCTAGAATCATTGCTATGTCACTGAACTGTCAGGCGATCGATCTAGACAAAGAAAGCTTTCAAGAACCGTGTGGTGAATGTGAAAATTGTATATCAATATCAGAGTCAAGAAGTGTTGATGTTTTAGAGATGGACGCTGCTTCGAGAACAGGTATTTCTGATATAAGAGAATTAATTGAAGGAGTTCAGTATGCACCAATTTCTTCAAAGTATAAAATTTATATAATTGATGAAGTTCATATGTTATCCACCGCTGCTTTTAATGGACTCTTAAAAACCTTAGAAGAACCACCTCCACATGTGAAGTTTATTTTTGCAACCACTGAGGTAAGAAAAATTCCGACAACTATTTTATCACGATGTCAAAGATATGATTTAAAAAGAGTAGAGCCAGGTTCTTTATCCAAGTATTTAAATGAAATCTGTTCTCAAGAGAATATTTCAATTGATGAAGGGGCATTGAAGATTTTGTCTAGGGCAGCAGATGGATCAGTTCGTGATGCGCTATCTTTGCTTGACCAGAGTATTGCCTATTCTGAAGGTAATGTGAGTGAAGACTTGGTTAAAGAAATGATTGGACTAAATGATCCTACCCAAATTTTAGATCTCTTAAAACTAATTATTGAGGGAAGAACAGAAGATTCATTGAAAAAACTAAATGAACTTTATGATCACGGTGCAGATCCTATTTTATTATTAAAAGATCTAATTACAAATATTCATCAAATTGGAATGATTAAGATTGGTGCAAACGAAGGTATTAAAAACTTATTAACTGATTCTGAGTTCCAACTTTTAGAAAATTTATCTACAAAACTTGAAATTCAGTCTATTTCAATGGTTTGGCAAATGCTTAATAAAGGTTTAAATGAGGTTCAAAGCTCTTTTTCTCCTATAAGTAGTCTTGAGATGTTAATTATAAGACTTATTTACTTAGAAGATTCACCTAACCCGGAGGATCTTATCAAAAACTTGAGTAGATCAATTGATGACACAGAAAGTGAAAAAAGTATAAACCCCAAGGTGAAAGAAATAATTGATTTTTTTCCAGGAACAGAAGTTGAAAATATTGATTAAATTTAAATAGGGATAAGATAAATGAATTTTAATAATATGATGAAACAAGCTCAGGATCTTCAGAAGAAGATGGCTGAAGCTCAAAAAAAAGTAGAGTCACTTGAAGCTGAA
Source organism: uncultured Pelagibacteraceae bacterium (assembly GCA_902634765.1). Taxonomy (GTDB): domain Bacteria; phylum Pseudomonadota; class Alphaproteobacteria; order Pelagibacterales; family AG-422-B15; genus CABYIR01. Next base: position 16,292 of record CACPLH010000017.1, read on the forward strand.
GGAACTTCTGGTGGAGGGCTTATCAAAATAATTATTGATGGCAAGAACAATGTTAAATCTGTAAAAATAGATGATTCATTAATTTCAAAAGAGGACGTTGAAATACTTGAGGACTTAATCCTTGCAGCGTTTAATGATGGTAAAGAGAAAATTCAGAAAAAAATTTCTGATGAGATGAGCTCGATAACAGGTGGCTTACAGCTTCCGCCTGGTTTTAAAATGCCTTTCTGATATGAGTCGTAATTATTCAAATGAAGAAATAGATAGATTGATTTTGCTTATAAGTAAGCTACCTGGATTTGGACCAAAATCTGCTGGTAGAGTGGTTCTACATTTACTAAAGCGTAAGGATCAACTCATGAAACCTCTGTCTGAAGCACTTTTAAATGCAAGTGAGAAGATTTTAAACTGTGAAACTTGTGGAAATATCGACCTTCAATCACCCTGTGGAATGTGTGAAGATAATTCGCGAGATCGAAGTCAGATTTGTGTGATTGAAGATGTTGCTGACTTATGGGCATTAGAGAAGTCTGGAGTTTTTAACGGATGTTATCATATATTAGGTGGTAACCTCTCAGCTATAAATGGCATTGGACCAGATGATTTGTCTATCAAACAACTCATTGCAAGAGTCAGTGAAGATCATGTTAAAGAAGTGATATTAGCCATGAGTGCTACAGTTGACGGTCAAACGACAGCACATTATGTTGCAGAGTCTCTCGAGTCTTCAAATGTAGAAGTTAGTCGATTGGGCCACGGAGTTCCAGTAGGCGGCGAGCTTGATTATATGGATGAAGGAACGATTGCAGCTGCACTTTCATCGAGACAAAAATTATAAATATCCATATTTAAAGCCAAAAAAAAGGTTAATCTTGACGAGGCTTTGAAGTTGTCTTATCTCATAATTATGACAATAAAAAAAATTTTAACAGCACCAGATCCTCTTTTGAAAACTATTTCAAAACCAGTTGAAAAAGTTGATGATGAAATTCGTAAGCTCATGGATGACATGCTTGAAACAATGTATGATGCCCCAGGCATTGGACTTGCAGCTGTGCAGGTTGGTGTACCCCTTAGAGTTATTGTCATGGATATTTCATGGAATAAGGAGGACGGTATAAAAGAACCAAAGTATTTTGTTAATCCTGTCATTTCAAATAAAGCAAAAGATTTATCTATTTATGAAGAAGGGTGTCTTTCAGTGCCAGATCAATATGCTGAGATTGAGAGACCTGAAAAGTGTGTTATTAATTACTTAGATTATGATGGTGAAGAAAAGCAAGAAGAGGTGGAAGGCCTTTTTGCAACTTGCATTCAACATGAAATGGATCATCTTGAAGGAATTTTGTTTATTGATCATTTATCAAAATTAAAGAAAAATTTAATTGTAAAGAAACTAGTAAAAGCAAAAAAACAATCATCAAAAGAACGAATTGTAGCCTAGAAAATAAAAATGAATAATTACAATATTTTATTCATGGGAACTTCTTCTTTCGCTGTCCCAATTTTAAAAGAATTAATTATTTTAAATCAAAACATTACTAAAGTTTTTACTTCTCCTCCAAAAAAAGCAAATAGAGGGATGAAAAGTTCATTATCACCGATAGCATTAGCAGCTAAAGAATTAAACTTACAACTAGAGTCTCCAGAGGATTTAAGAGATCCATCTATAATTAATTCAATTAAATCGATGAAATTAGATTTAATAATTGTTATTGCTTATGGATTTATTATTCCTAAAGAAATATTGAATATACCAAAATATGGATGCTATAACATTCATGCATCAATACTTCCTCGTTGGAGGGGTGCTGCACCAATTCAAAGATCAATAATAGAAGGCGATCAGGTTTCTGGAGTTTCTTTTATAAAAATAGATGAAGGTTTAGATACTGGCGATATAGTTTTTATTGATGAGATTGAAATTAAAAAAAAAGATACTCAAGATACATTATCAAGTAATTTAGCTGAGCTAGGTGTAAGAAATCTATCTAAGTTTCTGAACAAATTTGAATGCAAATTTGAATTGATTAAGCAAAGTGATGAACTTGCTAGCTATGCAAATAAAATTTTGAAATCTGAAACAAGAATAAACTGGAATGAGTCAGCTGAACTCATTGAGAGAAAGATAAGAGCTTTTAATCCAAAACCTGGAGCATGGTTTGAAATGAATGGTAAACGCATTAAGGTTTTTGAGGCAGAAATTTCTGATGGTCATGGCATGCCTGGTGAAATATTAAATGATAAATTTGAAATCGCATGTGGAAAAGACTCTTTGAACCTAAAAGTATTACAAAAAGAAGGAAAAAATCAATCAGATATTGAGTCATTTCGTTTAGGCAATAAAGCTTTAGTTGGAAATAATTTAGACTAATGAGATATAAAATTATTATTGAATACGATGGCACCCCATTTGTTGGTTGGCAAAAACAAGAAAATGGCCGATCAATACAAGAATCAATTGAAAGTGCGATTAAAAAGATTTTTGAAGAAGAGGTGGATATATTTGGAGCTGGTAGGACTGATGCTGGCGTACATGCTATTGGTCAAACAGCCCACTTCGATATTAAAAAGAAAAGTTTTGATACATATGTCATTAAAAATGCCTTAAATGATCACCTTAGACCATTGCCAATATCTATTTTAGATGTTGAAGAAGTCGACGACAATTTTCATGCTCGTTTTGATGCGATACAAAGAAAATACTTGTATAGAATAATAAATAGAAAATCACCCTTAACAATTGAAAAAGGAAGAGCTTGGCAGGTTCATAAGAGCTTAAGTGTTGAGCCTATGAAAAAATGTATACCTTTGATAGAAGGCAAACATGATTTTACAACTTTTCGCTCAGCCCATTGTCAATCTGAAAGTCCTATTAAAACGATTGATGAAGTAAAAATTACTCAGTCTGATGAAAATATATATTTTGGTATAAGTGCAAAGTCATTTTTACATCACCAAGTAAGATCATTAGTGGGTAGTTTAAAAATGGTAGGTGATGGAAGTTGGTCAATACACGATTTTGATAATGCACTAAAATCAAAGGATAGGTCTAAATGTGGGGCATTAGCCCCCTCTGACGGATTATATTTTATGGAAGTTAAGTACTAAATAATAGGATTAAATCTTAGTAATGTTTTTATTACTGCTTTTCCTAAGATTATAGAATAATTTTCTAAGCCTTTTGATGAAATCTAAGAAGATAATTGTAAACTCAAAATATATTGATCAAAATGGACATGTTGGTGAAGCTGGCTACTTATCAATAGCTATAGATGCACTGTGGGAATTAAATAAAGAAATTGGAACATCAAAAAAATTTCTTGAATTATCTTGTGCGCCAGTGACATTTTCATCTCAAATTGATTATATTAGAGAAGTATTTGAGGATGAGGAAATAGAATTTAGAATAGAGAGACTAAATCCCCCTGAAGATAAAAGAAAATGGGTAAGACAAATACAATTATTTAAGAGCTCAGGAGACTTAGCTGTAAAAATAGTTGCTAATGGAGGATGGTTTGATCTTAAGACTAGAAAGATTACAACGCCACCTCAAGAAATAATGGAAATATTTGATAAAAATTTTTATAATCCAATTAATTAAGCTAGAGTTATTTAAAATATTTTTCAATTATTGAGTAGTAAATTTTTTCAAGACTCTCAATGTCGGCAATTTTGACATTTTCATCTACTTGGTGAGCTGTTTCACCAATTAAACCAAATTCTGCAACTTCACAGTAATCTTTAAAAAATCTTGCATCAGATGTGCCTCCTGTTGTTGTGAGAGCGGCATCTAATCCAGTAACTTCATCAACAGATTCCTTAATGATATTTATAAATTCGCCTTTTTCTGTGAGAAAAGGTTCTGCAGAATTATTATATTCTATTTTAAAATCGTATTCACTATCACCAACTTCTTCTTTGACAACTTCATCAAAAATTTTTGTTAGACTTTCTTCATTATGATTGATGTTATATCGCACGTTTAATTGACCCGTTGCAATCTCAGGAACTACATTAGATGCTCCATCGCTAGAGCTAACATTAACAACTTCTATATTAGATGGAGGAAAATCATTTGTTCCAGAATCTAAATTAATATTACATATATTACTTAATATCTTTGTTAGAGGATTAATTGGATTAAGAGTCCACTGTGGATATGCCACATGACCTTGCTTACCTATAATAGTGATCTTACTTGTCAAACTACCTCTTCTTCCAATTTTTATCATTTCACCCAATTTGTTTGGGCAAGTTGGCTCTCCTACAATACATGAGTCTATTTTTTCTCCATCTTCATATAATTTTTGAAGAACTTTTTTTGTGCCGTTTATTGCGGGTCCTTCTTCATCATTTGTAATTAACAAGCTTATCGATCCTTTAAAATCTGGGCTTTTAATATAATTTCCAGCTGCGCAGACAAACGCGCCAATAGCAGATTTCATATCACTTGCTCCACGCCCATATATTCTTCCATCTCTTTCTGTTGGTTGAAATGGGTTATAGCTCCAGGAGTCAAGATTGCCTACAGGGACTACATCAGTGTGACCACCAAAACATAAATGAGGAGATCCACTTCCAAACTTTGCAAATAAATTATCTACGTCAGGTGTATTATGATCACTAAATAAGTAGCGATGACATATGAAACCTAGTTCTGATAATTCTTTCTCAAGAAGATCAAGGACACCTTCATTTTTAGGTGTAACACTAGGACACGATATAAGTGATCTTGTTAGTTCTAATACTTCCATTTAGTTTACTCTCTTAGTAAGTCGTTTATCGATGTTTTTTTTCTTGTATTTTCATCAACAGTTTTAACAATTACTACACAATATAAACTTGGCTTAGCTGGATCCGTATTGGGTAATGTTCCAGGCACGACAACTGAATAAGCTGGAACTTCTCCATAAGATATCTCACCTGTTGATCTATTAACAATTTTAGTTGAGGCTCCTAAGTATACTCCCATTGATAAAACAGACCCCTCTCTAACAATTACACCCTCAGCAACCTCAGCTCTTGCTCCTACAAAGCAGTCATCTTCAATAATTACGGGATTAGCTTGAAGGGGCTCTAACACTCCGCCAATTCCAACACCGCCAGATAAATGGCAATTTTTTCCAATTTGTGCACAAGATCCAACTGTTGCCCAAGTGTCAACCATAGTACCCTCATCTATGTAAGCCCCTATATTTACAAACGATGGCATAAGAACAACACCTTTGCCTATAAAAGAACCCTCTCTCACAGTACCATTGGGTACATGACGATACCCTGCTTTTTTCCAGTCATCCTCATTCCAATCCACTGTTTTTCCTCTAACTTTGTCATACCAAGTAGTGTAAGGACCTCTTAGTATTTGATTATCATTTAAACGAAATGAAATAAGAACTGCTTTTTTAAGCCATTGATTAACGATCCATTCATTCCCATTTTTTTCAGCAATTCTGTACTCACCATTATCAAGTTTTCCAATCACTTCTCTCACTGCTTCAGCAATATCTTTATTCTCTGAGGTAAGGCTGGAGACATTATCCCAAGCATTTTCGATAATATTTTTAATATCAGTCATATTTTTTATTTTTTAATTAAT
>CACPLH010000018.1:0-15285 GCA_902634765.1 uncultured Pelagibacteraceae bacterium
CGTCACTGAAAAGTCATCATTAGGATCAGAGTATAATCAGGTTACCTTTCAAGTCGCAAATAAGTCTTCGAAAAAAGAAATTAAAGAAGCCATAGAAAATATTTTTAAAGTTAAGGTTAAAAAAGTAAATACGCTCGTTGTAAAAGGTAAGAGAAAAGCTTTTAGAGGTACAATAGGAAGAAGATCAAATTATAAAAAAGCCTTCATCACACTTGAAGATGGTCAAACAATCGATATCAATGCAGGAATTTAATAATGGCACTTAAGAAGTTTAAACCAAATACCCCAGGAACTAGAGGTCTTACTCTAATAGACAAAACTGGCCTATGGAAAGGCAAACCAAAAAAATCATTAACTGCCGGGCTTTCTAAAAAAGGCGGGAGAAATAATACAGGCCGTATCACGATGAGAAGAAAAGGTGGCGGTCATAAAAGTAAGTATAGATTAATTGACTTTAAGAGATCCAAGCAAGATGTTTCAGCGGTTGTTGAGAGAATCGAATATGATCCAAACCGCTCAGCTTACATAGCTCTAATTAAATACGAAGATAGTACATTCTCTTATATTTTAGCTCCTAAAGATTTGAATGTTGGAGATACAGTAATTTCCTCCAATAAAGCAGAAATTAAAACAGGTAATTGTATGCCAATGTCTATAATTCCTGTTGGAATTGATATTCACAATGTGGAACTTAATGTTGGAGGCGGTGCACAGCTTGCTCGAGCTGCAGGATCTTCAACACAAATAGTGGGCAAATCTGACGGCTATGTTGTTGTTAAATTGCCTTCAGGTGAACAAAGAAAAGTAAGAGAAGAATGCAAAGCAACTATTGGAGTTTTATCAAATATAGATAATAAGAATAAAAAACTTGGGAAAGCTGGAAGGAATCGATGGCTTGGAATTAGACCGTCCGTCAGAGGAGTTGCAATGAATCCAATTGATCATCCTCACGGAGGTGGTGAAGGAAAGACTTCAGGTGGAAGGCATCCCGTAACTCCATGGGGAAAGAAGACTAAAGGTCTTAAAACAAGAAATAATAAAAGAACTGATAAATTTATTATAAAAAGAAAGACGGATAAAAAAGCGAGGATAGAGGTTTAATATGGCAAGGTCTATTTGGAAAGGTCCATTTGTTGATAGTCATTTATTAAAGAAAGCTAAAGCTTCAGCTGAGGCAGGAAGAAATGATGTGATCAAAACATGGTCTAGAAGATCTACAATCCTCCCAGAATTTGTTGGTCTTAGTTTTGCAGTGCATAACGGAAAAAGATTTATACCTGTAAATGTATCAGAAGATATGGTTGGGCATAAATTTGGAGAATTTTCTCCTACTAGAACATTTCACGGCCATACGGCAGATAAAAAGACGAAAAAATAATGAAGCATTTAAATAGAAAAGATAACGAAGCTTACGCTGTTGCAAAAAATATGAGAGTTAGTCCATCCAAAGCTAATCTTGTACTTGAAATGATACGGGGCAAGAAAGCATCGGATGCGATTAATGTTCTTAAGTTCTCGAACAGGGCTATAGCAAAAGACATTGGAAAGGTTCTGAATAGTGCTGTTGCTAATGCTGAAAATAATCATCAGTTAGATATAGATATTCTAAAAGTAAGCGAGGCATATTGCGGTAAGGGCATGGTCATGAAGAGATGGAGAGCAAGAGCTAAAGGTAGACCAGGAAGAATTCAAAAGTTTTTAACTAATATCACTATAAAACTCTCAGAAGAGCAAAAAGATAGTAAGGGAAAAGAGTAATCATGGGTCAGAAAGTAAATCCAATTGGTCTAAGGCTGATTTTAAATAAAAAATGGCAATCGAGATGGTTTGCCAACAGAAGAGATTTTGGCAATTATCTTCAAGAAGATTTAAAAATTAGAGCTTATATCAAAAAGAAACTAAAAAATTGTGCGGTTGCAAAAATTCAAATTGAAAGACCTGCTAAAAAAGCTCAGGTAACAATATACTCATCAAGACCAGGTTTAATAATTGGTAAAAAAGGTAGTGATATCGAAAAACTTAAAAGAAAGATTTCTGAGTTTACTTCTGATGAAGTTTCTATCAACTTAGTTGAAATTAGAAAGCCCGAGGTTGAAGCTCAGCTGATAGCTGACACAATAGCAGAGCAACTTGAAAGACGTGTATCATTTAGAAGAGCAATGAAAAGGTCCGTACAGTCAGCAATGAGATTAGGCGCTGATGGAATACGAGTTAACTGTGGAGGAAGACTTGGTGGAACTGAAATTGCAAGAACAGAGTGGTATAGAGAAGGTAGAGTTCCACTTCATACATTTAGAGCCAATATAGATTATGCAGAATCTACTGCGGCTACTACTTATGGAGCATGTGGAATAAAAGTATGGATTTATAAAGGGGATATTGATGATAACGCACCACATGAGTCTGAAAATAATCCAAATAAATTAGGATAAGAAATGTTACAGCCAAAGAAAACAAAATTTAGAAAAGCACATAAAGGCAGAATTAAAGGAGTTGCAACATCTGCAACTACATTAAACTATGGTACTTTTGGTCTTAAGGCACTAGAAGCTGACAGAATTACTGCTCGTCAAATAGAAGCTGCGAGGGTGGCTATGACTAGATTTATGAAAAGAGCTGGAAGAGTTTGGGTAAGAATTTTCCCTGATGTACCTGTTTCAAAAAAACCTGTTGAAGTAAGAATGGGAAAGGGTAAAGGATCGCCAGAGTATTGGGCATGCAGGGTGAAACCAGGAAAAATAATGTTTGAAGTAGATGGCGTTTCTTACGCTGTTGCAAAAGAAGCTTTTGGAAGAGCCGCTTCTAAATTACCTGTTAAGACAAAAGTAGTAGAACAACTGGTGAAGTAAGAAATGAAAACTGAAGAAATTAGAAAAAAAACAGTTGATCAGCTTAATACAGAGCTTGAAAACTTATATAAGGAATCTTTTAATTTAAGATTTCAAAAATCCTCTGGTCAATTAGAAAATACTTCGAGGGTATCCAAAGTGAGAAAGTTAATAGCTCGTATTAAAACGATTAAAATCGAGAAAGTTAAAGAGAATTAAATTATGCCGAAAAGAATATTACAAGGCACTGTTCTGAGCGATAAACAAGACAAAACTGTAACTGTTCTTGTTGAAAGAAAGTTCAGGCACCCAGTTTTAAAGAAGGTGATAAAAAGATCAAAGAAATACAGCGCTCATGATGCTGATAATAAATTTAATATTGGTGATAGAGTAAAAATTATGGAATCTAAACCGATATCAAAATTAAAAAGATGGGTTGTTATTGAATAATGATACAGACTGAGTCAAGATTAAACATAGCTGATAACTCGGGAGCCAAGGAAGTCCTTTGTATAAAGGTTTTAGGGGGCTCTAAAAGAAAATATGCATCAGTTGGAGATACAATTGTTGTAACAATCAAGGAAGCTATGCCTAGAGGTAAAGTTAAAAAGGGAACTGTTCACAAAGCTGTCATAGTTAGGACTAGAAAAGAACTTAAAAGACCTGATGGAAGCACAATTAAATTTGATACTAATGCTGCAGTTCTAATTAATGCTCAAGGAGAGCCTGTTGGCACAAGAATATTTGGTCCAGTTTGTCGTGAATTAAGATCGAGAAATCAAATGAAAATTATATCATTAGCTCCGGAGGTTCTGTAGTGGCTCAAAGAATAAAAAAGGGTGATCGTGTGTTTGTAAATTCTGGAAAAGATACTGGAAAAACTGGTGAGGTTATGAAAATTCAGGGTCTAAAGGCGATTGTTAAGGATGTCAATGTATCAAAAAAGCATCAGAAGCAAGACCAAAACAGTCAAGGTGGGATTGTAAATAAAGAAATGCCAATTGCGATTGATAACCTAATGCCATTAAATAAAAAAGATAATAAACCGACTAGAGTTCAGTTTAAAATTCTTAAAGATAATAAAAAGGTCAGAATAGCTGTAAATTCAGGAGATCAAATTGATGGATAGTTCTATGCCAAGAGTCAAAGATAAATATCTGAATGAGGTTGTTCCTCATCTAAAAGAAAAGTTAGAAAGAGCTAATCCTATGTCTTTACCAAAGGTGATGAAGGTTTCTCTCAACATGGGTCTTAGTGAGGCTGTAGCTGACTCTAAGGTAATACAATCTGCATCAAATGATCTTGCTGCAATTTCTGGGCAGTTACCAGTTGTTACAAAAGCAAGAAAATCAATTGCGACTTATAAAATTAGAGAAGGTATGCCGTTAGGAGTTAAAGTTACCTTAAGAGGTGATCAAATGTATGAATTTATTGATAGACTTGTAACTGTAGCTTTGCCTAGGATAAGAGACTTTAGAGGTCTTAAGCTCAATGGATTTGATGGAAAAGGTAACTACTCATTTGGTATTAAAGAAGTTACAATTTTTCCAGAAATAAATGTCGATAAGTTAGATGCAATTAGGGGCATGGATATAACTATATGTACATCCACTAAAAATAATGATGAGGCATTAACGTTATTGAAGGCACTAAATTTTCCAATAATTATTTAATACAAGGTTTTATAATGGCAAAAAGAAGTTCGATTGAAAAAAATAAAAGAAGAATAGCACTAGCTGCAAAAGATTTAAGTAAGCGTAAGGCATTAAAAGAGTTAATAATGAATAAGAATACGTCTATTGATGATAGATTTCAGGCACAATTGAAATTAGCTAAAATGAGAAGAAACGGTGCTCGTTCTAGAATTAGGAATCGTTGCGAACTAACAGGAAGACCAAGAGGTTTTCATAACAGAGTAAAATTATCCAGAATTGCACTAAGAGAACTAGCTTCACAAGGTCAAATACCTGGTATGAATAAATCGAGTTGGTAAGAAAGGATAGGTATGTCATTACAAGATCCATTAGCAGATTTGTTTAGTCGCATTCGAAATGCGCAACTAAGAAAGAAGAAAGTTGTAACTTCTCCTCTATCTAAGATGAGAGAAAGTATTCTAGAGGTACTAAAAAATGAAGGTTATATTAGAGGATACGCAAGAACAAAACATGCTTCGGGAAGAGAAGAGTTAGACATCGAATTAAAATATGATGAAAGCGGTCCAGTTATATCTAATATTACAAGAATTTCAAAACCTGGAAGAAGAGTTTATTCCGGTGTTGAAAGGATTCCATTTGTACATAATGGTTTGGGTATATCAATTATTTCAACTTCTCAGGGCGTAATGTCAGACACTGATGCTAGAGAAAAGAAAATTGGTGGAGAAATAATCTGTAGAGTATTTTAGTTATGTCAAGAGTTGGTTCTAAAGAAATAATAATTCCAGATAACGTAAAAGTATCTATTGAGGGGGGCTCTATATTTGCTGAAGGACCCCTTGGTAAGCTTGAAACAAAACTGCACGACTTGATATCAACTGATCTTTCTGAAAACAAAATTTCTTTTTCAGTAAAAAAAGAAAGTAAACAAGCTCTTGCATTTTGGGGATTACAAAGAAATTTGGTAAACAATCTTGTTATTGGTGTTTCGACAGGCTTTTCAAAAAAGCTAGAAATGAATGGAGTAGGTTACAGAGCATCTATGAAAGGTAAAGATCTTGAATTATTACTTGGTTTTAGTCATCCTATTATTTATCCAATTCCTGAAGGAATTAATGTAACAGTTGATAAGCAAAATAACATTGAGATTTCTGGCGCCAGTAAACAACTTGTAGGACAGATAGCCTCAGAAATTAGGGGCTTTAGAGGTCCTGAGCCCTATAAAGGTAAAGGTGTAAAGTACGCTGACGAATATATTAATAGAAAAGAAGGAAAGAAAAAGTAATGCTTTCTAAAGGTAAAGAAAAAAGATCTAGAAGAAATAGATATAGATTAAAAAAAGCCAATAAATCTGGCTTAAGACTATCTGTATTTAAGTCTTCAAAGCATCTTTATGCTCAAGTCATAGATGATGACAAAGGAGTCACTCTTTGTAGTGCATCCACAGTTAAAATGCCAAAAAATAAGAATTCTTGCAATATAGCCAACGCAAAGTTGATTGGTGAACAGATAGGTAAAGTTGCAATTGATAAAGGTGTTTCTAAACTATATTTGGATCGTGGACCAAACATTTACCACGGTATCGTTAAAACAATCGCTGATACTGTGAGATCAGCTGGACTTAAATTTTAGGAATTAATATGGCTTACGCACAAAAAAATAAAGAACAAAAATCAGATTTAAAAGAAAAATTAGTTGCGATTAATCGTGTAACAAAGGTTGTTAAAGGTGGAAGAAGATTTGGATTCGCAGCTTTAGTTGTTGCTGGAGATGAGTCTGGAAAAGTTGGCTTTGGACATGGCAAAGCTAAAGAAGTTCCTGAAGCAATAAAAAAAGCAACAGAATCTGCAAAAAAAAGTTTGGTAAGAATTCCGTTAAGAGAAGGTAGAACGCTTCATCATGATATAATTGGTATACATGGAGCCAGTAAAGTTGTTATGAGATCAGCGCCATCAGGAACTGGAATAATTGCAGGAGGATCTGTTAGAGCAGTTTTTGAATTACTTGGTGTTCAGGATATTGTTGCAAAATCAATTGGCAGTGCAAATCCATATAATATTATTAGAGCAGCTGTAGATGGTTTGAAGCAGCAAAAGTCTCCAAAAATGGTTGCTAATCGCAGAAGCAAGAAAGTATCTGCTATTACATCTGGTAGAGAGTAAAGTTTTTATTATGAGCGATAAGAAAATTAAAATTATTTTAAAGAAAAGTTCAATTGGTTCAAAAAAGAATCAGATTGCCTCATTAAGAGGTCTTGGACTACGTAAGATAAATAGTTCTGTAGTCAGAGACTCAAGCCCAGAGATTCTTGGAATGATTAAGGTGGTTAACCATCTTGTTAGTGTTGAGGAGATATAGAAATGAAGTTGAATGAATTAAAGAGATTAAAATCGACCACTAAAAATGTTAAAAGAGTAGGAAGAGGCATAGGATCTGGAAAAGGAAAAACATCTGGAAGCGGCCATAAAGGTCAAAAAGCTAGATCAGGTGTTGCAATTAATGGATTTGAAGGTGGACAGATGCCTTTACATAGAAGACTTCCAAAATTTGGGTTTAACAACGTGAACAAAACTAGGTATGTTGAATTAAATCTAGAAGATCTTCAAAGTATTATTAATAAGAATAAAATTAATGAAGATCAAACGATTAGCATAAAACTCCTAAAAGATCTTTCAATTATCAAAAATAAAAATTCTCAAAAATTAAAAATACTTGGTAGAGGAGATTTGACTTCAAAAAATCCTATTGAATGCGCAAAGATTTCTAAATCTGCTCAAACAAAGTTAGAAAAGATAGGGAATAATCTTAATATTAGTGAAAAGAGTTAAGTCTTATGGCCTCAGCCGCTGAAAAACTTGCTGCCAATTTTAACTTTAGTGTATTTAGTCAAGCTACTGAGTTAAAAAGAAGAATATGGTTCACTTTAGGAGCATTAATCGTATATCGGTTTGGCACATATGTTCCTCTCCCTGGAATTGATGTTGAACAGTTAAAGCTGCTAGTTGAAACAAACCAGAGTGGAATTCTAGGTATGTTTGATGTTTTTGCTGGTGGAGCAATCAGTCGAATGGCAATCTTTGCTCTTGGAATAATGCCATACATTTCAGCAGCAATTATTATGCAGCTAATGACAAGTGTATCTCCGCATATAGCAAGTCTCAAAAAAGAAGGTACACCCGGTAGACAAAAAATTACTCAATATACTCGATATGGAACTGTTATACTTGCTTTACTTCAGGGTTATGGAATATCTGTTGGTTTAGAATCTGCAGGAAAAATTGTTACGGACCCAGGTCTCTTTTTTAGATTATCAACAACAATTACTCTTACAGGCGGCACTGTATTCTTAATGTGGCTCGGAGAACAGGTGACCAGTAGAGGAATTGGTAATGGTATATCGTTAATAATCTTCTCTGGTATTGTAGCAGAAATCCCAAGCGCATTAATAAACACTTTAACACTTGGGCGACAAGGTACTATTTCAACTATTACTCTTGTCTTACTTCTTTTATTGATTGTAGCGGTAGTAATTTTTATTGTCTTTATGGAAAGGGCTCAAAGAAGATTAATTGTTCAGTACCCTAAAAGACAAGTTGGAAATAAAATGTACTCAGGAGACTCAACACATTTACCCCTTAAGCTTAATACAGCAGGAGTAATACCTGCAATCTTTGCATCCTCAATATTATTGTTGCCAATTACAATCGCTAACTTCAATCTATCAGCGGAACAAAGCTGGCTGACAGATATAGCGGCTTATCTTGGAAGAGGGCAGCCTGCTTACATGCTACTTTATGCATCTGCAATAATATTTTTTGCCTTCTTTTACACATCAATTGTTTTCAATCCTACTGAAACTGCTGATAATTTAAAAAGACAAGGAGGGTTTATACCTGGTATTAGACCTGGAGAGAAAACTGCGGAGTATATTGACTTTGTTTTATCTAGAATTACAACTATTGGTGCAGCATACTTAGCATTTGTATGCATACTCCCTGAGATCTTAATTTCACAATACTCCATACCATTCTATCTTGGAGGAACATCGTTACTTATTGTGGTTGTAGTTGGCATGGATACAATAGGCCAAGTACAAAGCCATCTGTTTGCATATCAGTATGAAGCATTAATTAAGAAATCAAAATTACGCGGCAATAGACGATGAACATATTACTTTTCGGCCCACCTGGTGCTGGAAAAGGTACCCAGGCAAAATTAATTTGTAAAAAATTTAGCCTAGATCATGTTTCTACAGGAGATATCTTAAGAAATGAAATTTCAAAAGGTAGTAAACTTGGGGTAACTGCAAAACAAATAATAGATTCAGGACATTTGGTATCTGATGAAATCATTATTGATATAATAAAAATTCGCTTATCTGAAATTAAAATGAACAATTCAAGCTTTCTTCTTGATGGATTTCCTAGATCAATTAATCAAGCAAATCTTCTCTCGAGCATTATGAAAGAGTTAGACATAAAGCTCAATGCTGCAATATTAATTGATGTAGAACAACCAGTTCTTATTAATCGTATTATAAACCGTAAAAATACTGAAGGTAGAGAGGATGATAGCGAAGAGGTCCTAGCGTCACGATTAAAAGTTTATTATGATCAAACAGCTCCATTAATACAATTTTATAAAGATTTAAATTTACTTAAGTGGGTTAATGGTGTAGGTGAGATTAGTGATATAAATCAACAAATTAGCTCAATTATGGAACAACTTTAATGCTTGACCAATTGTCTAATAATCATATAATCCGGCCATCTTTCAAATCAATTAATAGGAATATACTGTGGCAAGAATAGCTGGTGTTAACATACCTTCACAGAAAAAACTTGGTGTTGCCCTTACCTATGTTTATGGCATTGGAAGTAAGTTTTCAGCTAATGTTTGTAAGCAGGCAAACGTAGATTGGAATTCAAGAGTTAATGATTTATCAGAGTCAGAAATTAAAAGTATTAGTGATGTTATCTCATCCTCTTATATTGTTGAGGGTGATTTAAGGAGAGAAATATCTGCTAATATTAAAAGATTAAAAGATCTTGGAACATACAAGGGAACGAGACATAGAAAAAATCTTCCAGCGAGAGGACAAAGAACTCACACAAATGCAAGAACTAAAAAAGGAAAAGCTATTGCTATTGCTGGAAAGAAAAAGGTTACTAAATAATGGCAGACAAAAAAGTTATTAAAAAAAAGAAGCAAAAGAAAAATATTATTTCTGGTCTAGCTTATATTAGTGCAACTTTTAATAATACAATGGTCACCATTACTGATGAACAAGGAAATAGTATTGCATGGTCATCTGCAGGAGTTAAAGGTTTCAAAGGTTCCAGAAAATCAACTCCTTATGCTGCTCAAATCGCTGCAGAAGATGCTGGTACTAAAGCAAAAGAATTTGGTCTTAAGAATTTACAAGTATTTGTAAAAGGCCCTGGTGGTGGAAGAGAGTCAGCTCTTCGAGCTTTACAGGCTGTAGGTTTTTATATTACTTCAATTAAAGACACTACACCTATTCCACACAATGGATGTCGACCACCAAAAAAAAGAAGAGTTTAATTAATTTTAATAATAGGAAGAAAAGTATATGAGTATAATTAATAATTGGCAGGCACTCATTAAACCGTCAAAACTAAAACTTACTCCTGATGAAGACTCAAGTTTTAAAGCTACATTAACGGCTGAACCACTTGAGCGAGGATTTGGTCTTACGTTAGGAAATGCTTTAAGAAGAGTATTGCTGTCTTCATTACAAGGTACAGCAGTAACAGCAATTAAGATTGACAATGTTCTACATGAATTTTCATCAATTAATGGCGTTAGAGAAGATGTAACTGATATTGTCTTAAATGTTAAATCTCTCGCACTTAATATGCATTCTGAAGGTGTTAGAAAAATGTCTTTAAATGTTACAGGTCCAGGTGAGATTACAGCAGGTATGATCAATACACCTTCTGAGATTGACATCATTAACCCTGAATTGGTAATTTGCAATCTTGATGACAACACTGAATTTAATATGGAACTTACGGTTGCTAAAGGTAAGGGATATGTAGCTGCTGAACACAATAAAGTCGAAGAGTCGGCAATCGGTGTAATTCCCATTGATTCAATTTTTAGTCCAGTTAAACAAGTGTCATACAATATTGAAAATACTCGTGAGGGAAAAGTTCTCGACTATGATAAGTTAACCATGACAATTGAAACTAATGGCTCTGTGACACCAGAAGATGCCCTTGCATTTGCTGCTCGTATAATTCAAGATCAATTACAGTCATTTATTAACTTTGAAGAGCCAGAAGAAACAGTTGTAGAACCTGATGCTCTTGAACCTCAATTTAATAAAAATTTATTAAGAAAAGTTGAAGAACTTGAATTATCAGTGAGGTCAATGAATTGCCTTAGAAATGATAATATTATTTATATTGGTGACCTAGTGCAAAAAAGTGAAATAGAAATGTTAAGGACACCTAACTTTGGTCGTAAGTCATTAAATGAAATTAAGGAAGTTTTAGGAGTGATGTCACTATATTTAGGAATGGAAGTCCCTAACTGGCCGCCAGAAAATATTGAAGAATTAGCAAGAAAAATTGAGGATCCGTATAACTAAAAATGAGACACGGTGTAGCCAATAGAAAACTGAATAGAACTTCATCTCATAGATTAGCTATGCTTGAAAACATGGCAGTATCACTAATCAAAAATGAAACAATTAAAACAACTCTTCCAAAGGCTAAAGAGCTTAGACCGTTTGTTGAAAAAATAATCACGCTTGGTAAGAAAAATAAAGAGTCTTCAAGAAGCAGTGCTTATAATACTCTTCAAGATAAAGAAGCTGTAGCAAAGGTCTTCAAAGAGCTTTCAGTAAGATATAAAGATAGAAATGGTGGTTATTGTAGAATTGTTAAAGCAGGCTTTAGAACAGGCGATAATGCACCGATGGCTTTTATACAACTTTTGGATCAAGACCAAAGCCCAGAAGTAAGTAAAGCCAAATAATACCGGCCTTTATTTGATCATTATTGATCTATGGCAAGCGTTCCAAATAAAATTTTGATTTCTTCTCAACAAGATGATGTGAGACTAGACAACTTTTTATCGAAAGAATTTCTTTTACCAAAAAATTTGATTTACAAAGAAATAAGAAAAGGAAATATAAAGGTCAATAAGAAAAGGAAAAAATACTCATATAGACTTAAAAGCAATGATGAGATTTCCATTTACGGTAATTATGAATTTGACATTATTGAGCAAAAGCCATTACCAAAAAGTTATATTAAAAAATTTAAAGATGCTATAATTTTTAAAGACCAGAATTATATAGTTATAAATAAGTGGGCTGGAATATCATCACAGTCTGGTACAAAGGTAGACATAAGTATAGATGATATAGCTTCTCAAATAAGTTTTGATAATAAAAAACTTCATCTGGTTCACAGACTGGATAAGGATACAAGTGGATTACTCATATTAGCTCTTGATATTAAAACAAGTCGTTTTTTTCTAGATATGTTTTCAAACCAAAAAATAAAAAAAACATATTTTGCAATAGTCCAAAATAAAGAAGAGATGAAGAGTCGAGGTACTATAAATATTCCAATTTATGACAAAGAAAAAAAATTAGAGGCAAAAACGAATTATAAACTTGAAAAGAAAATATCTAATAGTTTGAGTTATGTGAAACTTAATCCAAAAACTGGTAGAAAGCATCAATTACGCATTCATTGTTCGGAAAGCAATTTTCCAATTCTTGGTGATAAAAAATATTTTCATAAAGATATAAGGAGTAAATTAAGAGAAAAAAAATTATTTTTGCACGCAGGTGAGATTGAATTTATAGACCCTAATAAAAAATTAGTTAAGTATAGTGCGGACCTTCCAGATCATTTTCAAAAGTATTTAGAAAAAATATCGTAGTATATTAACAATTTTTTGTTTATTATGAAATTATGTCAAACATAATTGAGCAATTAGAAAAAAAAAGAAAAGAAGCTAGAGAAGGTGGTGGAAAGAAACGTGTCGACGCTCAGCATGCAAGAGGTAAATTAACAGCTAGAGAAAGAATAGATACCCTTCTAGATGAAAATTCTTTTGAAGAATATGATATGTATGTCGAACATAGAACCAATGACTTCGGTATGGGTAAAAAAAAGTACGCGGGAGATAGTGTTGTTACTGGAAGTGGTAAAATAAATGGAAAATTAGTTTATGTTTTTAGTCAGGATTTTACTGTTTTTGGAGGATCTTTATCAGAGGCTCATGCAGAAAAAATTTGTAAAATCATGGATATGGCTCTTAAGGTAGGAGCTCCAGTAATTGGAATAAACGACTCCGGCGGTGCTCGAATTCAAGAAGGTGTTGCCTCGCTAGCTGGATATGGAGACGTTTTTCAAAAGAATGTTTTGGCATCTGGCGTTATACCTCAGATTTCTGTAATTATGGGGCCATGTGCAGGTGGCGCAGTTTATTCGCCAGCCATGACAGACTTCATTTTTATGGTTAAAGATACATCTTTTATGTTCGTGACAGGACCTGATGTCGTGAAAACAGTAACTCAAGAAAACGTGACACAGGAAGAATTGGGTGGAGCAAAAACACATACATCTAAATCTTCAGTTGCGGATGGTGCATTTGCAAATGATATTGAAACACTTTATGAAGTTAAGAAGCTCATAGACCTGCTTCCTTCAAACAATAAAGAAAAATCATTAAAGAAAAAAACAGAATATCAGAATCTAAACCCTGATTATTCATTGGATACCCTAGTTCCAGATAATCCGAACAAACCATATGATATGCTGGAGTTAATTACTAAGGTTATTGACAATAGAGATTTTTTCCAAGTTCAGGAAAATTTTGCCAAAAATATGATTGTAGGATTTGGTAGAGTTGAAGGAAGAACAGTAGGCTTTGTTGCTAATCAGCCATTAGTACTGGCGGGATGCTTAGATATTGATGCAAGTAAAAAAGCCGCAAGATTTGTTCGGTTTTGTGATTGCTTTAATATTCCATTAGTTACATTTGTTGATGTGCCTGGATTTTTACCTGGTGTATCTCAAGAACATAATGGAATCATCAAAAATGGCGCAAAATTACTATATGCGTATGCAGAAGCAACTGTTCCAAAAATTACTATCATTACGAGAAAAGCATATGGCGGAGCTTATGTAGTGATGGCCTCTAAACATCTAAGAGGAGATATAAACTATGCATGGCCAACTGCAGAAATAGCGGTAATGGGAGCAAAAGGTGCTGTCGAAATCTTATATAGAAATCAAATTAAGAATGAAAAGGATGCTGAAACGAAGACAGATGAATATACAAAACAATTTGCTAATCCATTTATTGCATCTAGTAGAGGATTTATTGATGATGTAATTAAGCCTCAAAACACTAGAAGAAGAATAGCTACTGCCCTAGACAATCTTGAAAATAAAGAATTATCTTCCCCTTATAAGAAACACGATAATATTCCACTATAGCCATGATAAAAAAAATTTTAATCGCCAATAGAGGTGAAATTGCTTGTCGAATAATTAAAACAGCAAATAAGATGGGGATCAAAACAGTCGCAGTTTATTCTGAGGCTGATAAATATTCTGATTTTGTAAATATGGCTGATGAATCATATTTTATCGGACCCTCAGCTCCTAATGAGTCATATCTAGTAATTAAAAAGATAATTGAGATTGCTAAAAAGTCTAAGAGTGACGCTATTCATCCTGGATATGGATTTTTATCAGAAAATTATAATTTTGTTAAAGCATTGGAAAAAGAGAAGATTAAATTCATTGGTCCAAATAAAAACGCTATTACAAAAATGGGAGACAAAATTGAGTCTAAAAATTTAGCTCTAAAACTAAATTTGAATGTTATTCCAGGTCACACAGAGGCTGTGAGAGATCCAAAAAAAGCAATCAAGATTGCAGAAAAAATAGGATTTCCAGTGCTTCTTAAAGCTTCAGCTGGTGGTGGTGGTAAGGGAATGAGAATTGTTAATAAGAGACAAGAGTTAGAGCCTAACTTAAAGGCAGCGCAAAGTGAGGCATTAAATAGTTTTGGAGATGATAGAGTATTTATTGAAAAATACATAACTAACCCAAGACATATAGAGATTCAAATTCTATGTGATAAGCATGGTAATCAAGTTCATCTAGGTGAACGAGAGTGTTCAATTCAAAGACGGTATCAAAAGGTGATTGAGGAATGTCCATCTTCATTTGTTGATGAAAAATTAAGAAATGCAATGGCCGAGCAGGCTTTGAGGCTTGCGAAAGAAGTAAAATATGACTCTGCTGGAACAGTTGAGTTTGTTGTAGATGATAAGAAAAATTTTTATTTTTTAGAAATGAATACTAGACTGCAGGTAGAACATCCTGTGACTGAGCTTGTAACTGGTGTTGATTTAGTTGAACAAATGATAAATTGTGCAGATGGGAAAAAATTAAGATTATCTCAACAAGATATAAAACTTAATGGATGGTCTATAGAGTCTAGAATTTATGCTGAAGATCCACTTAAGGAATTTTTACCCTCTATCGGTAGACTTATTGAACATCAGGAGCCAAAAATCTCTAATAAAGATGAGATTATAAGAAATGATACAGGAGTTTCGAGTGGCTCAGATATAAGTATATACTATGATCCAATGATTTCTAAACTTGCTGTGCACGCAGTCAGTCGAGATAAAGCTCTTGACCTTATGATAAGAGCTTTAGAACAATATTATATAGAAGGTGTTGATCACAATGTAGCATTTCTAATTTCAACATTGAAGAATAGAGATTTTAGAAGTG
>CACPLH010000019.1:0-12940 GCA_902634765.1 uncultured Pelagibacteraceae bacterium
GTCTAAACTATTTGTTCCAGATCCAGCAGCACCAATTGATGCACCAGATGAAGCAATTACGTCACCTTCTTCAAGAACCGTTCCTGCTGCTAATGCAACTCCACTTCTTGTATGTGAAGTATTTGACGTTGCTCTCTTACTGTAAGTCGAAATATCCATCATGTTATGGTCGATATTGAAATTACTGTAGCCAAGTGCTTTCATACTAGTGCCAATTGCAGTTCTTTGCGCAGCTGTAAGATCCTGGAAAATACCAAGACACAAGTACTCTCCTGAGCCTTCATTAAATCCGTTTCGCGCAACAAATCCATTTCTTTTATTATCCATTCCAGCAATATAGACAGCTCCAAGCTCAGTTAATAGAACTGCAGAGTCAGCGCCTAAGCCTTGCGCGACCTGTGAAGATGGACTGAATAGAGTTGTCGTACCAACATCAACAGACCATGTGTCGTATTCTATGAACGCACTTGATCGATAATCTGCCTGACTTGCAGCCGTTGCCTGAGCCGTAAGATTAGGCAAAGATGATCTTTCGATACCTTGAACGAGTGATAACATCGTAAAGTCTCCACCACCTACAGTATTAACAACTCCTTCTAATGATTGCCAAAGTACAGCATCATGCATTGTCGTTTGACCACTCTCAATACCAAATAAAGTTAATGCTAAACTTGTACCCGCAGCATCACTTATTTGGTTAACTTGATCACCCAAACCAGTTGCTAATTTAAAGTCTGGTCTGTAAGATACTTCACCTTGAACAGTCGTACTGTTCACGTTTGTGTTAAAACTTGCCCCAAGAATTGTATTTTCAGGATAAATAAACTGAATTTGTGCATAGTTAAGAGGGGTAATTGCAGGAAGTAGTGTTCCTGCATAACCTAAGAATGCTAAGTCAGTTGTTGATGTCTGTCCTGCAGTACTCTTATCAGCAAAAGCAGTGCCAAAACCAGTCACAAGACCAACTGGACTATGATACACCTTGGTTGTTCCATCAGTATGAGTGATACCATTTCCATAAAGACCTTCTCTGATGTAATTCTTAGCAAATTGATTCACAGTTGAATTTGCAGCATCAGCTGTATTACCGCCATCCTTTCTCAGACCGTCAAATGCACTATTTATTGCAGTAAATCCGCCTGCAACTCCTGATCCATAAGTACCGTTAGCCATTGCCAACCAAGCAGCACCAGCAGCAGTAATATTGCCAGTTGTTAATAATGTAGGGCCACCAGCTTGTACAACATCATGTCCTGATGAATGCCCAGCAGTACCATCCAAACCTAAATAATCAGCATATTGAGTCATATACATACCTACGTGGTCTCCTGCAAGAACTCCTCCTTCACCGATAACAGATGCGTAAGGTGCCTTTGATGTATAATTTGCGAAATATAAACCAATGTCTACACCTGAACCTAAGTCATCAAAATACTTATGAGCAGAAAAACCAAAATCTTGTCCATCAGGATCCTTGAATCTATCACTATGAAAACCTATAGCAACAGTTGCTCCTGGGTTTTGATCCCAAGGTACAATATTTGCGTCTGTATAAACATTTGCAGCTAAAGTAGCGGCAGTTACTGCAGTACTTGTATGAGTTGCAAGAGCATCTTGTAAATCAAGACCTGGAAGTGCAAAACTGCTTCCACCTTTTTGAATTGCAGACTGCCAATCTGTTCCTCTTCCAGCACCAGCCCACGTTTGCCACTCTACGCTTGATGCATTTACGGATGCATATCTTGCTAGATAAGATGTATCATAGATTTGATTATCTCTGTGTTGTGTATACGAAGCTAGGTTACATGAAGAGGCTGCAAGATTACCTGCTGCTAATTGAAGAACGTTGTATGCATAAGAACAAGCTTGGTCAGCACCATATGTTCCTTCTTTCCAACCACCTGATGCAAGCAGGTTTTTAGAACCAGTACTTGCCACATCACTTCCATAGAAAGCACCTTTAGGATCTAATTTCACAGGATCATGACCAAATTGATAATAGGCTTCAACTCCCCAGTCACCAGCTTGAAAAGAAGCTACGAGTTGTTCTGTTGGAATAATTGCATCTTTAATGGATGCACCCGGGTTTCTTAGTTTTGATAAATCAATACCAGATGTTACAAGGCCGTTCATTCCTATTGGGAGAAACGTAGCTTCACCATAACTAGTTGCTAAACGTCCAAAACTTAAATCAACAAAATCACCACCTGGGAGGTCAATACTTTGTGTGATGTAGGCATCAATTAAAGTTATATCTTGCTCTAACTCATCTTTAGCTTTCTTAGTTAAATCCCTAAACTGTGGGCCATTAATATCTAATACTGGATTAACTGAACCAATAAAAGATAGAGAAATACCTGTTCCACCATCAGAATAACCTCGAATTTCTGTTAACATTTTTGATGTTGCATTAATGAAGTCGCCTGAATCAGGGAAGTTCATTTTACCATCATCAGCATTTTGGTTGCCAATATTTAGGGGGTCTTGTGAAGTATTGCCATAACCATCTGTCATGCTTTTTGAACAACCAGCGCCATTTTTTGAAGTTTGATTTGCAACTGAAGCAGCAACAATTGAATCCATATTAGCTGTATTTGTTGGAGTTCTCCCAGCGGCAACTAGAGCAGCTCCGGTAGCTGACAAGGTGCTAGTTGAAGCAGCCTCGTTATAACCTGGCAAGCCAAGACAGTTGTTGTCTTCCGTTCTGATTGAAAAGCCAGTAGTTAATGTTGTAGTTACTGATCCACTAAAACCTGGAAAATTAATTTCCACAGCATTTGCTGTAAAAGGAAATGTAACAACAAAGAAAAATAATGTTGTAATTTTAATAAGTAATTTCATGAATTTTCCCCCCATGTATAAATTCATTATTATAAAATATTTTCACTTCATTTTAGGAAATTTGTTCCAAAAATGAACTTTAATGTGGGGTATTTGACTGTGAAAATCAATATTAGTCAAGCAGTTAAAACACTGATTTTAATATAATAATTCAACATAATTGATTGATTTAAAAATATTAACTTACTGATTTTTAACCATTTTTTTTAAGCTAATTAAAAGTGACTTTTTTGTTGGTAGTTTTGGCCAATATACATGCTGATATTTTTGCTTTTTTACCACAGTCGCAATATTACTGCTCAAACAAAGAAAATGTACTGAATTAAGAAGAGAACTATCAATTTTTGATTCTTTCATCAAAAAAAAGAAAGAGTCTGCAGTATAAGTTGAAAAGAATGTAATAACTTTTATTTTTCTCTGGATTAAAAGTTTACATGTTTTTTCTAAGAGATTTTTTTTGCGATGAGCTGAGTATGTATTACATATTAACAGTTCGCAGTTTTCTCTCCGAAGTTGATTTACAAGTTTTTTATTAAAATTATCACTACAAAAATAACTAATTTTTAAATTTGTTTTGTTTTTACTTATTTTTTGAATCAAATGTTCACTATCTCTGCATGTAAAAAGAATTTTATTAATTCCAATCATTTTGAGTCCATCAGAAACTCGTTTACCTATGACAATGAATTTAATTTGAAGTAATTTTTTTCTTTGCGCTTGGTTCAAAAGTTTTAATGATTTTACTGCATTTAAACTTGCAATTAAAATTACAGATTGTTTATCAAATTCTAATTTTGGTATTTTGTAATTGATTTTTATAATAGAGTCAGTATGAACATCTAAATTTAATTTTGTTATATCTTTTGCAAGATCAATTGCATCTTCCTTAGGGCGTGTAATCAAAATCATCTTTTAAACTGTCCAAGTTATCAATTATAGATTGACCAAGCTTATTTAAAATATCATCTCCCATTTCTTTGCCCAATAAAAATGATTGAGAATATGGCTTTTTAAAATAGCTTGAAAAAATTTTTTCCCCATGATGATTAAATATATCACAATGTAGATAAATTGAACCATCAACCTTTTTTGCAAACACTCCTATGGGGCTATTACAATTTGCTTTTATGATACGCAAAACTTCACGTTCAATTTTACAAGTAGTTTCAGTAAGGGAATGATTTAGAGGTTTTAAAAAATTTTTTAAATCTAAATTTGATGACTCTATTTGAATACCAATTGCGCCCTGGCAAGCAGCCGGTAAAAGTTCATCATCAGAAAATGTATGTGATATCATATAATCAAGAGATAATCTTTTAAGACCAGCGACACTTAAAACAATGGCGTCAAATTCCTTGTTTTTCAATTTCTTTATTCTCGTATCAATATTTCCTCTTAGCGGCTTTATTCTTAGATCAGGTCTTAAATTCATAATTTGAGATCTTCTTCTTATCGAACTGGTTCCAATCAATGAATTTTTTTTTAATTCCATTAAAGTTTGTTTTGAAATATTAGTTAGCAATGCGTCTTGGTGATTATATCTTTCAAGCCAGCATGCAATTGAGAGATCATTATTATTATTATTATCAGCCGGTATATCCTTCATTGAATGAACACCAAGATCAACAGTTCCATTTAAAATTTCTGTCTCTATTTCTTTTGCGAATAATCCTTTTCCACCCATTTGGTCCAGTCGAGACTGACTCTGATCTCCAGAGGTTTTGATCTGTCTTATTTCAATCGACTCTGGGCTCATATCAGGATAATTTTGAAGTAATTTATCAATAAAAATCTTGGTTTGAGCCAGAGCAAGGCTACTCGATCGCGTTCCAATAATTAACTTCTTTTTATAATTTGTCATTATCTATGCAGACTACTATAAATTAATTTACAATTGTAATTAAATAGCTGAGTGAAAAATGCAAAAGAAAAAGTACATACTCGGGATTGAGTCAAGTTGTGATGAAACATCCGTAGCAATTGTTACCAGAAACAATACAGACAAAAAACCAAAAGTTTTGGCAAATATTGTTAAAAATCAAATTAACGTCCATGAGTCTTTTGGAGGAGTTGTTCCTGAATTGGCTGCAAGAGCACATTCAGAAGTTGTTGATCTACTTATCGAAAAAGCCCTTAAAAAAGCAAAGATAAGATTAAAAGATATCAGTGCAGTCGCAGCTACGACTGGTCCAGGTCTTTTGGGTGGCTTGTTGGTGGGTGTTATTGCAGCAAAAACATTATCTTCAGTTTTAAAAATACCATTTATATCGATTAACCATCTTGAAGGTCATGCTCTTTCTGCTCAATTAGAGCAAGATATTCCTTTTCCATATTTGTTACTATTAGTATCGGGAGGCCATACGGAATTTACAATTGTAAAAGAGTTTAACAAATATAATAGAATTGGAACCACGGTTGATGACGCTCTAGGAGAAGCATTCGACAAAACAGCAAGGCTTTTAAAACTTGGTTACCCTGGAGGTCCACAAATAGAAAAACTTGCTCAATCAGGTGATGCAAACTCTTACCATTTTCCAAAGCCATTAATCCATGAAAAAAATTCATACTTTTCATTTTCAGGTCTCAAAACATCAGTTGCACAATTAGTTCGTAAGCAAAAGAAATTAACCCCTAAAATTAAAAAAGATATTGCCGCTTCTTTTCAAAAAACAATAGGTGAAATTATTAAAGTCAAAACAAAAAATGCAATTACTGAATTTATAAAAATAAATAATCCAAAAAATATTAATGTTGTTGTGGCTGGAGGAGTGGCAGCAAATCAATATTTAAAAAAAACGTTGAATGAACTCGAGACCAATAAAACAAAAGTTTATTTTCCATCAATACAATTTTGTACAGATAACGGTGCTATGATTGCCTATGCCGGGCTCTTACGATATGAAAAAAAATTGTATTCAAAGCTTTCTGTCAAACCAAGACCACGATGGCCACTTGATGAAAAAGCAATATTTGTAAAAGGAAAGGGTATCCGTTGAATAAAAAAATTAGAGTAGGAGTTTTGGGTGCTGGCGCTTGGGGTACGACAATTTCACTTTTATTATCGCAAAAAAATAATGTACTTTTATGGGCTAATGAAAAAAAAGTTGTTCAAGAAATTAATTTAAAAAATAGAAATAATACTTTTTTAAAGGATGTTAAATTAACTAGAAAAATTAAAGCGACAAACAATTTAAATGATTTTAGTGAAATAGATTTTTTGTTCGTTGTAGTGCCTACTCAATACATTTCTCTAACTCTTAAAAAACTAAAAGGCAAATTAAACAAGAACTGCATGATAGTTAATGCATCAAAGGGAATTGAAATAAGATCATTAAGTCTAATAAGCTCAATAATTAAAAAACACTTTCCAAAAAATCCAATTTCAATTCTATCGGGACCCAATTTTGCAAAAGAGATAGCCTTAGGTAAGCCAACTGCCTCTCTGATTGCATCAAAATCAATTAGTGATTCAAAAAAAATATCGAAACTTTTAAGCTCGTCTCATTTTAGGCCTTATTTATCAAATGATATTGTGGGTGCACAAATTTGTGGCGCAATGAAAAATGTCTATG
Organism: uncultured Pelagibacteraceae bacterium; assembly: GCA_902634765.1. Classification (GTDB taxonomy): domain Bacteria; phylum Pseudomonadota; class Alphaproteobacteria; order Pelagibacterales; family AG-422-B15; genus CABYIR01. The sequence continues at coordinate 6,414 of CACPLH010000019.1, forward strand.
CAATTGGTTGTGGAATAATCACTGGTAAAAAATTTGGAGATAATGCAGTTGCATCAATTATTTCCAGAAGTTTTGCAGAAATAAGTCTTGTTTGCAAAAAGCTTGGGGGCAAATCGGAAACACTGATGGGATTGTCAGGACTAGGAGATTTATTCCTAACTTGTTCATCAGAGAAATCGCGTAACTTTTCACTAGGATTAAAAATTGCAAGCGGGAAAAAAACCTCAATCCTTTTAAAATCAAAAAAAACTGTAGCTGAAGGAGCACACACCGTAAAAGCAATATACAAACTGTCAAAAAAATTAAAAATAGACTTACCAATCAATAATGAAATTTATAAAATTTTGTATCTCAATAAAGACATTGATAAATCAATAAGTGAGCTATTAAATAGACCACTAACAACTGAAAAAAAATTATGAACTATTGGTTGATGAAATCCGAACCAAGCACATGGTCATGGGAACAACAAGTAAAAGCTGGTGCTAAAGGCGAAGGCTGGGATGGAGTTCGAAACTATCAAGCGTCAAACAATATGAAAAAAATGGCGGTTGGGGATCTGTGTTTTTTTTATCATTCAGTAAAAGAGAGGGACATTGTGGGAGTTGTCAAAGTAATAAAAACTTATCACCCAGACCCAACTGATAAATCTAAGCGTTTTGGAATGGTTCGAGTTGCAAAACATAAAACACTTAAGAATAGAGTTAACTTGGATCAAATTAAAAGTGATGATCGTTTAAATCATTTAGCTTTAGTGAAACAATCACGATTATCCGTAATGCCCATCGATAAAAAGTCATGGACTATCATTTGCAAACTTGGTGGAATTTAATAAGATATTTTTATGAGTAACAATGAACTATTTGTAGTAAGTGATGAATGGTCTAGCAGCTCTTTAATAGACTCTCATAAATATAACGATTGGTATCAAAATTCATTTGATAATAATGAGGAGTTTTGGAACGAGCATGGAAAAAGAATTGATTGGATCAAACCATATTCCAAAGTTAAAAATGTTAATTATCATAAAAATGATTTCTCTATAAAATGGTATGAAGACGGTTCACTGAATGCATCATCAAATTGTATTGATAGACATTTAAAAGAAAGAGCTGATCAAGTTGCCATTATTTGGGAAGGTGATGATCCCAATGAAACAAAATTGATTACATATAGAGAACTTCACGAACAAGTTTGTAAATTCTCAAATGGATTAAAGTCTCTTGGAGCAAAGAAAGGTGATCGAATTACTATCTATATGCCTATGATCCCTGAAGCAGCTTATGCCATGCTAGCGTGTACAAGAATAGGCGCTATTCATTCAGTTGTATTTGGTGGATTTTCACCCGATGCGTTAGCTGGACGAATAAGTGATTGTGAGTCAGACATTATAATTACTGCGGATGAAGGCATTCGAGGAAATAAAAGTATTCCATTAAAAGCAAATACAGATGCAGCAATTGATATTGCTCAAGGTGTTCGTCATTGCGTTGTCGTCAAACGAACAGGTGGAAACGTTAATTGGGTTGAAGGTCGAGATGTTTGGTACGAAGATTTAATTAATTCTTCATCAGCTGACTGTAACGCAGAAGAAATGAATGCCGAAGATCCAATGTTTATTTTATATACGTCAGGATCCACTGGAAAACCAAAAGGTGTCATGCACACAACTGGTGGGTACATGGTCTATGCATCAATGACACATCAGTATGTGTTTGATTATAAAGATGGAGACGTGTACTGGTGTACCGCTGACGTTGGTTGGGTGACCGGACACAGTTATATTATATATGGTCCTCTTGCAAACGGTGCGACCACACTCATGTTTGAAGGTGTTCCAAATTATCCAGATGCATCACGTTTTTGGCAGGTTGTTGATAAACATAAAGTAAATATTTTTTATACGGCTCCAACAGCACTACGTGCCTTGATGAGAGAAGGTGAAGATCCAGTTAAAAAAACTGATCGATCAAGTTTAAAATTATTAGGTTCAGTTGGCGAACCGATCAATCCTGAAGCTTGGATCTGGTATCATAAAGTTGTAGGAGACGAACGATGTCCCATTGTTGATACATGGTGGCAAACAGAAACGGGTGGGATTTTAATTTCACCCCTTCCAGGTGCAATTGATCAAAAACCAGGCTCAGCCACAAAACCATTCTTTGGAATTAAGCCTGAAATACTTGATGCTGAGGGGAACATTCTTGAAGGAGCATGCGAAGGTTCATTGTGTCTTGCGGATTCGTGGCCAGGCCAGATGAGAACAGTGTATGGTGACCATGATCGATTTATTGAAACCTACTTTTCACAATTTGAAGGCAAGTATTTTACGGGCGATGGATGCAAAAGAGATGAAGATGGCTACTACTGGATCACAGGAAGAGTTGATGATGTGATCAATGTATCGGGGCATAGAATGGGAACTGCAGAAGTAGAGTCTGCTTTAGTTGCTCATCCTAAAGTTAGTGAAGCTGCAGTAGTTGGTTATCCTCATGATATTAAGGGACAAGGCATTTACGCGTATGTGACTCTTAATGCTGGAGAAGAACCTAATGATGAACTCTATAAAGAGCTCATTGCATGGGTTCGAAAAGAAATTGGTCCTATTGCATCACCTGATCTTATTCAATGGGCGCCTGGGCTACCGAAGACACGATCAGGAAAAATCATGAGACGAATTTTAAGAAAGATTGCAGAAAATGAGTATAGCAATCTTGGAGACACATCCACTTTGGCTGAACCAGCTGTAGTCGATAATCTAATCGATAATCGAATGAACAAATAATTAAAAACTAATGAGTATTATTAAATCTTTAATTGAATATCACAACATGGAACCTCACCCTGAAGGCGGTCATTATGTAGAGGTTTTTAAAAATAAAGATGTCAGTCATATTTATTTTTTATTGGAAGAGCATGAACACTCACACTGGCATAGAATCACAAAAACTGAAACGTTGCACTTTTACTCCGGTAGTCCATTAAATGTATATACGTCAAATGATGGTGTTGAGTATCAGATTAACGAAATAGGGTCTGATAAAAATTTTATGTTCACTGTAGAAAAAGGAATTTGGTTTGCATTAAAGTCAACAGGTTCTTATAGTTTAATTGGATGTACAGTCGCTCCTGCTTTTGAATTTAGTGATCTAGAAATAGCAGCTGATGATTGGAAGCCATCACAATTTGATCGTCAACTCTAATACTACAATTGATTATAAATCAATTGGTCTATATACTATTTAATTATTATTAAAAAAAATGGAGTAATAAATGTTTGTATCTTTTACGGATTGGGAATTTGATGGAAATGTTGAAAATGCAGTTGAAAATATAAAAGGTTTTTGGCCTGAGATGAAAAAGCACGGAGCGACTAATATGCGTGCAACAGTCACAGGAGAAAAGACACTCAGAACGATGACCATCTGGAGTAGTAAAGAACAGGTGGAGGCTAATATTGACGAAATTAGAGCGGCTGCTGGTAAAGCTGTAGGCATGACCACAACTGGTGGAATGATGGGTACAGTTGCAGTCGAGCTTCACTGATTAATAAATGAGTGGGTGAGAAATCATCCCACTCAATATCAACATCAAATTATTAAGTTAATTCACAAATATCAGTTATAAACTTAGAAGCAAGTTTGTGTCATAGAAATTTATATCATTAAAAAGGCGGTACCCCCACACGGACTTGAACCGCGAACTTATTGATTACAAATTAGCTGCTTTTTAAAAATCTGAAGTAATCCCTTTTTTTTCCCAATCACCATATCGAGTTGGCTCAGGACCTTCTTGACCACCAATTTCTTTTTTTGGTTTTTCAGTTATTTCTTTGGGAAGTACTTTATTTTTTTTATTGTCTTTTTCTTCAGAACTCATTGTTTTATTTTAACTGCTCAATTAATTCTTTAGCAATGGCTTTTGCTTTTCCTGGATATTTTATTTTCTCAATCGCTTCTAAATTTGAAGTATCATCTCCAACAATAACAAAACCAATCATTCCTAAGCCGTAATGTGGAGTACAGTTATATGCATAAACTCCAGGAACAGTGAAGGTAAACGTCGCATCTTTACCGATTTTTGATTTAAACTTTTCAACACCATCTGGCACGCCTTTTTTAGTAAAAGCTATATTGTGACCTGGATTTATAGATATCCAATTTACAGTATCGCCCACTGCAACTCTTACAATTGGGGGATTGAAGACATTAATTTGTCCGTCATGCTTGTTCAGCATCTCAACTTCGAATGTTTCTGCAAACAATGAAGAAATCGATAAAATTATAAAAAGAAAAATATGTATAAAGTATTTCGTCATACGTTTGATATAATAACATTCATATAATTATCAAATCAATTTTTATGGAAAATAGAAAAGACCTTGTTGCAATTATTAATAAGTTTTTTGATAAAAAAACAGTCAATATTGATGAACTTATTGACGACTATTACTCACAAAATGAGACTAATCTTAAGCGTTCAGAATGCATCTTAGTTGTGAATTCATTCCTGAGATATGCTCATGAGTTTGATCAAATTATTGATAAATGCACAAATAAAAAAATTTCTAGGAACAATCTTATAATTAGAAATATTTTAAGAATGGCGCTGGTTGAACTTTATATTTTACAACGACCAAGCTATGCAGTCATCGATAGTTGGGTTGAAATTTCTAAACAAAAAAAAAGAACGAAACCATTTTCTTCATTTGTGAATGCAGTTCTGAGAAAAATTATAAGTGAAAAAAGTAAAATTAAAATATCAACTCAACAAAGAATTCCTCAGTGGTTATGGATGTCATGGAAACAAGATTATGGAGTTGACGTTGCTAATAAAATTATAGAAGCATCTTTGACTGAGCCTCCATTGGATATTTATTGTCATAAAAAAACTAATCTTGATAACCAATTTATAGAAATAGAAAAAAATATTTTTAGAAAATCAAAAGCAGGATTTGTTGAAGACATAAAAGGCTTTAAAAATGGTCGATGGTGGGTTCAAGATATAAGTGCATCAATTCCTGCAAAACTATTTTCAAATATCAAAAGTCAAAAAGTTCTTGATTTATGTTCTGCTCCTGGTGGTAAAGCAATGCAAATGATATCTATGGGAGCGAAGGTAACATGTGTTGACTCTTCAAAGCAAAGAGTTCAATTAATGAAAAATAATTTCACTAGACTGAAGTTTAATCCAGAAATTATAAATAAAGATATTTTGGATTGGACGAGTACAGAAACTTTTAAATACATTCTTCTTGATGCTCCATGCTCAGCAACAGGCACGATAAGAAAGCATCCCGATCTTATATTTTTGAAGAATAAAAATGAATTAGGTAAATATATTAAAACGCAACAGGCTCTTTTGGAAAAAGCATTAAGTTTGTTATCTCCTCAGGGTCAGTTAATCTATTGTGTTTGCTCAGTTCAAAAAAATGAAGGGGTTAAACAGGTAGATCATATTTTAAAAAAATTTAAAAATATTAGAAGAGAACCTATTAAAAAATCTGAATTTACTCAATTTAAAAAATACATCACTAAAGATGGCGATATACAGACATTTCCTTATATGAAAAAACCGGGTGGAATGGATGGATTTTTTATTTCGAGACTATATAAAGAGTATTAAATTAAAAAGCTTTTTGATATAAAGAAAGTGGTTAATGTCTAATAAAATCAAAGTTTCTCCATCAATCTTAGCATCCAACTTTTCCATGTTGGGTGAAGAAGTTGAACACATATCAAATGCAGGTGCAGATTATATTCATGTCGATGTCATGGACGGCCACTTTGTTCCAAATCTGACAATTGGTCCAGATGTTGTTAAATCCATAAGAGACAAAACTGCTATCCCTTTTGATGTTCACTTGATGATTGATCCAATAGAGCCTTACATTGATAGCTTTGTAAATGCTGGAGCAGATATTATTTCAATTCATCCTGAAGCCAATGATGATACTGAAAAATGTCTGAAAAAAATAAAGTCACATAATGTCAAAGCAGGATTAGCAATTAATCCTGATACTGATTGGGAAGTTGTTAAACCATACATGAATGTTTTAGATCTAATACTTGTAATGAGTGTTCATCCAGGATTCGGTGGTCAGAAATTTATAAGTTCAGCAATTGACAAATTAAAATCCTTAAGAAAAGAAATTGATCAATCTGGAAGAGAAATTGAATTGGAAGTTGATGGTGGTATTAATTTTGAAAATATACAGTCTGTGATTGACGCGGGAGCAAATGTGATTGTCGCTGGGACAACAACTTTTAAAGGTGGACAATCAGAGTACAGAAATAATATCGAAAAATTACGAGGTCATTAAAATTTGAAAATTAAAATTAAAACTGCACTTGTTTCGGTTTCAAACAAAGCAGGGCTTGAAGAGCTTGTGTCCTGTTTAACAAAACACAACATTAATATCGTATCAACAGGAGGTACTGCAAAATTCATTAAAGATTTGGGTGTCGACGTAACTGATGTTTCATCACTAACAAATTTTCCCGAAATGATGGATGGGCGAGTAAAGA
>CACPLH010000020.1:0-11764 GCA_902634765.1 uncultured Pelagibacteraceae bacterium
ATGAAAAATTAAAACTTTTTGATAAAAATTTTATTAAATTAGCTCGTGATGTTTATAGATTAAATGACAAAAGAGCTAACTTTAAATTAAATATAAATAAAATTACTGGTTCCAATATCATTGAGGTCAAGTCATATTAATGCGATATGAATGATAATATAAAAATATGGGGAACATCATTTAGTCTTATTGGTGACCTTGTAATGAGTTTACCTCAATTAACATATTTTAAAAAAAAATATCCAAATTCTTATATTTATTTTGTAATTCACAAAAAAATTTCTTATTGTGCTCCCTTATTTTTTAATCATCCATTAATAGATAGAATTAGAATTTCTGATGAATGGAGCGAATTTGGCTCTAATGATTATGAGATTGCAATGAATTGCGAGGTCTTAACAACATCAATAAATAAACAAAAAAAATTTATTGAAAATCGTATTCCTGTAGATCCTGATGACTGGTGGAATAAAAGAGACTGCATACAACAAAATGCCTATATGTCTAAAATTTATGATCTAAAGGAAACATTATCTGAGGATGAGTTATACCCAAATTTAATCAAATGGTTTGACGATGGAATTGAGATTCCTCAAAAAAAAGGTGCCTACACATATAAAAAAATTTTAAATAAAGAAAATAAGAGACTTGAAAAAGCTATTAGTATATGGCCATTTGCTGCGTATGGAAGAAGTCAAACAAGATCTCCGTCTGTTCAATGGTGGAATAGACTTGTTGACAAGCTTATAAAGAAAAAAATTAGAGTTTTTCATTGTGGGTATATAACAGAACCATCGGTATCAGATAATAATAACTATTATTTTAAAATAACTGATCAAGAATTTTTAGATCAGATCAAATTATCCTTAGCAACTAATATGAGCATTGGTACTGATAGTGGATCAATGTGGGTTTTAGGGGCATATAGTCATAATTCATTATGCTTATCAACAAATTGGGCAAAGAATCACATATCAAATCTTGACGCATTTATTCCAAAAAATATTAATGGAAAATCAATATATTCCCAAGATGGTTGCGATAATATAGATATTGAGCACGTGATTGATTTGATTGATGAATCAATATATACAAAAACTAACTCAAGCATAATATCAGTAATAAATAAATTATTTTAAGTAGATTTGCATGAATAAAAATAAAATAGAAAGCTATTCATTAGCATCTGACTCGTGGGGTGCAGAAGAAATTGAAGCTATAAATAGCGTTATTAAGTCAAATCGCTATACGATGGGTCCAAAAGTAAAAAAGTTTGAGGAAGAGTTTGCTCAGTATTTTGGTACAAACTATGGAATAATGGTAAACTCAGGATCATCAGCTAATTTACTAATGATTGCTTCTTTGTTTTTGTCTAATGAATATGACTTAAATAAAGGGGATGAAGTAATAGTTCCTGCAGTTAGTTGGAGTACAACTTATTATCCAGTTAGTCAGTATGGTTTAAAATTAGTATTTGTGGATATAGATAGAGCTACATTAAATATAGATATAGATGAAGTTATAAAAGCAATAAATCCAAAAACAAAAGTGATTTTTGCTGTAAATTTATTAGGTAATCCATGTGATTTTGAGAGACTTCAGTCACTATGCAATGAAAAAAATATAATTTTAATTGAAGATAATTGTGAAAGTTTGGGTGCGAAATACAAAAAACAATACACAGGAACTTTTGGAATTATGGGTTCATTTAGTTTCTTTTTTTCACATCACATGCAAACAATGGAAGGTGGAATGATTGTCACTAACAGCAAAAAACTTTATGAATTATGCGTCTCTCTTAGAGCTCATGGATGGATAAGAGACCTACCTGATAATAACACTATTGAAAATAAAACAGGTAATCCATTTCACGATTCATTCAATTTTGTAACGCCTGGATATAGTATAAGACCTTTAGAAATGAGTGGAGCCATTGGATCAGTTCAACTAAAAAAATTATCAAGTTTTATTGATAATCGTAGACAAAATGCAACTCTATTCCAATCTTTATTTGAAGGTGAAAAAAATTTTACAATACAGGAAGAAATTAGCCAATCATCATGGTTTGGATTTTCAATAATTTTGACAAATAAACTATCAAACTATCGTGATGACTTAGTCAATATTCTTATTGAAAATAAAATCGAATGTAGGCCAATTGTAGCTGGAAATTTTACAAAAAATCCTGTTATTAAATTTTTAGAATATAAGATTTCTGGAAATTTAAATGCGTCAAACGAAATTGATAAAAATGGTTTCTTCGTCGGAAATGACTTCAGAAATCTTACAAATGAAATAAAACACTTACATAAAATATTAAAGGATTTTGAAAAAAATATAATATAGAATTGAGTTATGAAAAGAGCATTAATAACAGGTATTACTGGTCAGGATGGTGCATATCTAGCAAAATTATTAATTGATAAAGGCTATAAGGTTTATGGAACGGTAAGAAGAAGTACTTCTGAAAAATTTATAAATTTAAAACATCTAAATGTTTACGATAAAATTAAATTCTTTGATTTTGACTTATTAGAACTTAGTAACATTCAAAATGTAATTAAACGAACAAAGCCTCACGAAATTTACCACTTAGCTGCACAAAGTTTTGTACCTACTTCATTTCAGGTACCGATTGTTACGACTGACATCAATGCGTTAGGAACTCTTAGAATTTTGGACTCAATTAATTCAATAAATAGAAACATTAAGTTTTATCAAGCTTCAACCTCTGAAATGTTTGGAAAAGTTACGCAAATACCTCAATCAGAAAAAACACCCTTTTACCCAAGAAGTCCATATGGTGTATCTAAAGTTTTTTCTCACTGGATTACAGTTAATTATAGGGAATCATATAACATCCATGCTTCATCTGGAATATTGTTTAATCATGAGTCTCCTTTAAGGGGAAGTGAGTTTGTTACCAAAAAAATTACATCTACACTTGCTCGAATAAAGCATGGTTCAAAAGAAGTTCTAAAGGTTGGAAATATTAATGCAAAAAGAGATTGGGGATACGCAGGAGACTATGTTTATGCAATGTGGCTAATGCTTCAGAAAAAAAAACCTGATGACTACGTTATTTCTACAGGAAAGACACACAGTGTAAGAGAATTTATAAATTTGACCCTTGATTACTTAAAATTAGATTACAAGTGGGCAGGAAGAGGAATGAATGAGCGAGTAATTGATAGAAAAAATAATAAAGTTATTGTAAAAATAGATAAAGAATTTTTTAGGCCTGCTGAAGTAGATTTATTAATAGGTAATTCTAATAAAGCAAAACGTGAATTAAAATGGAAAGCCAAAACATCTCTCAAAAAATTAGTTAAATTGATGGTTGATCATGATATTAGCCTAATTAATAATTGATGAGCATTGATGGTAAATCAATATTATTTATAGATAATTCAACTTCTGACTTTTCTGGACATGATTTAAATACTGTAAAAGTAAGAGGGACAGAGAGCTCACTAATACTTCTTGCGGAGAGTTTTGTAAAAAGAAATATAAACGTAAAGGTTCTTACGGAAATAAAAGATGAAGTAGAATGTAAGGGAGTTATTTATAGCAATAAACATAATATTGAAACTCTTAAGTATGATCTTTGTATTGCAATTTCCAATGCAAATTTATTTAAAAATATTATATCAAAGAAAAATGTTGTGTGGTCAAATTCGTTACAGCCTATTGAGAAATTTCTAAGAAAAAAACAATTATTACCATTCCTAAAGTATAAGCCTGAAGTTGTTACGATGTGCAACTACCAATATAAAAAGCGTAGTTACATTACATCATTATATGGCAAACATATGATCTCATTATCTGTTGACCCAATATTTTATAACGAGTCTGTTGACATTATTAAAATACCTGAACCAAATGTACTTAATAATGTAAGATCTCACAGAAATCTTGATTGGCTTATCAAAATCTGGATCAATAATTTTAATAATATTGATAAAAGAGCTAAGCTTTATATAAATCCAAATTTAACTCCATACACGAATGAATTAAAAAATAATAATATTTTTGAACGCAAATTCGGATCAAGAAAGGATTTGGTTAATGAATTAAAAAATACAAGAGTCTTTGCTTATACGGGTCATAAATCTGATATATGGGTACTTACCGTTGAAGAAGCTGTTCAAATGTGTGTCCCGATAGTGACTTATGGGATTGGATCGGTTGAAGACAGAGTTATACATAATGAAACTGGTTTTATTGCTAAAAATGATAAGGAATTCGCACACTATCTGGAGAAACTTTTATATGATGATGACTTTTACTTAAACTTAAGAAAAAAGATGTTTGATAGAAGAGGATTTAAAAATTGGGACTACATAGCTGATATATGGATAAAAAAATTCTTATCTTAAAAAATGATAGAGTAGGTGACTTATTTCATTCCTTAAAAAACATAGAAGGATTAAGAAACTTTTTTAGCGAGTATAAAACTGATTTATATTTATCAAACGTAAATTTTAGGTTTGCAAAATTAATAGACCATAAAAATTTAAACGTAAAAAAAGTCAATTTAAATCTTACAATAATTGATAAAACTAAATTATTATTTAATCTTATTGTAAACAAATATTCATTTATATTTATTCTATCTCCGAAAAGTTTTTATTTTTTCTTACCATTTATCTTCAGAAAGACTAAATTTTTAGCAATTTGTGTTGATGGAAATATAAGAAAAAGACCAAACAACTTTCTTCGTAAATATTTATATAAGTACGTAGTCAACGATCGATCAGCTAATATTAGTAAAAAGCCTATTTATGAACTCGAAAATGAATTAATTAATTTAGTAGCAGATATTAAAAGTCAAAAAAATATAAATAAAATATTTAATTTTGATAAGCTGATTAATAAAAGGTTAAATGTTCACTTTCATTACAAAGCAACAATATTTGGTGAAATTAAATTAAATCTTAATGCATTTAATGATTATTTTATAAAATTAGTTGATGATTACGACATAAATTTAAAAGTAAGCACGGATTTAGAAATGGAAATATTAAATCAAGACTTACCAACGAAAATATTAGATAATCATCCAAATATTGAATTTTTAGGACCAATAGACTCTGATGGTCTTTTGCAAACAATAATAGAGTCGGATTTAGTTATAAGTCCACATGGAGCAATTTCTTGTATAGCGGGTTATTTTAATAAAAACATAATTGATATTTTCGATCGAAACATCACAAGGAACGCTTTTAATGAATTTAAGCCGTATACTGAAGGTTATTATCAGTTTATCTTTAAATCTAAACAGATTTATAAAACACAAATAAAAATATCTAATAAAATTAATAATTTAATTAATAAAATTAACACATTACCTTAATTATTAGATTTATTAATTAAGTTACTAATTTTATTGTTTTATATTAATTTTACATAATATATATTATACGAATAACTTAATAAATGATATTAGGCCAACTGGTCTCTACAGAGCTTTTATCAAATGTTGCGTCGATCATAAACTTTGTAACAATTTTATCGTTATAGCACTTATGCCCCCTTTTCCATCCGTTATAGGCAGTTGTTCTTACAAGATCTGGATCTTTAATTAGCTGTTTAATTAAATTTATTAAATGATCTAAGTCATCGTAGTAAAATGCTTCGTTATTGTAAAATAAATCTTCAAGTCTTGATGCTCTATCAATAAATACAGCTGACCCATTTCCTAAATATTGAGCAATTCTGTCTGAAGAATAATATTTAATATGAGGTTTCCTGCTTAAGTTTAGACTCATTGGTGATAATTCAAGTTGTTTCTCAAATTCACTCCCCCAAATGGGTTGCTTATCTTTAAATCCATAAAAATTTGTTTTTAATTCTGGGATAGAATTTTGTATTTGTTGAAGAAATTCTTCTCTATATTTAGAAGCAGAATTTGACTCTTTTGATATATTGTTTTTAATTTTTCCAGACCCTACACCATGAGAAAGTGCAAAAAATAAATCGTATTCAAATTTAGATTTCTCAAATATTCTTAAATTTTCTATAGATTCATCAAAAATATTTGGAAAGAAAGCAATGAAATTTTTTTTGGGATTTATACAATTTGCAATATTTTCGTCAGCATTTGTTATAAATAATCCATCAACTACTTCCGATCTTTTTTTTAATTTTGCTTCAGTATTATCTAAAAAATAATTATCCACACTCCATTCAATAATTTTCAGCGATCTCTTTATTTCCTTCATTCTCTTAAGAGTAGAATTTTTAATTCTATCTGCGTGGCCAATAATAATCAAATCAGGATCATAATTCTTAAATGTTTCCAGCAAATTAATTTGTGTATAATGATTATTGGTAAATTTATTGAGTATATTAGACCGACTGATATCTCTATCACTAAACAGATAGACCGAATGACCATTTCTTATAAGTCCATTGTTAATTTTAAATGCATGATTCCAATATAATCTACCATTATGTTTTTGGACAAAATTTGAAATATGAAGTATTTTCATAGATAAATGAAGTTGCTTTTAAATATAATATTTATATTACTTTTATTTTCTAAATATAGCTTATCAGATAGTTCTGTAGAAAGAAAATTTATTATTGAAGGTAAGTTTGGAATATTGCCTAGCATACAATTAATGGAAATTAATACTAAATTGAATGTAAAGGAGGAAAATTTTTACTATATTTTTGATATTAAAAGTAAGAATATTGTAAAATTTATAAATGAAACAAATGGCAGAGGGACTGTAAATGGAAAATATCTAAATAATAAATATATTCCATTTAAGTATGAATACTCATATAAAAGAAAAGAAAAAAATAAATTTGTAGAAATTATATATAGAGATAAAAATGTTGAAAAAATAACTATCACACCGAAATATGACAAATCTAAATTGACTCCTTTAACGGAAGAAATGCTAAAAGGAACTATTGACCCACCTACTTTCTTCTTAAGTATTTTAAATTTTAAAAATATCAATAATTGTCAGAAAACCTTTAAGGTGTTTGACGGAAAACGTCGATATGATGTTAAGTTCAGTAAATCAAATGCACTATCTGATACAGTTATTGAATGTGAAGCAAGACAAATAAAACTAGGTGGATATAAAAATAAAGAAAATGACATTTTTGCAGCATCTGACTTTATAAAAATAGTATATGATAAAAAAAATAATAACAAATTTATTCGCTATGAAGCAAAAAATGGATCGATAAATGTCCTTATAGAAGAGATAAAAATCAATTAAGAGAATTTTTCATATGTGTTTTTAGTAAATCAATTCCTTCCCCATTTATTGCACTTAAATAGTTTTTGTCATTAATCAGATCAGGCTTCCTATTTATTAGATCAATTTTATTGAAGACGGTGATCATCTTATTAATTTTTTTGTAATCCAAATTCATTTCCTTTAAAATCTTGAGAGTATTTTGAATTTTGTCTTTATAATTTTTATCACTAATATCAACAACATTAATTATGAAGTCTGCCTGATGTATTTCTTCAAAAGTAGCTTTGAATGACTCAATCAACTGTGTAGGTATATTATTGATAAACCCAACTGTATCTATTAATCCTACTGTAGTTTTGTAATTTATAAATACTTTGCTAATTTTAGTATCTAAAGTTGAAAATAATTTATTAATACTTTTTTGATTTTCTTTAGTTAATCTATTAAATAGTTGAGTTTTACCCGCATTTGTATACCCTACTAAGGCAAATATTTTAAAGTTATTTTTAATTCGAGATTTTCTTTGGATACTTCTGCGTCTTGAAACATTCTTCAGTTTTTTTTTTATTTTATCTATTTTTTCTTGAATTAGCCTTCTATCTAATTCAATTTGTAGCTCACCTGGGCCTCCAACAAATGAAGTTCCACCACGCTGTCTTTCTAAATGTGTCCATGCTCTTACAAGTCTTGATTTTCTATAAATCATTTCAGCAAGTTGTACTTGCATTTTTCCTTCATTAGATAGTGCCCGCTTGGCAAAAATTTCAATTATTATGCCACTTCTATCAACAACTTTAATTTTGAGATAATTTTCAAGATTTCTTTGTTGATTTGGTGTCAATGAACAATTGCAGATAAGTAGATTTAATTTATTTATACTTACTTGATTTAATATTTTACTTAATACTCCCTTACCTATAAGAGTGGATGCATTAATTTTTCTTATTTTAACAATTTTCTTTCCAAGAATTTGAATGTTTAGATTTAAGCATAAATTAACCATTTCATTCATCATTTCTTTTGGATCCTGTTTATTCTTATTTGGTAAAATAGGATTAATTATGAATGCTTCAGTATTTATATTTAAAGTTCGGTTAATTTTAAGCTCTCCATATATGCAGCTCTAAAATCTCGAGCTTTTGGACCTGGTAAACCATTTCCGATTTTTATATTATTAATTTTGACTACAGGCATTACATGTTGAGTAGCGCTAGTAATAAATGCTTCGCTTGCCCCTTTAACATCATCTAAATTAAATTTATCTTCCTTGAATTTAATTTTTCTCTTTTTAAGTCCTTTAATTAAAGTAGATCTTGTAATTCCATTCAAAATGGAATTTGAAATCGGCCTCGTTATTAATGTACCATTTCGATAAATCCATGCATTACTTGAACTTCCCTCAGTAATAAAATTATCGTCATCAATTAACCAAGACTCTTGACAATCTTTTTCATGAGCAGCTTGTTTTGCTAAAACAGGAGCAAGTAGATTCAAAGATTTAATATCGACTCTTTTCCATCTCAAGTCTCTAGTTGTTGATACTTTTATACCCTCATTAAAAGAATCATTATATTGGTCCAAAGGTATACATTTACCAATAATAATAAGTGAACTTTTTGTATTATATGGAAATTTAAAATCTCTTGAAGCAACACCTCTTGAGATTTGAAGATAAACTAGACCATTAGAAATTAGATTTTGCTTAACAATATTTGATATATGAAAAAATATTGATCTTTTTGAGTAAGGTAGCTTCATGTCAAGTTCAGATAGAGATCTCATAAGTCGACTTATATGAGCATCATAATCAGCTAATTTATTTTCAATTACAGCGAATACCTCATAAACACCATCAGCGAATTGATAGCCTCGATCTTCAATATGAACTTTTGATTTTTCATATGGCAGATACTCACCGTTTACAAAGGCAATTCTACTCATTCTAGTAGACCTCACTAACTTGAAATAAATCCTCGGCTTTACGAATTGATTTTAATAATGATATAAAAACAACATCATCATTTTCATAAATAATAGTATCTTTATCAGGAATAGATATTTTTCCTTCTCGACAAATTATTCCTATTCTTATTCCATCTGGGATAGATAAGTCTTTCAATGGGACATTGATTAATTTAGAGTTTTTTAAAGCTTGCGCGTGTATTACTTCACCCTGGTTATTGCTAATAGAATACACCGACTCAATCTTACCTTTATGAACATGTTTTAAGATCTGAGATGCGGTTATCATTCTTGGGTCAATAATTCGATCAATGCCGAGTACTTCTTTTAAATTTGAGTACTCTGAAT
This sequence comes from uncultured Pelagibacteraceae bacterium, assembly GCA_902634765.1. GTDB lineage: Bacteria > Pseudomonadota > Alphaproteobacteria > Pelagibacterales > AG-422-B15 > CABYIR01. Next base: position 9,534 of record CACPLH010000020.1, read on the forward strand.
TATTAATTAGTATCAATGATTTACATTTATTTCTTCTAGCGATAGCTGAGGTAATAATATTTGTTTCATCATCATTGGTTAGAGCAAGTATCATATCTGCTTCAGTTATATTTGCTTCATCAAGAATTAATTGGTCTAAGCCATCACCCCTTAAGACTAATGTTTTTTTTAAATGGTCAGCTATATAACTAGATCTTTCTTTTGATGTTTCAATAATCGTAACAGATATAGATGAATTAATTTCTTCTAATTCTCTAGCTAGATTGAAACCAATATTTCCTCCTCCTATAATAATTATTTTATTTATCGGATTCTCATCGATTCCAAATGCAGATACAGCCCTATCTAAATGTGATCTATCAGTTAATAAATATACTGTGTCCTTATCTAATAGTTTGTCACTTTTATCTGGAATAAATAATTTCTCATTTCTTTCAATCCCAATAATAGTTGCTCTTAGATTTTTACTTTCAATTGTATCTTCTTGAAATAATTCATGAATATTTTTTAATTCAGTATCAATTAAGGGGCAGTTTTCATTAATTGTAATGTTAATTAATTGAACACTATCATCAATGAATGGAGCAACATCGTAAGCACCAGGTGATTGAATTTGTCTAGAAATGGATTTCGCTACCTCTAATTCTGGACTAATAATTAAGTCGATAGGCATATTATCCGCATTATATAAATTTCGCCAAATAGGATTTAAAAAATCTTCTGATCTTATTCTTGCTATTTTTCGAGGAATCTTAAAAAAAGTATGAGCCATTTGGCATGCAACCATATTTATTTCATCTTGAAGGGTAACTGCTATAAGCATATCAGAAGACTCAGCTCCAGCATCTTGTAAAATTGAAGGATTTGAAGCTGATCCAATAATAGTTTTTAAGTCAAATTTATCTCTTATATTATTAATCAGATCTTGAGATTGGTCTATTACAGTTACATCATTGTTCTGATCAACGAGATGACGAGCAATACTAGTGCCTACTTTTCCTGCTCCACATATAATTACTTTCATTCTTTATTATCTATTGATATGCCTAGTTGTTTTAGTTTTCTATGAAGAGCAGATCGCTCCATACCGATAAAGGAAGCTGTTTTTGATATATTCCCATTAAATCTTTGAATTTGTGATTCTAAATAATTTTTTTCAAAAATTTTACGCGCATTCTTGAGAGGCATTGATATTACATTTTTAGAATTAAATCCACTATCTAATTGTTCTTGATTTTCAGCAATTTTTCCTCCAATAATACAATATCTTTCGATAATATTTCTTAATTCTCTGACATTACCAGGCCAATCATAATTCATATAGTTAGTTTTAATGTATTCTCGTAAATCAGAAATTTTAGAACTTGTATTGGTTAAGTAGATTTTAGAAAAATGCTCAATTAAATCATCAATATCTTGAGTTCGATCAGAAAGTTTGGGCAGGGTAATAGATACAACGTTCAGTCTATGAAATAAATCCATTCTAAAATTTCCTTCTTCTACAAGCTTCTCTAAGTTTTCAGTAGATGAACACAAAAGTCTTGCATTTATATTCACAGGCATATTGGAGCCAACTCTATAAAAAGAGCTATCTGTAAGCACTCTTAATATTTTAGATTGAGTTTGAATTGGCATATCCCCGATTTCATCAATAAATAAGGTACCATTATTTGCCTGCTCAAAAAAACCTTCCTTTATTATTCTTGAATTCTCTTCTAAACCAAATAATTCTTCTTCGATACCATCAGGTTCCATTAATGCTGAATTTACAATAATAAAATTTCCATCCGAATACTTAGATTTTTTATGAATTTCTCTAGCAACTAAATCTTTTCCTGTTCCAGAGTCGCCATAAATTATTACTCTGCTTGAAGTTGGTGCAACTTTATCAATCAACTGTTTTACTTTTGTTATAGTATTTGAGACTCCAATAAATTTATAATCGTCTAAATTTTTCTGCTTCAAAGATTTATTTTCAATTTTGAATAATGATGTTTCGATTGATCTTTTAACGGTTAATAAAAGTCTTTCACTTGAAAAAGGTTTCTCAATAAATTCATATGCACCATTTTTAATAGCATCAACGGCTATTTCGATATTTCCATGACCAGAAATAATTAAAACTGGAATCTCGGTATCGATTCTTTTAATTTCTTTTAATAGTTGAATTCCATCTAACTCAGAGTCATTTAACCATACATCTAATATAATTACGTCAAAACTATTTTCAT
>CACPLH010000021.1:0-11530 GCA_902634765.1 uncultured Pelagibacteraceae bacterium
ACCCAAATTGAGTTTTTTAGTTTACAAATTACCCAAAATAGGTTTTATAATGAAAATATGATAAGAAACAATGACATAGCAGGTATTGAAAAAAAGTTATATAGTTTGCCGCGAGATAAAGTTCATAAATTACTCTTGCTTCATTTATCAGGATTTAGTGATTTTTTTTTAAATATTGCCAGTTACGGAGATGAAGTTGAAAAAACCTTAGGCGCTCGAGTTGGTGCGAAAACATTGGCACCACTAAGCTTCATAATTTTGAATACCATAATCTATACTTATTTTAATACGAATGCACGCTATCATAAAGACATTCTCAAATTAAATTTACCTATAAATGATTTTATAAATCATCCATTACTTAAATTTGAATTCACAAATAATTCTCAAAGATTTCCCAAAAATACGATTGAATGTATCGCGTATAATACCAATTATCCAAAAGAAACGGTGAGGCGACAATTAAAACCATGGCTTAAAATTGACGCAGTTTTAAAAAATAAAAAAGTAGGTTATTACGCTCCATTTGAAATTATATTTGAAACTGATTTATTTAAGAAAACTCATTACTGGATTGCTGAAAAGATGTGTAAAAACTGGTCAGGCTTATTAACTAGTTTACATGACTTGAACTACCTTGATAAATCGTACTCAATAAATACTAAAAAATTCAAAGATAGAGATAAAAAAAACTATTTCAAAATCTGGGTGATGCTACATTGGTATTGGTCTCTATGTTTTAGGTATATTGATAATTCACCATTAAACTATAACGAATGCTGTGTTCTTTCTTCATCTCTTTTTTTTAATAAGGAGTTTCAAAATAAAATGTCCTCTAAAAATATAAATTTTTATTCAGAAGGAGTGATAAGACCTGTAAATCTTAATTCAATTGCAGAGTCATCTCTTATCCCAAGAGAGAGCGTTAGAAGAATAGTTAACTCATTGATAAGTAAAAATATACTCAGAAAAGATAAAAATAAGATTTATGTAACTGAATTAGTTACTAATCCAAAGTTTTTAGTAACAAGTAATGATGATACACTTAGAAATATGCTTCATGATACATTAATAATTATTGTTAATATGTTTAATCCAGACTAATCATGAAATTATCTTTAATTTTCCTCTCAATTAAAAATGTTCCAAAAACAAATTGGAGTTCGGATACACCTCTTAATTTTAAACCAAAAGTAAAAACATTTATCTTACTTTGCTTAGGACTAAGTCTATTTGGTTTTGGAGAGTCACTTTTAATACACTCTACAATTGGTGTAAGTCCATGGACGGTATTAGCGGAAGGAATTTCACTAAAATTACATTGGAGCGTTGGATTTGCCACTTTTATTGTTAGTATGATGGTTCTCTCCTCATGGATATTTTTAAAACAAAAGCCTGGATTAGGAACATTGCTAAATATCATTATTATTGCTGGAATGATTGATTTATCTCTATTTTTGTTTGATTTTTCAACTAATAACTTTCTACTAAATGTTATTACTGGAATTTTGGGAGTCTTATTTGTTGGGCTTGGCAGTGGTATTTATTTAATTGCAAACTTAGGGCCAGGTCCACGTGACGGCCTGATGACTGGCTTACAGCGTATTACAAAATTTCCGATTGCCTGGGTCAGAGCCTCAATTGAGATATCTGTTGTAATTCTTGGATGGATACTTGGTGGAACCGTAGGGATAGGAACACTTATTTTTGCCTTTGGGATTGGACCAGCTGTCGCGTTGGGTCTTTATTTAATCAACGAAATATCGTTGAAACCAGAAAAATAAATATGGAGCCTATTAATGACACAAACTGTGGATGGCTTCATGGAATTGAAAAAAGAAATCAAACTGAAAAAATAAAAGGATCTCACACTGCAGATTACTTAATAATAGGTGCGGGAATTACAGGATTATCTGCCGCACGACGATTAGGAAAATTAAAACCAAATAAAAAAATATTGATTGTAGATGCACAAAAATGTGGGGAAGGCGCAAGTAGCCGAAATTCTGGCTACCTAGTCGAGTCCACTCTTAATGATGGCTTTGTTTCTAACAAAAAGATTGAAGGATATAGAGAAAAAATAAACATGTATAAGCATGGAATCAAAGCTGTTAAAAATTTTATAGATAATCATCAGGTTGATTGTGACTGGAATGAATGTGGAAAATATTATGCTTCTTCTAATATTGATGACAAAAATAGACTAATTGAATTTAGTAAAACATTAAAGTCCGTAGATATAAGCCATGAATTATTAAATGAGTCAGATTTAAAAAGTCGTCTGGGAACGAACTTTTACAAAACATCAATTTATACAAAAGGAGATGTTATGCTCAATCCAGCTAAATTAACAAGGTCAATGATTAAGGCATTACCAAATAATATAAGACTTTTTGAGAATTCTAAATTAATTAAATGGAATAAAAGTAATAAAATTATTAATTGTTTTTTTGAAAATGGATCTGTTTCAACATCAAATATAATATTTTGTACAAACGGTTTTCTTAATTCACTAAAAATAAATTCTAATTACAGCTTTCCACTTTTGCTCACTGCAAGTATGACAAGGCCATTAACTAATGATGAGTTTATATCAATTGGTAGTCCAAAAGAATGGGGGGTATTATCTGTTCGTCCAATGGGGGCTACAGTTCGCTTAACGGCCGATAGACGGATTCTGATAAGGAATACAGCCGAAGTATCTACGTCTTCAACTTTAAATCAAAAAAAAATGATGATCCGAAAACAACTTCATCAAAGTGGAATTAGGAGAAGATTTCCCTCTCTTTCTGATGAGATTATTGAATCAACTTGGTCAGGAATAGCCTGTAGAAGTGGTAATGCTGCTCAAATATTTCAGAAAAAAGATAATAATATATACATTGCTGGTTGTTTCAATGGATCTGGTTTGGGATTGGGAACTTTATTCGGTGAACAAATTGCAAATAAGGCATGTGGGCATGAAACCAAAGAAATTAAATTAATAGAAAAAAGTAAGAGTCCCAATTGGCTTCCTCCTGAACCATTCCTGAGTCTAGGTATACGCCTTCGGCTAATGAAAGATCGCTTTCATTCAGCAAGTGATACTTAATTTTTAATATTATATCCTTTTTTAATCACCACTGTAACTCCAGCAATGCATACCATTAAAAAGGCTACAAGTGAGGTGACACTAATCCAAATATTAAAATCTGAAATACCATAAAACGACCATCTCATTCCATTAATCAAATAAACAACTGGGTTAAAATAACTAATTTTTTGCCAAAATTCAGGGAGCATATCAATTGAGTAAAGACTGCCACCGAGAAAAACTAAAGGTGTAATAATAATTAATGGAACAACCTGCAATTGCTCAAAATTTTCACTCATAATTCCAATTAAGAATCCAAATAGACTAAATGTTAAACAAGTCAAAATTAATAAAAATGCCATTAATAAAGGATATTGAACGTGCATTTCCACAAAAAAGCTCGCAGTAATTAGTATAATTATTCCAACTATAAGAGACTTTGAGGCGCTAGCGCCTACGAAACCAATTATAATTTCAAGTGATGAAATGGGAGCAGCCAAGACCTCGTATATAGAGCCTGTAAATTTAGGAAAAAAAATTCCAAATGCTGAATTCGAAATACTCTGAGTTAGAAGTGTCAGCATAAGTAATCCTGGAACAATAAATGAACCATAGGTAACACCATCTATTTGAGGGATCATCCCACCAATCACAGATCCAAAAACAATAAAATATAATGAAGTTGAAATAACTGGTGATAAAATACTCTGGAATAGCGTTCTTCGCATCCTATCCATTTCATGAAGATATATAGCTCTTATTGCATAAAAATTCATTTTTCATCTTTCTGAACAAGTTCAACAAAAATATTTTCCAATGAACTTTGTTCTGTCTTAATATCTTTTAGTTTAAGGCCAGTTTCTTTTACATCTTGTAATAATGAAGTTATTCCAGTTTGCGTACTTTGAGTATCATATGAATAAGATACAGAAAATCCTTCTTTATTTAATTCTAGATTATACTTATCAAGCGATGGAGGAATTGAATTAATTTTTTCATGAAAATCAATAGTCAGTTTCTTTTTTCCCATACTTTTGATTAACTCAGCTGTATCGTTAACTACAATCATTTCACCATTATTAATGACTCCTACTCGATCAGCAATAGCTTCTGCTTCCTCTATATAATGAGTAGTGAGTATAATTGTTACACCCGTTGCTCTCAAAGATTCAACAACCATCCACATATCCTGTCTTAATTCAACATCAACTCCCGCTGTGGGCTCATCTAAAAATAAAATAGAAGGTTCATGAGAAAGAGCTTTTGCAATAAGAACTCTTCTTTTCATACCGCCAGATAGCTCGTTTATACGCGAGTCCTTTTTATCCCAAAGACTTAGATCCTTTAATATTTTTTCAATGTGCTTGTGGTTTGGTGCTTTTCCATAAAGACCCCTTGTATAACAAACATTACTATATACATTTTCAAATTGTTCGAGAGTTAGCTCTTGAGGAACTAACCCAATTTGAGATCTAGTTAATCGATAGTCATCAATAATGTCACTGCCGTTTACTAAAACATTTCCATCAGACGGCGTAACAATTCCACAAATAATACTTATTAATGTTGTTTTGCCTGCACCATTAGGACCTAGTAATGCGAAAATTTCTCCCTTATTAATATCTAGGTCGATATTATTTAAAGCTTTAAAATCATTTGAATATACTTTTGATAAGTTTTTGATTGATATAAGAGAACTCATTGTGGTTCTTATATCAATATTTATAAAATTGTCTCTAAAAGTCTGTTCTAATCAGGTTTTTTTTCTGTAAGTATTAATAAAACTTTACTATCAGAAGTTATTCCACAAGCATTATTTTTGATACATTTAAGTAAGCCAGCATATCCTGCTCCACCTGATTCTGAGGTCTTTAGTCCATTTTCCTCAAGTTCTGACAAGCATTCAGTAGCTTCATCATCAGTTATAGTCATAAAATAATTAGACGTTTGTGCTAATGATGATAGAGCTCCTAATGAAGCGACCTTGCAATCTAACCTTCCCATATTTGAAACTTCACCAGGTGACTCAACTGGCTTACCTGCTTCAATAGAGGCTTGAAGAACTCTACCTTCAGTAGGTTCGACTATTACTATTTTAGGTTCATCTCCGTAATATTTACGAGCACATGCGGCAACAGATGCTGGATAACCTCCTATTCCTCCCTGGAGAAAAATATGTGTTGGGGTTTCAGGACATTGTTCAAAAGCCTCTGATGCCATGACCAAATATCCTGCCATCACATCAATTCCAGCTGAATACCCGTCCCATGTCGAGTCAGATAAAAGAGTCCAATCATTTTCTTTGGATACTTTTTCAGCGGCAGCCATACTCGCTTCATAATTTTTACCTTCTATAACAACTTCCGCTCCAAAAGTTCGAATATAATCTGCAAAGTTTGAGGGAACAGTTTTTGATAGATAAATAATTGCCTTAGCACCAAATTGTTGAGCACCGAAAGCTAGAGAAATTCCATGATTGCCGGCACTAGCAGTTATAAATGTTCTACCTTTAAGAGATGATTTTAGATCCTCATCATTAAAGTCAAAACCAATTTTGTCCACTGCCTCATGAGCCATGACATATGAAGCACCAATTGCCTTAAAACTTCCTATCCCAAGACGATTACGTTCATCTTTGAACCAGAGAGATTTAACTCCTATTTTTTTAGCAAGTTCAGAGTCAACTAGAGGAGATACTTCTGGCTTTAGACAAGCTTTTACAACTTTACGAACAGTGTCAACATCAGTTCGTACAATCATATTTTTATCTTTTAATATTGGGTCATCTGGAAAACCATTCCCAAAATAATTATTTTCTACAAATGTACTCATACTCTATCTTTTTTTAAACTATTTCAATTTAATGAGCAATTACAAAATCTTACATCCAAAGTCTCTCGCAAACTATCCATTGAGAGACTTTAGATATTTTTGGCTAAATTTTATTTGGGTGTTTAACAGTTATGTGTTTTAGAACTTTTCCTTTATTAGGCCCTTCTTTAACTGTATATCCAGATGTACCATTACCATTCGTATTAACAGAATTAATAAGGACATGATTCATCATCCTTTCACGCTTTTGCTTGGCTTGGCTTCGGCTAAAACGCGACAGGACTGCATGCATTCTTTGCATCATACAACTTCCCCTTAATTAGTTGTTTTAAACTACTTTTAACCGATGTAGATCGGCCACTTTTTAACCATGTGAAATGGTATAAAAATTATACATAATTCGTTTTATTTTAACAACTATGCCAGATTTAAATTTATTGAATTAAATCAATAAGATATATAATCTAAATTAAATGTCATTTAACTTTAAATTAATCAAACCTGATTTCTTCAAAGCAAATCTTGGCCTAATTGTTTTAAAATCAGATGAAACAATAGAGCATGAGTTTCGATCAATTCTAAATCCTGAAGTATCCTTACTGCATTCACGAATACCATGTCATCTCCAAGTAACACCTGAAACATTATCAGAAATGGAAATTAATATCCCTACTGCAGCTGAGCTTTTACCATCATCAGTAAATTATAATGTAATTGGATATGCGTGCACCTCTGCATCTACTATTATTGGCACAAAAAAAATTCAGTCACTGATTCAATCTAAACATTCAAATACCAATGTAACAGATCCAATTGACTCTGTTAAAAAAGCTTTGAAAAAACTTAATTGTAAAAAAATTTCATTTGTTTCACCTTATTCATCAATAGTAACTGATGTTTTAAAAAATTATATGGAGGCTCAAGGATTTAAAATAACAAATCTAATATGCTTTGAGGAAGATAATGACTCAGTTGTTGCTAGAATTTCTGAGGACGATACGTTACGCGCAATTATTGAAATTAATAATTCTGAAAGTGAAGCTATTTTTGCATCTTGTACAAATTTAAAAACATTTAATATTATTAATGAAGCAGAGAGTATAATTAAAAAGCCAGTTATTTCTTCTAACTTGGCATTAGCTTGGAATATGCTAGATATTTCTGGCATAAAAAGTATCAATGCTCCAGGAGCTTTGTTTAATTAGTTATTATTATGGATTGGGTCATAGTATTAAGAAGTCCACTATTAACAAATTTCTTTCAATATATCACATGGCTAGGTTACACCGATTTTTTATTCCTTTTTATTCCATTTTGCTATTGGTTTTGTGATAGAAAAGTGTACGGAGTTTTCCCACAATTTGTCTTTATAAGTGCTTTGATCAACTCTTTTGCTAAATCCTTTTTTGAAGACCCTCGACCAGATAATGCTTTAAACATTGACCCTTGGCTTGATACTATCAATCCATCTTTTGGTTTTCCAAGTGGTCACGCTCAATTAGCGGTTGTTATCTGGGGGTTTATTTTTCTAAAAAGTAACAATATTTCAATCAAAACCATTGCTCTGTTTCTCTTAGTTTCAATTTCGTTAAGTAGAATATATTTAGGTGTTCACGATGTGACTGACGTTATAGGAGGTCTAATCCTAGGTGGTATTTCATTAATGTTCTTAGAATTAATACTAAAAGGTAAGATTTATTTCTTAAATAAAATAGAATTAAAATATCAAGGATTATTATATCTATCTTTATTAGTGATTTTCTTGATTATTTGGCCTAACGAAGACACTTCTATAGTAATTGGATTAGGATTATTGATTATTGGTTTTTGGCTTGGCCAATATATAGATCAAAAGTATTTCAAATTTTCTAATTCATTTAATTTTTTATTGAAATTTACATCATCAATAATTGCATTAATAGGCTTTATCGCTTTTGATCAAATGACTGAGAAGTTTTTAACTTTCTTTAATACTAGTCATTTGATTGAAATAATAATCTCATCTTTTATTCTTGGGATATATATTTCGTTTATAAGTTTATTTATTTTAAAATATTTAAAACTTCAAAAAACAAATAATTAATCATTCATCTTCTTGTTGTAATATATACACCCAATTTAGCACTAATAAATCCACCCATAAATATAATATATTATTGCTGAGAGTTAATTTGCTGTGTTTCAACTTTTATCTTAAGCTTTTCTGTTGAAGTTCCGAAGATTATTCCTTTAATAGGTGCAGCATAGTTTGCATCTAGTCCTGAGGAAACTCGAATATATCTTTCATCTGGCGAACACCTATTTGTAGGATCAAAGCCAACCCAGCCAAGATTTTGAAAATAAAGCTCTGCCCATGCATGAGTCGATTGAAACTCAGAACTATTCATATTGTTATGCATATAACCATTAATATATCTTGCAGGTATACCTAAAAATCTTGCTGCAGAAATCATTATATGGGCTTGGTCTTGGCATACTCCTTTTTTTTGCTTAAGTGCCTCTGCAGCAGTTGTAAAAGTATTTGTTGCATAAGGAATATACTGAACTAAGTTTGCAATATTTGAGAGTAATTCGTGACCTGTTTCAATCTTATCATCATTTTTACTCTGACTTGAAAGAGCTAAATCTTTTATTTCTGTATCAGGCTCTGTCAAATTCGTATTTCTCAAATATGAATAAGGATTTGTTTTGTCAATTTCACTTGAATATATTCCATTAGTATCGAAAGTCTCTACTTCTCCAGAGACTATAAATTCAATATTTGAAATATCATCATAATTTGAATAAGTATTAATAATGTTTCCTGCAGAGTCTTTATAGGTTAATCCATTTATACCAATACTTCTTTGAACATCCCAAGATATTATTTTTAATCCGTTATAGTTTGACGGGGTAAGTCTTGTCGATTGAACTACGCCAGAAACTTGTTCTGCATATTCATATTTTGTTTTATGTTTGACAGATAATAACATAGTATTTTAAAAAAATTGCTTTTGTATATTTTTATCTAAATTATTGATATTCATGATAAAATCTCCAACATATTCATGAAGACCTTTATCAATTATTGATTCAATAGTATTACCCTGAACAGACTCATGAACATTTTTAAGACCATTATAAATATCAGAAACTTTTTCAGAGCTGCACTTCAATCCATTAAGATGTGAAACAATTTTGTTAACACAAAAACTTAATGATCTTGAGCAATCATTGTTTAGAATGAAAAAATCAGCAATTTTTGAAGAAGTGATATCTCCATCATATGCCCATCGAAATGCTCTAAAGGAAGATAGGGATCTTAATAAGACACTCCATTGTAAATTATCAAGAGTGCTTCCAACATGAGTTGATGATGGAAGTAAAACATAATATTTCACATCTAGCAGTCTAGCCGAATTATCTGCTCTTTCTATAAATGAACCTAAGAACAAAAAATGATACCCATCATTTCTGAGTAAAGAACTTACGGCACCACGAAACATATTTACATTCTGAATTGTCCATTCAGTAAACCTCGGTATATCTGACAGCGAATAATCTTCTTTTTTAAACTCTAATATTTCTCGGTATGTTTGATTTATAGCTAGCCATGCTTCACGCGTAAAAGATGTCCTAACTATAAGCGCATTATTTCTTGCATTTAATACACAATTAAATACTGATGAAGGATTATCTTTATCAAAAAATAGATAGTCCTGAACTTTACTTTGTTCAATCTTATCATACTTTGAAAGATAGCCTGACTTTACACCCGCGGCAGATAAGACAGATTCCCACTCACTATGAAAGCCTTTCATATTGGGAAAAAGTGACATTCGATATCCAACATCCAAAAGTCGAGCCATTGCTTCGGCCCTTTCTAAATATCGGCTAATCCAGTAGAGATTTTCAGCTGTTCTACTTAACATCAAATCAATCCGCCAAAACCCATGTATCCTTAACTCCTCCACCCTGAGATGAATTCACAATATAAGAGCCTTTCTCAAGTGCAACTCTTGTTAGTCCACCTGGGCAAAGCTGAGCATCCTTACCAATCAGACAAAAAGGCCTCAAGTCGACACGTCGTCCCTCAACCTGATCATCCACAAATGTTGGTGCAGATGAAAGGTCTAATGTAGGTTGTGCAATATATCCTCTTGGATTACTTTTTATCTTATTACAAAATAATTCAATTTCACTTTTGGATGATTTAGGCCCAATTAACATTCCATACCCTCCAGAGCCGTCAACCTCTTTTACAACTAATTTAGAAAGATTTTCTAAAACATATTTTAAATCACTGGCATTTTCACATCTCCAAGTTTCAACATTATCTAAAATTGGCTCTTGGCTTAAATAAAATCTTATCATATCTGGAACATATACATATATCGCCTTATCATCAGCAATACCACTGCCAGGGGCTGACAAGATTGTAACACCTCCAGTTCTATAAACACTCATAATACCTGGTATACCAATTAATGATTCTGGATTAAAAGAGAGTGGATCAAGAAAATTATCATCTATTCTTCTATAGACAATATCAACACGTTTAGGGCCACTCACAGTTTTCATGTATAAGAATTCACCATCAACAAATAAGTCCTCAGCTTGTACCATTTCAATACCCATCTGATCAGATAAGAAGCTATGTTCATAATATGCGCTGTTCATTGGTCCAGGGGTTAATAATACAACAGTGGGTTCTGGATTTTCACATTTTGGGGGAGCTAGACTCATAAAAGTTTGCAGTAAACGAGTGGGGTAATCATCTATTGGAGATACTCTATTAGCTTTGAATAAATCTGGAAACATACGCATCATTATTTCTCTATTCTCTAACATATAAGAAACTCCAGATGGTGTCCTACAATTATCTTCAAGAACATAGAATTCATCAGCACCTGTTCTAACTAAATCAACTCCTATTATTGGACTATAAATATTTCTCGGGGGATTGAAATTTGACATAGCTAATTCAAATGAAGGTTTTTTGTAAATAACTTCCTCTGGTATTATTCCAGCCTTTACTATTTCAGCTTTATTATAAATATCAGATAGAAATGCGTTAAGTGCTACAGATCTTTGTACAACACCTTTTTCAATTTTAGACCACTCCTTATTTGTAAAAACTCTTGGTATAAGATCAAATGGTATAATCCTCTCCTTTGCATTTTCATTGCCTATCGAAAATGTAATTCCTATATCTTTAAATTTGTTCTCTACTTCTAAATTTTTCTTTAACAAATGTGATTTAGGCATGTTGATGACCCATGAGCTTACATTAGAGTAGTGATCTCTTACCTCTGATCCTAAATACATTTCATCAAACATAATTTAAGTTTAAGCAAAAAAATATTCATGATATTTAAGATTTTAAGGTCAATTTGGCAAAAGGAAGGTTGCCAATTTAGCAGATAAATAGAGGATTACTTTTTATTGAAATGAATGTATTTAATTAATGAATTTTCTTTCTTATCCAGTCTTGAAATCGCTTTACCTCGTATTCTTCAGGCATTAAAACACCAGCTCTTATCCCTGGATTATAGATGCCTTTTTGGTTCAATTCACAAGCCTCTCCATCCTGCAACATAACCTTAATTGCAAAATCGATGACATTTTTTTTATCATATTTTTTAT
>CACPLH010000022.1:0-10470 GCA_902634765.1 uncultured Pelagibacteraceae bacterium
CCGACTATAAGGAGGTAAAAATTCATTAGAAAATTCGTCATTGTGTGGAATCAAATAGCAATCAATAGAAAGATTCTTCATTAATGATCGTATTTTTTTTAATTTATTACTTATCTTCATAATGGTCTTAAAAATGATGATATTAATTTTTTTGTCCCGTGATTATCAAATTTCACGACTGCTTTTGGTCCATCAATATCTTTAATTGTACCGATACCAAATTTACCATGCTTTACTGTTTGTCCAATCTGTAAATAAGTTTCATCATTTATATCTCTACTATTTTCCTCTTCTTCAATATCCACTACAGTTTTATATTCAATACCCGGTGATATTCTTCTGCTTAATCTCTTTGGTTCAATACTGTAGTCTTGATTAAATTCATCAATTGAGGTCATTCCAAAATTCTGCATATGATCAGATACATGATTTATATGTTTAACTAAGTTTTCATCAAGTTCTTCTATAAAACGTGACTGAAGTGATGGCATCCAATTATTTTGAAATCTTCTCGATAATGATGTCGAAATATTTACTATTTTTCTTGCTCTTGTAATACCTACGTAAGCAAGTCGTCTTTCTTCTTCTATTCCTTTATTGCCAGTTTCATCAATAGTTTTTTGATGAGGAAATAGGCCTTCTTCCCATCCAGGTAAGAATACATAGTTGTATTCAAGTCCCTTAGCTGCGTGCAACGTCATTAAGCTTACTTTATTATCTTCATTATTTTCATCAATTGAAGTTACTAGGGAAACATGTTCAAGAAATTCCTCAATAGAGGCGTAGTCTTGCATTGCGACTAAGAGTTCTTTTATATTCTCTATCTTACTTTGAGCAGATACATTTTTGTCATTTTTTAACATATTCATATAACCCGACTCATCGAGTAGGAATTTTAGAATGTCATAATAATGGGTATTTTCGATCATTTTTTGTGCTTGTATTATTAGATTATTAAACATTTCAAGATTATGAGATACTTTTTTTGAAACCTCGTCGGTTCCAATTACTAATCGAGCAGCATGCAATAAAGGAATATTTTGATTCTTCGCAACAGAAATTAAATGATTAAAAGATTTTTCACCAACTCCTCTTTTTGGATTCATTATTGCTCTTTCAAAAGCAATATCATCATGTTCTTCAAAAACTAATCTAAGGTATGAAACAGCATCTTTTATTTCAGATCTTTCATAGAAACGAATTCCACCAATAATTCTGTACGGAATTGAATATCTAATCATTGCTTCTTCTATCTCTCTTGATTGAAAAACTGCTCTTACTAAAACAGCTATATTATTTAAATCAGGATTGAGATCCCTGTATTTCATAACTTCTTGAGCAATCATAGTTGCCTCATCTTTACTAGAGTTTGTTTGATGAATGAATATAGGATCACCACTACCTTGATCAGAGTGCAACTCTTTTCCAAGTCGAACTGAATTGTAGCTAATAAGCGACGATGCAGACTTTAGAATATTATTTGTTGAACGATAATTTTGTTCAAGACGTATTGTAGAAGCCTTATCAAAATCTTTTTCAAATCTTATCATATTATCTACTTCAGCACCTCTCCAACTATAGATCGATTGGTCATCATCACCCACGCAGCAAATATTATTATGTGTGGATGCAAGTTTTTTTAACCAGATGTACTGGGCTGCATTTGTATCTTGATACTCATCTACAAGGATATATTTAAAATTAGAGCTATAGCGTTTTATAATATCGCTATTTGTAAATAAATTGATGCATTGCAAAAGTAAATCTCCAAAATCAAGACAATTTATTTCAAACAATCTTTTCTGATATATTTGATAAATTTTATGTGATTTATCATCTGTCATGTTGTCAAGAGAGTCTGTTTTTATATCTTGAGGATTTAGAGCTTTATTTTTCCATTGATCAATTTTGTTTTGGATAAATTTAGGAACGTAAATTGCTTGATCTAAATTTTCAGCTTTTATAATTTGCTTAATTAAAGAAAGCTGATCGTCTTTATCGAGTATAGTAAAACTTGTTTTTAAACCTAAAAGTTCTGAGTGGTTTCTTATTATCTTTGCTCCAATTGAGTGAAAAGTTCCCATCCACGGCATTCTCTCGAGTTTATTATCAACTAATTTTTGAATTCGATCTGACATTTCTCTGGCCGCTTTATTTGTAAATGTCACACATAAGATTTGAGAAGGAAAAGCATTTTGAGTATCAATTATATGAGCGACTCTTGTTGTTAATACTCTAGTTTTACCTGTTCCAGCACCTGCAATCACTAAGTTAGGTCCTTCAATGCTTTGAACCGCTTTGAGTTGAGACTTGTTTAAGGTTGATAAATATTCTTGATTAGACATTTCTAAATTTTTCTTAAGTGATTCAATATATAAAGTCTAATTGCACTTGAAAGATTAGATTTTTTTTTATTTTGATCAATTAATGAAATAAGTTCACTCAATGATACCTTTTTCTCACTGCTAATTTTTTTTAATTCAATCCAAAAATCGTCTTCTACAAATACACTTGTATTATGGCCGTTAATTACAACGGTATGTTTATTAGGAGAGGACATAACAATTATGAGGGTGAGATCATTTTTTTTGGATCAAGCACTAATTTAATTCCTTTGCTGTCCATATATTTTAAAATCTTATTTGCTTCGATAAGTGAAATATTTTTCTTATGTGCAAGCTTTGCTAAATCTGCTGCTTTTGAATATCCAATTTCAGGAGCAAGTGCGGTTACAAGCATTAACGAATTATCTAGACCAGATTTAATATTTTTTAAGTTTGGTTTAATGCCTTTAAGACACTTATCATTAAAATTGTCCATTCCGCTTGATAGAAGATGTATTAATTCAATAATATTATGTCCTATTACAGGCTTATAAGCATTAAGTTCAAAGTGACCTTGTGAGCCAGCTAAGCTGATTGTGTTGTGCATACCCATTGCTTGCACGCAAACCATAGTTAATGCTTCACATTGGGTAGGATTGACCTTACCTGGCATAATTGATGATCCAGGCTCATTTTCAGGCAGGTTTAATTCTCCTAGTCCTGATCTTGGACCTGAGCCTAATAACCTTATGTCATTTGCAATTTTAAATAAGTCTGTCGTTAATACATTAAGTGACCCCGACATCTCAACTATCGCATCATGTGCAGCCAAAGCCTGAAATTTATTAATTGCTGGTTTAAACTTTATCCTAGCAATTTTACTAATTTCATTAACAACTAGTTTATCAAAATTTCTTTTTGTATTCAGACCAGATCCAACAGCCGTACCTCCTTGTGCAAGATTTAATAAGCTAACAAATGACTGTTCAACTCGTTTGATATTAGAGCTTATCATTGCTTCATATCCCGAAAACTCTTGTCCAAGAGAAAGTGGGGTCGCGTCTTGTAAGTGTGTGCGTCCAACTTTAATTATCTTATTCCATTTTTTTGATTGACCTTTCAATGTAGTTTGAATTCTTTTCATTGAAGGAATTAAACTATCTTTTACGAGCACTGCTGTTGCAATATTGATCGCCGATGGAAATGAGTCATTGGTTGATTGACTTTTATTAACATGATCATTTGGATGAACTGGGCTATTTGTTCCTAATTTTCCAGTAAGTTTTTTATTAGCAAGATTTGCAATTACTTCATTAACATTCATATTTGTTTGAGTGCCAGAACCTGTTTGCCATACTGATAGTGGGAAGTGTCTATCGTATTTACCAGACAACACTAATTTAGATGCGCTTACAATCGCAGCTGATAATTTATTACTTAATATTTTTTGTTTAGAATTAACCTTGGCGCAGGACAGTTTAATAATTGCTAATGCTCTTATAATTTCAATTGGCATAATATGGTTGCCAATCTTAAAATTTTTAAGCGATCTTTGAGTCTGTGCACCCCAAAAATTTTCATTAGAAACCGCTATTTTGCCAATACTATCTTGTTCTATTCGACTCTTTTTACTCATCGATACGGTATTATATTACCTTCTAAAGAAACATGGAAGAAATGTTTTAAGATTATAAAAAAATAATTTTTAGTTTTAAAAAATGTTGAGGTCATCTTAAAAAACAAACGAAGTGGGAGACTTCTGTTGCCCGGTGCCTCCCAAACCGCGCTTGCCTAAGTAAACTTAAGCAGCGAGTGCTACTTTATTGTTAGCATTTATAAATTAGCCCGATAACGGCGGTACAATGCCGTGAGAAAAACCAGTCTTTAAACATCCGTCGATCCTATATCACCCCCTTGTGATGGTGGAGGTGCCGGGTACCGCCCCCGGGTCCGTAATGGGTATTACACAAGTCGTTTATCCCAATAGCTGAGGATATCCCCAGCAATTTCAATATAGTTCGTAAATCTATCTTTTTAAAGAATATATTAATTATATAGTGTTGTTTTAACTCATGATTCATAAATGGCTGTAAATAAAGATCAACTTTCTGAAATAGAAGAGCTGAGAAGTTCAAAATCTGAAACGTTAAGGTCAACTGTACCTGAATTAGAAAATATTCTATATCAGCCATTCGAAGTTCTTGACCATGGTTTTGTAAGAGTGATTGATTACATGGGTGATGATTCCGCAATAGTTCAATCTGCAAGAGTGTCATACGGAAAGGGAACGAAGCAAATATCAAATGATAAAGGCTTAATAAAGTATTTGATGAGACACAGGCACTCAACACCTTTTGAGATGTGCGAAATAAAATTTCATATCAAGCTTCCCATCTTTATTGCTCGTCAATGGATTAGACATAGAACAGCAAATGTAAATGAATATTCAGCTCGATATTCAATTTTAGATAAAGAATTTTATATTCCATCCATGGAAAATGTTGCAGCTCAATCAACTATAAATAATCAGGGAAGAGGAGAAGTTTTATCAAGTGATGAGGCAGCTGAAGTGATATCAATACTTAAAAAAGATGCTGAGCAAACATATGCAAACTATGAAACACTATTGAATGAAAATCCTAACGGTGAGTCAATTGACTCTAGTAAACCAGGTGTTGCAAGAGAGCTTGCTAGAATGAATTTGACATTAAATACCTATACACAATGGTATTGGAAAATCGATTTGAACAACTTACTCCATTTTCTAGCTTTGCGAGCAGATGCGCATGCTCAGTATGAAATAAGAGTATATGCTGATATCATGATGGATATTGTAAAAAAGTGGGTACCGATTGCAGCTGATGCTTTTGAAGATTATCGCATAGGGGGTACTGAAGTTTCGGCAAAAGAGATTAACCTTATAAAAAAACTATTAAAAGGTGAAAAGGCGTCATTTGAAGACGAAGGTATTTCAAAACGAGAATGGTCAGAGCTTCAGAAAAAATTTGATCTTAAGTAGTTTCTGATAATTTATTTAGTTTAATTTTTTTTAATATATCTTCAGCCATTTCTATAAACATCTGACTTACTTTATGTTCAGGAAATAAGTCTGTTAATGGATGACCTTTTTCACACTGTTCCATTAATAAGGGGTCATGGGGAATTTTCGCAAGTAGTTCATAATCATATTTTTCTGCAATTGCTTCTGTTTTACTCTCACCATAAAGTTGATATTCTTTTCCCGTGTCTGGAGCAACGAAATAACTCATATTTTCTATAATGCCATAAATAGGAACATTTGTTTTTTCAAACATTTTTAATCCTCTAACAACGTCTATTAGTGCAATATCCTGAGGTGTTGAAACTAGAACACTTCCTGTTAATTTTAATTTTTGAGTTAAGGTCAATTGAACATCACCTGTGCCTGGAGGCATATCAATGATCATAATATCTGCCTCTCCCCAGTTTACTTTTTCTATCATTTCATTAATTGCTTTCATGACCATGAGCCCACGCCAGATTATTGGGTTTTCATCATTTACCATGTAGCCCATAGACATTGTTGAGAGTCCAAATTTTTTAATAGTTTCAATTTTTTTACCATCAGACTCTGGCTTATCTTTTGATCCAATCATTTTTGGAAGTGATGGACCATAAATATCTGCATCAAGTAAACAAACTTTCAATCCAATATGTTTGAATGCTGAAGCAAGATTTACAGATACGGTTGATTTTCCAACTCCTCCCTTTGCTGAAGACACTGCAATAATATATTTTATTTTTGATGTACCCACGCTCTCAGGTTGAGGTTGCTCTATTTCACTACTGATTAATGTATCGTCATCACTGTCTTCATTATTTTTTTTATGATATGTGGTAACTATATTTATTTTAGTTACACCTGGAATTTCATTTATAGCCTTTTTTGAATCCTCAAATATTTTTTCATTTTTCTTTTGATCAATTTCATTGAACTCTAAAACACAACTAACCTTACCTTCTTCAGTTGTAATATCTTTAACTAATCCTAGAGAGACGATGTTTTGGTCAGAATCATGGTCTATTACTTGACCTAGCGCATGTAATACCTTATTTTCTAGTGTTTCTGCCATATTTTGGTGGTTGTAATTGTCTTATTAATAACAATATAACATATAGTATAAACACAAAGTAAGTTGTTTTTATAGTAGTTTGAAATATATATTTAAAAAAAAGAGTTTCATATTAGATGTCTTGGTCAGATAACAACAACAATAATCCTTGGGGATCTCCTGGTGGTAACGGTGGTGGCTCAGGTCCAAATATTGATCAAGTTATTCGTGATGCCCAAAATAAAATGAAACGTTTCTTGCCAGGCTCTTTCTTTGGAAAATTTGGTCCTTTATTTATTTTAATCATTTTGCTTCTTATATGGTTAGGAAGTGGTTTTTATCGTGTTCTTCCTGATGAGCAAGGAGTTGTATTACAATTTGGTAAGTTCACAAAAACTACCCAACCAGGACTAAACTATCATTTACCTTATCCTATCGAGCGCGTGTTTACTCCAAAGGTAACTAAAATTAATAGAGTTGATATTGGATATCGTCAAAGCCCTGATAGTCGTGTTACCGCTATTAGAGATGTCGTTGAAGAAAGCCTAATGTTAACGGGAGACGAAAATATTGTGGATATCGATTATTCTGTATTTTGGTTTATTAAAGATGCTGGTGACTTCTTATTCAATATTCAGGATCCTGAGCAAACAATTAAAAGTGCAGCTGAAACTGCAATGAGAGAAGTGATTGGTCAAGGAGCTATTCAATCAATTTTAACTGAGGGTAGAACTGACATCGAGAGGAAAACTAGTATTTTAATTCAACAAATACTTGATGACTATCAAGCAGGTATTACAATCACCCAAGTTCAAACTCAAAAAGCCGATCCCCCATCACAAGTTATCGATGCATTTAGAGATGTACAAGCTGCACGAGCAGATTTAGAGAGACAAAGAAATGAAGCCGAAGCTTACGCAAATGATATAATTCCAAGAGCTAGAGGTGAAGCAGAGCAAATTTTACAACAAGCTGAAGGTTATAAACAGAAGGTGATTGCTGATAGTGAGGGTAAAGCCTCAAGGTTTTTGGCTATTCAATCAGAATTTGCAAAAGCCCCATTCGTCACAAAACAAAGAATTTTTTATGAAACGATGGAAGAAGTTTTTTCAGACATGGATAAAGTTATAATAGACAAAGCTGGTGACTCTGTTGTTCCATATTTACCTTTGCCTGAATTAAAAAAGAAAGTTCAGCAATAATATTATGAAAGCATCAAGAATATCATTGATCATAATTGGCCTCATTGTCTTCGTAGGGTATTTAAGCATTTTTACAGTCTTTGAAATTAAAAATGCTATCGTTCTTCAATTTGGTGACCCAAAGAGAGTTATAATGGAACCTGGACTTAACTTTAAGGTACCATTTGTTCAGAATGTTGTTTTTATTGATAATCGAATACTAGATATTGATGCACCTCCAGCTGAGGTAATTGCATCAGATCAAAAAAGACTAATTGTAGATGCATATGTTAAATTCAAAATTATTGATGTTTTAGATTTTTATAAAACTCTAGGAAATGAAAATGTCGCTCGTTCAAGAATATCGGCAATTGTAAATTCTAGGATTAGAAGTGTTCTTGGTGAAAGACCTTTGGCAGCAGTTTTATCTGAAGATAGGGCTAATTTAATGAAGGAGATAACAGCGTTGGTTGAGACTGAAGTTAATGACTTTGGTATTTCGATCGTTGATGTGAGAATTAAGAGAGCTGATCTACCTGAGGCAAACAGTGAAGCAATCTTTAGAAGAATGCAAACTGAGAGAGAACGAGAAGCTAAAGAGTTTCGTGCCCAGGGTGCAGAAATTGCTCAAAGAATTAGATCAACGGCTGACAAAGATGTGACTATCATAAAATCTCAAGCAGAAAAGAAAGCAAATATAATTAGAGGTGAAGGTGATGGTGAGGCTAATAGAGTATTTGCAGAGGCATTCGATACTGATCCGGAGTTCTTTGCTTTCTATAGAGCTATGCAAGCCTATGCTGAAGGTCTTCAAAATTCTGATACAACGATGATTTTATCTCCTGACAGTGAATTTTTTAAATATTTTGCTAATCCAGATGCCTCTTCGATTATGGAGAATTCCCAAAACTAAAAATCATGATTAGTACATTGATAACTGCTTTTGGGCTGTTTTTAATTATTGAGGGACTTCTTTATGCCATATTTCCAAATACAATGAAGTCGATGATTGGTAAGATGTTGAATTCCTCAAATGAAACTCTTAAATGGACAGGAATTATTTCTGCGGTAATTGGTTTAATAATAATTTGGTTGGTTAAGGAATAGATCTTATGAATTTATTACGAAATTTTTCTATTTATATAATTGTACTTATTTCAACAGCACAAGCATCTCATAGTTTTACAGGGCCAAATTCATTTTCTGATCTTGCTGAAAGGTTATCACCCTCAGTAGTTAATATTTCAACCACAGGAACTGTCAAAACAAACCAGAATTCACAACCATCCTTGGAAGATTTTTTTAATTTTCCATTTAATGTTCCAAGACAGCAACAGCCTTCAGAAAGAACAGTCCAATCTCTTGGATCAGGTTTTGTTATATCAGAAGATGGATATATTGTTACAAACAATCATGTAGTTGAAAATGCAACTGACATCACTGCAACATTCACAGACGGTTTAAAGCTTGAAGCGGTTCTGATTGCTACTGATAAAGAAACAGATTTGGCTTTACTTAAAGTAGAACCAGAAAAAAGATTGCCAGCACTAAGTTTTGGAGATTCTGATAGTGCCAAGGTTGGTAATTGGGTTATGGCAATAGGAAATCCTTACGGACTAGGCGGTACCGTTACAGCTGGAATTGTATCAGCTAGAGGTAGAATGCTTGGTGGAAGATATGATAACTTTATTCAAACTGATGCATCTATAAATCGAGGAAATTCTGGGGGACCATTGTTTGATTTAGATGGTAATGTAATTGGCGTTAATACAGCAATTATATCTCCAAGTGGTGGATCAATAGGTATTGGTTTTGCAATTCCATCAAACCTTGCAAAAAATATAATTGATCAATTGCAAACTAATGGTGAAATTGAGCGTGCTTGGCTAGGGGTGAGAATACAGGAAGTCTCTGATGAAATTGCTCAAAGTGTTGGATTAGAGAAAACATATGGAGCATTAGTGCAGGGATTAACTCCAGATAGCCCAGCCCTGAAAGACGGTATTCAGGAGGGAGATATTATTATTGAGTTTAATGGTCAAGAAGTTGAGTCAGTAAAAACTCTTCCAAGACTTGTAGCAGGAGCTGAAATTGGTCGCCCAGCCAAAGTTCTAGTTTGGCGAAATGAGAGAGAAGTAATGCTAAATGTCAATTTAGGTAAACAACCTAGTTTGGACGAGTTAGCGGCAATAGAAAGTAATGATAACAGCGTATTCATTAAAGAATTAGGTATTAAAGTAAGAAAATTATCAAATGATGATAAGTCAAGTTTAAAGTTAGCCACTGCACTTGAAGGAGTGATAATAACTGAATTAAGCCAAGACTCTTTTCTATTAAGGCAAAATATTTCACCTGATGATATAATTATTGAAATTCAAAATAGACCTGTAAAAAGTGGATCTGATGTTTTATCGATAATTAAAGATGTAGTTGCTGATGGTAAAGAAAACGTATTGATAGTTTTTTACGGTGGACCTAATACAAGAAAGTATATTGGGGCCAAGCTCTCTTTAGATTAAAAAATCTTTTAAATGAATAAAAAAAAAGCGCTTGTAATTTTTGGCCCTACAGCAAGCGGAAAATCTTTAACAGCAATTCAAGTTGCTAAAAAATATAATTCTACGATAATTAACGCCGATAGTATTCAAGTATACCAAGAATTAAGATTAATTACTTCACGCCCTTCAATTGAGGATGAAAAAAACTTTGATCATAAGCTATATGGATTTCTTCAAGGCAATCAAAACTGTACAGTTTCTATGTGGCTAGAATTAATAAAAAAAGAAATCAAAGCATCTTTTGATAATGATAAGTTGCCAATAATAGTAGGTGGGACAGGAATGTATTTGAAAAGCCTTATTGATGGAATATCAA
>CACPLH010000023.1:0-10138 GCA_902634765.1 uncultured Pelagibacteraceae bacterium
TCTCTACTTTTTCCTCCCTTCCAAGCTTTAGTGGTAAATCCAAGAATTTCAACTTTCACTCCACATCTTTCAAGTGTTCGAGCAAGAATATCCGCACTCATAGCTGCAACAGTAATCGGTCTACCTCTCATTGAACCTGAGTTATCAATTAGTAGTGAAACAACGGTATCCTTAAAATCAGTATCTTTTTCTTTTTTAAATGAAAGGGAATACATCGGATCCATTATAACCCTTGTCAATCTTGATGTATCTAACAAGCCCTCTTCGAGATCAAAATTCCAGCTTCTATTTTGTTTAGCTAGGAGTTTTCTTTGTAATCTATTTGCAAGTCTTGAGATTATTGTTTGAAATGATTTAAGCTGCTGATCGAGATAATTCCTAAGTCTATTTAACTCTTCATCTTCACATAGAATATTGGCAGTTATGATCTCATCAAATTCTTCTGAATATTTCTGATAATCATTGAATATTTCCTCATAACTTAAGTTATTTTTATATTGTGGAGTTGTATTTTCTGAATTTCCTTCATCACTATCAGATAAATCTTGATCATCGTCTTTATCAAATGAAACTTCTGTTTCCTCAAGACTTACCTCTTGTTCGCTCTCTGCTGTCTCATCTTGATCTAAAGATGATTGGTTTTCCATCTCATTAGTTTCATTGTTCTCTAATTGATCAATGTTATTATTTTTTTCATCCTCATTATTAGACTCATTCTTCTCATCTTTTTGATCATAATAATTTAATTCTTCGATAACTTGATTGACCGCTTTAGCAAATTCAACTTGATTATCAATAGAGTCGATAAGCTTTTTCGATGAGTTGCCAATTTTTTTTTCAAACCACTGGTGCCACATTGAGATTGCTTTATTTTTTGAATGTGGTGTAAGATTTTTTCCAGCTAATTTTCTCAAATAAAAATCAAGTGCGTTTTGAATATCAATGTCAGACTGTTCGTTGGCTTCAAACATCTGATTTTCATTACATTTTTTTTCATATAAAGAAAACAAGTTTGACTTAACGCCTCTCATAATCTTGCTTCCAAGAATTTGAATTCGAGTATTCTCAAGAACCTCATATATTTCTTTATTTTTATGTCCTGTAGGCGACATTAAATCGAAAGTTTCTTTATCATGAAATCTATACATTAATGCTTGATTATCTGCATTACCTCTTATTGAGGATAGAAACTCAAGATCGTTTTCGTTATCAATTTTTGGCAGAACAATGGTATTTTCTGATTTGAAAGCATTGTTATCAAATACTACTTCAATATCTTTGTTGTTAGCGATTGCTTTTACAGTAGAAGTAATAGCTTTTTTGAACTCTGTAATGAGGTCTTCTTTCACTACTTTAAATTAGTTAATGATGATGTATTTCCCACTTCTTCTCCAAAACACCTCTGATAATATTCAGAAATTATTGGTTTCTCACTCTCATCACATTTATTAAGGAAGGTAAGTTGGAAGCTTAAGTTATAATCAAAATTAAATATTTCAGAATTTTCAGCCCAAGTTAAAACTGTTCTGGGACTCATTACTGTAGATATATCACCATTAGCCAATCCTTTTCTGGTTAGATCAGCAACTCTAATCATTAAATCTAATATTTCTGATTTTTCTTTTTCAGCAAATGCTGGAACTTTACTTTCAATAATTATTTTTTCTTTTTCAAGTTCTAAATAATTAAGAGTTGTAACAATATTCCATCGGTCCATTTGTCCCTGATTTATCTGTTGAGTTCCGTGATATAAACCGGTCGTATCTCCTAATCCAATCGTATTAGTTGTAGCAAATAATCTAAAATGTGGATTTGGACGAATGACAGTATTTTTATCAAGAAGTGTAAATTTACCATCAGTTTCTAATACTCTTTGAATAACAAACATTACATCGGGTCTTCCAGCATCATATTCATCAAAAACTAATGCGGTAGGATTTTGGAGCGACCAAGGCAATATTCCATTTTGAAATTCAGTAATCTGTTTTCCATCTTTAAGGACAATTGCATCTTTTCCAATAAGATCAATCCGACTTACATGACTATCAAGATTGATCCTAATGCAGGGCCAATTTAATCTCGCTGCTACTTGTTCGATATGAGTTGATTTTCCTGTTCCATGTAGACCCTGTATCATTACTCTTCGATTATATTTGAAACCGGCAAGTATCGCCATTGTAGTAGACTTATCAAAGCAATAATTACTATCAATATCTGGAACATGCTCGGTTTTTTCTGAGAAACCATCGACATGAAGATCAGTATCTATTCCAAAAGCTTGATTAACAGAGATTGAAATATCTGGCTTACTTATTAATTGGTCGTTTAAATTGTTCATAGTATTCTTTCAGTGTTTTATAAGACTCAAGTACCTTCGTTAGTTTATCAGTTTTACTTTTGTCATTGCCAACAGTATCTGGGTGAAGTTCCTTTACAATTTTTTTAAAACTTGATTTAATCTCCTCAATTGAAGCATTCTTATTATCTATTCCAAGTACTGCAAGAGCATTTAAATACTTAGAGCTATACAAATTAGGGTTTAGATTATTTTTATCAATACCTAAATATGATGAATTTAAAGAATCCATGATTTTTTCAACTTTTTCGGCATAATCAACACTGTAAGTACCCATTTTCTTTGTTTTACGATGGCCAATGATGTCATTTTCGATGAATTCTTCGATCTGATCTGCAGACATATTTGAGAAATAATTCCATTTTTTGTTATATTCTTTAATATGCTCATAACAAAACCAAAT
Organism: uncultured Pelagibacteraceae bacterium; assembly: GCA_902634765.1. Classification (GTDB taxonomy): domain Bacteria; phylum Pseudomonadota; class Alphaproteobacteria; order Pelagibacterales; family AG-422-B15; genus CABYIR01. Next base: position 2,760 of record CACPLH010000023.1, read on the forward strand.
GTAGGTGTTTAATTTGTCTGGTGATAATGGAGCTTTATACTCAGCATTATTTTCACATCCATCTATATAACACTGTTTTTTCTTCATTCTTATGATAATTCTAATATAAATATTTATATCAAATGAATATCAAAGAAACTATTAATTCAAAAATAAATCTACAACTAAATACCCATTTTCTAAAAATTATTGATTTTTCTGATCAACATAAAAATCATTATGACAATGGTTCAAGGGGAGATACATCTCACATTACTCTTATAGTAGTTTCAAAAGATTTTCAAAATATGAGTAAGGTTCATAGAGAAAGAAAAATCCATAAAATACTTGAGAATGAAATCCGTGATAACTTACATTCAATTAGACTTAAACTTTATACTCCAGATGAGTATGATTAATTAAATGAGGATACTTTAATTTTATGAATTAAATTATCTTTTACTTCTAAAATTTCAAAAATGAAACCGTAATAATTAAAAACTTGACCCTCTGATGGAAATGATCTGGACTCATGAATTATAAGTCCTGATAGAGTATTTGCTTCTTCTTCTGGCAAATCCCAATTATAAATTCTATTAATATCTCTTATTTCAGTACCACCATTTATAGTTAAAGTTCCATCTTCATTCTTAACTACAGTAGTAAGTCCTTCATCTATCTCATCTGTGATATCTCCAACTATTTCTTCCATTATATCCTCTAAGCTAATCATTCCCATAAGAACACCATATTCATCAACAACGATTGCTAATTTTTTTTTAGTATTTAAGTGCATTTTTAATTGTTCTTTTAAAGATGTAGTTTCAGGAATGAATAATGGTTTAATTAGAGATTGCATCATATCTAAACGAGTAATATCTCTATTTTGACTCATAATTTTTAATAAATGTTTAGAGTGAATAATTCCAATTATGTTCTCATCATTATTTTGCCAAACTGGTATTCTAGTAAAAGAGCTATTAATTACTGAATTAAGAATTTTTTTGGGATCATCATCTATATTAACCGTAAACATGTTACTTCTGTGGACCATCACATCTTCTACGGTTACTTCAGCTAAATCAAGAACACCTGTAACCATATCTTTATCTGACTTATATAATCTGCCCTCCTTATGGTGAAGATCCAGAGTGCCTCTAATCTCATCCTCTACTGATAGAACTCTCATATTTTTCTCAAGTTTTATTTTGAAAATACTTAAAATAAAGAAAACTATTTTTTCCATCATCCAGGTTACAGGCCATAAAAGATAGACAATGGGTCTAAAAATAGGACTAACAGCAAGAGCAAGTTTTTCTGAGTTAGTCAAAGCATAGGTTTTAGGAAGTATTTCTGCAAAAATTACAATAAGTGCCGTCATTATGATTACAGCATACGCTACACCTGTATCTCCAAAAATTTTAATTGAAAGGCTTGTTGCCAAAGCGGATGCTAAAATATTAACTAAATTATTGCCTAAAAGAATTGCGCCAATCAGAGACTCTTTCTTATTTAAGAGCTCAATAGCAGTTTTAGCATTTTTATGACCTTTATTGCTAAGGCCAGTTAAACGACTTCTTGTACTAGCAGTTAAAGCAGTTTCAGATCCTGAAAAAAAACCTGAGAGAATTAGAAGTAAAAGAATTGAGATAAAAAGTATAATTAATTCAAACAACATAATTAAGTAATAGAATCTTTTATAATAATTTTTAGCAGCTTAGAGTTAAATTTGTTAGATTGATAAGCTTTACCAATTTTCTTTAGTAAAATTAAATTAATTTTATTATTTTTTGTTTTTTTATCTTTATTCATAACATCAATAAATTTTTTTATTGAAAGATTTTTCTTTAAAGATTCAGGAATTTCAGTTGGTAAATTTAGTGACTTAAAATGGTTAATTATTTCATTTAATTCATTTATTGAGATTAAATTCATTGCTGATGATAATTTTGATGCCATTATCATTCCCATAGCTACAGCTTCTCCATGATTTATGTTTGTTTTGTATGAATTCGTTTGCTCAATGACGTGACCAAACGTATGACCAAAATTTAGTAAGGCTCTTATATTTTTCTCTTTTTCATCAAGACTTACAATCTTAGATTTACATTGACAGCTTTGAAATATTGCATGAGTTAATGCTTCTTTATTTTTATTCATTACCTTTTTCCCATTAATAATGAGCCAATTAAAGAATTTGATATCAAATATTAGACTATACTTTACGATTTCTGCATAACCAGCTGTCATCTCTCTATCATTCAATTTTGTTAAAAAATTAATATCAATTAAAACTAAAGATGGTTGGTAAAAACTTCCAATTAAATTTTTACCATGTTCTGAGTTTATGCCTGTTTTTCCTCCGACTGAGGAGTCAACTTGTGATAATAATGTCGTTGGAATTTGAATATAATTAACTCCCCTTAAAACAATACTCGATACAAAGCCAGTAATATCTCCAACTACTCCACCACCCAAGGCAATGATTGTATCATTTCTTGAAATATTTTTTTTTAATAGCGTGTTACATATTGAATTTATATTTTTTATATTTTTCTGTTTTTCACCTATTCCAATAACAATAATATCAACTGAAAGTTTTTTATCTTTCTTTATTTTTCCTAAATCTTTTTTGAATATTCTATTAATATTCTTATCAGTTAAAATAAAAATTCTATTATTATTTATATAAGGAGAGACATTTTTTCTAAAATTCTTAAAAGTATTAGATCCAATAATAATAGGATAATTTTTATTTAAAGTAGATATATTTAATCTTTTATTTATCATACAATACTTTCAATATATTCTGCTAATTCTTTTAAAATTATTTTTTTTTGTTTTTTTGAAACATCGTAATGAAAGTCAGCACTTTCATAATTAATTTTTCTAATTTTATCAAGTTTCATTATTTCAGATTTAATATTTTTTCCAATTAACAAAGGTCTATTTTTATTTTTTTTTAATCTTTCAACTAAAATATTAATATTACATTTTAACCAGATACTAATATTTCTTCTTTTAACTAGTGCTCTGATATTTTTATTCTCAAATGAACCGCCACCTAATGCAATCACCTTTTTTTCCTTCGAGTCAAATATCTGTTTAATGATATCCTCTTCAATTTCTCTAAATCGATTTTCTCCTTGATTTAGAAAAATTTCCCTAATTTTACTGTTAGTATGTTTTTCAATTACATAATCTGTATCAACAAAATCAATAGAAAGTTGTTTTGCTAAGCTCTTGCCAATAGTGGACTTACCTGAGCCCATATGACCTAATAAAACAATATTTGATACATTAATTTTCATCTAAATTTTGACATTTTTGTAATATTAAATGTGATAAAATTTCACAGCTTTAGTTTAATCTGTTACAAGGAAGCGATATGAAAGATATTAAAACAAATTTCATTAGAAATAATTCCTTATTATACATATTTACTGCTGTTGTAGTATCGGTAATTATAATATTTTCAATTAATACTATTTATGCTGAAGAAAATGATAAAAAACCCTTAGATTTATGGGAAAACAATTCCTTACTAGGCAAAGATGAAGATAAGAAAAAGGAATTAAATTCTGTTTCAACCAACAACATTATTAACTCTGAAGAAGAAATAGACCAAAGTAAAATTAATGTTTCAAACTTAGATAGTATTGGAATTTATGATGAGTCTAACGGTGGGTTCTCAATTGGAGTTTGGAGAAATTCAAGTTTTGATCAAATTGAATATTTACTAAATAAAGTTCCAACTGATTCAAGAAATACTGTTTTAAAAAATTTAATTAATAAGTCTTTATTAACGATCTCAAATCCTCCAATACAAAAAAATAAAAATGAAAAAATTTTTTTCGATCTTAAAATTGAGTATTTAGAAAAAGCCGCAAACTATAATGAGATTGAGAAACTTTTCAGTTTGATTCCTGATGATGATTTGAATGATGATCTACTTAATAAATATATTACTTCAAAATTAATTAATGGGGATTATAAATCAATTTGTAGATTAGATAATCAAATATCAGAAGGTAAATTTAAATTAGAAATAAATTCTTTCTGCAAAGCAATGTCAAATAATTTACCAGCATTAGACTTGATGATTTCACTTTTGATAGAAGAAGATATTGCTGATAAAGATTTACTGTATATTTATTATTCATACATTAACCAGACAGAAATTGATTTAAAAAGAATAAAAAATCTAGATATTAAAAAAATTAATTTAATATCAAATTTAGGAATTGATTTTTCAGAGTACATAGATGAAAATTCTCCACTTGAATTACAATTATTCTTTGTTTTTTCAAAATTAAATGCAGAAGATAAGAAGGTTGTTTTGGCAGAAAATTTATTATCTACAAGCAGCTTAGAATCAAGTGTTCTTGCAGATTTATATAAGCAATATTTTACTGGCTTAAATTTAAATATATCAGTTGACTACTTAAATATGGAGTCTTCAATGAAGAAAAGAGTAGGAATTTACAATTTAATAAGAAGTACCTCTGATCAGAGCAAACTTCCTAAATTGCTTAGTTTGTATGTTGACGAAATGGGATCGCAGAAATTACTCTTGAATGGCGCTAACTTGGTTTATGATAAAGCTAAAATTATCACTCCTAAACAGTCTTATAAAAATGATGTTCTACCGATTTGTGTAATTTTATTGATAAATAATGATATTGAAAAATGTAAAGAGTGGTTGGACGCACTTACATTTGACAAAGAGTCGAAAGAAATCATAAAAAAAATAAAATTTTATTTATTTTTAAAGAATGGTGATGATCAAATTAAATCAAACGTTTTAAATAATGCTGAGAATTATGTAAGCTTAGAAAGCTTAGATAATCTAGATAAAAATATAATGGCAAAATTTTTTTCTTTAAGACAAGAAAATCAATTTCTCGAATTCTGGAGATCTAAAAATGATATAAGTAGAACTTCCGGTATAACTATAAATATCAAGCTCATTGAGTACTTAAATCAAATTAAAAATATCAGTATTGGGGAGGCAATTTTATTATCAAGTATTATTTATGGAAATAACAATGAGCACTCAAAAGATGTTTATGCCTTATTTTCTATAATTAAAACTCTTGAAGCGATTAATCCTTCATTTACAGATGAATTTTTATTTGAATATTTTGCTAATAATTTAATCTAACAAAAGTGAATAACCATCTCATCCTTGAAAACTTTCTAGAAGTACTGGCTTCTGAAAAAGGTTTGGCAGTAAACACTAGAATTTCATACAAAAATGATATTTTTCAGTTTTTGGTTTTTATTGAAAAAAATAAAAAAAAAATAAATGAAGTCACGTCATTTGATATTGAAAAATTTACATCAAGATTCTCAAATCAAGGTATAGAAAAATCAACTATATCAAGAAAAATGTCTGCTTTGAGTCATTTTTTTATTTTCTTATTAGAAGAAAACATCATCGAAAGCAATCCTATACATGAATTAGATCTTCCTAAACAAATTAAAAAATTACCTAAAATTTTATCAGTTGATCAAGTTGAAAAATTAATCAAATCTTCTCGTGAAGATCAATCAATAAATGGAATTAGATTGAATACAATGATTGAGATATTATACGCTACTGGTATTCGAGTTTCAGAACTCGTTGAAATGAAATTATCAGCAACATATGCAGAGAAAAATTTTCTTCTAATACAAGGAAAAGGTAATAAAGAAAGACTAGTGCCAATTAGTGAAAATACAGAAGATAAGATTAAAGACTATTTAAAGATAAGAAAAGAATTTATAGATAATGACACAGAGTCAAAATGGCTATTTCCATCAAAGCAATCATCGAAAGGTCATATAACGCGACAGAGGTTTAATCAATTACTGCAAACTTTATGTGAAAGAGTTAATTTAAATAATATTCGAATAAGCCCTCATAAACTAAGGCATGCATTTGCTACTCATCTTCTCGCAAATGGCGTAGACCTAAGATCATTACAACAAATGTTGGGTCATGCAGATATATCAACCACTCAAATTTATACTCATGTACTTAAAGATAGGCTTAAAAAATTAGTATCAGATAATCATCCATTATCTAAAATTGAAATCAATTGATATCTATATTTACTTGATATTTTAAAACTTAGATGATAATCAAATAAATAATGAGTTTTTCAGAATTAAAAACAGTCAGAACAAGGTTAAATAGATCAGAGCTTTTTGTTCCAGGATCTAAACCTGAACTTTTTGAAAAGGCTGTCAGCAGTAATGCAGACGTAATCTGCATTGATCTTGAGGATGCAGTCGCTCCCCAAGATAAAGATCAGGCTAAAAAAAATATCATTGCAGCACTTAATGATTTTGATTTTGGAAAAAAAACAATTTCTATTAGGATTAATGGCCTTGATACAACTTATTGCTATCGAGATGTAATTGATGTTATGGAAAATTCAGGCGAAAGGCTTGATTTAATAATGATACCAAAAGTAGGTGTTCCTGAGGACTGCTACGCAATTGATATGTTGGTTACACAAATTGAAAATAAGATTGAAAGAAATAAAAAAATTGGATTTGAATTGATCGTTGAGACGTCACTAGGAATTACAAATTTAGATAATATTATTACTGGCAGCAAAAGAATTGAGTCACTTCACTTTGGATATGCTGATTATGCCGCATCTGTTCGAATGAGAACAACTAATATTGGCGGACCAAATCCAGACTATGTGACTCTTACAGATGAAATAGATGGAAATAGAGAAAAACATTGGAATGACTTATGGCATTATCCTGTATCTAAAATGACAACAATTGGTCGTGCACATGGACTGAGAATAATTGATGGTCCTTTTGGAGATTTTTCAGATCCTGATGGCTTTATTGCACATGCAAAAAGAACAGCAATTTTAGGCTGTGAAGGAAAATGGGCTATTCATCCAAGTCAAGTTGATTTAGCTAATGAAGTATTCACTTTGCCTGAAGCAGAAGTAACAAAAGCAAGAGAAATATTAAAAGCTATGAAAAGCGCTCAGGAGTCAGGTGCTGGAGCGGCAACATTGAATGGAAAATTAATTGATGCGGCCTCTGTCAGACAAGCAGAACAAATAATTACACAAACTGAATTAATCGAGTCTCAAAGTTAAATGGCATAATTAAATCTATGAATACATATTTAGATTTTGAAAAGCCAATAGAGTCATTAGATTCACGTATTTTAGAACTGAAAAGCTTAAATGAGAGTAATCCATCCGATCTTCTAGTTGATGAAATACAAGAGATCGAAAATCAAATAAATACTTCATACGAGAAGATTTTTTCAAGTATTACACCATGGCAAAGAACACAAATTTCTAGACACCCTCAAAGACCAAAGACAAGAGATTATATCGAAAATCTTATAACAGATTTTTATCCACTTTCTGGGGATA
>CACPLH010000024.1:0-9447 GCA_902634765.1 uncultured Pelagibacteraceae bacterium
GTGGAGTTATAAGACCATTGATGATATGGGCATGTTATAAGAGCTGTCTTTAATGTTCCTTCAGTTTCTTTACAGAGTGTTGAGCCTCGATGATTACACGTATTGATATATGATCGAATTTGGCCACCTTTTTCTCTTAATATAATGATATTGAATTGAGCAATTTGAAGAGTTACATAGCTAAGGGGTTTCTTGATATTATTTTCATGGCAGACATAAATCCATTCATTAGACCATATTTTTTTTAATTCTTTTTTAAAATGAGTTTCTTTAAAATACCAATTAAAGGGAAGTGATTTAGCTGCTGATTTTAAAATAGGTGATTTTTGTGACACAACTAATGTTACAATTCTTTTCAAAAAATCAAAATAAAAAAATAGATTATCGAGATTGCATTGGTAAAGACATAGTAAAATCTCTCAACATCAATGTGATCTGCTTTTTGTCATCTATAACTTTTAATGTTTCATTTTTTATTAATGATCCACAATATAAATCAATCGTTTTACCTATCTTTCTTTTAGTTTCATGAAGATATGAAGAGTACTTTAATGTTTGACTTTTCAATTTAGACGCAAAAAGATGAAATAAAATACCATTCTTTCCATCGAAAAAAACTGGAAGTACGTCAGCGTTAGTTTTTAGGACAAGTGATCCTAATAAGTTTCCCCATTCAGCATCAATTGCAGGAGCTTTAATTTTTTTAGCAACTGCTACTCCTCCAGCTGGAAAGAAGATTACAACTCCGCCTGTATCAAGATATTTCTTTGCCTTTCTTCCTGTTTGAATATTATTTTTAATAGCCTGTTTTGAGCTACTAAAATCAACTGGTAATATGAATTGTTCTGATGCTTTCGTAAATTTTAAAACATCCATAGTAATAATCTTAAAATCTTTTCGAACTTCAGAAACCATAGAAGACAAAATTATGCCATCAATAATCCCAAAAGGGTGATTTGCAATTATTATTAGTGGTCCTCTTCTTGGAATATTAAATTTTTTTTTTGACTTAATGTTAATTTTTAATTTAAGGAGATCTTTGACATCTGACCAAAACAAATAAGGGTCTCTAGTTTCTTCATCATATGACTCATATAACTTTTCTAGTTTCTTTCTACCACTTATTTTTTCAATGCTATTTACAATAAATTTTCGAGGCCTAGAAAGTTCATCATTTGATGAATAAGAAAATTTTTTTTTCATAATTAATTTTGAAGATTATATTTTAGTAATTAAAAAACTTGAAGAAAAATTTGGATATTCATCGGAATGTAACGCTGTACTAAAGATTTCGTAATATTAGATAATGAGATCTTTATACATTATCGACAAAACTATCACTATAATCGCAATTGCAATGTAGAGGCCATATTTTGCTTTTGGAAATGCAATTCTACTCATTAGAGGAGGTGTTGCAGACTCTTGTTCTTCTAATTTTTTTTCCGACATACTGTTAAAATTGTATATTGAATAATAAAGGACGCCAGTGAAAAGCGTCCTTTATTAATTTTCATGGTGAATATTACCAGTCGGTAATATTATCTTTATGTGCGTCGGGACCAGGGTTCCTGCTTGCTAGATCATTCATATGCTCTGTTTCACTAGCACTTGTAATAATGTGCCATAAAATCCAGATCGCTATACATAAGATTAACCAGTACAACTCTGTTCCTGCGAAGGGATAAACAACGTTTTCACCAGCATTTAATTGTTCAACCCAGTTTGTTACTGTAGCCATAATTTATCCTTTCTTTTATTTTTCAGCGGCAGCATAGACTTTTTGATCATTCTTAGCTGCCTCCATTGTATCAAAGTCCATTCCAGCAAGTTCTACCTCTTTTGGAATACGTAATTTACCCATACTATTGAGTATTTTTGCAATTACATATCCTGGAAGTAGTCCAAGAAGACCAAACATAATGATTGCTCCAATGATCATCCCTACTGGATTGATTGGTGTGTCCCAATATCCAGAAGAAGGATAGCCCCAAAGAACAAATCCACAAATGACTAGTCCAACAACTCCTGCATAACCATGAACCGCAACCGCGCCAACAGCGTCATCAATTTTAAAACGACGCTCAACCCAGAAGTGTAATCGATGCATAATTACAACACCAACCATAGCAATGACCATTGATTGAAGTGGGTGATATAAATCATTACCAGCTGAAGCACATATTATTCCTGCTAGTCCACTTGAGTAGGTCCAGAATGGATCACCTTTAGAGACAACATATCCAGCTAATAGCCCTCCAGATAACGACATAAGGAAGTTAAATGTAATTCCACTTAACGTCGTTGGAGTTATATAAATGGTAGTTGCAGTGAAGTATGTTCCTTCAAGTCCATATTCTCCCTGTAAGTCAATAATTGGAATGTTACATGCTGCATAGAAACCCCAGAAACCTGTATAGATTAAGAATAATCCAAGAGTCACTAACCATGGATTTCTTGGGCCTATGTTTACAGGGTTTCCATTTACAAATTTACCGATACGAGGACCTAATACAATAAGCACTCCTAGAGCAAATCCACCACACACTGCATGGATTACTCCTGAAGCATAAGCATCATGATAACCAAGAACTTTAACCATCCAACCATCAAAATGCCATCCCCATGAAGCATCAATCGTCCAAAAAACAGAACCAATCGCAATTGCTAAAATTCCAAAAGCACTGATTCGAATTCTTTCAATGACTGCTCCTGAAACAATAGACGCTGCTGTCCATGAAAATAATAGGAAGGCTGCCCAAAAAACACCATTAATATGATCTCCTAAATTAACTGCCATAATAGAGCTAATCGGGTTTGCCATATCATTGGCGCCAAAACCGCCACCAAGTTGTAATCCAGAATTTCCATCCATTATAGACTCGGCCATATAAGGTCCATTAACAAATGCTGAATAAATCCACCAACCGAAGAAATACCAAGTGATAGTCACAAGTGGTATCAACATTGTATTTTTCATCAAAGTATGTTGATGGTGTTTGTATCTTGAGACCCCTACTTCGTACATACAGAACCCGACATGTATCAGGAACATGAGAACTACTGTTAACCAGTAATACATTTCTGTAAAGATCGTGGTAAGAGCACCTAATTGATCTTCCATATTTTTCCCCTCAAATAAAAATTAATCTTAAAACAAAGTTTATTGTTATTAGTTAGCCACTCAATAAGGTAGAATCTAATAAAATCAATGAGTTATGAAAAAATCAGATAACATATTGATTCTAATGATTCTTAAAATAACTAATTATTATCAGTAATTTATCGAGCTTTTTTGTATGCTTTTTTTAGATCGACCAAAGGATGCTTTGGTGACATCTGAAATTTAACAAGCAATTCTCGAGCTATCATATCTCTGTCCTGCTGATCTTTTGGAAGTTTTATTTTCTTTGGAATCGTAACCCAACCGTTTGCATTTCGATCAAACACTGCTGGCCGGCCCTCTTCATAACCCATATGAACATCTTCTAGCCAATTTAAATCATCCCAGCCCATTAGATCAATATATTTTTTTAAAAATGGTGTTATTCTTTTATAGTCAGGCAAAAGGTTGACATCATAACGATATCCTATGTGCTGACCGATCATCTTTTCACGTGTAGTTTGTTTTCCTGAAGCATTTACTCTTTTCTTGGTTGCAGGCTTCTTTTTGGTTTTTAAAACTCTTTTAGCCTTCTTTACTTTTTTCATAATTTTTACTCAAATTAGATTCTATGGAAATCATCAACACCCACTGTATGGTTTGTTCCACTTAATGGTACTTTTGCAAGCGCTGAAGCCTCCATCGTTAATGCAGCCATATCTTCTGGCTCAAGGGAATGTATATTTGTTTTACCACAAGCTCTTGCTAAGAGCTGACATTCTAGAGTCATTGTATGCAAATAGTTATAAACTCTTAATGCTGCATCATCAGGGTTCAATCGTTTCCTTAATTTTGGATCTTGAGTTGCCACACCTACAGGGCATCTACCCGTATGACAATGATAGCAATGACCAGCAGGTACTCCCATTTCCTTCTCAAAATCTGATCCAGGGATTTCTTTATTACAGTTCAGCGCTATCATAGCTCCTGTTCCAATTGCAATTGCATCGGCTCCTAATGCTAAAGCTTTGGCTAAATCTGCTCCATCTCTTACACCACCAGCATAAATCAAAGTTACGTCGCCAGATTTTCCAACATCATCAAGAGCTCTTCTTGCTTCTCTTATTGCTGCGATACCTGGTATACCAGTATTTGCAGCAGCAATATGTGGACCGGCACCTGTGGATCCTTCCATTCCATCTAGATAAATTGAATCAGGATTACACTTTGCTGCCATACGGACATCATCATAAACTTTTGCTGCGCCAAGTTTTAACTGAATTGGAACCTGGTTATCAGTTAGTTCTCGAAGTTCTTCAACTTTTAGAGCTAAATCATCTGGTCCAAGCCAGTCTGGGTGCCTAGCTGGAGACCTCTGATCAATTCCTGATGGAAGAGATCTCATTTCAGCAACTTGATCTGTAACTTTTTGACCCATCAAGTGACCTCCCATTCCAACCTTTTGACCCTGCCCAATAAATACCTCAATGCCATCTGCAAGCTGAGCATGATGAGGGTTAAAGCCATATCTTGACTGAATACACTGATAAAACCACTTTTCAGAGTATCTTCTCTCATCTGGAATCATTCCACCTTCACCAGAACAAGTAGCGCTACCAGCCATTGTAGCACCTCTCGCAAGAGCAGTTTTGGCTTCATAAGATAGTGCACCAAAACTCATTCCCGTAATGTAGACTGGAATGTCTAACTCAATAGGGTTTTTACAATTAGGTCCGATAATTGTTTTTGTTTCACACTTTTCCCTATAGCCCTCTATCACGAATCGCGTCAAAGTTCCTGGAAGAAAAACTAAGTCATCAAAAGTAGGAATCTTCTTCATTAAGGCCATACCTCTCATTCTGTATCGACCTAATTCAGCTTTAATATGAATATCATCAATTACTTCTGGAGTAAAAATTGCATTTTGACCAAGAAGGCTCTTGTTTCTTTTATCTACTCCATTAACTTTTCCGTTAGCTTTTGCGTTTGCTTTTCCGTTTGCTTTTCTTTTTGCCATATTTAAATTGCTCCCTTTCTTTCTGCTGGCTCCAGAGCATCATAGTTCCAAAGTTTTTTACCAGCCACAATTTTTTTCATTTTTGATATGTCGAAATCAGATCCAATCTCAGCAACTTTTAACTTTCTTTTTAACCAAGACTTATCTAACTCTGTTAACTCTGACTCTATCGCATCACTGCCAAGAGACTTTATACTACCACCAACATATATGGTTCCGTCATACATTGAGTCTCCTAAGTTTTCACCAACATTACCCAATATAACCATTCTACCTCTTTGCATCATAAAGCCAGTGAAGGCCCCAGCGTCTCCACCAATAATGATTGTGCCACCTTTCATATCAATACCAGTCCTTGCCCCTACGCTTCCTTTGCAAATTAAATCACCACCTCTGATGGCCGCACCAAAACAAGATCCAGCATTTTTTTCAATGACAACTTTTCCTGCCATCATATTTTCAGCACATGACCAACCAACTCTTCCTGAAATTCTTACAATCGGACCGTCAATACTTCCAACACCAAAGTATCCTAAAGAACCCTCAAAAATTAAATTAAGTTTATTAAGAATTCCAACTCCTAAGCTATGTTTACCTTGAGGATTTTTTACAACTACTGTGCCATAACCATCACTCATTGCATTCTTAATTTTATCATTAAGATCTTTACAGCTTAATTCAGTAGCATCAATTTCAATTCTTTTATTAAAATCCACATCATACGCGCCATAGTAGTAATAGTTTTCATCTTCCTCAGGATTAAAAAAAACTTGTTGTGTCCTTCCTTTAAGAGCCTCCGAATGAAGGCCCATAGAATGGGATTTTGAGTCTTTACTATCGTTTATATTTGCCATACTTTTACCTCTCCATCGTAAGGATCATGAGTATCAATTTCTTGAGGTAACAAAGTTCTAATTGCAATTTCTTCTGAACCTAAAGCTACCAAATCATCAGACTCATATAGAACCATCGGTTTTGCTGCCATTGTATCTTTCGCCATTCCAAGAGAGTCATTTGTAGCGACAAGATAAGTAAATACACCATCTAACTCTGATAAAGAGTCTCGCATACCATCTTCTAACGATATTCCCTTCCTCATTTTTTCAGCCAGATAAACCGCAATTAATTCTGAGTCACATTGTGACATAAACCTCATGCCTTTATTTTCAAGGGCACGTCTATTATTCCAATAATTAGTTAATTGCCCATTATGAACAACGGAGACATCACTAAACGGATAACCCCAGAATGGGTGTGCTGATCTAATGTCAACCCCAGACTCTGTAGCCATTCTAGTATGACCTATTGCATGAGTACCTCGTATTTTGTCTAATCCATATTGTTTAGATACCACACGTGCATCACCAATATCTTTTACCAACTCAAGACTTTTTCCAATTGACAGAATTTCAGTCATTTCGACACTTTCAATTTTTTTTGAAAATTCCATCAAATCTTTGTCGTAATTAATAATATATTTGAAAGAGTAAGGTGTAATTTGATCTTCACTAACGACCTCTGCTCCTAATTCACCCAAATATTTATCTACCTGAGCCTTTCGGGCATCGTAAACCTCATCTCCTTCATTTGAAGCAGAGCTTCCTTCTTTTACATTTTCACCAACCTTAAATCGCATAATGTAACTATTGTTCTCACCTTCTCCATAGAGAGCAAATCCTGTTGAGTCTGGACCTCTATGTTTTAATGCTTGAAGCATATCTTCAAGTTCTTTGCCAATATTTACAGTTTTGTTCTTATGAATTAGACCTGCTATTCCACACATTTGTTTTTTCCTTTTAAAAGTTTATGGAAGACAATCGAGGTAAGTATCAAGATCCCACTGTGTGGTCGCTCCTAAAAACTTTTCCCATTCATCTCTTTTATAATGTTTAAAGACTTTGTACATCTCATCAGGCATTGATCCTTTTATTGTTTCATCTTCATCTAATTGATCTAAAGCTTCTCCGAGACTTAATGGAAGTTTTTTAACATCTTTTCCAGCAGCTACAGCCTCATACATATTTGTACTTTCAGGTTTTCCTGGATCAATGTCATTTGTAATACCATCATCAAAAGCAGCCAGTAAGCCTGAACCCATCAAATAAGGATTATGCATAGAGTCAACTGAACGATACTCAAATCTTCCTGGAGCAGAAACTCTTAATCCACATGTTCTATTCTGATAACCCCAATCAGCATAAACTGGAGCCCAAAATCCTTGATCCCATAAACGCCTATATGAATTTACTGTTGAAGAACCAATGGCAGTTAGAGCACCAAGGTGTTTCATAACTCCCCCAATTGCTTGTAAGCCTACTTTTCCTGGTAATTGCTGATCATCAGTATCAGGCATAAATAAGTTCTCACCACCTTCAATATACGTAAATACATCATCAGCACCAGGAATTGATTTGTGGCCAAGTTTATTAACCTTATCCTCGCCGCCCGTCCACAAAGACATGTTTGTATGACATCCACTTGCAGATACACCCATGAATGGCTTAGTCATAAAACAAGCTATCAAGTTATGCTCACGTGCAACTTGGGCACATATTTGTCTGTAGGTTGATAGACGATCTGCATTTCTTAGTACGTCATCAAACATCCAATTTAATTCAAGTTGACCGGGGGCATCTTCATGGTCACCTTGAATCATGTCAAGTCCCATAGCATTTGAATACTCAATTACCTTCATGAATACAGGTCTCAAAGACTCGAATTGATCAATATGGTAGCAAAAAGGTTTGGAGAAACCTTCTCCAGTTGGAGCACCCTTCTCATCTCTTTTCAACCACATCATTTCAGGCTCCGTTCCCACTCTTAATTGCATGCCTCCATGTTTCTTTTTAAATTCATTGTGATGGATGCGCAGATTTCCTCGACAATCGGCAGTTAAATGGCCACCTGGGTTTTCTCTTTCTTCTCTGTTTCTAAAACAAGTACAATAAACTCTTGCCACTCTCTTATCCCAAGGAAGTTGTGCAAATGTTTCTGGATCAGGAATGCCCACTAATTCCATCGCCTCCGGTCCATATCCAATATAATCGCCGTGTCTATCAATAAATAAATTGGCTGTTGAACCATATACAAGTTGAAAACCTTTTTCTGCAGTTCGTTCCCAATGGGCTGCTGGAATTCCTTTCCCAACTATTCGACCTGTTACTGAAATGAATTGATAATAAATATAAGTAATCCCTAATTCATTTATTTTTTCTCGAACTGCTTTTACTAGCTTATCGCGACCAGGTTGATTAACGTGCACTTCTAAATCAGTCATTTTTCCTCCTAAGGAATAAGATATTTTTTGAACAAAATCCTAAATTGTTAAGAAATGGTAGCTGAAAATTATATACACGTCCAGACTCAACAACTAAGATAAAAAAATAAATTTTTTATATTTCTTAATTAGGAAAAGAGCCTTATTTATCACAAAATAATTGGTTTATCTCATTGAAATAAATAATATAAATACATCATGAATCAAAATTTGAACTTCAAGATCGATAACTTACAGTACTGCAATTGGTCTGAGGAAATTTTTAAAATAAATAGGGATGCTGGGCTAGATGCTGTTCATGTTACTATAGCTTATCATGAGGACTTTAATGAACTTCAGAAAAATATTGCTGATTGGAACCAATATTTTGATCAGTATCAAGATTTAATTTTTCATGGAAAAACATTTAAAGATATTGAAAAAGCTAAAGAAGAAAATAAAACAGCCATTTTTTTTGGTTTTCAAAACTGCTCTCCAATTGAAGATGATATATATTTAGTCGAAGAGGTCCATAGGCTCGGAGCTGTATTTATGCAACTCACTTACAATAACCAGTCACTTTTAGCCACTGGATGTTATGAAAAAAATGACAGTGGAGTTACTCGCATGGGTAAGGAAGTGATTAAAGAAATGAACAGAGTTGGTGTGGTAGTTGATATGTCTCATTCTGCTGAGAGATCTACATTTGATGCAATAGAATTATCTGAAAAACCAATTGCTATTACTCATGCAAATCCAGCTTTTTGGCATTCTGCTCGTCGAAATAAATCAAGCGAACTTTTAAAAGAGCTTGGCGCATCAGGTGGAATGCTAGGATTATCTTTATATCCTCATCATCTCCTTAATGGTACTAATTGTACTCTTGATAGTTTTTGTTCAATGGTGGCTCAAACGGCAGAGATTATGGGAGTAACACAAGTTGGTATTGGATCAGACTTATGTTTAAAACAGCCTGACTCTGTTGTAGAATGGATGAGAAACGGTACATGGACTAAAACAAAAGATTATGGAGAGGGAAGTGTATCAAATGCAGCATTTCCTGATCAACCCTCA
>CACPLH010000025.1:0-8486 GCA_902634765.1 uncultured Pelagibacteraceae bacterium
TAAATACTGATTTGATTTTTCTATATTACCACTTACCTCATACATTAATGCTAACTGATTAAATAAATCGTCAGTTTTATTTTCATTTTTTAGTTTTTCCAAAATTTTTATTCCTTCTTCAATTTTTCCATTTATAGAAAGTGCTAGTGCATGATTGAGTCTGCAAATATATTCATTGGGACCCAACTCAATAGCAGTCATTGCAGATTGCAAACATCTTTCACTTTCATTTAAGCTAAAGTATACTCGTGTTAAATTATTTAGGGCTGGTAAATAGTTATTGTTTAGAAGAAAGCTTTTTTCAAATGATTTTTTTGCTGATACCAAATTATCACTTACAAAATAAACCAAGCCTAAATTATTATGAGCATCTGGAATTGATGGAGCAATTTCAATTGCATTAGTTAAATATTGTATTGCCTTATCATATTTCTTGGTATCATTATATAAAATACCCAAGTGTCTTAATGCTTGATAATTTGTTTTGTCATTTTTGATAATCTCAAGATATAAGTTTTCTGCATTCTTAAAATCTTTATTAGTATGTAGCTGAATTGCTTCCAGTAAATTATTACTTACTTGATTTTGAGATGAATTTTTTTTTTGTTTTCTTCTTTCTTTTCTATTCATGACTTATAGTACAAGGTTAAGTATTTTATTTTTTACAAATATAATTTTTCTAATTTTTGACAAGTCATCAGGTATTTGAGTATTTTTTATTATCTTGAGTTGCTCTAAAATCTCTTCCTGTTCTGCATTATTCTCAATTTTAATCACAGCTCTTTTCTTACCATTTACTTGAATTACTACAGAAGCAAATTCATCAATTACATAATTTTTATCGAATTCTGGCCACTTTTGACCACTCAATATACTATCATGACCAATGATTGACCAACATTCTTCTGCAAGATGAGGCGTCATTGGCTCAAGAACACGAATTAAAATTTTAATACTTTCCTTCAAAGCACTTCTTTCAAGATTATTTTTAGCTTTAAAAGTAGTTAAAAAATTTGTCATTTCGTATATTTTTGCAACAGCAACATTCATTTGAAAAGACTCAATACTCTTAGTTATATCTTTTAAATTTTTATGGGTCATTTTTTTTAGATTGATGTAGTTTTCTGTTTCTACTTCATTACCATTGATTGATATTTGGAATATTTCTTTATTTTCATTTATAAGACTCCAAATTTTATTGATGAATTTCCAAGCTCCCTTAATACCTGACTCACTCCAGTTGATATCTCTACCTGGAGGGCTATCAGATAACATGAACCATCTTGCAGTGTCGGCACCATAAGTATTTATGATGGCTTCAGGATCAACCACATTTTTTTTTGATTTTGACATTGACTCCGATGGTCCTTTGGTTAGAAGTTCATTTGTTTCTAATCTAAAAAATTTATTATTTTTTTCGTATGTATCACTAGGTAATATCCATTCTCCTTTTTTTGTTTTATACGTTTCATGACACACCATGCCTTGTGTAAACAAGCCTTCAAAAGGCTCATTAAAACTACCAACACCAGAATCACTTAGTGCCTTACTGAAAAATCGAGAATATAAAAGATGAAGAATCGCATGTTCAACACCACCAACATACTGATCAACGGGCATCCAATAATTTAAATCTTCATCATCAAAAGAATGATTTTGAATATTTTCTGAACAATACTTCATAAAATACCATGAAGAATCTACAAATGTATCGAGAGTATCTGTCTCTCTCACAGCTTTCATTCCTGTTTCAGGACAAGTTGTATGTTTCCATGTTGGATGTTTTTCAAGTGGATTACCAGGTGAGTCAAAATCAATATCATCTGGTAAACTTACTGGTAATTCATCGTCTGGTACTGGAATCACTTCTCCATCTTCTCTATATATAATTGGTATAGGACATCCCCAGTATCGTTGACGTGAGATTCCCCAATCTCTTAGACGATAATTAACTTGTTTGCTGCCTATCTTTAATTCCTCTAATTTTGAAATGATAGTTTTTTTCGCTTCTTCAATAGAAAGACCATTTAAGAAATCTGAATTGATTACTTCACCATCTTCTGTATAAGCTTCAACTAAATCTATATTATCTTTTCCATCTTTATTTTTAATTACTTGAATAATCTCAAGATCATATTTTTTTGCAAACTCAAAATCTCTTTGATCATGCGCGGGAACACCATAGATTGCCCCAGTTCCATAGTCCATTAGGATAAAGTTAGCTATATAAATAGGTAAAAACTTATCTTTTATAAAAGGATGCTTAACACTTAAATTAGTTCTGATACCTTCTTTCTCTGTTCTTGCAACTGACTCTTCATTAACTGCGGACGAGCTTTGCTCATTAATGAATTTCTGAATAATCTTATCTGTTTCTGATATTTTTTGTGCAAGAGGATGCATGGGTGAAATTGCACAAAATGATGCACCAAAAATAGTATCAGGTCTTGTCGTAAATATTTCTAGTTGCTGATCAATTTTTTTATGGGTTTTATCTAAAATATCAAAACGTAAATAACATCCTTCGGATTTACCGATCCAATTTTTTTGCATCAATTTCACTTTATCTGGCCAATGATTTAAATGATCTAAATCATTTAATAACTGATCGGCATAATCTTTTATTTTAAAAAACCATTGTGAAAGCTCTTTTTGTTCAACTTCAGCTCCAGATCGCCACCCTTTACCATCGATAACTTGTTCGTTTGCAAGAACTGTATTATCTACTGGATCCCAGTTTACGAATGACTTTTTTTTATAAACAAGATTATTCTTAAAAAGTTTTTTGAATAACTTTTGCTGATGATGATAATAATCTTTATCACATGTTGCAAATTCACGAGACCAATCAATTGATAATCCCATCAACTTCAATTGAGACTTCATAGTTTCAATATTGCTGTAAGTCCATTCGGCAGGATGAATATTATTTTGCATAGCAGCATTTTCAGCTGGCATACCAAAAGCATCCCATCCCATTGGATGAAGTACATTGAAACCTCTTCCTCTTTTGTACCGTGCTATAACATCTCCTAGTGTATAGTTACGGACATGGCCCATATGGATTTTTCCCGATGGATAAGGAAACATTTCTAGGATATAAAATTTTTCTTTTGATAGATCTTTTTTTGCTACAAATGAATTTGACTCAGACCACTTACTTTGCCATTTTTTTTCAATGACTTTTGAATTAAATTTTTCAACCACGATTTATATAGATAATTATTTTAAAGGTATTTTCTATCTATGACATTTCATTTGCAATGTATAGTTCTTGTGCTGAATCCAAAATAGACTTTTTAATCTTTTCCGCTAACTCAGCATTTTGTTTTGCTGTATTCCACTTGTCACCATCAAAAACTTCTTTAAATACTCTAACTTCGACCGATGAGTCCTCAATAACATCACTTTTGACATAAACAACTAACTTTATTCTATTATTTAAATCATCTCCCGCTTGAAACCATTCAGTAGTTATTACGCCTGATTGTTGGTCAGAGGATTGAATCGGCATGAAAGATATTTTCTCTAAGGCTACGTTCCATATAATATTTTCTTTAAATTGAGAGGATGAGTTACTAAAAATATTGCTTAGAGGTGAGCTATTCCTACTTTTTTTAATTGTATTATAAACCTGATCTCCATGTTTAGATCTTATGTCTTGATCTTTATTTAGAGGATCTTCTGATTGTCCCAAAACACCACAATTTGTCAAAATTAATGAAAAAATGGCAATTTTAGTAATTGTGATTAAATTTGTGGACATGTCTTTACTAGTATAGAAAAATCCACCAAAATTCAACAATTTTTAAGTGTGATAAAAATAACACATATTAAAAAAAAATGTTGTTTTCATGTTTTTAGCCTTGAGGTTAGAAGATAAATCGGGAATATTGGCCTATTCAGTGCTAATGCTGAATAATTAACGTTAATTTATAAAAGGAAAATTTTTATGAAAAAAACACTAATAACTGCAACTGCGGTTGCAACAGTTATGTCTGCCAGTGCTGCTTATGCTGACCTATCTTTAGGTGGTGCATTAGCTAGACAAATTAACTCTGGTGACGGAACTACTGGTGTAAGCAACACAAGTACTTCAAGTACTATCAACGTTGACTACACTACAACTTTAGATAACGGCATGGGAATGGCTGCTAACGCTGACATTACTCCAAGCGGAACTTTATATCTTTTAACAGTGAGCTCTGAGCTAGGTTCATTCTATACTGGAAGTGATTTCTCTTCTGCTGCAGATGACATGGACGGTACTCCTGGTGCTGGAAGATACAGTAACGGTGGAAGAATTTTAAATTCTACTTCTGCATATAATGATGGTGATTCTGCTTCTGGAAACGGATTCGGTGTTTCAACATCTGCTGCTGGAGTAAACATTAAAGCAACAATGGGTGCTGGTGGTAACAGAGTAATGTCTTTGGCTGCTTCAACTACTATTGCTGGTGCTACTATTAAAGCTGGAACATCTGACTTTGATACAGCAGCTACAAAAGATAGTGACTTCATGTCTGTTGGTTACTCTGTTGGTGGCTTCAACCTAGGTTGGGGACATTACGATAGTGGTACAGATACTATGACTCAAATCGGAGCATCTACATCTATGGGTGGTCTAGGAATTGGAGTAACATCTGCATCTGCTGACAACACTGGAGCTGATACTGACGCTACTGGTATCCACGTAAGTGGTGACCTAGGCGGTGCGTTCTGGGTAGTTGACTATGTTAACACTGATAACGGTGATGGCACAGAGTCTGATGACTACACAATTACTTTTGGTACTGGCTTCTAATTATAAGTCTTAATACTTGAAGAAATTTAAACTCCTCAAGTTCTTTAACTTGGGGAGTTTTTTTATATACTACTTAAATGTCTATTGCTAATCAGTATTATCGCGTTCAAGCCGCAATTGATAAAAAATTATCTTCCATTTCAAGAAATCGCTCAGATATTGAACTCATTGCTGTTAGCAAAAAGCAATCAAAAGAAAAGATCATTGAATTGTTAGAATGTGGTCACCGCTCATTTGGTGAAAACCAAATACAAGAAATTGAGTCAAAATGGCCAACAATTAGAGAAAACTATCCCGATGTTAATTTAAATTTCATAGGCTCTATACAAAGTCGTAAAGTTAAAAAAATATGTGAATTGTGTGATGTTATTCATTCTATTGATAGAGAAAAGATTGTTAAATTAATTTCTGAATTAAAATCTCAAGGTATGAATCTTCCCAAGCTTTTTCTTCAAGTAAATATTGGATTAGAAAGTCAGAAAAGTGGAATTCATCCTAATGACGTAAAAGACTTTATAGAAATATCAATAAAAAAATATCATGTGTCTTTTGAAGGTTTAATGTGTTTACCCCCAGAAGGTAAAGATCCAAAGAAATATTTTGATCATCTGAAAGCTCTATCCCACTCAAATGAAGTTGAAAAATTAAGCATGGGTATGAGCGGTGATTATTTATCTGCGTTAGAGTCTGGAGCTACTCACATACGCGTCGGCTCATCAATCTTTGGTAAACGAATTTAATCACCTAAAATTATTTTCGTTTTATTATCAATGCGATTTAGAAGAAATATCAGATCTTTTTGTTTAAGCGCAACGCATCCCTCAGTCGGTTTGTAACCATCTTTTGCAACATGGATAAAAATTGCACTTCCGAGACCAGGTGTAATTGGATTAGTGTTATAATTTAAAACACAAACTACGTTATATAATGAATCTTCTCGATAAAGTTTTTCCGCACTAAAATTAAAAGGAAATTCAATTAATTGATTGTACTCTTTCTGTCTGGGATCATCACACCATCCATCCCATTCATTAATTTTTACCTTTTTAATTTTGGTATCTAAATTTGATATCTTATCTGCTCTATAATAAATTCTTTCGATGTGAAAAGTACCAACTGGGGTAAATCCATCTCCTTCTTTCTTATTTTTTGAAAAACCAGATTTACCAATCGAACACTGGAATTGATAACCTCTAAATGTTAAATAATTTTTTTTTACTCTTATGCACATTCATTATAATATAATTTATATGTCAAAAAAATGCGAAAAAATTATTGGTATTAAACTGCAAAATTCAGTTTTAAAGAAAATATTTAATGAATTAGTTGAGGCTCTGAATGCAGAGATAAAAGATATTGAATTTATATTATTTGAATTATTAGATTCTAAAAGAGGTTTGCCTAATTATTTTATCAGTGATGATGAGTCAATTACTCAATTAATTGATACAGACATCTCATTAAAAATTAGAAAAATTTTCCTAATTTCCAGTAGTCCAACTAATTTCAAAACTAACATTGAAATCATCTATTATGATTTACCAATAAAATTTACAGATTTTATTAATTATATCATTAATGATTTACGGCAAGATTTAAATAAACAAAACAAAATATTATCTTTTAATACACTGAGCTATGATGAGTCTTCTCGAAGAATTTTCAATGATAAAATATCATTAATTCTTACTGAAAAAGAAAATGAAATATTTTATTTTCTTCTAGAAAGTAAATCTAGTGTAAGTAAAAAAGTACTTTTAAAAAATATATGGAAATATAATGAAGGTATCGATACGCATACATTAGAAACTCATATTTATTCCTTGCGAAAAAAGCTTGAAAAAAAATTAGAAGTGAAGAATATTCTAAAACATGAAGAGAATGGTTATTTTTTAAATAAAGCCCTACTTTGAAAAAATTTATACATTTAGTAGTAAATGTTCTCTTTCCCAAGCACTTATAACTTTTTGGTATGCATCATGTTCTGTTTGTTTAAGTTCAGTGTATAAGGTAATAAATTCTTTACCAAGAATATCGGATAAAGTATCACTGATTTTCAATCTTTTTAGAGCATCAGGTAAGTATTTAGGAATATTGTGCCTTCTTTCAAATGCACTTCCTACAATCGGTTTTTCAGGTTCAATTTCTTCTTTAATCCCTAAATAACCGCATGCTATTGAAGCAGCAATTGCTAAGTAGGGGTTAGTGTCTGAACCAGGAATTCTATTTTCAACTCTTCGTGTGTCTCCTTTAGATGATGGAACCCTAAAGCCCACAGTTCTATTTTCGAGCCCCCAGTGAGTATTGATAGGAGCAGAAGCGTCAATAACAAAACGTCTATATGAATTTACATACGGAGCAAAAAATAACATTGCATCTGGGAGGTATTGTTGGAGGCCACCAATATAATTTAAAAATAAATCAGTGTTATTTCCCTCTTGATCACTAAAAAGATTTTCTTTAGTTTTTGTAGATATTAAATTTTGGTGAATATGCATGGAACTTCCTGGTTGGCCAGAATATGGTTTAGCCATGAATGTTGCATGCACTCCATGTTTAAGGGCAACTTGTCTAACAGCTCGTTTAAACATAAAAGCTTGATCAGCTAGATGTAACGGATCGCCATGATTTAAATTAATTTCTATTTGAGCTGGACCACTTTCATGTACTAGAGTATCAACTCCAATGCCAAGAGACTCACAATAGTCGTAAATATCATCAGTTATTTTATCAAACTCATTTACCGCATCTACTCCAAAAGCCTGACTCGACATTTCTCTTCTTCCTGATTTACCAACTGGAGTTTTGAGTGGTAGATCAGGATCTAAATTTTGTTCACATAAATAAAACTCCAATTCTGGAGCAACAATTGCTTCCATGTTTTCTTCTGCTAGAGTTTTAATCATATTTTTTAAAATCTGACGTGGAGCAATATCAGATGGCGAAACAGAATTATAATAAAGGTCGCAAATTATTTGTGCAGTTGGCTCCTTATTCCAGGGTATCTTTCTAATTGTCGACAAATCAGGTATCATGATTACGTCTTCTTCTACATAATCAATAACTTCACTTTCATGAATCCAAGACCCAGATACAGTCTGGCCAAGAACAGAATCAGCTAATTTGAGACCTTGATCTTCAACAGATTTGACAAAGCGATTGACTGGCAATATCTTTCCTTTTGAAGATCCAGCCATATCAGGGAAAATACATTCCACTTCAGTAATGTTATTTGACTCAAGCCATTGCTTGAGCTCATCATTTGAACTAACGGACATATAATTGATTAATTTATTTAGGTTTCACCTGCCTGTTATTCATCAGTATTGTTGTAATGAATAACGAATTTATCTGCGCTTATAGATATATTTTTTATGATATTTGTAAACTCTAAAGATGTTTTTTCTCCAAATTCGTTAAATATGTCCCATTTTTCTAATTCTAGCGAGTCTCTGTTAAAATAAAGGGTAATTTCTTCTAAATTATTTTTCCCATTTTTTTGAGATAGGTTGATTGAAAATTCATCTTTTGTTTCAGCAAATACAAGATCAAAATGCTTCTGTAGATCCAGATTCTCAAGTAATAAATATTTGAGTGGATTACTACCTATTGGGTATGAGTCAATAATAAAGTGTTTCTGATTAACTATATGTAAGAAAAATTTACTAGTTAATATTTTTTC
>CACPLH010000026.1:0-7620 GCA_902634765.1 uncultured Pelagibacteraceae bacterium
TAAGAGCAAAAGCATCGATTATTATAAGTAATTTATCAGCTATACAAAACGTAATGAAAGGACTACCGCTTACATACTCAAAAGATTTACAAGAAGATAAAAATCTTTTGACAAGCACAAGTACAAATTTAAAGCTGTCTATTGATTGCATGATTGATGTCATTAAGGGACTTAAAACTAATAAAAAAAATATGGAAAATGCTTTAAGATCAAGCTACTCCAATGCTACAGAATTAGCTGATTGGCTTGTAAAAAATCTTAATTACTCTTTTAGAAAATCTCATGGCCTATCAGCAAAAATCGTAAACTTTGCTGAAAAAAAAGGAGTAAAACTAGACAAATTAAATTTGTCTGATTATCAAGAATTTGACAAAAATATTAACAAAACGGTGTATAATGCAATCAGTTTACAATCATCTGTTGATAATAAAAAAAGCTTTGGAGGAACCTCAAGATCAGAGGTAAAAAAAATGATAAGGCTCGCTAAAAAAGAAATATTAAAATGACAAGAGTCATAATAATTGCATTATTACTATCAACTATACTTTCGTGTGGTAAAAAAGGGTCATTAGAGTTTCCGACTGATGGGTCTGATTCTGCCCTACTCCATGTGAAAAATACTTTTTATTCATAATAATTATGAGTCACTATAAATACCAAGGCGAGAATCTATTGTGCGAAGATCTTGAGATTGAATCCATCACCAATGAAATTAAAACTCCGTTTTATTGTTATAGCCTCAAAAGTCTAAGAGATAATATTAATAAATATAAAGAAAATCTTAAAAATACGAATTCTAAAATTTGTTTTGCTCTAAAAGCGAATTCAAATCTTGAAATCCTTAAGATAATAGCTGAAGAAGGATTGGGGGCAGATGTTGTTTCAATAGGAGAATTGCAAAAAGCACTTCGAGCTGGAATTTCAGCAAAAAATATTGTTTTTTCAGGGGTAGGCAAAACAGAGAGTGAGATAGAGTTTGCAATCAAGAATAACTGTTTTCAAATAAATGCTGAGTCAATTAGTGAAATAAAAAAAATAAATGAAATTTCTGGAAACTTAAATATTAAGCAAGACATTGGAATTAGAATTAATCCAGATGTAAGGCCTGATACACATTCAAAAATTACAACAGGTTCAATTGAAAATAAGTTTGGAGTCCCGATTAAAGATGCAAAAGAATTGTTTATCCAATCAAATCTTTTTGAAAATATAAATTTTAAAGGTCTTGCATTTCATATTGGAAGTCAGATTACGAAATTAGAACCGTTCGAGGAAGCCTGTAAAATTACTAATCAATTAATTAAAGAAGTTGAGAGTAATGGATTTACTATAAAAACAATCGATGTAGGTGGTGGAATTGGTATTGATGAAAATGAAAAATTTCAATTTAAAAAATATTTTGGTCTTATAAATTCCTATTTTGCAAAAAAGGGTAGGACAATAATTTTTGAACCGGGAAGAACAATTATTGGAAATACTTCGATATTAGTATCAAAGATTTTATATATAAAAGAAACTGAAGATAAGATATTTGTAGTGATTGATGCAGGTATGAATGATTTCATGAGACCCGCTTTATATGGCGCAACTCATGAAATACTCCCAATTTTACAGAGTGATGTAAAAAAAAATAAAGTTATAGAGTTTGTAGGTCCAATTTGTGAAACGAGTGACAAATTTTTGACACTTGATACATTTCAAAATATTAATGAAGGTGATCTTATCGCAATATCAAATACAGGAGCTTATGGATCTTCAATGTCATCAAACTACAATATAAGACCAAATATTGCTGAAGTTCTAGTTAATAAAAATAAATTTTTCACTATTCGTAAAAGGCAAAATTTAGAAGAATTGATATCTGAATAAATTTTTTATATTGTAAAATAATAGTAAATTTTTCTAACAAATGCATCTATTAAATTATTAAGATCTTTAGTAAATCTATCAGAGTTTATATCTGATAGATTTTCAGGCATCATATAAAGCAAATAAAAAATTACTAAAAAAAGTAATAATATAAATGGTAATGGAACTGTTTTTTTCTTCCTATAAATAACAGGTAAATTTGAGTCATCATCAATTTTTGTTTGGGAAGACTTTTTATTATTAGATTGAATTTGATCATCAATTGAAGGGTCATAATCTTTATTTTCATGATACCAGACATGTCCACACCTAAAACATTTTACATGTCTACCATATTTTATTTGATGAATATCGACTAAATATTTGGCACCGCATGAGGAACAAGAAAGAATCATTTATATTTTAAAGATAAATTGTTTATAAACTTATAGAATAAACAAATAAATATATGATGCTAGACAAAATTAAAAATAAAAGAATTATAATAGCAATAGTTTTATTAATTCTAATATTTTCTTTCTATTTTACTTACTATTTGTATCAAATATATTCACATTCAGATACAAATCTAAAAAATGAAGAATATACTGCTGCAATTGTTTTAACAGGTGATCAATATAGAATACAGAAGGGCATCTCATTACTTAGAGATAATATTGTTAATAAGCTATTAATCTCTGGGGTTAATAAACAAATTAATAAAAAATCAATAATTGCTGAGTTTCCCGACTCTGAAATTCTATTTAACTGCTGCATTGATCTCGATATGATCTCCACAAATACATTTGAGAATGCAAGAGAAAGTTATATATGGATACATAATAATAAATTAGATTCTATTGTAATTGTTTCATCATTTTACCATTTACCAAGAGTAAAGCTTGAATTTAGTAGGTTTTTCAAAGATAAACAGATTTTTTTTATACCTGCAAATGATAATTTAAAAAAAACATCGTTAAAAAAATTATTAATAGAATATATTAAGTATATCAGAACAAGCTCTAGTATTTTAATAGGATTATGATTTTTATTCGATCACTAGTTTCAAATATAGTTTTTTATATTGTTTTAATAATTTGTATTATAATTGCACCAATAACATTTATCCTTCCAAGAATTTTTACTTTTAAAATAATTAGTTTTCAGTCTTATCACTTAAAAATTAATCTTAAATATATTGTAAACTTAGAAGTAGAATACAGAGGAATAGAGAATATTCCGAAAGATAGAAAATATTTAATTGCATCAAAACATCAATCTCTAGCTGAGGCATGTTTTATGTTTGATGCAATAAACCACCCTAGTGTAATTGCAAAAAAACAATTATTACTTATTCCAATTGTTGGCCTCGTTTTCAAAAAAGCCAATTTTATTTATGTTAATAGAAACAAGGGACAAACAAATATTCAAGCAATGGTTGAAAGTGCAAAAAGGAGCATGGATTTAGATCCAAGGCCCTTGCTTATCTTTCCTGAGGGAACAAGAACTTATATTGGTGAAAAAAAACCATATAAATATGGAGTAACAGCACTCTATAGTGGACTAAATATTCCTTGTTTACCTGTTGCCATTAATGCTGGTTATTATTGGTCTCGTAGACGTTTTTTAAGATATCCAGGAAAAATTATAATTGAATTTCTTAAGCCAATACAACCTGGATTAAGTTCAGAAGTTTTTAGTAAGGAAATTTATAATAAAATTGAAGATGCATCAGATTTATTATTAGAGGAAGCAATAAGAGAATTTCCTAAATGAATATGGGGAGGATATTAAATTTTCGCACAATTGTAATATTGATTTTTATTTCTCTCTTATCATATGGCGTATATTGGGTTGTAATATCAAATATTTTTAAAAATAACTTACTTCTTCAATTAGCTAAAAATGATTCCATTTCTTATAAAACAATAAATAGCTCAGGTTTTCCAACACAAATTCAAACTAACATTAATGAATTTGAAATTATAAATTCAAGAAATGATATTATTTTAATAGAGAGCAAAGCAATTCAACTTTCGATACACCCATTTGATTTATCAAAAGTTGCTCTAAAATCTAATTTAATTTCAATATTAGTGAATAAGGATAACGTAGTATTTGATATAGATATGAATTCAATTTTATCTGTAATATTTGTTGATCAAAATAATCTTCATAATCTTAATTCAGCTATTAATAATATAAAGATTTCAGGAAATGAAGTGTTTTTGGCAAACCTGGATCAGGTCCATATTAAAATAAATGAAAATAGTCCTCAGCGTTTTGATATAAATACAAAAGTAAATTCAGCTCGGCTAGAAACTATAAATTCTCAAAATGTGAGTATTGAAATAAAGGGTGCTCTTAAGCTAGATAATAAAGTATTAAATGGTAGTTTAAATCTTTTGATTAAAGATTTAAAAACAAATGAAGATATTTTTAACTTACCTTTTAATATAAAAGACAATCAAGTAATATTTCTATTTATGAATATATTTGATTTAAATGAGATATTATTTTTTCTTTGATCTTCCAAAATCTGGAGTACTTACATCTTGGCCGGCATCAATTATTTTGTTACGAATCTTCCTCGTTTTAGAAAATAGCTTATAAAGAGTCTCACCGTCTTCCCCTCTTATCGCTTTTTGTAGCATACTTAAATCCTCAGAAAATCTTGAAATTACTTCTAGTAACGAGTCTTTGTTGCTTAGTAAAACATCACGCCACATTGTAGGATCCGATGCTGCGATTCTAGTAAAATCTCTAAACCCACTAGCGCTATATTTTATTACATCGCTTTTTGTTACATTTTCAATATCCGCTGCTGTTGATACTATATTGTATGCTATTAAATGAGGTAAATGAGAAGTTATAGCCATCGTTTGGTCATGTCTTTCTGGTGTCATAATTTCTACATTTGACCCCATTGATTTCCACATCTTCTTGACCATATTTATATTTCTTTTCTTGTTTCCAGGAATAGGTGTGATGATACACCATCTATCAATAAATAACTCGTGAAAACCAGCATTCGGTCCACTTTGTTCTGTTCCAGCAATGGGGTGAGCTGGTATAAAGTCAAATACTCTATTATCCTTAGATGAATGAAAATTCTTAACGATACGAGACTTTGCAGATCCAACGTCAGTAACTATAGTTTTTTTTGATAAATGAGGATCGATTAAATTAAATATTTTTTCATATGTACTAAGTGGAGAACAAATTATTATTAAATCCATTTCAGATATACGATTTGAAATCCTATTAATTGTCTCATCAACAATACGCTTTTTTTTGGCTATTTTTCTTGTTTTCTCAGTTTTTGAAAAGCCCACTATATTCCTAGCGATACCATTTTTCTTTAATGATAATGCAATTGAAGATCCGATTAACCCAATTCCAATTATGAGAACTTTATTAAATAGATATTTTTTTGTTTTTTTACTCATTTTCAAAAAATTTTTTTATTAGATTTAAAAATTTTTTATTTTCCAATGTTGTGCCAATTGAAACTCTTAAACAATCAAAAATTTCGTAATTATCAAGTGTTCGAACAATGATGCCATTAGATAAAAGATGTTTATTAAGTTTTTTTGCATTCCTTACTTTAATAAATATAAAGTTTGCTTGACTATCATAAACCTTCACTGGAAGTTTAGCTAATTCACTTTTAAACTTTTTTAGCCAAATTGTATTATGTCTAATTACTTTTTTTTCATAATTGATATCACTTAATGCTGCTGACCCAGCAACTTGGGCAATTTGATTAACATTAAATGGACCTCTTATTCTATCTAATAAATTAATTATTCTTTCAGGTGCAGCACACCAACCTAATCGTAAACTAGCTAGGCCATATATTTTTGAAAATGTATGAGTAACTATAATATTTCTGTTTTTCATCACTAAGTTTAAACCATCAGTATAGTCTGCGTTATTTATAAATTCTGAATAAGCTGCATCAATTACAACCATTATTCTTTTTGGGATTTTTTTTAATAGTTTGCTTAAATTCTTTCTATCCAAATATATTCCCGTAGGATTATTTGGTTGCGCAATAAATATAATTTTAGTTTTATTTGTAACTTTTTTAATTATATCATCAACAATAAAAGAGTAATCATTAACGTTTGAATACTTTATTTTTGCATTATTAATAGATGCGTAAATTTCGTACATTAAAAAACTATGTTTTGGAATTATTACCTCATCAGTTTTTGATAAAAACAGCTGACATAGAAGTCCCAAAATTTCATCAGATCCGTTTCCGACAAATATATTCTTTGTAGGAACTTTGTATCTCTTACAAATATTTTTCTTTAATTCTAAACTATCAGCGTTTGGATAACGATTTGTTTTTCCTGATGCCTGTTTAATTGCTTTTAAAACTTTTCTTGAAGGACCAAATGGTGACTCATTAGATGAAAGCTTAATTATATTTTTTTTTCCAGGAATATTAGATTTCCCACCTTCATATGTCTTAATCTTATTTAATGTAACGCTCATGATACCGTTATAGATATGTGAATATTGCTATTATTTAAAGGAAATCTTTGAAAAAATAATATAGCTAATCTTCAAAATTGACATATCTCAGGGAAAATGTAAAAAATAACTTGCGCCGATTTGAGTACAGCTTGCGGGCGCATTAGAAATACAGCTAAAAAGGTGAATTGCCGCCAAGCTTAGTTGTTGGGCGGTTTTTTTTTGTTTAAAGATTAAGTGTGTATGGAAGAGAATAAAATAGTTGAATTATCAAGTAAAGAGAAGCCATTACTTCTTGATTGTGGCAAGAGCTTAGGTCCCGTAAAAATTGCCTATACTACTTATGGCAATTTGAATGAACAAAAGTCGAATGCAATCCTCATTTGCCATGCTCTAACTGGAGATCAGTATGTTGCAAGTCAGCACCCAATTACAAAAAAAGAAGGCTGGTGGTCAAATGTAGTAGGCCCTAATAAATCAATTGATACAAATAAATTTTTTGTAATCTGTCCAAATATTATTGGAGGATGTATGGGTTCAACAGGCCCAAAGGAAATTGATCCACTCACCCAAAAAGAATTTGGACTCAATTTTCCTGTTATTACTATTTCTGATATGGTAAAAGCACAAAAGTTATTAATTGATTATCTATCAATTGAAAAACTATTCTGTGTTACAGGTGGATCTATGGGAGGAATGCTTGTACTTGAATGGCTGTCAAAATTTCCTGAATATGTTCACTCTGCAATACCAATAGCAACTTCTGTAAATCATTCAGCACAAAATATTGCACTTAATGAATTAGCTAGACAATCAATAATGGCTGATCCAAATTGGCAATCTGGAAACTATTATGAAACAGATAATCAACCAACAAAAGGTTTGTCTGTTGCAAGAATGGCGGCACACATATCTTATCTTTCTAAAGAGTCACTTCATCAAAAATTTGGTAGAAATCTCCAAGATAAAAAAGAATTAGATTATTCATTTAAAGCTGATTTTCAGATTGAAAGTTACTTAAGACATCAAGGTATTTCGTTTGTTGATCGTTTTGATGCAAATAGCTATCTTTATATCACTAGAGCAATGGATTATTTTGATATTACTGCAAATAGCAATGGCTCATTGATTGAAGCATTTAAAGATACAAAATCAAAAGTTTTATGCATTTCGTTTACAAGTGATTGGCTATATCCAACTTCTGAAAATAAAAAAATAGTAAAAACTCTAAATGCTCTTGGTATTGATGTAAGTTTTTTAGAAATAGAAACGGAAAACGGACATGAC
>CACPLH010000027.1:0-7461 GCA_902634765.1 uncultured Pelagibacteraceae bacterium
CAAATCCTAGACCATGACTATAAACACACTCTTGTTCAAATCCTTCACTATCTTTAATGTCATTAAAAACTCCATCTAATATAGATATTTTATAAGCTTTTGACGCCATCATGCACTTTTCAAAACTAGTTTGAAGAGCTGTCCTCTTAAGATCTTCCTCAATACCTAGTTCTGTTGATAGATCATTGGTACCCATCACAAAACATTTAAGTGTTTTGGATGCTTTTGCAATTTCGTATGCATTCACAATTGAAAGAGCAGTTTCCATCATTACCCATATTTTAATATCTTCATTTTTTATTAATTTCTCACATTCAATGACATCATCTGCACTATTAACTTTTGGGATCAAAATAGCATCAGGAATACAA
Organism: uncultured Pelagibacteraceae bacterium; assembly: GCA_902634765.1. Lineage (GTDB taxonomy): Bacteria > Pseudomonadota > Alphaproteobacteria > Pelagibacterales > AG-422-B15 > CABYIR01. Next base: position 372 of record CACPLH010000027.1, read on the forward strand.
TGATCTAAAATTTTAAGATCATCTCTCCCCAAATCAGTATCTAATGAATTTATTCTAACAACCTGCTCTTTATCTTTGTTTACTCCAGAATTAATTATCTTAATTAAAGAGTCTCGCGCACTCTCCTTTGCGTTTGGAGCAACAGAATCTTCTAGATCGTAAATTAAAGCATCCACATCAAGCGTTGACGACTTCTTCAGAGCTTTTTCATTTGATCCGGGCACATAAAGTATACTTCTTCTTGGTTTTCTTACATCTTTTCTCATTTTTATAAATAACTCTCAATTAACATTTCAGCAATTTGAATAGTATTTAAAGCTGCGCCTTTTCTTAAATTATCAGATACTACCCATATTGATAAACCATTTTTTATCGCACTATCCTCTCTTATTCTTGAAACATAAGTATCATCATTTCCAGCACTTTCTCGTGGAGTTACATACCCACCATCTTCTCTCTCATCAAGCAAAGTACAGCCATTAGCATTCTTGATAGCTTGACGAGCTTCTTCCACAGATACCTTATTTTCAAATTCAATATTAACTGCTTCTGAATGTCCGATGAAAACTGGAACTCGTACGCATGTAGCACTAAATTTTATATCTTTATCAAGAATTTTATTTGTTTCTTGTCTCATTTTAGTTTCTTCTTTTGTATATCCATCATCTCCAAATTTATCGATATGAGGAATTACATTAAAAGCAATTGGCTTAGTGAAGTTCACATTATCTTTTATCTCATCTGAGAACATATTTTTAGTTTGATCAAATAGTTCATCCATTGCAGCCTTACCTGCTCCAGATACAGATTGATATGTAGAAACAATAACACTTTTAATTTTGGATAATTCATGAAGTGGTTTAAGTGCAACCACTAATTGAATAGTTGAGCAATTTGGGTTGGCAATTATATTTCTAGTTTTAAAATTTTTTAAATCTTCAGGATTCACTTCAGGAACAATGAGTGGAATATCATCATCCATTCTAAAATGGCTTGAATTATCTATAACGATACAGTTCTTTTTTGCAAATTCTGGTGCCCATTTTTCTGATGTAGTTGATCCAGCAGAAAAAAGTGCAATATTAACCTTGGAAATATCAAAATTTTCTAAATCCTCAACAACTAATTCTTCATCTCCAAAATCTACCTTTGAACCAGCGCTTCTACTAGAAGCTACTGGAAAAATATTTTTAGATTTAAATTTTTTGTCATGAAGAATATTAAGCATTTCACGCCCAACATTTCCTGTCGCTCCAACTATTGCAATCTTATGATCCATTATCTGCACCTAAATCAGATATTTGTTTGACGATTTCATCTCCCATTTCCTGAGTAGTAAGATTTTTATTTTCATCACCAAGTAAGTCTTTAGTTTTAAATCCATTTTCAAGAACCTTATTAACAGCTGTACTTATCAAATCAGATGCTTTGTCCATATTAAATGAATATTTTAAGCACATCGCAAAACTAAGAATAGATGCAATAGGATTTGCAATACCTTGACCAGCTATATCAGGAGCTGATCCATGAACTGGTTCATACAAAGCTTTTCTAAAGTTATTTTGATCTATTTCCCCCAATGATGCAGATGGAAGCATTCCTAAGGATCCAGTAAGCATAGAGGCTTCATCAGATAAAATATCTCCAAATAAATTGTCAGTAACAATTACATCAAATTGTTTTGGATTTCTTATAAGCTGCATTGCACAATTATCTGCATACATATGTGAAAGTGAGACATCATTAAATTCATTGTCATGAATATACTGTACCTCTTCTCTCCATAGAATTCCTGATTCCATAACATTTGATTTTTCGCAAGAAACAACTCGATTATCTCTTTTTTGTGCTAACTCAAAAGCAATTCTAGCAATTCTTCTTATTTCGTGCGTTTCATATACTTGAGTATTTATACCAACTCGACTTCCATCGCTCTTAGTTTCGATGCCCCTCGGTTTTCCAAAATAAACCCCACCTGTTAGCTCTCTGACTATCATTATATCTAGGCCTGAAACTAGATGAGGCTTCAATGAAGAAGCTTCCACCATAGACTCAAAGCACAATGCTGGTCTAAGATTTGCAAATAGATCTAACTCTTTTCTAATTTTTAGTAATCCTTGCTCGGGCTTAAAAGAAAAATCTAAGTTATCCCATTTTTCTCCACCCACTGCTCCAAGTAGAACTGCGTGAGAAGATTTAGCTTTCTCTAGAGTCTCATCTGCCAGAGGAACTCCATATCGATCATATGCTGAGCCACCTATATCATCTTTCTCAATATCAAATTGAATGTCAAACATTGATGAAATAATAGAAATAACTTTATCAACCTCAATCATAACCTCGGGACCAATTCCATCACCTGGAAGTATTAATAATTTAAAATTTTTACTCATTTTAATTTATTTCCATATAACCAAGGAATTTCATTCTCTTGACCTTCTTCAAAGTGGCCAATTGAAGCTACTTTATTTAAAGTCAGACCAATATCATCAAGTCCTTCAAGCAAACATTTCTTTTTAGCTGGATCGATTTCAAAACTAATTTCTTTTTTTTCATTATTTTCTAAGAAAGTAATATTTTGTTTTTCTAAATCTATATTGAACTTTAATATACTGTCGGATGTGTCCTGCAATTTTGAAACTGTTGCTTCGTCAAGGATTATAGGCAAAATTCCATTTTTGAAACAATTGTTATAAAAAATGTCTGCATAACTTGGCGCAATTATACATTTAATGCCATAATCAGCTATAGACCACGGAGCATGCTCACGAGAGGATCCACAGCCAAAGTTTTTACCCGCTATAAGTATACTAGCGTCTTTGTACTGTTCTTGGTTAAGGGCGAAAGAACTAATTTTGTTTCCATCTTGATCATATCTTAACTCGTAGAATAAAAATTCCCCAAGTCCAGTTCGCTTGATTGTTTTTAAGAACTGTTTTGGAATAATCATATCAGTATCCACATTAGTTATACGTAGTGGTATTGCATGACCGCTGAGTTTATTAAATTTTTCCATTAAAGATCTCTAAAATCAGTAAGCTTACCTCTGATTGCTGCTGCAGCTGCCATTTGAGGACTCATTAAATGGGTTCTACCACCTCTACCTTGCCTGCCTTCAAAGTTTCGATTAGAAGTTGAAGCACACCTTTCTTGAGGCTGCAACTTATCTGCATTCATAGCTAAGCACATTGAACATCCTGGATCTCTCCAATCAAAACCCGCTTCTATGAAAATCTTATCTAAGCCTTCTTTTTCTGCTTGCTCTTTAACCAACCCAGAGCCAGGAACAATCATAGCATGAACACCTTTTTCAACTTTTCGGCCTTTTGCAATTTGTGACACAGCTCTTAGATCTTCTATTCTACCATTGGTACAAGACCCGATGAAAACTTTATCTATTTTAATTTCATTAATAGGCATATTTGGCTCTAAGCCCATATAATCAAGCGCTCTCTCAATTGATTTCTTTTTGTCTGCATTTTTTTCATTTTCAGGATCTGGAACAAATCCGTCTATGGAAACAACATCTTCAGGGCTTGTACCCCATGTAATTTGTGGAATTATTTCATCTGCCTTAACTTCAACAACTGAATCATAGTGGGCACCTTCATCAGTAGCTAATGATTTCCAATAATTGACTGCATCTTCAAAAACTTCACCTTTCGGTGCTAAAGGTCTTCCTCTAAGATATTCAAATGTTTTTTCATCTGGACTTATTAAGCCAGCTCTTGCTCCTGCCTCAATAGACATGTTACAAACAGTCATTCTACCTTCCATGGATAGATTTCTAATTGCCTCACCAGTATATTCGATGACATAGCCTGTTCCACCAGCAGTCCCTATCTTTCTTATAATTGCTAAAACAATATCTTTTGCAGTAACTCCTTCAATAACTTTACCAGTAATTTTAATGCACATATTTTTTGCTTTTGTTTGAACAAGTGTTTGGGTTGCAAGTGTATGTTCAACTTCTGATGTTCCTATTCCCCATGCCAATGCACCAAATGCACCATGAGTTGAGGTATGACTATCTCCACAAACTATCGTCATTCCTGGTTGAGTAAAGCCTTGCTCTGGACCAACAATATGAACTATCCCTTGACGCTTATCGGTCATCGGCAAATATGTGATATTATTTTCTTTTGCATTCATTTCTAATGTTTCCACTTGAAGTTTAGAGTCTGGATCAGCTATACCTTTATCTCTATCTGCGGTTGGAACATTATGATCTGCTGTTGCTAAAGTAAACTCAGGACGTCTGACTTTACGTCCAGATAATCTAAGGCCTTCAAATGCCTGTGGACTTGTTACTTCATGAACAAGATGTCTATCTATATATAGAATAGTAGTTCCATCATCATTGGTATCTACAATGTGACTTTCCCATATCTTATCGTATATTGTTTTTGGAGTACTCATAAGCAAATCAAAAATGTTAAGTTTGAAGCTGAAAGACTAGTCTTTCAGTTCTTCAGCTTTATCTTCGGTTTTTTCTTCTTGAGTAGTTTCTTCTAAGTCTGATTGTTCTGCTTCAGCAACACTAGCTTCAGAGTTTTCATCATTTGATTCTTCAGAAGAAGCTTCCTCAGTTAAATATTCTTCTTCAAGAACTTCATCATTTTCAGAAATAAATAAACTTGCAAGGTCGGGCTGTTTACTTCTCATTCTTTCAACGATTCTGGCTTTCTTACCAGTAAGATCTCTTAAATAGTATAATTTAGCTCTTCTAACTTGACCGCTTCTAATTAACTCTACTGAGTCGATAGATGGGCTGAATATAGGAAATACACGCTCTACACCTTCACCAAATGAAATTTTTCTTACAGTAAAAGAAGAGCTTAATCCTCTGTTTTTTTTTGCAATACACACGCCTTCAAAAGCCTGTATTCTTTCTCGGGTTCCTTCTCTAACCTTAACATTCACTTTTACAGTGTCACCTGGATGAAACTGGGGAATTTTTTTACCCTTAATTAATGTCTTAATCTGATCTGTTTCAAATTGTTCAATGATATTCATGGTTTCCTCGATCGGTGTTTTAATACTTTATTTCTTTGTTGTCTTGTTTTTTTTGTATTTTTTCAATAAATCTGGCCTTATTTTTTGGGTTAATTTGAGTGAGTTTTTCATCCTCCATTCAGATATTAACTTATGGTTGCCAGATTGAAGCTCTTCAGGAATCTTTAAGTTCTTCCATATTCTGGGTCTAGTATATTGAGGAAATTCAAGCAGATCTTGGCTAAAACTCTCATCTTTTAAGGACTCCTTCTCTCCCAATGTTCCGGGCAATAGCCTCACAGAAGCCTCAATAACCGTTTGAGCTGCAACTTCGCCCCCTGCAAGGATATAATCGCCCAAACTATATTCATCAAATTCATAGAAATCTAATACCCTTTGATCGATACCTTCATATCTGCCACATAAAATGATTAACTCATTCTTCTTTGTGAATCTTTTTATATCTTTTTGTGTAATTGGTTTACCTCTTGGAGTTAGGTTAATGAGAGATATTTTCTTTTTTTCTTTAACTCCACGTAATGAAGCATCAATAGCCTTACCAATTATATCTGCTCTTAAAATCATTCCAGGCCCACCTCCAGATGTAGTATCATCGACTGACTTGTGATTGTCTTTTGCGTAATTACGTGGATTAAATAACTTCAGAGACCATATTTTTTTCTTCAGAGCTCTACCAATTACTCCAACTCCTAAAACTCCTGGAAAGCTCTCGGGAAATAAAGTTATTACTTTTACTTTAAACGTATTTTTTTTCATTCTAAATATTGGGAAATATTTTTTAAATAAATTATTTTTTTCTTTTGATCTACTTTCTCAATTGTATCATCACAAAAAGGTATAAAATATTTTTTGTCATTCGATAAAGTTGTAACTTCTATCAAATCAGATGAGCCAAAATTATTTACACTAATTACTGGGCCAATAATTTCTTCATTACTAATTACAGATAATCCAATTAAGTCATTAAAATAATATTCATCACCAATATCTGGAAGCTGACTTCTGTTAATTAATATATTTTTATTAAGGATATCATCGACTTTGTTTCGCGAGTCAATTTCAGAACAACTGACTATGAAATACTCCTTTAATGAACGAACTTTTTTTAAGAAAATTCCATCATACATTTCATCAATAAATAATTGATTGTAAGTAAATAAGTCATCAGGGTCTGTTGTAAAACTTTTTATCTTAAATTGACCCTGAATACCATGAGCTGAAATTACTTGTCCTACGACAACTTTATCGTTCATTAATAAATAAAATTATTCTTTTTTATCTCCATCTTCCCCAGACGCGGCTTCCTCTGCTGGAGCTTCCTCTGCTGCTGGAGCTTCAGCTGCAGGAGCTTCTGCTGCTGGAGCTTCCTCTGCTGGAGCTTCTTCTGCTGCAGGAGCTTCTGCTGCTGGAGCTTCTGCTGCTTCTTTTTCTGCAGCTAATCTCTCTTGAGCTTTTTTCTTAGGCAATGCTTTTTTTGGATTATCTTTTTGAGCTGGCATTGGAATAATATTTGCTTCACCCAACCATCTTGCAAGCTTGTCAGTTGGTTTTGCACCCTTATCAATCCATGACTTGATTTTGTCAAAGTCTAGTTGAACACGATTCGGATCGTCTTTCTTAAGAAGTGGATTATAAAGTCCAACTTTTTCAATGAATCTACCATCTCTAGGAAATCTAGAGTCTGCAACTACAACTCTGTATACAGGTCTTTTTTTAGACCCTGCTCTTGATAGTCTTATTTTTAATGCCATTTTTATGCTCCTTTTTTATTAATTTATTTTAAAAAATTTTTGTTTATGCCATTTCCCAGTTGGTTGCCAATATCCATTGGGTTAATATTCTGTAGCCCTTTTTTTGAAAGCTTTTTCATCATATCGGCCATTTTTCTATGCTGCTTTAAAACTTTATTAATATCTGAAACTACAGTTCCAGATCCCTTGGCAATTCTTTTCTTTCTAGAACCATTAATTATTTTAGGTTTTGTTCTTTCATATGGAGTCATTGATAAAATGATTGCCTCTTGACGTTTGATTGAATCTTCATTCATGTTGGCGTTGTTTTGAATATCCCCTAG
>CACPLH010000028.1:0-7291 GCA_902634765.1 uncultured Pelagibacteraceae bacterium
TTCAGACAAAAGAAATCCTAGATTGGAAAGGTATTCACCTCTTAAATTTTGCTAATTCATCTTGCTCACAAAAACTTAGAATATATTTAAACCTAAAAAATATTGATTGGAAATCTCATGAAGTTAATTTAGCGACTGGTCAAAATTATAGTAATTGGTTTTTAGGAATCAATCCAAATGGATTAGTCCCGGTTTTAGTAGATGATGGAGATGTAGAAATTGAGAGTAATGACATTCTTCTTTATCTAGAAAAAAAATATCCTAGTCCAAAACTAATACATGATATTGATACAACTAAAATTAAAAAAGAGTTGCTTGAAGAGGACGATCTTCACGTGGATATAAGAAATATCGCTTATCGTTATATGTTCAATGGACTAGGGAAAAAAAGTTCAAAAAAATTAGGTAATTTTGAAAAGCATGAATCCAAAGCAGATAGCGAGCTAATCAAACAGAAAAATAAAGAAATTGATTTTTATCGAAATTATGGTGAGTCAGGAATTACTGATGAAGCTATAAAAAAATCTTTAATAAAATTTGATCAAAAGTATCAAAAATTTAATAAACAACTTGAAGAAAGTAAGTTTCTAAAAGGTAACGATATATCTATTTTAGACATTGCTTGGTTTATTTATACCTACAGATTATATATTTCTGGTTTTCCATTTAAAGAAAAATACCCAAATGTTTTAAGATGGTACACTTCATTATTTAGTAGAAGAGAATTTAGAAAAGAATTAAATGATAATTTGCTATTCAAGACGATTAGATATATCGCACTAATAAAAGCAACAATTACTAAAACGACAATAAAGAAACTTATGGACTAAATATTTTAAGTATTTAAACTTCTATTAGTGTTCAGATTTTTATTTATTTTTTTGCTTCTTTCTTCCTATAGTTTTGCAGAAACAATAAAATATACTTCATATAATCCATCAAATTTTGAAGAAATTTTTTCTGGTATATTTAAATCAAAGCCAGTTGGACTATCTGGAAAATTAACTTTGCCAAATGGAGAAGGTGAATTTCCTGTAGTAATTCTTCAGCATGGAACAGGAGATAATAAAAAATTAAAAAAATGGTATTCAACGCTAACAAAAAGTCTTTTAAATAACGGTATTGGAGTATTTATAAATGACAGTTACAAAAATAGAAAAATTAAAGGACCCGAATTAACCTTAGCTCCAAGAGTTATTGACGGTATTTATGCATTGCAAGCTGTTGCCAATCATCCGAGAGTTGACTCAAAGAGAATTGGTATTCAAGGCTATAGTTATGGTGGTATGGTTGCTTTTTATACTGCTTACCAGGGCCTTGCTGATCTAGTAAATGCTGAATATGCAGCTCATATGCCTGTTTATCCTGGTTGCGATGTTGTTATTAATCATATGAAGATTACTCAAGCTAAAATTAAAATGATAATTGCTCAAAAGGATGATTACGCTCCTGCTAAGGATTGTATTAATTATGGCCCACAAATAGGTGATATTAAAATTTATGATGGAGCACATCATGGATTTATATTTGCAAAGAAAAAGAAGGAATACTTAAAAGATACAGGACACTTTAATAAGTGTAAAAGGGGCTATATACAGCCTGATGGAAAATGGTTTTATAATGGTAAAGTTCGCAAAGGAACTGAAAAAAAGATCTTTTCAAGTATTTGGAAAGAATGTGGGGCAAAAGGTGTTCATATAGGTGGAACCGACGCTTATCGAGAGATGTTGATCAATGATACTGTTGAATTTTTTGGTAAAAATCTTTGATGTCACATGTGTTTTTCTTGACCCGTAATGGGGATTTAGGATAATTCAGTACTTTAATATTTAGAAATTTTGATCTACATTATCGCTATGAAAAAATTCCTCTTAATTGCTATATTTTCAATTTTCTTGCCGCTTTCTTATTCTCATGGAGATACCATTACTTGGGCCAATGGAGATACATACACAGGTGATGTTAAAAATGGATTACCTCATGGTCAGGGTACATTAACTTGGACAAATGGAGCTCGCTATTCGGGTGAGTGGAAAGATTTTAAATACCATGGACAAGGAACATTTACTTATGCTGATGGAGCAATATATTCAGGTCAATTTTTAAATGATAAGAGAAGTGGACAAGGAGTTTTTACATTTCCAAATGGTGCGACTTATGATGGGGAATGGCGTGATGATAAAAGACATGGTCAAGGTACATATACTTGGGTAGATGGAGACAAGTATGTTGGTGAGTATCGTAATGATAAAAGACATGGTGAAGGTGTTTATATTTATTTCAATGGTGACAAGTATGTTGGAGAGTCAAAGGATGGTCAGAAACAAGGACAAGGAACTCTAACATATGTTGATGGATCTACTTATTCTGGTGAATTTAGGGATGATAATCCTAATGGTCAGGGAACTTTGACGTTTTCTAATGGTGATCAGTATATTGGACAAGTTGTAAATAAAGTAATGCAAGGTCAAGGTACATTTACATTTGCAACAGGAGGAACATATGCTGGAGAGTTCAATGATGGCAAACAAAATGGCCAAGGAACATTCACATACTCAGATGGCTCGAAATATATTGGTACATTTAGAAATGGACAAAGACACGGTGAGGGAAATCATACATTTGTGAATGGTGATAAATATATTGGTGAATTAAATTATGAATTAAAACATGGCCAGGGAACATTCATCTATGCAAATGGGGATAAATATATAGGTCAGTATAAAGAAGACTTAATGCATGGAGAAGGCACTTTTATTTATTCAAATGGAAACAAATTTATTGGTGAATTTAGTAATGATGCAGAACAAGTTGGAACAATAGAATTTGCTAATGGAGATAATTATATTGGTGAAGTTCAAGAAGGTCAGCCTCATGGACAAGGTAATATAAAATATGCAAACGATGATAAGTATATCGGTGAATTTCAGGATGGTCAGAAATATGGAGAAGGTTCAATCGTATATGCGAATGGCAACAGATTTGACGGAGGCTTTATTGACGATATAGATGTTCAAGGCACTCTTAGCTATGTCAATGGTGATGTTTATGTTGGAGAAGTTAGACTAGGAATGAAGCATGGACAGGGAACAATTACATATGCGAATGGAAATATGTATGAAGGTGAGTTCCAAGATGATAATAAATTTGGCCAAGGAACATATACATATGCTAATTTAGGCAAGAATGTTGTGGGCTATGAAGATCAGGAGAATATCTCAACCAACAAAAGTATTTCAAGCTATGTATATGATGAGAGTTCACTTGACTTATATACAAGTGGATCGGCTGTTGCAGAGACTGAGTCAGCTGAGATTACTGCGGAAATTGAAAGTGGTTCAGGTCAGGGCGGATATATAGTTTCACCTGACGGTTCAATTGTTTATAAGGAAGCGCCAGCTAGCACAGCTACTAGCACAAGCAATTCACCTAATTTTAGTGGCATAACTAACTTTCTTAAAGGGTTAGGAATTGGAAATTCTGATCAAATTACTTCTTCTAATGAGCCACAAGTTGAAACAGAAGAATCTGAGCCTATAATTGTCATTCCTTCAAATGAAGGAGTAGCAGAAGTTGATGACAATAATAATTTTGGAACTTATGACTATGCAGATGGTGATAAGTACATTGGAGAAGTCAAAGATGGACTTCCTCATGGTGAAGGAACATATCTTTACGCAAATGGAGATAAGTATGTTGGTCAGTTCAAAGACGATAAACGTCATGGCCAAGGTACATATACATGGTCAAGCGGTGATAAATACGTAGGTGGCTATCTTAATGATCAAAGACATGGCCAAGGTACGTTTACATTTGCAGACGGTGACCAATATGTTGGTGAATTCAGAAACGGCGAATTCATAAATTAAAGTTTATTAATCAATTAATTATCCAATAATTATTAAGCATAACTTTTAGTTATGTTATTTTTTGTACGTTCATTAAGATTAAATTTTAATTTAAACGAAAGGGGGATTATTATGTCACCAGAAGAATTATCAATGTGGACTCTTTTTAATTCAGGTAGAATTGCAGGAGCTCTTGGGCTTATCGCTTCAGCAATTTTTATATGGTTAGGATTTAGAGTTGCCGCAGGAACACGTGCTCCTGTGAGCGGTGAAAGTGTTACAAAAGCCGCACAAATTTTATCGACAATATTTTGTCTGGGTACTTGTATGGGTGCTTGGAGGATATGGTCAGAAGGCTATGCAACCTATACTCTCGCTGTAAGAGGTCTCGAAAACTTAAAAGAAAGTGGTGTAGCAATAACTGAAACCGCTGAGGAATTTATTGATTTTATCGGAACAAGTGAGGTAACAAATACACCTGAGCCATTGGGAATTTTATTTGTTGTCTTTATAGCTATTATGTATATGGCAATTATTTGGATGCCTAAACAAAACTAAGAAAATATTCGTAGGGCGCTTTTTAAGCCCTACGATATATTATTGCTATTAATATCCATTAATAATTATTATCTGTAAGATTTATAATAGTTAAAACTAAGAAACTATCTACTCTGATTAATTATAATAATTAAGAGGAGTAAGTTATGGAAGAATATCAAATATGGACTCTTTTCAATTCTGGTAGGATTGGATCTGGTTTATCAATTATTTGGACAGTTTTATTATTGTGGCTAGCACTGCGTGTCGCAGTTGCAACGCGCAACTCAGAAGAAACAAACTTATTTGCCAAAATTGTATCAAGTGCATTTGGAGTGCTTGCAATAGGTGGTGCTTGGCAACAATGGACAAATGCAACAAATAATTGGATCATTGCCGCTGCAACTCTTTCAGATGTAGAAGATAAATCTGAATTAGCAGAGGGTTTTATAAATTATGTAGGAACAACAGATGTATCAACAACTCCAAATATGGGAGGCATGTTATTATTGTTAGTTATTGCAATAATGATTGCAGGGCAAATTTGGTACCCAAAGCAAAAATAAAATACCATACTTAGGGTTATTGGAACCTCTTCTAATAACCCTAATACTAATTATTTATATTTTCTAATTTTGTAATTAGTTGATCTAAATCAGAGTTATTATTTGCTAAAAATGACTGAAACTCTTCACGTTGAGCAATAATAAGGCTTATTCCTTCAATATTTAAATCTATAATTTTAATATCCCCATCTCTATTAAGAATTCTCCACTTGAGATTAATTTTAAGTGTGTCAGTTCCTTCTCTTATTATGTTGCTCTCAACTATCGTATATTTACCTTTAACTTCAGAACCAATAATTTTAACTTTTTCACCAGAATATTGATTAAGCTTATTGGCATAAGAATTTACAAAATAAGTTTTAAATGCCTTTAAATATCTTTCTTTTTGATCATCAGTAGAATTCTTCCATGTTTTAGATAAAACAAATTTTGATATTAAATTTAGATCAATTGCACTCATTACAATTGAAGTGAATTCTTCACTTTTCTCTTGCTCTGAAATCTCGGTATTACTTAAAATAGATATTGCATTGTCAGAAAAAGTTTTAACAAACTCTTCTTCAGGATTATGATTGGATGCGTAGCTGATTTGTATTAGAATAAAGATAGAGGCAATAGCGCTTATTGATTTTTTTATATAACTTTGCATTTGCTATTCACCACTATACTCAATTTCTATATCAGGTCCAACATAACTATCATCAAGTTCAAGGTCTTCAAATTCATCAAAAATATCATCTTCTAAATCACTTCCAGTTTCTAAATTATTCAAAGACTGACTTTCTCTACTTTGATTGTAAAAGCTACGAACCGCAGCATAATAATCCAATGAATTATTTTGGAGGTCATCAAAAATTTCTATATTCTGAGATCTAAAATCAACTACACCGACTCCCATCCTATAGGATCTAAACGCATTTTGATTTGAGTCACTTCCAATTTGATACATTGGATCAAGTAGAGATGTTGATAAAAGACCAGTAAAATCTCTTGGTGAAGAAGGTCCTAAAAAAGGCAAAACAATATAGGGTCCTGATGGCACACCCCAGACGGCAAGAGTTTGTCCAAAATCCTCATTTTCAACGACTAGCCCAAAACTAGAAGCAGGATCGAAAATTCCAAAAATTCCAATAGTGCTATTAATTATAAATCTTGATGAGGCAATACCGGCTTTTGACAACTCACCTTGAAGTAGGTTATTTACTGCCGTTACAGGCATACTAAGATTATCAAGAGAATAGGTAACTCTATTTCTTACAAACCCTGGAACCACTCCACGATAGACTAATGCAGTTGGGCGAACAATTGTTTTATCAAATATTGAATTAAATGAAAAAGTAACTCTGTTTACAGCCTCAAATGGATCACTAATAGAAGATGCGTTTAAGCTTGAATCTAATTCAGTACTTCTTGGATTACTAGAGCAGCCACCAAGAAGTAGTAAGCAAAAAACAAAAGCAGTAATAGTACGACTATAAATCATAATATATGTAATATATACTATCTTTATAATTTTAAGTAATCAATGAAATCAACAGATATAGCTTTAGTGCTAATTATGAATATTGCCTTTGGAGCAGCATTTATTTCAGCAAAAATTGGAGTAAGCTATTTTCCACCGTTCTTATTCACATCAATGCGATTCTTAATTATTGCCATTATACTCTTACCATTTCTTAAATTACATCAAGGTCAGATGTTTAATATTCTATTTATTTCATTGTTAGGTGGAGCGTTTCATTTTGCTTTTTTTTATTTAGCGCTTGATAATTCTACTCATATTTCTTCTGTTGCGATTTTTTTACAACTGGGCACGCCATTTGCAACAATTCTATCAGTTATTTTTTTGGGAGAAATTATTAGATGGAAAAGGTTACTTGGTATTTTTTTAGCGTTTGCGGGAGTAGTTATTCTCATATTTGAGCCAACTATTTTTTCAGACTTAGGAGGCGTTTACTATGCATTACTGGCAGCTTTTTCTATTTCAGTGAGTCTATTATTTATGAAAAAATTAAAAAATATTAAAGTATTTGATCTTCAAGTATGGATTGCTTGGACGAGTTTTGTATTTTTAGCAATTATTTCTTTTATAGTAGAAGATAATCAAATTCTCATTATTCAAAGTGCTTCTATCAATGCTTGGATAGCGGTAATTTTTACAGCAATTGTTGCAACAGGAATAGGGCATGCAGGTTTCTATTATTTATTAACAAAGTACGATGTATCAAGAATAACCCCTTTAACATTATTAGCCCCAGTCCTTGCAATCGTGAATGCATTAATTATTACATATTTCAGTATTTTTGATGGATTTGATGAAACAATAACTTTAAAAATATT
>CACPLH010000029.1:0-6690 GCA_902634765.1 uncultured Pelagibacteraceae bacterium
CAAAAAATATAAAGATACCGATTTCTCTCATAAAGCGATATATTTTTCCATCAAATCCTAAGGCAATCAGATAAATAATTAAAAATAAACAAGCGACAACACTTAAAAAAATTAAGACTATATTTTTATAAATATTAAGATAAGCCTTCGACCAAAAATAAATCATTAAAATTAACGAAGGGATAATAAATATTTTGTACAAATAAAATGATAGACCATAACGTCCTACTTTACTGATGGAAGTACAGCCTTCTATAATTGGCATACACCAATCAACATATCCATTAGATGCAGAGATAAGATATGATACGAATATTGTTAATACTGGAAGTAAAAAAATTGATAATGAAAGATTCTTGCTCAATTATAAATTTCTTTTTGTGAATTTTTTTTGAAATAACCCAAATACTAATATTAAAATCATCAGTACTACAAACAACCACTTTAAAGAAGTTGTCAAACTAGCGACTGAAACTTGTGACTCATCTAATGATGAATAGTTTAAATTCATAATTACCGATTGAATATTTTCTGACAAATCTAAGAGCCCAGTTAAAATGGGTATAAACAAAATATAGCCATTTTCAGAAAACAGTTTCACATATGCGCCAAGTATGAGTGAAACATATAAAATAGGATAAACCGTATCTAAAATAAGAGTTGAATAAATATTTATTACTCTACCCTCCTCACCCATAGCATTAAATGAATTATAGACATCTTGAATGCCATAGCTCAGCTTAAGATCAATCATATTTGCAAAAATATTGTGCGGAAGAAATATAAAAATTAAACTACAAATATTAAGCAGTATAAAAATAGCAATTTGAGATTTTTTTGATGAAATAAGATTTAAATAACTCTTAATCATTTTCCTGAACAAAGTACATTCCAATAATGCCAAACAGATTGAACAAGACTATTGATATCATTGCATATTGAAGACTTCCTGTGAAAGCTAAAATTAAAGACATCAATCCAGGTACAAGCCAAGCTGTTGATTTTCCAGCAAATGCATAAAGACCAAAAAATTCTGTCATTTTATCTGGCGGGGCAAGTTTAATCATCAACGCTCTTGAAGCTGTTTGTGCTGGTCCATAAAATATTGATATACCAATAACAACACAAATATACGTAACTTGGCTTACTGAATTAAATATTCCAAACGTAAGATCTTCGATACTTGCGGAGTACTCATCAACAGTGAAAAAATAAAATATCGTATCTTTATCGATCGATAATCCTAATATACCAGAAGCAAGTAAACCCCAAAGAGATAAATTAATTACATTTTTTGAACCAATCAGATCATTCAAATATCCTCCATATATTGAACTTGGACCAGCCAAGATATTTAATATTATACCAAGAATTAATACTTGGGTCAGAGTCATACCAACAACTATGCTTGCATAAACTCCACCTACAACAAATAGAGCGTTCAATGCATCTTGATAAAACATCCTTGTAATTAAAAAAGTAAAAATATTTTTATACCTCTTAGCTTCTTTAAATGTATTTATAAAATTAGTTAATCCAACCTTGATGGAATCAAAAGTAGTAATTGGTTTCTTTTTGAGATCAGGAGTGAATAAAAATAATGGAATAATAAATAATGCATACCAAATTGCGCAGAGTGGGCCTACAATTCTAATATGCTCATATTCACTAGTATTTAGTCCAAAAAGATTTTCTGTCTCACCGCCGGGCCATACAAATATCAAAAGAAATAAAATCAATGCAATTAAACCTGAAATATATCCCAATCCATAACCCATGCCACTGAGCCAACCTGAATTCTCGGGTGTTTCTATTGTAGCCAAAACAGAATTATTGAACACTTCAGAGAAGCCAACCATGGCTGATGCCAAAATCAATCCAAACATAACAATCAAAATACCATCAGGAGCTCCTGGAGGCGAATACCAAAGTAATACCATGCCAATAACAAATAAAATTGATGTAATACCCATTAGTAACTTTCGATTACCTTTGATATCTGTAATTGATCCAAGCACTGGACTCATAACTGCTATTGCAACACCAGAAATAGTTTGTGTAAGTGTTAATTTTTGAGCGCCGTCTTCTCCTGTTATAAAAACATCTGTAAAATAAACTGAGAAAACAAAAGTCATAATTAATGTGTAAAAAGGTTGATTTGCAAAATCAAACATGGTCCAGGAATAACGACTTAATCTTGAAGCTCTCATAAAATAATACTGTATACAAATGTATGAATTATGTATGTGAATTTTTAATCGATATAATGGAGCGAGTGAAGGGAGTCGAACCCTCGACCTAAACGTTGGCAACGTTTCGCTCTACCACTGAGCTACACTCGCATGATTTAAGGTATTTATCTGAAATTTAGTTGATTTTCAAGATAATGAACTATTTAACATAATTGATTAATATAATAGTATTTAGCAGTTATGAACTTTGTATCTTTAGAAGACTTACCAAAGAAAATACCAATTTTTCCCCTTACAGGTGCCGTTTTATTTCCCAAAACTCAATTACCATTAAACATTTTCGAACCACGCTACGTTCAAATGTTAAATGCAGCCCTTGCAACACCACATAAGCTGATAGGAATGATACAACCTATTGCTGGAAGTGAAAAATCGCTTAAAAAGGTTGGGTGTGTTGGAAGAGTCACCTCATATAATGAAACTGACGATCATAGATATTTAATAACTTTGAATGGGATAGTTCGATTTGAAATTGAAAATGAATTAGATACAACTACACAATATAGGCAAGTTGAAGTAAATTATGAAAATTTTATTACTGATTTAAAATCTGAAGATGTCACAAATGTTGATCGTGAGTCTCTTCTTAAACTTATCAAGAAATATTTAAAAAATAAAAGCCTGCTTGCAGACTGGGATATTATACAACAAACTCCAACTGAACAGCTAATAAACTATTCTGGAGTTTTAGTTCCGTTTACTCCCGAAGAAAAACAATTGCTTTTAGAGGCTAAAACAATAATGGGAAGAAGTAGAGCTCTTGAAGCACTTTATCAATCATATACAATTGAAGAAACAACTGATACTAGTACTCAACTCCATTAAATTATTTTATAGAATCAAAAAATTTCTCTTCCAGAAGCGAATTTCATAATTTTCTTTTTGATTAATGGAACTCGGTTCAAAATCTTGAATGAAGTTTCAATTGATTTATTTATAAAATTATTTTTAGAAATAAAAGCATCACCCATGAACATGGTAGAGAAAGCAAATAACGTATTGTCTGGAATTCTTTGTTTATAAAAATCATTAAAAATGAATTTATGATTTAATTCATATCCTAAAGATAAGTATCTATCCAATACACTACATAAAGTACTTATATCTTTAAGTGTTAGATTAAAACCTTGGCCTGCAATAGGGTGAACTGTGTGTGCAGATTCTCCTAGCAATATTATATTCTTATATGTCATCTTCTTATTGAAACTAAATTCTAATTTATGTCTATTGATTGAATGAATATTTAATTCTTTAATATACATATGAGCGTATTTATAAATCTCTTTTTCAATTTGTTCTTTTGTGTATTCTAAAATCTCAGAATTATTTTTTAGTGACCAGACAAATGAACAGTATTGATCATTAACTGGCAACAATGCTAAAGGTCCATCTTTTGTGAAAAATTGATAAGCTGTATTTCGATTGCTTCTCTTTACATTGGCATCAATAGAAAGGGCCGTTTGATCAAAGGGCTTTTCGATTAAATCAGTCTTATCAAAATTATGAATGAATTTTTTCTTACTATCAGTAAAAATAAATAATTTTGTATTATAACTTTTACCAGAAGATAAATTGACAATAGCATTACCTTCATCAAAATTAATATCTGAGATTTCATCTTCAATAATTGATATATTTTTTGTCTCTTTTACTTTTAGCAATAAGAAATCATATAAATCACTATTTGGAATAACTTTTCCCAGTGGTTTGATTTTGTGATCTTTAAACTTAAGTTCAGTTTTTTTATTATTACTTTTGTTGATATAGCAACATTCAATATCATGTATTATTTCATATTTTTGATCAGATAATTGATTAATACCAATATCACTAAGATATTTTAATGAAAAAGATGATAAGAAAGTAACTAGATTCGAATCATTTTTTTTTGATGTATTACAAAAAAGATCAATAGAAATGCCTAACTTTGAAAAGGCAACCGCGGTCAGAAGGGCAGATGATCCATTTCCTAAGATTGTTAGTTTATCAAGCATTATAAAAAATTAATCTTTATTCGAACTGTTGTATAAAATTTATAATAAGTTAATAATCTAATTACAAATAAAAGCTTGTTTTTTAAATTCAAGATTTTTTAAATATGCAATTATTCCCAACTCCATTAAAAATATTCATATTAAATAGATTGGCCGAAATCAGTGGGTTATTGTCTATATTTTTATCCATCTTCATTATTGTTAGCATTTTTACTTATTCTCCAATTGATCCTAATCTTTCTCATTTTACTAGTGCTTCAACAGTAAATCTCGGAGGCCAGCTAGGAGCTAATTTAGCAGATATTCTTATCCAATTTTTTGGACTCTGTAGTTATGCTCTATGTATTCCTTTATTAGCGTGGTCCTACAAATTGATAAGATTTAAAAGCCTTCCATTCTTCTCTATAAATATTTTGTCTTTACCTATATTTATAATTTTCTTAGGCTCTTTATTAATTATCACACCATTAAATAGTTTATCGGGTGTAGTTGCATCGCAACTACTTGAAATAACTAATCAGTTTATAAGTTTTTCAAATACAGCTCTTAATTTATCAATACAATTAACCTTATTCACGCTTCTAACTCTTTTCTTTTTTATCTCCTCTGCTGGATTAAGCAAATATGAATGGCAATATTTGATTCAAAAAACATTCAATGGAATGGTATTATGCTCTCATTTGATATCGAAAAGTGTTATTTATCTTTACTCAAAAATTAACAATACAAACAAAACTAAGACCAAAGAAAATGATAGTAGTTTCAAAAAAGTTGAACCTAAAATTGATTTTGATAATTTGAGAGATCAACCAGTTCAAAGCTTTAATGAAGAAAGAATTGAGCCAAATGTAGTGGCACAAGAAGAAATTGATTTAAACGATGTTAAAAAATATAAGCCGCCACTAATTGATATTCTGTCGAAACCTGATGGTAAAAATGAGTATGCCTTATCCAAAGAAGAATTGGCGACAAACGCTGATGCACTTCAATCTGTATTATCTGATTTTAAAATTGAAGGTGAGATTATTAATGTATCTCCAGGACCAGTTGTAACAATGTATGAGCTTCAACCAGCCCCAGGTGTCAAGGCTTCAAAAATAATATCTCTATCTGATGATATAGCTAGAAATATGAGTGCGATGTCAGCAAGAGTTGCGATTATTCCTGGTAAAAATGTCGTTGGGATTGAAATACCAAATCAAAAGCGAGAAGATGTTTTTTTAAGCGAATTATTCAAAAAAGAAAAATTTGTTTTTGATCAAAAAAATTTAATTTTAGCTATTGGAAAAGATATAAATGGACTACCAGTCTTTGCAAACCTTGAAGATATGCCTCATCTTTTGATCGCTGGAACTACTGGATCAGGTAAGTCGGTGGGTATTAATGTAATGATTGTATCCATACTATTTAGATTATCTCCTGAGGACTGTAAGTTCATATTGATAGACCCAAAAATGCTTGAATTATCGGTTTATCAAGGTATTCCACATTTAATCACTCCAGTTGTCACCGATCCTAAGAAAGCTATTACTGCTCTTAAATGGGTCGTTAAAGAAATGGAAAATCGATATCAAAAAATGTCGATGCTGGGGGTCAGAAATATTAGTAATTACAATTCTAGAATTTTAGAAGCTCAGGCAAAATCAGAGAAGATTTATAGAAAAGTTCCTATTGGAATCAATCCAGAAACAGGAGAACCAAAAATCGAAAAGGTTGAAGTAGAATTAAAAAAGATGCCCTTCATCGTCGTAGTTGTAGATGAGATGGCAGATTTAATGATGGTTGCTGGAAAAGAAATTGAACATACAATTCAAAGGCTGTCTCAGATGGCTCGTGCAGCAGGTATTCACTTAATCATGGCTACTCAGAGACCAAGTGTCGATGTAATAACTGGAACCATAAAGGCAAATTTTCCGACTCGTATCAGTTTTCAAGTCAGCTCAAAATTTGATAGTCGAACAATCTTAGGAAGTGAAGGAGCTGAAAAACTACTTGGCAAAGGTGATATGCTATTAATGACAGCAGGTGGGAAAACGACAAGAATTCATGGGCCATTTATTTCAGATAACGAAGTAGAAAAAATTGTACAATCTCTCAAAAAGCAAGGCCTTCCTGAATTCGACGATGAAATTTTAAAAGAAGATGACGACCAAGACTCAATTAGTTTAAGTGATAGTGAAACTGATGAACTATTTCAAGAGTCCATCAATATTATCATTAAAGAAAGAAAAGCATCAACTAGTCTGTTACAAAGAAAATTACAAATTGGTTATAATCGAGCAGCTAGAATTATGGATCAACTTGAGGAAAAGGGATTAATCTCTCAAGCAAATCATGTGGGTAAAAGAGAAGTATTTTATGATAAAATAAATAATGGCTAAATTCCTTTCATTACTATTTTTTTTTATATTTTTAAAATTTAATTTTGCATTTGCAGACTCATT
>CACPLH010000030.1:0-6661 GCA_902634765.1 uncultured Pelagibacteraceae bacterium
CTTGACTTACTACTTAATGAATAGAAAAAAGTATTTCTATTGTTTCTCACAATTATTTTTCAAATTTTAATAAGCTGATGAAAGAATTGGTAAAAATGAACTTTCAGACTCTAAAGCTTTTCCACTGCCAATAGCAACACATGACAATGGCTCATCAGCAATTGTTACAGGCAGGCCTGTTGCATCTCTTAAAGCGTCGTCCATTTTTTCTAAAAGTGCCCCACCGCCAGTCAATACTATTCCCATGTCAACTAAATCTGCCGCCAATTCAGGAGGTGTCTCTTCTAAAGCAGCTTTAACTGCATCAATTATTGTTTGAATAGGTTCAGATAAAGCTTCCGCGACTTGAGTCTGGGTCATTTCAATTTCTTTTGGAATACCAGAAGCTAGATCACGGCCTTTTATATCTAAAGATTTGCCATCTCCTCCCTTTGGAGATATTGCAACTCCGATTTCTTTTTTGATACTTTCAGCAGATGTTTCTCCAATTAGAAGGTTATATCTCTTTCTCATGTACTGAATAATTGAAGTGTCAAAAATATCTCCTCCTACTCTAACTGAACGAGAATAAACGATGCCGCCAAGAGAAATAACAGCGATCTCACTTGTTCCACCTCCAATATCTACAATCATTGAGCCTCTTGGCTCGTTTACAGGTAAGCCCGCACCAATTGCTGCGGCCATTGGCTCTTCAATTAATGAAACCTTTCTTGCTCCCGCGGCTAACGCAGAATCATGTATAGCTCTTCGCTCCACAGGTGTAGAACCCGTCGGAACACAAATAATTATTCTCGGGTTAGCAAAAGTTTTTCTGTTATGAACTTTTCTTATAAAATGCTTGATCATCTCCTCAGTAACAACGAAATCGGCAATTACTCCATCTTTCATTGGTCTAATTGCTTGAATATGACCCGGTGTTTTTCCTAACATGCTTTTAGCTTCTTCACCTACAGCAATAACACGACTTTTTCCCATTTCATTAAGGACTGCCACAACTGACGGCTCATTTAATACTACTCCTCTTCCCTTTACATAAACAAGAGTATTTGCAGTTCCAAGATCAATGGCCATATCAGATGACCACATGCCAATTAGATTATTAAACATTTTATTCCTTCCATTAAATTATGATGTTACCGACATTTGTTTTGGTTCAGTTTTTTCCCTTTTTACAATTAGTTTATTTAGCGCATTTATATATGCTTTTGCAGAGGCAACTAGGGTATCTGTATGAGAGCCTTGACCAACAACTGATTTACCTTTTTCAGATAATCTGACAGAAACTTCGGCTTGCGCATCTGTACCTTCTGTAACAGCATGCACTTGATAAAGTAAAAGCTTTGCAGAATGAGGTATTAGTTCACTTAGTCCATTAAATATTGCATCTACTGGTCCATCGCCAGTAGAAATTATTTCTTTTGTATCTCCAAAAATTTCTAGCGAAATAGTAGCCCTTTGAGGTCCTTTAGTGCCTGCTATTACTTGGAGGTCGATAAGCGAAATATTGTCATTAACTCTTATTGCTTGATCTTCAATAATTGCAGCAATATCCTCGTCGTATAAGTTTTTTTTCTTATCAGCTAAAGATTTAAAGTTTTCAAATGCCTCCTCGATAGCATTATCACCAACATTATAACCAAGCTCAATTACCTTTTGCTTGAAAGCGTGTCTTCCAGAATGTTTACCCATTACTAAATTAGACTCTGAAACACCTACACTTTCCGGCGTCATAATCTCATATGTTTTTGCATTTTTTAACATTCCATCTTGATGAATACCTGCTTCATGAGCAAAAGCATTTTTACCAACAATTGCTTTATTAAATTGCACAGGAAAACCAGTAACGGTAGATACTAATTTTGATGTCTTACTTAATTGCTCAGTTTTGATATTTGTTTCAAATGGCATTAAATCATTTCTAGTACGGATAGCCATGACAACTTCTTCCAAGGCAGCATTGCCAGCTCTCTCACCTAGACCATTAATTGTACACTCGATTTGTCTTGCTCCCGCTTTCACTCCCGCTAGCGAATTTGCAACTGCTAGACCTAAATCATTATGACAATGAGTAGATAATGTTACTTTATCAATATTGGGAACATTATTTATTAGATGCGTTATGATATGTGTAAATTCTTCAGGAACTGAGTAGCCTACTGTATCTGGAATATTTATTGTTGAAGCGCCATTTTTAATTGCTGCTTCAACAGTCTTACACATAAAGTCTAAATTAGTACGAGTACCATCCTCACAAGACCATTCAATATCATCACATAAATTTCTCGCAAACGAAACACTGTCAATTACCTTTTGATACACCTGATCTGAGTCTAGCTGTAATTTATGCTTCATGTGTAACTCACTTGTCGAAATAAATGTGTGAATTCTAGGTTGAGCGGCATTCTTAAGAGCATCTGCTGCAGACTGAATATCATTTTGGGATGCTCTACTCAAAGCGCATACTTGTGACTTTTTAATAATTGAAGAGATTTCTTTTACTGCGTTAAAATCACCTTTTGATGCTGCAGGAAAACCCGCTTCAATAATATCAACTCCAAGAGTCTCTAAAGCCTGTGCAATTTTAATTTTCTCTTCAATGTTCATTGACGCGCCAGGAGACTGTTCGCCATCTCTCATAGTCGTATCAAAAATCTTTATATTATTTGTATCTTGTGTCATCTCCAATAATTCCTCTTATTACTTGTTAAATGTGTTAAAATTAAGTATCCCCTGCAGCTGAAATTATTTCGCCCAGGGGCTGCTAAGCAGATTTAACAGCAATAAGATTTGGGATAAAGGCGCACTAATGGTGTCTGAATATTTAGATATTTTAGTATTTCTAACCAATTTTTTCATAGTGCGTTCAATAACGTTAATTAAGCTATGTTTATATTTATTTTTAATATAAATCAATATGTTAGTGTTTTAAGCCAATAAATTGGCTTAAAACCATTAAAGTATTGCTATTTAAAGCTAATTCTTCGTTTTATCTACAAGCTTATTCTTAGATATCCAAGGCATCATAGATCTTAATTTAAGCCCAACCTCTTCAATTGGGTGATCATTAATTTTTTTTCTCATTGCCTCAAAATTTTTAGCGCCACTTTTATATTCATCAATCCATTCGCGAGTAAATTCACCTGATTGGATTTTTGCTAAAACACTTTTCATTTTAGTCTTAGTTTCGCTATCAACTACTACTGGACCTGATACATATTCACCATATTCTGCAGTATTTGAAATTGAATAATTCATATTCGCGATACCACCTTCATAAATTAAATCAACAATAAGTTTTACCTCATGAAGACATTCAAAATATGCCATCTCTGGTGGATAACCTGCTTCAGTTAATGTTTCAAAACCATTTCTAATTAATTCTACAACACCCCCACATAAAACAGATTGTTCTCCAAAAAGATCAGTTTCACATTCATCTTTAAATGTTGTTTCAATTGTGCCTGCTTTTCCACCTCCAATTGCTGAGGCATACGAAAGTGCAATAGGCAAAGCGCTTCCAGATTTATCTTTATCGATAGCAACCAAACATGGAACTCCTCCACCTCTTTTAAATTCTGATCTAACTGTATGTCCTGGACCCTTAGGCGCAATCATAAATACATCAAGATCTTCTCTAGGTTCAATTAACTTAAAATGTACATTGAGGCCATGAGCAAAAGCTAAAGCCGCACCTTTTTTAACACGTTGTTCAATATGATTTTGATAAACATCAGCTTGAAGTTCATCGGGAACAAGCATCATAATTACATCAGCCCATTCTGCGGCATCTGATAATCCCATTACAGAAAAACCTTCAGTCTTAGCTTTTTCTGAACTAGATGAACCTTCTCTCAAAGCAATAGCAAGATTCTTAACACCTGAGTCTTTTAAATTCAAAGCATGAGCGTGTCCTTGGCTACCATAACCAAATATTGCAATCTTTTTTGATTTAATTAGTTCTAAGTCAGAGTCTTTTTCATAATATACTTTCATATTTTGTCCTTACATTTTTTCAGTGCCACGTGCAATTGCAACAACACCAGTTCGAGAAACCTCTGATAGCCCTAAAGGTTTCATTAAATTAATAAACGCATCAATTTTATGAGGAGATCCATTTAATTCAAAAACAAAAGAATCATGCGTCGTATCAATAATTTTTGCTCTAAACACTTCAGACAACCTCATAGATTCAACTCTTTTTTCACCAGTTGAAAGTATCTTAACCAATGCCATTTCTCTTTCAATGCCCTTTTTTTCAAAAGTAACATTCGCAGCTCTGCTAACTGGCACTAATTTTTCAAGTTGTGAAATTAGCTTGTTAACTGTTTCCTCACTCCCAGGAGTAACAATAGTAATTCTTGAGATATGTTTTTCTGCATCCACTTCGGCAACAGTAAGACTGTCAATGTTATAACCTCTTCCAGAAATAAGCCCAATAACACGAGCTAATACTCCTGGCTCATTGTCAACAAGAACTGATACAGTATTCTTTGTTACATTATCATCCATTAAACCAGAACCTTTCCTTCATCGGAAATTTCACTTTTCTCGGTTTCATCTCCAAGCAACATATCGCTGTGAGACTTGCCCGAGGGAATCATTGGAAAAACATTTTCGTTTTGATCAACAACACAATCAAATATTACAGGACCATCGTAATCAATCATTTCTTTTATTGATTTATCTAAGTCTTTAGGATCTTCAACTCTTATTCCTTTTGCGCCATATGCCTCAGCTAACTTTACAAAATCAGGCAACGAGTCTGTATAACTATGAGAGTACCTCTTATCATGAAGTAGCTCTTGCCATTGACGGACCATTCCCATGTACTGATTGTTTATAATAAATATCTTTACAGGTAACTTGTGTTGTATAGCTGTGGACATTTCTTGAATACACATCAGTATCGATGCCTCGCCAGCTATATCAATCACAAGCTTTTCAGGATATGCAACTTGAACGCCCAAAGCAGCAGGAAAACCAAATCCCATAGTTCCAAGACCACCAGAGGTAATCCACCTATTAGGTTTCGAAAATTTGTAATGCTGCGCAGCCCACATTTGATGCTGCCCAACTTCGGTTGTAACAAAAGTATCTTGATCTTTTGTTAATTCATAAAGTCTTTGAATTGCATACTGGGGCTTGATTGTCTTCTTTCCTTGATCAAATTTTAAAGAGTCTTTTTTTCTCCATTGATCAATTGTACTCCACCAATTTTTTATCTCAGCTTTATTTGTTTTATATACCTTAGTCTTCCATAGCTTAATTGCATCTTCTAACACATGAGCAACATCTCCAATTATTGGAACATCTACATTAACAGTTTTATTAATTGATGATGGATCAATATCAATGTGTATCTTTTTAGAGTTAGGCGAAAATTCGTCAACCTTTCCAGTTATTCGATCATCAAATCGTGCTCCAATATTGATCATTAAGTCACATTGATTCATTGTCATGTTTGCTTCATATGTTCCATGCATTCCAAGCATTCCAATAAACTGATTATCGTCACCGGGGAAAGCTCCCAAACCCTGGAGGGTAGATGTAATTGGAAATCCAGTAAGTCTCACGAACTCTCTTAATAATTGAACAGCGGCATTTCCAGAATTTATAACTCCTCCACCTGTGTAAAAAACAGGTTTTTCAGCTGAAGAGATTAGTTGTAAAGCCTCATCAATTGTATCAATGCTTGCCTTAAGCTTTGGACGATATGACTTATGCTTAACAGTCTCGGGGCCAATATAAGTACCTGTTTGAAACTGTATATCTTTTGGAATATCGACTAAGACAGGACCTGGTCTTCCATTTGATGCAACATAGAATGCCTCATGAAGTATTCTTGATAAGTCATTAATATCTTTAACTAGCCAATTATGTTTTGTGCAAGGCCTTGTAATTCCCACTGTGTCACATTCTTGAAAAGCATCCGTTCCAATTAAATGACTTGGAACCTGTCCACTTATACAAACTAATGGAATGGAGTCCATTAGTGCATCTGTTAAACCAGTAACAGCATTTGTTACACCAGGGCCCGATGTGACTAACAAAACTCCAACTTTACCAGAAGATCTGGCATATCCCTCAGCGGCGTGAGATGCACCTTGTTCATGACGCACTAAGAAATGCCTCATAGGCTTATTATCTTTTGATGTTGCCCTTTTTGCGAGCTCATCATATATGGGCAAAACAGCTCCACCTGGATAGCCAAATATTGTATCAACGCCATGATCTTCAAAAGCTTTTAAAACCATTTCAGCACCTGATAATTGAATATTAACCATATTTACCTCTCGATTAAGATGGCTTGTTTATGAGCATTTACTAGAAATGTCAAATAATTATTAATATGTGGAAAGTAAGTTATATCAATACTTTATAAATATTTCTTAATATTGCAATTTTTTGTAATATTATTACCTTTAATCCAAGTAATTTGCCTTTTGATATAATTTCTTGTTTTTTGTTTTGCTAAATTTGATGCATCTGAGAGTGAAATTTCATTATTTAGGTATTTTGATATTTCTCTTACTCCAATTGCTTTCATAATAGATAAACTTGGGTCATAATTCATTTCAAGCATTTTCTTCACTTCATCAATACCTCCGCTCTCTATCATTTTATCAAACCTACTTTCACTATTATTGTAAATTTCTAATCT
>CACPLH010000031.1:0-5685 GCA_902634765.1 uncultured Pelagibacteraceae bacterium
TAATATTAAAATTGGTGTGAAGCTTACAAAACAGATAAAGGAAACTAAGACAAATAAACTTGGAATATTTTTTTTTATTATTGGCCATTCACTAGCAAAAAAAAATCCTAGATGACTTAACCCCATCTGCCTTGCAAGGCTTTTTTCATTTGGGCTTATATCATCCAAACTTTGAATCAAAACCCGAGTTACAAGAGGAATATTCAGTACTACATGAGCTATTAAAATTCCGTGTAAGCCATAGATGCTAAAAATATCACCGTAAAATAAAACTATCCCCAATACTGAGATGATCGTTGGCAATACAAACATTAATGAAAGAGAGTCAATTACCATGTTTACACCATAAAAATAATTATGTTTAACAAGAAGGTGAGCAAACAATGAACCAAATAAAATCGTCAAAATTGCCGATAGAATAGATTGATATAAAGTAAAGAAACTTATTGAGAAAAGATATTCTGAAAGAATAAATTTTCTAGTGAAATCAAAATAAAAAAGAACACTGATTATAGGAAGAATTATACTTAAAATGATAACTAGAAAACAAAAATTAGAAAAAAAATTTCTCAATTAGTCTATTGATGCTTTAAGCCATTCGGATATTAGTTTTGCTGTATCCAATTCTTTTGCCTCTAATTTAATTGGCACTTCAAGTTGACTCATTTTTTTGGGCATAGCATTTTTATCAACGGGATACATTATATTTTTAGAGGATATAATTTTTTGAATATCTTCTGTCAGCATAAAGTCAACAAATGATTTTGCTAAATCAAAATTTTTAACATCTTTGTTTACTAAAATTAACTCCTCAGTTATTAAATGACCCTCTTCAAATATTAATGCTTTATACTTATATTCACCTTCTTGATGATAAAATGGTGATGTACTATAACTCAAAACAAGATCTGCTTTGTTATCAAGAAACATGCCATATGCCTCTGACCAACCGGGTGTATATGTAATTACTTGGTCATTAAGTAACTTTAAATTTTCAATAAATGATTCAGGATAAATCTTCTTCATCCATCTTAACAAACCAAGTCCTACAGGGCTTGTTCTTGGATCTTGAACCACTATCTTTAAATTATTATTTGAAGCAAGTTCCTGAAAAGAATTCGGAGGATTTTCAACATTATCTTTATTATAAATAAAGGCAAAATATCCATAGTCATATTTTGCCCAATAATCTGAGTCTCCTTCATTAAAATCATTCACTTCCACTCCAAGAAGAATATCTTTTCCTTTTTTAAAAATATTACTATTTAATGAACCAGCTTGATTAGTAGCAATGTATTGAACATCACAGTTACATGTTTCTTCAAATTTTAATTCTATCTCTGGACCTGGTCCCCA
Organism: uncultured Pelagibacteraceae bacterium; assembly: GCA_902634765.1. Classification (GTDB taxonomy): domain Bacteria; phylum Pseudomonadota; class Alphaproteobacteria; order Pelagibacterales; family AG-422-B15; genus CABYIR01. Next base: position 1,357 of record CACPLH010000031.1, read on the forward strand.
TTCAGATGAAAAAGAGTCATATGTTCCAATAATAAGAGTCTCCTTGGCATTCAGATGACTCGATAAAGTAAATAAAGTTATGATTATAATTTTTTTGATCATAGTCTCCTCCGCTAGCATTATCTAGATCAGGTTACGGGTCGTTTATATATAAACCTCTCAGCATTTAAGCTCCCCAGTAGTATTAATATATGCTAAAAATGTATTAATTAAATATAATAAATGTTAATGGACCATAAATTTTTATCAAATATCGAAAATTATAAGATTGACGAGGATCCAGGGCCTTTTTCTAAAAATAATGAATTCATCTATTATGCTGAAAAAGATGGCATCGTTTATAAAGGGTTTAAAGTTCTTGAAAAAAATTCAAACAAAGCCGGTATTGCTCATGGGGGAACTCATATAGCCTTTGCAGATGGGATAATGGGATACACAGCATGGAAAACTCATAAGCTTCCGTGCTTAACTGCTAAATTGAGTGGTAATTATTTAGCACCAGCTCCATTAGGTTCGTGGGTTTATGGATTTGCTGAGATTACTAGAGCAACCAAGTCTATTATTTTTATGAAGTGTAATTTATACATAAATGACTCATTAATATTTAATGCTGACGGAATTTTTAAAATTTTAAAAAATCACGGAACTAAAGATCCATCATAATGTCAAACGAATTTAATTTAGAAAATTTTAAATTAATTAAGAATAATGAAATTAACCTCAATGTTTATTGTGATGGGATTGGACCATTAGTGATTATGGCACATGGCTGGCCTGAGTCGTGGTATTCTTGGAGACATCAGATTAAGTTTTTAGTTGCTAATGGATTTTCAGTGGCCGTATTAGACATGAGAGGGTACGGAGACTCATCGAAGCCTCATACAATTACTGATTATGATATTAAGAAACTGACATCAGATATAATTGCGACCGCAGATTATTTAAAAGTAGAAAATTTTTATTTGATAGGACATGATTGGGGTGCACCGGTAGTTTGGAACACGTGTTTAGATTTTGAGTCGAGAGTTATAAAAGCTTGTGGCATGAGTGTTCCTTACATGGTTTCGCAAAGTTCTCCAATTGAAACAATGAAGTTTCTTTTTAAGGATTACTTTTTTTACATGTTGTATTTTCAAAATGAGGGGATAGTCGAAAAAGAATTGGAAAAAGATATGAAGTCATCATTGATGAACATATATGGATCATTACAATCTGATGGTTCTTCATCTGAAACATTTCAGCCTAAACCTCTTACAAAAGATATGACTTTTCTCAAGTCAATTGGTTCATTTCATAAGATTCCTAAATGGTTAACAGAAGAAGATTTTAATTATTATCTCAGCAGATTTCAAAATGGAGGTATGAGAGGACCAATAAATTGGTACAGAAATATAGATCGCAATTGGGAGATAACCAAAGATACTCATCAATTAAAAATTAATGTTCCAACTTGTTTTCTATGTGGGGAAGACGATCCTGTAAGTGTTTGGGCTCCAATCGATAAGAACAAGTATTCTAAACTTGAATTAAGCAAAATTATTAAAGGTGCAGGTCATTGGCTGCAGCAAGAGAAGCCAGAAGAGGTAAACAAGATTATTTTAGATTTTTTTAAACCTAATTAAATTGATTGCAGTATCATTTGATATTATATACATTCATTCAGTTTTCGGGGCGTAGCGCAGCCTGGTAGCGCATCTGGTTTGGGACCAGAGGGTCGCAAGTTCGAATCTTGCCGCCCCGACCATCATTAGTTAAGTTGACCACATGAATAAACCTATTGATAAAAACTTTAAAATGCCAGCTGAATGGCACAGTCACGACTGCTGCTGGATGCAATGGCCAACCGATGTTACTGGAGATTACTCTGAGATTGAATCTTGGGCTCACTTCGACTTAGAGAAAGCAAGAGTAGCATGGGCAAATGTTGCGAATACTATTTCTAAATTTGAAGAGTTAAAAATGATAGTCCATCCAGATAACATTTCTAGTGCTCAAAGTTTATTAAATTCTTCCATACAAGTTCTACCTCTTGAATTAAATGATGCGTGGGCTAGAGACTCTGGAGCAATATTTTTATTAGATAAGGATGGTAAGCTGGGTGGAGTTGATTCTGATTTTAATTGTTGGGGATATAAAATTAATTTTGAATTGGATGATAAAGTTGCAAAGTTTATGATCAATGAGTCTAAAGCAGAGTATTATAAAAATAATATGGTCTTAGAAGGTGGATCCATTCATGTCGATGGAGAAGGAACTTTATTGACCACAGAGCAGTGCTTATTAAATAAAAATAGAAATCCATCATTATCTAAATTAGAAATAGAAAAAAATCTAAAAGAGTATTTTGGTATTAATAAGGTGATTTGGTTAAAGCATGGAACAGATGAAGGAACTGATGGTCATATAGATAATGTAGCATGTTTTACAGAGCCAGGTGTCGTTTCTGCAATGGTGTGTAGTGATAAAAATGATTCTTATTATGAAATATTAAATGAAAATTTAGAGATACTTAAAACATCAACAGACTCTAAGAACAATAGGCTTAAAGTTATTGAAATTGAAATGTCATACCGAAGACTTGTACCCGGTAGTGATGAGCCTTGTTCTTATATTAACTACTATATAGCTAATGGTGGAATCATTATGCCTATTTATAATGATACAAAGGCAGATGAGGCTGCTGTAAATCAAATTAAGTCTGCTTTTCCAGATAGGAAAGTTGTTTGCATTGATGGTCATGATATACATATGGGTGGAGGTAATGTACATTGTATTACCCAACAACAACCGAAAGGTCTCTTATGAGAGAAATAAAAGTTGCCGCTACTCAAATGGCTTGTTCAACAAATACAGATGAAAATATTGATAAAGCAATCGAATTAATTACCAAAGCTTCAAAAGAAGGAGCGAATATTATTCTTATCCAAGAATTATTCGGGAATGTCTATTTTTGTAAGGATCAAAAAGATCAGTATTTTGATTTAGCGATGCCATTTGATGGCCATCCAATTTTAAATACAATGTCAAAAGTAGCAAAAGAACACGATGTTGTTTTACCAATTAGCTATTTTGAAAAATCTAATAAGGCTTATTTTAATTCAGTAGCAATTATTAATGCAGATGGATCTATTTTAGGCAACTATCGTAAATCTCACATTCCTGATGGTCCTGGATACCAAGAAAAATTTTATTTCAATCCAGGAGATACTGGCTTTAAAGTTTGGGATACAAGATTTGCAAAAATTGGAGTTGGAATTTGTTGGGATCAATGGTCGTCAGAGGCGGCAAGAATTATGTCACTTCAAGGTGCTGAGGTTATTTTCTATCCAACTGCAATAGGCGGTGAGCCAGATAGTGAAGATGATTATGACAGTTCTGATATGTGGCAAAGAGCTATGATTGGACACTCAGCATGTAATCAAGTTCCTATAGTTGCTTCAAATCGTATTGGAACAGAGTCGGGCGATACATGTAATAATTTCTTTTATGGTCGTTCATTTATCACTGACTATAAAAGCGATATGCTTGCAGAAGGAAGTAGAGATAAAGAAGAAGTGCTTGTTGCAAGTATAAATTTAGATGAGGCAGAGTCATTTAGAAGAACTTGGGGTATATTTAGAGATAGAAGGCCTGATCTATACGCACCTCTTATGAGCCTAGATGGATAAATAAAAATTATGAAAGCTAAAATATTTAGACCTTCTAAAACTGCGATGCAATCAGGAAGAGCGAAAGAAAAGTCATGGAAGCTGATAATAGATGATGGATCTCATCAGATAAAAGATCCTTTAATAGGCTGGAATGGCGGAGCCACTACCAAGTCACAGATTAATTTATTTTTTTCATCTAAGGAAAAAGCAATAAATTATGCTGAACGGCATAAATTGGATTATGATGTTCTTGAATCTTCGAACAGAAGAATTATAAGTAAATCATACGCGGATAATTTTAAATAAATGCGCCCTTAGCTCAGGGGATAGAGCAACTGCCTTCTAAGCAGTGGGTCCGAGGTTCGATTCCTCGAGGGCGCGCCAATATAATGAAAAAATTTTTACTATTTATAGTTCTTTTAATTTCCCCAAATGTCTTTGCGGATACTGCTTATGATTTATATATGAGTGGCAATAAAGCAGAAGGGATTGCGAAGTGGAAAGATGAGTCAAATAATGGAAGTCTTTCTGCAAAATATGTACTAGGCATGCTTTATAGTGATGCTGCCCAAATTGGTTTATGTCAAATAGATGACTTTTGTATAATAAATAAAAAGTTTTCAAATTATAAAAAAGCAAAAAAAATTTTTGAAGAATTATACCGTGAGGGTGATGCAAG
>CACPLH010000032.1:0-5503 GCA_902634765.1 uncultured Pelagibacteraceae bacterium
GGCGTGGCCTCCATTAAATATTAAATTTTTCTAAAGCTGAACGAAGCTTTTCTGCTTGATCAGGCCTTATCCAAGAATGAAAGTTTTTGATCATGGCTGGTGAAAAATTTGGCATCTTTTCAAGTATTTTCTTTTTGTATGTATCGCTTATTTTATTTTTTTTATCTAATGAAGCAAGTGCCGCTATATAAGATTGAGGGTAGTCAGGCTGGATTCTTACAATCTCTTTAGAAATTTTTCTTGCTTCTTCAATATTGTCATCATTAAAATTAAATCTCCACATTTCATAAAGGGTCCTCCATTTTCCATATTCATCTGTATTTAGATCGAGAGCTTTATTAATTTCTATATAAGCTCGTTTCTTTTCATCTATTTGGTAGAGGCTGGATGCGAATAGTCTCCTTGCATGAGCAAATTTCTTTTCAGCTTGAAAAGAATTGTATGAATGATTTAAAGATAAATCGTAGTTTGCACTATAGTAATAAGATAGACCAAATGCGAATTGACATAAATAATTTTTATCATTCATAGATACAGCACTTCTTGCAATATTATATAATGTTTTTCTAACTTGATTGGGATCTCTAACATTAAACATCCATAATTTATCAGCATAGTTCATTGCAATTTTAGAAATCGTTATTGCTAAATCTTCTTTTGGTATAGAATTACTCAGAGTATCAAAAGCTGATTTAGTAAGAAGGAAAGTTATTGTTCTTTTATCTTTTTGATTTTTAGATCGCTTAATAACATTTTGTTCTTCTAAGTATTTTAGCCTTCTCCATAGTGTTCTCTCAGGAGATTGAGTAAAATAATGGATGTCATAAAATGAAAGTCCTTTTAAAAAATTAATATATAAACGAAAAACTATTTCTAAGTCTAAGATACTATTTAATGAAAGTGATTTTAAGACTTTAAATAACCCCCCATATAAAAAACTAAAAACAGCTTCATCTAAAAGGTTTACATTACTGGATTGGTTATCACTTCGACCGAATCCAAACTCGTAAATATTGTCTTTCTGTACTACCATTTTTCTAATGTATATTATTAAAGTAAATCTGGATAAATTGAATAGTTTTTGGTATAAATCGGTACTCTTCCCCAGTAGCTCAGTTGGTAGAGCAAGCGACTGTTAATCGCTTTGTCGCTGGTTCGAGTCCAGCCTGGGGAGCCAATTATAATATCTGACTTAAGAACGTTTTTGTTCTCTCACTCTCAGGATTATTAAAGAAATCGTCAGGACTTTTTGCTTCAACTATTTGACCTTCATCCATAAAAATAATTTTATCTGCAACTTCTTTTGCAAAACCCATTTCATGGGTTACAACAATCATCGTCATTCCGCCCTCAGCCAGTCCAACCATCACATCTAATACTTCTTTAATCATTTCAGGATCCAAGGCAGAGGTAGGTTCATCAAATAACATTATTCTAGGTTCCATACACAATGCTCTAGCAATAGCTGCTCTTTGTTGCTGACCTCCAGATAATTGACTTGGATACTTATAGGCCTGGTCGTCAATTTGAACTCTTTTTAAATATTCCATTGCTTTATCAATCGCCTGAGCTTTTGGAGTTTTTCTTACCCAAATGGGAGCAAGAGTTACATTGTCTAGAATAGATAAATGTGGAAATAAATTAAATTGTTGGAACACCATTCCAACTTCACCTCTTATACGTTCTATGCTTCTACTGTCATTAGTGAGCTCAGTTCCTTCAACTATAATTTCACCCCTTTGATGCTCTTCAAGGCGATTAATGCATCTAATAAGTGTAGATTTACCTGAACCTGATGGACCACAAATAACAATCTTTTCACTTTTGTTCACTTTGAGGTTTACATCATTCAGCACGTGTAAATCACCAAACCACTTATGAACATTATTCATTTCTATCATTAATTCAGTTGTCATTATCTACCTTCCTGTATCTAATTTTTTTTCTAAATTTTGACTATATCTGCTCATTCCAAAACAAAATATCCAGAATATGACAGCGGCAAATACATATCCCTCATGTGAAAACCCAAGCCAGTCTGGATTAGTACCAACAAATTGAATGATACCAAGAAAATCAAATAATCCTATCACTAAAACCAAAGTTGTATCTTTAAATATAGCGATAAAGCTTCCAATAATTGCCGGTATAACCATTTTCAATGATTGTGGAAGTATTACTAATGCCATCATCCTCCAATAACTTAATCCCATTGCTTGAGCAGCTTCGTACTGCCCTTTTGGCATAGCCTGTAAACCACCTCTTACAACTTCAGCAAGGTAAGCCGCTGAAAAGAACATAACACCTATCAAGGCTCTTATTAATTTATCAAAATTTACTCCTTCTGGCATAAATAATGGGAACATATTTGATGCCATAAATAAAACAGTTATTAGAGGAACACCCCTCCAAATTTCAATAAAGATTGTCGAGAGCAATGAAACGACTGGTAGTTTGGATCTTCTTCCAAGAGCAAGCATCACACCAATTGGTAGAGATAAGACAATCCCCACTCCTGCAATTACAAGTGTTAAAAATAACCCTCCCCATAATCTAGTTTCAACAGTCTCTAACCCAAAGCCTCCTGAAAACATGACAACAGATAAAATTGGAAATAAAATAAGTAAAAAAGAACCAACCCAACCTTTATATTTAAGGTTTGGTACTAAAATATAAATACCACTGACCAGGAGGATAAAATACATTGAGTTAATTCTCCATAATTCCTCTGACGGGTATAATCCATAAAAAATAAGTTTTAAGTTTTCTTTGATGAATATCCAACAGGCACCTTCTTTTGAACACTCTTGTTTTGTTGAGCCCACAAAACTTGCATCTATAAAAGCCCATGAAATAAATGCAGGTATAATAGAATAGAGAATGAAAATACCTAACAAGGTTAATATTGTATTTGATAATGAAGAGAATAAATTTTTACGTAACCATCCAATTACTCCAATGCTTGCGATTGGAGGTTTTGTAACTTCAATATTATCTTTTATTTCAATATTCATATCTATCTTTCCGCTACTCTCATAAATCGGTTAAAGAGATTCATGATTATTGAAGTCATCAAGCTTAAAAATAAATATACGCCCATTACCATGCCAATTATTTCAATTGCCTGGCCAGTCTGCATTAATGCTGTTCCTGCAAAAACTAAAACCAAATCTGGGTATGCAATTGCAGCAGCTAGAGATGAGTTTTTAGTTAAATTTAAGTATTGATTTGTAAGAGGGGGAACAATAACACGAAGGGCTTGAGGTATAATTACTAACCTTAAAATCTGATTGGGATTTAACCCAAGTGAACGAGCGGCTTCTGTCTGCCCTAATGATACCGCTTGAATCCCAGCTCTAACAACTTCGGCTATAAAAGATGCTGTATACATTGATAAAGCAAACGTTAAGGCAACTAATTCAGGTATCAACTTAATACCACCTTTAAAATTAAAACCTTTAAGTTCTGGATAATCAAATGTAACGGGAAATCCTGTTGCCAGCATACTTAAAAAAACAAATGATATAATTAGTCCAATCGAAGAATAGAATACTGGAAACGTTTGTCCTGTCGTATTTTGTCTCTGTTTAGACCATACAGCAATACCAATACTAATCAATATTGCAGCTATAAAACTATATAAGATTAGTGCTCCGCCTTCACCAAAAACAGGATCTGGTATAAACAATCCTCTATTGTTTAGAAAAAATGAGTCTGCGAATTCCAAACTTTGTTTTGGTTTCGGCAATGCTCTAAGAACTGCAAAATACCAAAAGAAAATTTGAAGGAGCAAAGGAATATTTCTTAGAATTTCAATATAAGCTTCAGCTAATTTAGCAATCAGCCAATTTGATGATAAACGGGCAATTCCAACAGCAAATCCTACAATCGTTGCAACGAATATTCCTAATCCCGCAACCAATAGCGTATTTAATAAGCCAACTATAAATGAGTCAAAATATGTTGATGTAGGAGAGTACTCAATAAGAGTCATCTGAATATCAAATTGAGCTTCAACACCTAAAAAATGGAATCCACTTGCAAGGCCCCTGGCAACCATATTCCTTGCGGTATTATCAACAATATAAATGATCGCTAAAATGACTAGGCTTAAAGTAACAATTTGATAGAAAATTCCTTGAATGCTTCTATTAAAAAGAATGTTACTTAGACTTAAATTTCTATCCTGCATACCCTAACCTATACAATAGAAAGTTCAAATTTTGTATAAAAAAAAGGGAGTCAAATTTCAATGACTCCCTTTAATTTTCTTTTATAAGATCTGCAGATTATCTAGCAGGAGGCGCGTATAAAACTCCACCATTCTTATAAGAAGCATTTGGAGAACCAGCTCTTGCTAGTCCAACAGGTGTGTTAGCACCAACGTTAGCTTCATAGATATCACCGTAGTTTCCTACTTGAGAGATAATATCGTATGACCAGCTATCACCAAGATTTAACGCTGCGCCGTTTCCACCTTCTGATCCACATAGTCTAGCTACAACTGGATTTCCAGTTGTTGCACATGTAGATGAAGCACTTCCTTTATCAAGACCAAACTCTTCAGCTTCAATCATAGCATTAAGAGACCATCTAACGATGTCAGCCCAATCGCCGTCACCTTCTCTAACAACGGGTCCTAAAGGCTCTTTAGAAATTGTTTCAGGTAAAACAACATGAGCGTCTGGATCAGCAAGCTTAGTTCTTTGAGCTGCTAGACCAGATTTATCAGTTGTATATGTATCACAACGACCTTCGTCATATGCGTTTACAACTTCATCAGCTTTCTCAAAAACAACTGGCTCGTAAGACATGCCATTTGCTCTAAAGAAGTCAGCCATGTTTAACTCTGTAGTAGTTCCAAGGTTTGTACAAACACTTGCACCATCTAATTCCATTGCACTTGTAATTCCTGAGTCACTTCTAACCATGAAGCCTTGTCCATCGTAGAAATTTACACCAGCGAACTCAAGACCGATTTGTGCATCTCTTGATAGTGTCCAAGTTGTGTTTCTTGATAACACATCAATTTCACCAGACTGAAGAGCTGTAAATCTTTCTTTAGCTGTTAATGGAACGTATTTTACGTTATCCGGAGTTCCAAAGATTGCAGCTGAAACAGCACGACATACGTCTACATCAATACCACTCCAGTTACCATCAGAGTCCGGGTTAGAGAAACCAGGTACACCCTGACTTACTCCACAATTAAAAAATCCTTGGCCTTTAACTGTATCTAGAGTGCCAGCAGTTGCTGCTGAAACTGTAAACAAAGAAATAATAGCACTAAGGATCGTAAGTTTTCTTATGATCATATTAATTAATCCTTTTTTTAATTTAATTAAACAGAAGGCAGTATAAACACGAAAATTGATTGAAATGAAACTAAAAATTTTTACGATAATTGATACTATATGTTGTTAGTGTGGATAAGTTTTATACAACCTATCGCCCTGCAGTTATTCTTATATCAACGTCTTTCATATCGTAATCTACTAATGAT
>CACPLH010000033.1:0-5424 GCA_902634765.1 uncultured Pelagibacteraceae bacterium
TGATGGTATGGATATGTTTTCTATGGATATGGATATGGGCATGGATATGGGCATGGATATGGGCATGGGTGAGATGAATTTTGAAGATCCAAATGCTGAAGGTGGGCCTATAGCATATTATAAATTAATGGTTAATTTTGAGATAACTGGCTCTTTTACTAACTACCTTAAGTTTAGAAATGTAATAGCTAATAAAAACAAAATCGTTAATATTGAGTCAGAGAAAATAGATACTGGTGAAACACCTGGTCAAATTGTTGCTGCTGCAACAGTATCATTAGTTAAGGCGGCTGATTAATATGAAAAAAAATATAATATCTCTAGCATTTATTTTAAGTCTTGTGTCAATAAGCTTTTCTTTTGCTGATGTTGATCCATTCTCAAGAAGTTTCACTAAACAATCCACAGGAGACCAAACATCAATGTCTGCATCACCTGCAGCTGGTGACAATAGCGTTCATCCTATGCTTCGACTAAGTCTGGATCAATATTTTGTTAAGGGGGTTGTGACATCATCAAAGGGATCATTAGCTATTGTTAGTTTCCCAGGAGGTGATGATTATTTCCTATATGCAGGAGATCCTATAGGAAATGATGAACATAGTTTAAAATCAATTTCTATCGATGGCGTAACTTTTGAAAAAGAGGGTGCGGATGAAGTTGAAAAGCAGGTATTTAATCCTGTGCAAACTATAACTGGATCGGATATGCAATAGATATGAATACTTTACAAATATTCATGAAAAAGTTTGGTATTATTGCTGCAATTCTAACCCCTTTATTACTTTTATCTTGTGCTGAATACATGATGTTGGATAGTGAAGTTAAAGAAGATTTCAAGCCAACTGAATTCGCAAAAGAAAACCGACCTGTAATTGAAGAAAGTGTAAAACTTGGCCCAAGACCAAATACAAAAACAGATACAGCGTTAAGACCTGACAGAAGAATCTTTATCGATGAAAGTATAATGACTGATTATACAAAAATTATTGATAAAAATTTCTCTCAGACTTTTCCTATTTCAGTAAATTTTGAAAATGTTGAAATCAGAGAGGTAATGCAAACATTCTCTATTATTACAGGTAAGAACATACTTGTTGGAGATGAAGTAAAAGGAAATGTAAAAGCAAGAATTGTAAATGAAGATTGGGATGACGTCTTAGAAGCCATTCTTGAAATTAAAAATATCGCGTTAACATTAAACCCAAAAACAAATATTGTTCGTATACATTCAAAAGATGTTTTAACTGCTCAAGAAGCATATAACCTGAAACGTAAGGCTGAAATTAGAAAGGCAATGGATTTAAACAAGTCTATTGCACCAGTGAGATCTGAAATATTTAAACTTTTCTATAGTAATCCAACAGTAGTTAAAGCTCAGATTGAAGATATTCTAAAAAACATGGATTCTACTGCCTCAGCAGGTGAAGGAGATGAAGGAGAATCCTCCGGTGGTACAGCTGATCGAGTTAAAATGACAGTTGATGCAAGACTAGGATCTCTAATTGTTCTTGGTGGAGCCGAAGACCTTAATTTCATAGAAAAACTTATTAACCAAATTGACGTCCCTACCCAACAAATCTTGATTGAAGCATTTGTTGTTGAAGTAGGCTCTGACTTTGATAAAGCTTTTGGTACTCGAATTGGTCAATCAATGAATAATATCACTGGTGATAATTCAAAATCACTTTCTTTAGGAACACCATTTTATGATGAGGAAAATAAACTATGGACTGTACCATTGCAAGATGGAGGCTTATCTAATAATCCAATAAGCGCAATGACAGGTTCTCTTGGTATGTTGTTAAGATCTAACAATATTGATCTACTAGTAGAACTCCAAGCTCTTGAAACTCTTGGCTTAAGTAAAATTGTATCAAATCCTAAAATTTTCACACTTGATAATGAAACTGCAACAATTACTCAAGGAATGGAAATTCCTTTCACTACAACTGAAGATGGGGAAACTAAAACAGAATTTAAAGATGCTGATCTTAAACTTGAAGTAACGCCTAGTATTGTTGGAGATGGAAATATAATCTTAAATATAGATATTAATAAAGATAATGCTGATACATCACAAGCTAATCCACCTATTTCAAGTACTAAAGTCACTACTAGATTATTGGTTGAAGATCAAACAATCGTAATGATTGGTGGTATTTATGAACAGACATCTACGAAGGGCTCATCAAAGACTCCTATACTAAGTGATATACCTGTCTTCGGTAACTTATTTAAAAGTGTTACAAAAGACGATAAGCTTGATAGATTACTAATATTTATTGCACCTAGGATTTTATAAATGGCTGATATAATTTCAAATGATGCTGTTAGAGAAATCATTACTATTGCTTCTCAGCAGGGAATATTATCTCAAAAAGATGTAGACAATACTATTGCTCATAGTAATGAGACAGGTAAACCTATGTCATCCATTCTTTTTGAGAGAAATCTGATGGATGAGCAATCACTCGCGAGCTTTATAGCTTCGAGCTACGGATTACAATTAACTGAAATTGACCCTGAAGGAATAAATGAAGAAGCGATAAAGAAACTAACTCCTGAATACATGGAAAACAATATGATTTTTCCATTTCAAGTTATAGGTTCAACTCTGTCAATTGCCATTTGTGATCAGACGAAACTTTCTTATGAAAAGAATTTGAAAGTGATGACTGGAATGAACATAGATATGATACTTGTTACTCAGTCTAATCTTCAAAAACTATTTGAAGCAGCAGGAATGGCTCCTGACGCTGGTGGTGAAGTTGTTGCTCTTGGATCTCTTAGAAAACAAAAAGAAGAAGTAGTTCCAGAAGTTGAAATTACTGAGAGAGATCGAACTGAAGCTGAACAGTTTGTTACATCTATTTTACTTGATGCATATAAAAGAAATGTCAGTGATATGCATATTGAGTCTTTTAGAACAAAAAAGCAATTGCGGTTTAGAATTGACGGTGTTTTACAAGTGCAAGAACAATACTCAGATGAAATTAATCAAAGATATCTTGCCACAGTATCAATTTTAAAACTTCTGTCTGGTGCACGAATTGAAGAAAAAAGAATGCCTCAAGATGGGGCAATAGCTTTCTCACATAATAAAATTGAATTTGATCTTCGTGTTTCTTTTCTTCCCGTTCAAGGCGGGCAAGAGAGAGTGGTAATGCGACTTTTAAGAAAAGACTCAATAAAATTAGATCTTTCAGACATGGGATTTAAACCTGATGAATTAGAAAAAATTAATGATGCTATTTATGCAACTCAAGGATTAGTGCTCGTGACTGGGCCCACTGGTAGTGGTAAAACAACAACATTGTACTCAATTCTAAGTGAATTAAACGATCCAAAAAGAAATATTCTCACAGCGGAAGATCCCATAGAGTATGAGCTTGAGGGCATTGGACAATCACAAATGAAAAGTGAAATTAATTATACCTTTGCTAAAGCACTTAGAACATTTCTCAGACAAGATCCTGAGGTAATACTAGTTGGTGAGATTAGGGATCAGGAAACTGGAAATATTGCAGTAGAAGCTGCATTAACTGGCCACTTAGTTTGTAGTACTCTGCACACTAATAGTTCAGTAGAAACAATCACTCGTTTGGTAAATATGGGAATCCCCAACTATCTGATATCTTCGTCGGTATCATTGGTTATTGGTCAAAGGTTGGCAAGAAAAATATGTCAAGAATGTAAAGTGGAAGATAAAAATGCTTCGCCAAAACTACTTAAACAAATGAAACTACCTTCCGATTTAAAATGCTTTGTTGGTAAAGGTTGTAAGGCTTGTAATAATTCTGGCTATAAAGGAAGACAAGGTATTTACGAAATACTTAAAGTTACTGAAGAATTACAAGATGGAATTTTAAAGAATTTAACAATACCTGAAATGGAAAAAGTTGCTAAAAAAGAAGGCTTTCAATCAATGCAAGAAGTTGGCGCTGGATATATAAACGATGGAGTCTTATCGTTAGAAGAATACCAAAGAACATTATTTATTTCATAAAAATATGCCTGCTTACGATTATAAGGGAATTATTGGAGAAAAAAATACTTACACCGACGGTGTAATTGAAGCCATAAATGAAGATGAAGCAGCCTTTAGATTAAGAGAACAAAAGATAATCATTATTTCTTTGGCTAAATCAAAGAAAAAGTCAGCTAATGATAAAACAAAAAAGAAGAAAGATAGTGACGGAGAAAGTCTCTTATCAAAAATACCATTTCTTGGTGGAGGATCAGTCAAGCCTCAAGAAGTAATGCTTTTTTCAAAAAAGATTGCAACAATGATAAGGGCTGGGTTGCCAATTATTGATTCATTGGAAATGACTGAAAATCAGGTTGTTGACAAAAAAATGAAGAAAATTATTAGTGGAATTGTTCAAGATCTTAGAGGTGGTTTTGAACTTTCACAATGCTTTGCAAAACATCCAAAGGTTTTTGATAATATTTATATTAATATGATTAAAGCGGGTGAGGCCTCAGGTAAGCTTGATATCTTTTTTGATAAGCTTGTTGAGATCTTAGAAAAAAGGCAGAAATTAAAATCTCAAATTAAAAGTGCGCTGATGTATCCAGTAATAATTATGTGTATTGCCCTACTCATAACAGTGTTCCTGCTTTGGAAAGTTGTTCCTGTTTTTGAGGAAATGTATGGTGGTATGGGTGTTGAATTACCAGGTCCTACTAAAGCAATAATTGCAGCCAGTGAGTTTATTCAGGGATGGGGAGGCTTAATATCTTTACTTTCAATCATTGGGTTCGTGATGATATTTAGATTTATGATGGGCGCTTCAGCAGGATTTAAAAAATCTGTCGATGGAATGTCTCTTAAACTTCCGATATTTGGTCCAGTACTAGCACAATCAACAATCTCTCGTATTGCATTAATTAAAGCTAATTTATTTGCCGCAGGTGTTGATGTATTGGAGATTTTAGATATTGCGACTTCATCAACATCTAATATTTTGTATATTGAGGCATTAGAAAGAGTAAAGCGTGGAGTCTTTTCTGGAGAAGACATGTCAAAATTATGTGCAAACGAGAAAATGTTTCCAGATACTTACTCTCAATTAATTGCCGTTGGAGAACGAACTGGTAATCTTGAAGAAATGTTTACGTCAATTGCTAATTATTATGAAGAAGAATTTGATAATGTCGTTGGAAATATTTCTACAATGATAGAGCCATTATCAATGGTTATAATAGGTGGAATTGTAGGCGTACTACTTATTGCAATGTATCTTCCTATATTTAATGCTGGTTCAGCTATTGGCTAATTTTAGCGAACTTCGGTATTTGGGCTTTTTTGACTCTTTTTCAATTACAAAAGAATACTGTTTAATAAAAGACTCACCAATTGGATGAGGTGGCAATTTATTAAAGTTCTGTAACTCTATATTTTTTAAAATCTGAGTAGGA
>CACPLH010000034.1:0-4113 GCA_902634765.1 uncultured Pelagibacteraceae bacterium
GGATAAAGATACTAAGTCAAAATTTATGGCTGAAGTTTGTGCAGAATTAGAAAGCAATGAAGCAGGGTTTGATTTAAATTCTTACAAGACTGCTCCACCTGGAATTAGAATTTGGGGAGGCTCAACTGTTGAGAATAAAAATGTTGAATTAGTTCTTCCTTGGATAGATTGGGCTTATCAATCAATCAAAGAAAGACATCAGAGTGCCTAAAGTTTTAATTGCCGACAACATTTCCGACGTTGTATGTGAAATCTTTGATACAAATAATATTAAGTATGAAAAAAAAGTAGGTTTATCAGAGGATGAATTATCGGCAGAAATTCAAGGATATGATGGACTTTTAATTAGATCTGCCGTTACTGTTACAAAAAAAATTATAGAGTTTTCAGACAACTTAAAAGTAATTGGTCGACCTGGTGTTGGAGTTGACAATGTCGATTTACAAGCATCTTCTGAAAAAAATATTGTCGTTATGAATACTCCTCTTGGAAATGTTCAAGCAACGGCTGAGTTAACATTTGGAATAATTCATTCGTTGATGAGAAAAATACATATTGCAAATTCATCAATGCATAACAAAAAATGGGAAAAGAAAAAACTTATTGGAAATGAATTATTGGGAAAAAATATTGCAATCATTGGATTTGGTAATATAGGAAAAAAGGTTGCTGATTTTGCTAAAGCTTATGGCATGAATATTATAGTTGTTAGTGAGACAGCCTCGAGTGGTGATGTTGATTATCTAAATGCTAAAGTTATGAAGTTCGATGATATGCTTTCTGAAGCAGATATTATTACATTTCATAATAAGTTATCTGAAAAATCTAAGTATATTATTAATTCTGAAAGTCTTAAACAAATGAAAAAAAATTCAATTGTTATTAATTGTGCAAGAGGTGGAATTGTAAATGAAGCTGATATGAAAGAAGCATTGGAAAAAGAAATAGTATCAGGCTATGGATGTGATGTTTATGAAGAAGAGCCACAAACAGACCCTATATTTTGTGGAATGAATAATGTTGTAATGACTCCTCATATCGGAGCTGGAACATCTGAGGCTCAAGAAAAAGTTGCGGTACAAATTGCTGAACAAGTTTCTGATTATTTGATTAACAATAATATAGTTAATCAAGTAAAACCGTAAGCTACATGAATCTAGTTTTAATCAGACATGGTAAAAGTATTTGGAATTTGGAAAATAAATTTACTGGATGGTATGATATTGAGTTAGCTCCAGAGGGTATTATTGAAGCTGAAAAAGCTGCATCTTTTTTAGTAGATAATGAACTTAAGCTAGACGTGTGCTTTACTTCATATCTTCAACGAGCAAATAAGACTCTTGAAATTGTCTTAAATCATATGCCAGTAAAGATGGTTAAAGATATTGAAATTTATAAGTCGTGGAAACTTAATGAAAGACATTATGGAGCGTTACAAGGTCTTAATAAGGATGATACAAAAAATAAATATGGAGAACAGAAATTTTTAGAATGGAGAAGAAGCTATAATATTCCTCCTCCAATTTTAGATGAAGATAGCTCAATGAATCCAAAAATAGATCCAATTTATGAGAATGAGAATATAGATGAACTTCCTTTAACTGAATGTTTAAAAGATACGTATGAGAGAGTAGTTCCATATTGGACAAGTGAAATTAAGCCACTTATTTTAGAAAAAGATGTGATGATTGCTGCTCATGGAAATAGTTTAAGAGCATTATGTAAATTTTTATTTGATATTGGAGATGATGATATTGTAAATTTAGAAATTCCTACTGGAAATCCATTATTGATTAATTTAGATAAAAGTTGCAAAATACTATCAGCAAGATATCTTGACAGCTCTAGGGCTGAAAATTTGCCAAAAATTTAAAATTATAAGGATTTTTATGACTGAAGTTTATATTACAGCTGCCACTCGAACCGGAGTAGGTTCATTCAATGGTTCATTGGCATCATTACCAGCACACGATTTAGGAAAAATTGTAATTAATGAAACAATAAAAAAAGCCGGAATTGATCAATCTGAAGTAGATGAGGTAATTATGGGTCAGGTTTTAGCTGCCGGCACAGGACAAAACCCAGCAAGACAAGCATCAATGAATGCAGGTATTTCGAAAGAAACTCCAGCTTGGGTTGTTAACCAAGTATGTGGTTCTGGATTAAGAAGTGTTGCATTGGGCTATCAATCGATAAGAAATAATGATGCAAATATAATTATTGCAGGGGGGCAAGAAAGCATGAGTCAATCACCTCATTGTATGCACCTTAGAAATGGAACTAAAATGGGCGATACTCAAATGATTGATACAATGATAAAGGATGGACTATGGGATGCTTTTAATGGTTACCATATGGGAACCACTGCTGAAAATGTTGCACAACAGTGGCAGATTACAAGAGATCAGCAAGATGAATTTGCATTTAATTCACAATCAAAAGCAAGTAAAGCAAAAGCAGATGGATTATTTAAAGACGAAATTACAGCTGTTGAAATAAAAGCAAGAAAAGAAACAATTATTTTTGATCATGATGAGTATATCAAAGATGGTGTGCAATTAGAAAAATTGTCAACCTTACGCCCAGCATTTTCAAAGGATGGGACAGTCACTGCTGCCAATGCTAGTGGTATTAATGATGGCGCTGCAGCTGTGACTCTTATGAATGAGTCAGAATTAAAAAATAGAAATATAGAGCCAATGGCAAGAATAGTTTCATGGGCTA
This sequence comes from uncultured Pelagibacteraceae bacterium, assembly GCA_902634765.1. Lineage (GTDB taxonomy): Bacteria > Pseudomonadota > Alphaproteobacteria > Pelagibacterales > AG-422-B15 > CABYIR01. Next base: position 2,725 of record CACPLH010000034.1, read on the forward strand.
GTGCTGGAGTGGATCCTTCAATCATGGGAACAGGTCCAATACCAGCAAGCAGAAGAGCATTAGAAAAAGCTGGATGGTCAATTAATGATCTAGACTTAGTTGAGTCTAATGAAGCTTTTGCAGCACAATCTTGCGCTGTAAATAAAGAGTTAGGATGGGATACCTCTAAAGTTAATGTAAACGGTGGTGCAATTGCTATCGGACATCCAATTGGTGCATCTGGCACAAGAATATTGGTAACTTTACTTCATCAAATGAAAAAACAAGATGCTAAAAAAGGCCTCGCCACCTTGTGCATTGGCGGCGGTATGGGAATAGCTCTCTGCGTTGAAAGATAAATTTATAAAGGAGATAAAATGACAAAGATTGCATTAGTTACAGGTGGAACAAGAGGTATCGGCGCCTCTGTTTCTATTTCTTTGAAGAAAGCAGGATACAATGTTGCTGCGACATACAATTCAAATACAGAGAAGGCAAATGCTTTTGCTTTAGAGAATGGAATCGAAGTTTTCCAGTGGAATGTCGCAGACTCTGCTGCTTGTGAAGCTGGAGTAAAACAAGTTCAAGACAAGATGGGCTCGATCGATATTCTTATTAATAATGCTGGAATATCTAAAGCTTCTATGGCCCATAAAATGTCTGTAGAACAGTGGGATGACGTAATTCGAACTGACCTAGATTCTGTATTTTATATGACTAGATGTGTTCTCGAAGGAATGAGAGAAAAATCTTTTGGAAGAATTATTACAATCTCTTCAATTAATGGTCAAAAAGGTGAAATGGGACTGATTAATTACAGTGCTGCAAAAGCTGGAGTTTTAGGGTTTACAAAAGCACTAGCCCAAGAAACAGCGAGAAAGAATATTACTGTCAATGCTGTAGCACCTGGATATATTGATACAGATATTTTAGCTGATGCATCTGAAGATTTCCTTAAAAGTCTTGTAGGAAAAATTCCAGTAGGAAGACTCGGAACTGTTGAGGATGTTTCACGAATTGTTACATTTCTTGCAAGTGATGATGCTGGGTTTATTACTGGATCAACAATTACTGCCAATGGAGGACAATACTTTACTTAAAATGTATCTTTTAGATGCCTTAGGTAAGTAAAAACTTCTAAATCATTTGCTTTGTTCATTTTTAGATGATTTTTAAAGTTTTCTTCATTTGACTTTAAGAAAAAATTGAGTTTTTTTTCAGCTTTAATTGTTGTTGGGATAGAAGGCTGTTTTTTTTCATATAATTCTTTTAATGACTCAATCTTTTCGCTTAAATCTTTATCTTTGATTACTGATTCTAAAAAAAGAGCGTTATTGAGGGTATATTCGTGTCCACAGTATACTCTCGTATTTTCTGGTAAATTTTTTAATTTATTCAATGATTGATACA
>CACPLH010000035.1:0-3795 GCA_902634765.1 uncultured Pelagibacteraceae bacterium
TAATCTCCTTTTTCAATTTTCTCACCCTCTTGATAGGAAATATGTTTACCTTTAGGAATTAAAAATTCAACTGGATCTGCTCCATCTTCAGGTGTAACTATTACTTTTTGTTTACCTCTAATATCTTTTCCAAAGGAGATAATACCTGAGCACTCAGCAATAATTGCTAAGTCTTTTGGTTTTCTAGCTTCAAATAATTCTGCTACACGAGGAAGTCCACCTGTAATATCTTTATTTTTTGTACCTGCTTTTGGAGTCCTTGCTAAAATATCACCTGCATGAACTTCAGCGCCATCTGCAACTGAAAGAATTGAGTCAGGAGGAAGAAAATAACGTGCTTCGTTATCATTTGCTAAAAGGATAACTTCACCTTTTGAATCACGAAGGGTAATTCTCGGTTTAAGATCTGCGCCTTTTGCGTCAGATTTCCAATCTTTAACTTTTGTATAAGTAAGACCCGTTTGTTCTTCAGTCTCTTCAATTAACGAAATGCCTTCTTCCATATCAACATAATTAGCAAAACCAGATTTTTCAGAAATAACAGGGTTGGTAAATGGATCCCATTCACAAATTTTTGTTCCAGCTTTGACCTTTGAGTCTTCAGTAACTAATATTTTAGTGCCATAAGGCACTTTATAATTAGCTAGTTCTCTTCCGTTTTCATCTTGAATGGCAACTTCACAGTTTCGACCCATTACGATCAGATTATTATTAGAGTCTTCAACAGTATTTTTATTTAATATTTTAAATATTCCATCAGTATTAATTTCGATAAATGACTGGTCATTAATCTGTGCTGCTCCACCGATGTGGAATGTTCTCATTGTCAATTGAGTACCAGGCTCACCAATTGATTGAGCGGCAATCATTCCAACTGCTTCACCAATATTAACTAAGAAACCTCTTGCTAAATCTCTACCATAACACTTAACGCACATACCACGCTTTGAGTCGCAGGTTAAAGCTGATCTAATATAGACTTTCTGAATTCCAGCTGATTCAATTTTTTCAGCTAAAACCTCATCAATATAGTCATCTTTATTTCCTATCACTTCGCTGGTAATAGGATGTTTTAAATTTTCTTGTAAAAATCTACCAAGAATCCTATCAGAAATTGAAACAATTACTTCACCACCTTCAACAACGTCTGACGCCCAAACTCCATTCGTAGTTCCACAGTCTTCTTCTGTAATAGTGCAATCTTGTGCTACATCACACAATCTTCTTGTTAAATATCCTGAGTTAGCTGTTTTAAGAGCAGTATCGGCGAGGCCTTTTCTCGCACCGTGAGTTGAATTAAAATACTCAAGTACATTAAGGCCCTCCTTAAAATTTGAAATTATTGGAGTTTCAATAATATCTCCTGATGGCTTAGCCATAAGTCCACGCATACCGGAAAGTTGTTTCATTTGAGCCGCAGATCCTCTAGCCCCAGAGTTAGCCATCATATAAATTGAATTTATCGGCTTTTCTCTTTTTGAATCTTCGTCAATTTTAACTGATGAAATTTCATTCATCATTTCTTGAGCAACTTTATCAGTACATTTTGCCCAAGCATCAATAACTTTATTATACTTTTCTCTATTTGTTATTAAACCATCATTGTATTGCTTTTCATACTTTTCAACTTGTAATGTAGTTTCATCAACTAAGTTATCTTTCGATGATGGAATTATCATATCATCCTTCCCAAATGATATTCCTGCTTTGTAAGCATAATTGAATCCTAACTCTTTAATTTGATCGGCAAATAAGACCGTTTCTTTTTGTCCACAATATCTATAAACAATATCAATTAACTGGGAGAGTTCTTTCTTTGTAATAAGACGATTAATGAGTTTGTGATCAAGATCTTTGTGTCTAGGCAAAAGATTCCAGAGCATCATTCTACCTGGTGTTGTATCAACTCTTTTATTTTCTGCAAATCCATCAGGATTCAAAACAATAATTCTAGCTTTAATTTTTGCATGAAGCGTAACAGCTTTATTTTCAAGTGCTTGTTCAATTTCATTAAAGTCTTTGTAAACTGATCCTTCACCTGGTTCATTTTCCTTTTCTTGAGAAACATAATATATCCCCAAAACAATATCCTGGCTTGGAACAATCACAGGTTTTCCATTAGCAGGGTTAAGAATATTATTTGTAGACATCATTAAAACTCTTGCCTCTAATTGAGCTTCTAAACTAAGAGGCACATGTACAGCCATTTGATCACCATCGAAGTCTGCATTAAATGCTGTACATACCAATGGGTGTAATTGAATAGCTTTTCCCTCAATAAGAATTGGTTCAAATGCTTGTACTCCTAAACGGTGCAGTGTAGGTGCTCTATTTAGAATTACTGGATGCTCTCTTATAACTCTATCAAGAACATCCCAAACCTCTGGTCTTTCTTTTTCAACCATTTTTTTTGCTTGCTTTAAAGTAGTGGCTAGACCAAGTGCCTCTAATCTTGCATAAATAAATGGTTTAAATAATTCAATTGCCATTTTCTTTGGAAGTCCGCATTGGTGGAGTTTTAATTCAGGGCCTACCACAATCACTGATCTACCAGAATAATCTACTCGTTTTCCAAGAAGATTCTGTCTGAACCTACCTTGTTTACCTTTCAACATTTCAGCTAGAGATTTTAAAGGTCTTTTATTGGTACCAGTAATCACTCTACCTCTTCTTCCATTGTCAAAAAGTGCGTCAACAGACTCTTGGAGCATTCTCTTTTCATTTCTAATAATAATATCAGGAGCTCTTAATTCCATTAATCGTGATAATCGATTGTTTCTATTTATTACTCTTCTGTATAGGTCATTAAGATCTGAGGATGCAAATCTTCCACCATCAAGTGGAACAAGTGGTCTTAATTCAGGTGGAATAACAGGTATGCTTGTGAGTATCATCCATTCAGGCCTATTCCCTGAAGAGATAAAAGCTTCAAATATCTTTATTCGTTTTACAAGTTTTTCTGAGAGTGCAACAGCTTTGGTTTCTTCTAACTTTTTCTTAAGAGCTTCTAGTTCATCAACTAGTACAATTCTCTCTAATACTCTTCTTACAGCTTCAGCGCCAATACCAGCAGAAAATCCATCCTCACCATATTCTTCTTTTGCTGCTTCTAGTTCCTCTTCATCAAGCAATTGATTTTGCTCCAATGGAGTTAGACCAGGCTCTGTTACCATGAATTTTTCAAAGTAGAGGACCTTCTCTAAATCTTTGAGTTTCATATCCATCATTAAAGCTATTCTACTTGGTAAGGACTTTAGAAACCAAATATGCGCAACAGGTGCAGCTAGTTGAATATGGCCCATTCGCTCTCTTCTTACATCTTTTTTTGTAACCTCAACTCCACATTTTTCACATATGATACCCTTAAACTTCATCCTTTTATATTTACCGCAAAGACATTCGTAATCTTTTACAGGTCCGAATATTCTTGCACAAAATAAGCCGTCTCGCTCAGGCTTAAATGTTCTGTAATTAATTGTCTCAGGTTTCTTAATATCTCCATAAGACCAAGAAAGTATTCTTTCAGGACTTGCTATCGCAATTTTAATTTGATTAAAATCATCCCTTGAAGCTGTAGGGTTAAAAATATTCATTAAAGATTGTGACATATATTTACTATCTACTTTCTAATTAAGGTTAGACAATTCTATATTTAAACCAAGAGATCTTATCTCTTTCATCAAAACATTAAATGACTCAGGTGTTCCAGATTGGAATACATCTTCGCCACGAATTATTGTTTCATAAACTTTTGTTCTACCGGCAACATCATCTGATTTAACAGTTAAAATTTCT
>CACPLH010000036.1:0-3511 GCA_902634765.1 uncultured Pelagibacteraceae bacterium
ATCCAATTGTTGTAGCGATGTCTGGTGGCGTCGACTCATCAGTGGCCGCTGCATTAATGAAAAATAAAGCAAGTAATGTTTTAGGTGTTACTCTTAAACTGTATGATGAAAAGAAAGTAAAAAAATCAAAAACGTGTTGCGCAGGTATTGATATTCTTGATGCAAAAAAAATTGCAAACAAAATTGCTATTCCACATTACGTACTTGATTTTCAAGAGATATTTAAAGAAAATGTTATTGATCCTTTCATCAACGACTATAAAGAGGGAAGAACACCCATACCATGTATCAATTGTAATGAAAAAGTTAAATTTTTTGACTTGCTAGAGTTTACAAAAAAACTGAAAGGCACAGCATTAGTTACAGGTCATTACATTAAAAAAATGAGGGTTAAAGATGAATGGGCATTGTATGTACCAGAAGACAAAGATCGCGACCAATCATATTTTTTATTCTCTATTAAGAAAGCGGACCTAGATTTTGTTGAATTTCCTCTTGGTAACTTCAATAAAAGCCAGATTCGTGATTTCGCAAAAAAAATGAATCTTCATGTTTTTGATAAAGCAGATAGTCAGGACATCTGTTTTATTCCAGATGGAGACTATAAATCATTTATAAAAAGAAATTCTATTGATGAAGAAAAGGGGGAGGTTGTAGATATTAATAATAATGTAATTGGTCAACACGATGGTATTTACAATTTTACCATTGGTCAGAGGAGAGGAATTGGAGTTTCTCAATCAAACCCTCTGTATGTAAAAAAAATTGATAAAGAGCAAAATCGTGTTGTAGTGGCCAGCAAAGATCATATCAAATCAAAAAGTATTAAATTAAATAACACTAACTATTTGGTTAATAGTATGCCTTCAAAGATTAAAGTAAGAATTAGGTCAACAGGAAAATTACTTGATGCTACGCACACAAGTCTTGCTGATGACATATGTCAGATCAATTTTAATGGTCCAGAGTCAGCGGTTTCACCAGGACAAGCTTGTGTTTTTTATTCAAAGGACAATAATGGACTAAGGTTACTTGGTGGTGGATGGATAGCATCCGCAAAATAGCCAATCAATATATCTTCATTTAATCTGGAATAGATACTATATGTAGAAATAAATTAAAATTTAATACTAATAAAGTTTTCAAAAATAAAAAAATTATCTATAAGATTCAATTATTAATGTATTTTTTTTAATGTATTTAATTATGAGGGCTTTAGGTACAATATTTTTGGTATTTTTCTTACATGGATGCAACACACATCTGTTGGATGGTCAGGATTTCTCTTACTATCAAAAGCCAATCCCAAGAGAAGCAAACCTTGTTCAAGAAAGCAACATTGAGTTGTCATTGATTGAAGTCTCCTCTTTATCTCCTCAAATTTTAGATAGTATGCCGAGAATAAGTGGGGCAAAAATTCCTGCTGATTTAAGGAACATATCATTTGACCCATTATTAGATAATTCATTTCCCGAATATTTAATTGGCCCTGGAGATACAGTTGAAATACTTTTTCCATCAGATAACAATGTTAACCGCATAACTTCTAGAGGACTAAAAGTTGATAGCCGAGGTGAAATAGAATTTCCATACCTTGGGAGATACAACATTAGCGGATTTACACCTTTTGAAGCAAAAGAATTATTGGTTTCAGCATTAAGTGATCTATATGTCGATCCTGAGATATTTCTCACAGTAAAAACCTTTGTAAGCAATAAAGCATTTATTTCAGGTTCTTTTGAGGGAGGAATTGCTGATACTGGAATACCTTCAATAAAAACAAAAATGATAAACTTAAATGATGTTCCAATGACTATTTTGCAAGCTTTAGATCAAGCGGGTGTATCATTCAGTGAGGCTATACCAAATCCTTTTTTAATTTTAAATAGAAATAAAAAAAACCATATTGTTGACCTTGGTTTTATTACAAATAGCGCTGACCCAAATATCTATGTAAAAGATAATGATATCATTTACCTACCATCTCAAAGTGGACAAAAAGTATATTTAACAGGAGCGGTTGCTAAAAATGGTATTATTAATTATTCATCTACAATGACTTTGTCTGAAGCTTTATTAAATTCAAATATTGATAAATCGGCAGCAAATTTAGAAGAAATTTATGTCCTTAGAGTTAACCAAACTGTTAATAATAAGTTAAGGGGCATTGCTTATAAAGTCGATCTAAAATCACCAACTAGTTTAATGCTAGCTGATAACTTTTACCTTTTAGATAAAGATATTATTTTTGTAAGCACATACAAAGTAACAAGATGGAATCAAACAATGTCTAGAATGTTAAGTAGTCTTGATTTTATCAATCTTTGGAAAACATATAAACCAATTAATTCTGAAGTTTTTAGAACGCAATAATTTTTCTAAATGGAAAATTCATTTTATACTAAGGAGGAGAATCGTGATCTCGGTATCATGGATCTCGTTAATCTTGGCGTTGTTGTTTTAATAAGCTTAAAAAACACAATAATTTTCTTTCTAATCTTTTTTTCTTTAATAGGGTTCTTTTCTACTTCAAATATTAAGCCTCAATATAACTCGCAATCTAGGTTATTAATTGAGCTACCAAATATAAACTTAAAAGATGAGCAAAATATTGATTTTTCATCTTTAAATACTCAAGCGATAAAGACTGAAATTGAAAAGATTAAATCTAACGCACTACTGCATAATGTAATAACAAAAAAAGGCATCGAAATTCCTCAATTTGAAATAACAAGAAGCAATAGTTCAATTATTACCTATTTAGCAGATCGAATTTTAACATTTTCAGGTTTAAGATTTTTTATTGGTTTATTTCAAAGTGCAAAATCAAGTGCTACACAAAAAGCAATAGAGACTACCCTTGATGTTGCTCTTGATACTGTTGTAACTTCAGTTGATGAAGAAAAAGTTTCTGATGTCAGCAATAAAATAAGAAATGAATTTAAATTGACTGAGCAACAAAACAAGAAATTAGATGAATTACAAGATAAATTCAAAAATGAAAAGCCCGACTCTGAGGAAGTGATTTCATTTGCTTACGGAGTGCTCTCAAATAATGATTATTCTGACCAAGATATTGTAGAGTTAGCTAAGAATTATTTGCCAGACTTAATAAGTTTGAGCGATGATATGCTTTTGAAACTAATTGAAAAGTATAAAAGTGAATATTCGATAGATGATCTCAAAACTAATTTACTTACTGGTTATTCAGAATATAACCCATCAACAAATAACACATCTGATTTAACTAATACATCGGACTCAACTAATGAGTTGCCGTTGGTTAAGGGTGAACTAAAGTCTGAAATTTCTAACAATTTTGAAGAAGTTCAAGATAGTGAAAATGTTATCAGAGAACAGAAGGTTAAATTAGACTACTTTGAAAGAACAAATAGTAGAGATTTTGATCTTAAAACGATTAGATGGCTTCGGAACAATCTTAATGTTGTAAAAGAAGAAGGTGCAAATGTTCTAAGTATTAATTTCATATCAATTAATCCTGAATTGAGCA
>CACPLH010000037.1:0-3486 GCA_902634765.1 uncultured Pelagibacteraceae bacterium
GCAATATTATTTCATTATGTGAAGATAAAAGAGGAATTCAATTAGAATTAAGCTATTCAGAAACAAGAGTTATCTTAATTTATCAATTGCCTTTAAATGAAATAGTTTTTGATTTTTATGATCGATTAAAATCAATCTCAAGTGGTTACGCAAGTTTTGATTATGAAATAGATGAATACAAAGAGAGTGATCTTGTTAAATTAAGTCTACTAGTCAATGCTGAGCCAGTAGATGCTTTGTCTATGATTGTTCACAGAGATTTTTCTGCCAGAAAAGGAAGAGCTATTTGTGAAAAACTAAAAGAACTAATTCCAAGACATCAGTTTCATATACCTATTCAAGCTGCTATAGGTGGTAAAATAATTGCAAGAGAGACTGTTAGTGGTTATAGAAAAAATGTGATCGAAAAAATTCATGGTGGTGGAGCAACGGATAGAAAGAGAAAGCTTTTAGACAAGCAAAAGAAAGGAAAACAACGCCTAAGAACTTTTGGAAAAGTAGATATTCCTCAAGAAGCGTTTATTGCTGCACTTAAAGTTGAATAAGGAAAGGTGGCCGAGTGGTTGAAGGCGCACGCTTGGAAAGCGTGTATGCGGGTGACCGTATCGTGGGTTCGAATCCCATCCTTTCCGCCATTATTCTAATTACCCAGCACAATACCTTCACGACGAGGATCAGTTCCACCTTCTAACATTTCACCAATATAAATTGCGTTAAGACCTGAAAAATATTTTCTGTATTTTGTTTCATATCCCATTGACTCAAGTGAATGCTTTAAATTCGTGGCACTAAGAGAGTCTTCTAATTCATATTTACCCCATTTATTAATCGCATGAGGTAAGGATACACTTTGTTGAATATCTAAATCCCACTCTAAGAATGCAATTATAGAGTTAGTAACAAAGCTAATTATATTGCTACCCCCTGGTGATCCAGTTACAAGGATTGGATTACCATCTTTAAGTATAATTGTTGGAGACATAGATGACCTTGGCCTTTTTCCTGGCTGTACTCTATTTGCAATTAGTTTGCCGTCTACTTCATCTTTAAATGAAAAGTCAGTTAACTGGTTATTCAGTAAAAAGCCACCTTGGGTCATAAGCCTTGATCCAAATGCATTCTCTATTGATGATGTCATGGATAATGCATTTCCATACTGATCAACAATCGAAATATGAGTTGTAGATGGTCGTTCAATTGAAAAATTCTTTGAATAGTTTAGAGTTTGATTTTGTAATGGATCTCCAGGTTTCACATCTAATGTTCTTTCACCTTGCTTAATTTCATCAGCTCTACTTGCTAAGTATTTTTTATCTATTAAAGCTTCTGTTGGAACAAACACATAGTCACTGTCAGCTAGATAAAGCCCCCTATCCGCAAATGCTAGTCTTGTAGCATCTCCAATAATTTGCCATGATTCAGGATTTGAGTAACCTAATGATCTTAAATCATAATTTTCTAAAATTCCAAGAATTTGAGCAACTGCTATACCTCCAGATGAAGGTGGTCCCATTCCACATACATCATAAAGTTTATATTTGATGCATACAGGAGCTCTTTCAATAATTTTATAATTTTTTAAATCTTGTTCTTCTAATAACTGTTTTTCACTATTTGATTTTTTCAAAGTATTTAAAATATCTTCAGCAATTTTTCCTTCATAAAATTCTTCAATACCAGAGTTGGCAATTAATTTTAATGTCGAAGCATAAGCTTTATTTTTTTTAATGTCTTGGTGGGCTAGCGCTAATCCGTTCGGAAAAAAATAATCCTTAGTTTGTTTAAAGCTATGCAGTCTCTGCGCATCTCTCTTTATTGACTCTGAAAGTTTTTTAGATACTAAAAATCCATTCTCACTTAAAAAGACTCCATTATCAAATAACTCATTCCATTTTATTAAACCCCATTTTTTATGAGCTTCAAAAAGTAATGCAGGCACACCTGGAGTACCTACAGATAGACCACCGACTACAGCATCAAAGAATTTCATTGGTTGTCCATTTTCTTTTTGAAATCTTGATGAAGATGCTTTTATAGGAGCTGTTTCTCTTCCATCAAGTGTTGTAATAATATTTTTGTTATTGTCGTAATATAATAGGAATGCTCCTCCACCAAGACCCGATGACTCAGGCTCAACTAACCCTAGTACAACTTGAGCAGCAACCATCGCATCAGCAGCTGTTCCACCTTTTTCTAATATTTCTGCACCTGCAAGAGAAGCATAAGGATTTGCAGTAACTATCATCCAATTTTCTGCAGATACCATTTTACCTCTTAATTTATTATCTAATGATTTTTGGACTTCAGGTGATAGTTTTTCAACAGATAAAGAGTTAAATGATTCAGGTATAGCTTTATCAGATAATTGGTCAGCATTAGAAAGAATTATCTGAAGTAAAAATAATGATGTAAGGACAAAAATTTTTTTAAGCATTAACAATCAGTATATCACTTTTTATGAAAATACTTAGATTTAGTATTTATTTTGGTAATATTAGTAGTATTAAGAATATTGATATAGCAATATCAATTTTTTCAGTTGAAGGGTTAAAATTCCAATTATTTTTAATAATTTTTTTTAAACTAAATGTATTCAGCCAGAGCATCAATTCCAGACTCCTCAGTTCTTATTCTATAAACATTTCCCAAATCAGATACTAAAATTTTACCATCACCCACTTTTCCTGTTTGAGCACCCTTTATAATTGCTGGTATCATTTTTTCCGCAAGTTCATTTGTAGTTGCAATTTCAATTCTAATCTTTGGAAGAAAAGCTACTTCATATTCTTCACCTCTGTAAAGTTCAGACTGACCTTTTTGTCTTCCGTATCCTCTAACTTCAGTGACAGACATGCCTTGAACGCCCATTCCATCAAGAGCTTTTTTTACATCATGCAGTTTAAAAGGTTTTATATAAGCGGTTATAAGTTTCATAATTTTAATTAGTATGAAATTAATAATCAATTTTGATGAAATAATTGGCTTTTAATACTGACAAATTGGCACTTTAATTAAATATACACCATGATCTTGTCTAATGTCATTTCAGTTATATTTAATTTGATTATTGACTAATTACAGAGAGATTAAAATGAAATTTTTGCAAATTGTATTTTTATTATTTTTATCAATAAGTATTGCCCATAGCGCCGGCTCAGGTGGCTCAGGTGATTCTGGTAGTTCAGCTGGTGATGGGAATGTATCAAGTTCTAGCTATAATAGTGATTTGGCAAAAATTGTTATTAAAGTAAGAAATGAAAATTTTGATAGCGCTTTAGTTGATTTAGAGCAATATGTTTATGAGAATCCAAATGATGCTAATGGTTGGAATTATATAGGCTTTGTATCGAGAAAACTTAAAAATTTTGATGATGCAGAGAGATATTATACTGTTGGATTAGAAATAAATCCCAACCATGTTGGAATATTAGAATATCAAGGTGAGTTATACATTGAGACGAACAGATTAGAAATGGCCGAAGAAAA
>CACPLH010000038.1:0-3314 GCA_902634765.1 uncultured Pelagibacteraceae bacterium
TTCTTATTTCAGCGTTCTCTGTGAGTGCTTTTATATGTAAATCTTTTCGTAAACCCATGGGTTCTCTTGCCTCTTCCATGGAGATTACAACCTTTTGTTTCTTAAAAACCTCAACAAACACTATAGTTGGAGCAATCACGTATGCGTCAGCAGTAGTTCCACTCCAGTCTAATACCAAACCTTTTATCTCTCCTTTATATCTATTTTCTGACAAATATTTCAAAACTATTTAACCTTTTCTTGCTTTATTTAGACACTATTAATTCTCATTTCATTCATCCAGGCATCTGTATCAAGATCTTCTTTTAATTGCTCATCACTAAATATTCCTGCGTTGTGAATGAGTATATCAATTTTATGAGACTCGATATTTGTTACAAAATTATTCACGTTTAAAGTTAAATAAATCTTATTGATATTCTCTATTTATTTTTTACAAATTTCAATTTTTTAATTAAATACTTATTTTATTTGTATTAGTTTTGTATTTTTCTTAAATTAAAATAATTTTTATTAAAGTAACGTGAAAGGATTATTATGGTCAATCAACTTAAATGGGTAAGCACTTTCTTTATTCTAATTGGAATATTACTCACTAATTTAAATATTTATCCATTAAATATTTTTATTCACGGAACAGGTGCCATAGGATGGACTATTGTTGGATATATGATGGCAGATCGAGCAATTTTGACAAACTTTGGTTTACAAATACCATTGTTCATTGTCGGAAATATTTATTTATTAATATGAGTGCTCTATTTCCATTTAATAAATATTTAATTTTTCTTACCCTAAGGCGTTAGCCATTGCTTATTTATAATTTCACAGTTGCTTACCTCAAATAACGCTCTTCTATGACCATACCTGTGTAAATATAACCATTCAATTTTATTGATTTTTATATCAACTAAGGAAAAATTTTTATATCCTTGTTGTAGAATTTCATCATCAGGCACAGTTTTTTCATGTTCTGGTAAGTATCCTGATAGTGGAACATCTGATTTTGAGCCTGGAGCTCGCTCAACAATATAGCATTTTTTACTAAATGATCTTATGTTCTTCCAAACCTCACTCGTTCTATCGTTCTGATTGTTGATTTCAGCCGTACCTTTGATTTGAATCTGTATTTTTTTGTCATGACTATAGAGTAAAACTGTTACATTAGGATTATCATTTATATTATTGATTTTATTGGATCTTATATCTGTATGGAAACTGATTGTGAGATTATCTTTGTTGGCATGTCGGAGAACAACGGTACGAAGTGATGGATAATCATCGGAATGAGTTGAAACATAACATTGATGAAATTCTGATTTTGAGTCTTTTTTTCCTCTTACAAGACTTGTCCAAATTTCATTATAGATAAGATCTAAGTCATCATAGTGATTGGGCAGGTCTAAATCATTCATCGTTCTTATTTATCTTGTAATAAATTGAAAGCAAGAGCCATAGTACAACGATTTCAAACCAATTTGTTTGAAGAAATACAAGTGGATTTCTTGAAATCATATATAGATCAAATGTTGTTAAGTTCACATAAGCAAATATGACTATGATGATAATATAAATAAAAATTCGATATTTTTTAAGAAACTTTTTTACCATTCAAGTTTTTGACCTGCATAATTTAAAAAAGCGCCTGTTTGCTCAATTGTGAAATTTTCAATTACGTTAAGCATTCCAGTGACACTTTCTTCAATGCTTAATTTAGCTTTAGATGTGCCCATATCTGTTCTAACCCATCCAGGATGCATCATTAACACAGCAATATTTTGAACTTTCCAATCAATAGAAAGGCTCATAGCAGATGCATTTAAGGCAGCTTTTGATGATCTATAGAAGTAATAACCACCAGAGTAATTGTCATCAATGCTACCCATCTGACTTGAAAGAAAAATGACTTTTTTAGTCGATCCTGCTTGAAGATTTTTCATGAGTTTATGAGTTAAACTAATAGGGGATAAGGCATTAATTTTCATTTCATCTAGCCAAATATTTGGATCAAGTCCCTCAAATTGTTCTTCGTGAAATATGCCCGCATTGTTAATTAATATATCAATTGGAGTATCAGCAATATCTTCAATAAATTGATCAATTGTTACATCAGATAATAGATCTAGCTTTTTAATTTTAACGTTGGGTAATGAATGTAATTCGTGTTCACTTGATATATTTCGTGCAGTAGCGATAACATGATTATCTTTCGATAATTGTCTTGTAAACTCTAGACCTAGACCTTTATTGGCTCCCGTAACTACAATATTTTTCATATATCATCTGATTTTGATATAAGGTAGCTCAATACGCAATGAATAATTCAATAAACATAATGAAACTTTTGTTTTACGGATACCTTGGGCTGATACTATACCTTTATGTCAAAGAAGTTCCTGATCTCAATACGCCTGAGTCATTAACTGATAAACACATGCATTTTATTGTATTTTTTATACTTGGTTCAATTGCTCAGCTTATTAATGGAAAAGATAACAACTTTTCATTTGGTGTTTCTCTGGCACTAATTGTGAGCCTATTCATTGAAACACTTCATTTCTTTCTACCTCATAGAGATTTTGAAATATTTGATGGTGTTTTTAATATTCTTGGTTGTGTATCAGCAATTTTTATTGTTTATTTGTATAGGAAAAATACTCAATGAAATTACTTATTCGAAATATATGTCAGCCTGAAAACACCAACCCCTATGGAACTGGGCATGGCGGTTGGATTACTACACAAATTGCACACGGAGGCATTTATTATTCACAGATTGTTTCTGGTGGAGCGGCCGTCTTAACTGATGTTAATGTTAAATTTAAAAGTCCAATGCATTTGGGAAAGTTCATTTGTATTTATGGTGAAGTGAAATCAGTTAAAGGTTCAAAAATGACTTTTTCACTTGAAGCCAGAAGAGTAGAACTTAGTAAAAAAGAAGTCTTAGTCGCTGCAGGAAACTTATCTTATGTTGCTGTCGGTAAAACTGGAAAACCAAGAAAATTTAAAGCTAATTTAAAATAAAAAAAGCCCCCAAATTAATGGGGGCTAATTGTAGTTTTAATTCGGAGCTCCACTTACAAAGTGAAGGTTTCCAATATCTAAGTGATTAGGAAGACCCGCAAATATTGTGGGCTCCATTATACTACTAATAGACATAGACCACCTCCTTTCATAAATATGTTAAAAAATATCTTAGAGGTATATAATGTTACTGATTCTAATTTCAAGCAAGGAGATTCATCATGAGCACTGAAATATTTTACCCAATGTACTGTATGCTTTTGCTTACAGTTGCCGTATTCCTATTTACA
>CACPLH010000039.1:0-3301 GCA_902634765.1 uncultured Pelagibacteraceae bacterium
AGTGATACAGACCTGAAAGCAATGTTTGATAAAGCAATTGCTGACGCAGCTGCAGATGGAACAATTACTAAAATTTCTATGCAGTGGTTTGGTAAAGATCTCGCTCCATAATCACTACTTCTATTAATAATATAAAAACGGCTGATTTTTTTTAATTTCAGCCGTTTTTTTTATAATATAAATGCTTGAAGCAATTTCATTTGGAGACGCAGGATGGGGTGACGAAATGCTCATGGGAGCATTTTGGACTGTTGCTGTAAGTATTTCATCTATTCTCTTAGGTCTTGTAATTGGAATTATTTTTGCAGGTTTTAAACTTTCATCAATAAGAGTTCTAAATTTAATTGCTGAATTCTATACAACAGTAATAAGAGGTGTGCCTGAGTTATTAGTAATATATCTTCTATTTTTTGGTGGTGGAAGCGCAGTCATGTATGTTGCTAAAATTTTTGGATACTTTGGTTATATAGAACTTCAGCCATTTGTAATTGGTACTTTAGCAGTTGGCGCAATATCAGGGGCATACTCTACAGAAGTAATTAGGGGCGCTGTAAATGCTGTTCCTCGCTCGCAATTTGAGACTGGAAGCGCTTTAGGCTTGAAAGGCTTTAGACTATATCAGAAAATTATCTTCCCTCAGGTCGCAAGACTTGCACTGCCTGGTATAGGAAATGTGTGGCAGATTACCCTTAAAGATACGGCATTAATCAGTGTTACGGGATTAGTTGAGATTATGCGGCAATCAAGAATTGCTTCCGGTTCTACACATGAGCCGTTTATATTTTATACAATCGCAATAATTTTATATTTAATCATTACGAGAGTTTCAAATGTAGCATTTGATAAGGCAGAAATAAGATATTCACGTGGTTTTGTTAAAAGGAAAATCTCATGAGATTTGAGTTAATGTATGAGTCTTTTTTTAAAATTTTAAAAGGAGTACCGCTTACTCTTGAAGTTGTTTTTATATCAACACTTCTTGGGTTTGGACTAGCTATAATTGTCGCCCTCATGAGGATATCAGATAATAAGCTTTATAGTGTGCCAGCTTATTCTTTTATTTATTTAATAAGAGGGACACCATTATTGCTACAATTATATTTTGTTTATTATGGGATTAGTCAATTTAGTTTTGTGAGAGAAAGTTTTTTATGGCCGATTTTAAGGGAGCCTTTTTGGTGTGGAATAATTACCCTTACAATCAGCACCGGTGCTTATTCTGCTGAAATTATAAGAGGAGGAATCCAATCTGTATCACAAGGTTACATCGAGTCTGGAAAAGCTCTGGGACTTGGAAGAATTTCACTCTTCTTTAGAATAGTGATGCCAATTACGATCAGACAGGCTCTCCCAGCATATGGAAATGAGTTAATATTAATGGTTAAGGCAAGCTCTCTTATCTCAATTGTTACACTGATGGAAATTACTGGAATTGCTAGAACAATAATCTCGAAAACTTATGCACCTGTTGAAATATTTTTAGTTGCAGGATCGATCTATTTATTTATCAATTTTATTATTACAAGATTAGTAAAATATGCTGAAAATAGGTTAAGTATTCCTGGTACTTAATTAAGTTTCTTTTCAAAACAGAATTCAGTTGTTTTGCTTATATCATACAACTTTCTTGTTTTAGATAATTTCTTGTAATTAAAATTTAAATACATACTGTGTGCTTCTTTAAATCTAGTATCTGACCAGAGTATAATTTTTTCAAAATTATTTTTTTTTGCAAATTTTTCAGCTTTTAATACGAGCTTTCTAGCGAGACCTTTTCTTCTCTCTTTCTTAATTATGTAAACTTTGTGTAATTCAAGATTTCTCTTTAAGGGCGCAACTCCCATAGAGCCTATAATTTTTTTATTCTTTTCTATAACCCAAAAATATCCATTCTTTTTTTTAAAATATGAATAAATATTTTTCAATTCTGTCATTTCATTATCAACATCGAGAATACAATTTGGATATTCTCTAAAACAAGTATCGATTAATTTAATTAATCCATCCGCATCTTTATTTCTTGCATATCGAAGAGTATTCATGAGAAAGACTTAGGATAAGTCGTCGAGGAGAAACTTTACACTATCAATTCCCCAGTAAATTTGGTCATTACAATAGAAAGTTGGCACTCCAAATGAACCATTATCAATCGCATACTGAGTATTTTCTTTCAATTTTTCTTTTATTTCTTCACTCATTATGCCTTCAGAAAATGAGTTTGCATCAAAACCAGCATCTGTTGCAACCTGAGATAGTACTTCTTGATCATTCAAGTTTAATGAGTCGACCCATATTGCTTTGAACATTGTATCCATATATGGCTTCAAGATATTTTCTTGCTGAGCTAATATTGCTCCTCTCATATGAGGGATTGTTATTATTGGAAAATAGGGATTCATTTTGAGCGGGACATCTAATTTATTAGACCATCGATTAAGATCTTTAAACATATAGTCACCCTTGTTTTTAATCATCACTGGCGACTGATTTCCTGTAGCTTTATGGATTGCTCCAACAAGTACCGGCTTCATTTCTATTATTGCCCCTTTATCCTCAATTACATTGAGGTATTTGTAGGCCATATAAGAATACGGACTTCCAAAATCAAAGCAGAAAATAACTGTTTTAGACATATTTTAAAAATAATATTACATTCAAATCATTAATAATCAAATAGTAAGTCAATGAAACTAGTAATCATTACAGGTGAAGAGTCAGGAGATATTTTAGGTGCATCTCTTATGGATGCGCTTAAAAAAAGCTATTTGAAACCAATTGAACTATATGGAATCGGAGGAAAAGAATTAGAAAAACATAACATCAAAAATTTTTACAGCATTTCCGATATTAATGTTATGGGTCTAATAGAAGTTGTTCCTAAAATTTTTAAAATAAAAAAAATAATCTCACAAACAGTTAATAAGATATTAAAAATTAAACCAGATTTAGTAATTACTATTGATAGTCCTGATTTTAATTTAAGAATCGCCTCAAAACTTAAAAATGAAAATTCACACTTAAAGATTATTCAATATGTGGCACCTTCCGTATGGAATTGGAGACCTAAGAGAATTGAGATAGTAAAACGAAGTATTGATCACTTATTGACAATTTTGCCATTTGAAAAAAAAATTTTTGATAAAGAGTCTGTACCTACAACTTTTGTTGGGCACCCAATTACTCAAATAGATTTAAGTAAATTTGAAGGCATCAAATTAAATGAGGTTGATAAATCAATTACTAAACCAATTTTTTTGATTTTACCTGGAAGTAGGGCATCAGAGGTAAAAAGATTATTACC
>CACPLH010000040.1:0-3154 GCA_902634765.1 uncultured Pelagibacteraceae bacterium
GAGTCTAATAAACTGCGTGATGAAGTTCTTAAATATGAAATCACAAAAGATGAATATTTTGTAAACAAAATTATTGATAATTTTGATGGAAATAAAATAGATACTAAAACTCAAGAAGCAGCTAATAAAATTACTCCAATATTCATTGTTGGCATGCCAAGATCTGGCACAACATTAACAGAACAAATCTTAGCTAGTCATTCTAAGGTTCACGGTGGAGGAGAATTAGATTATGTCCGGAATTCATTGGAAATCGATGGAGTTTATGATTTATCTAAGCAACAAGCAGATCAAATCATCAAAAAACTCTTAAGTCTTGATGATGAAAAGTGGAGAATGATAGGTAATAAATATTTAGATAATCTTAAAAGAATAAACCCGAATAACAAAAGCTATATAACTGATAAGATGCCTCATAATTTTATGATGTGTGGATTCATTCATAAGATGCTTCCTCATGCCAAAATAGTTTATTGTTATCGTGACCCTATGGATAATTGCTTTTCACTTTACAGAAATACATTTGCAAAATCTGGTCATGGTTATTCTTATGACCAAGATAAACTTGCATCACATTATAATCTTCATATTAGGTTGATGGAACATTGGAAAAATGTTTTAGGCAATAAAATCCTTTTACTTAAGAATGAGACTTTAATTGATGATCAAAAAGGGGTTACGAGTAAATTACTTGACCACTGTGGTCTTGAATGGGAAGATGATTGTCTGGAATTTTATAAAACTGAAAGAGATGTAAGAACAATAAGTCTAAGACAAGTTAGAAACCCTATTAATAAAAATTCTTTGGAAGTTTGGAAAAAATATACAGGATCTTTTGATAAAATGAGTAAAGCACTAAAAAAATTTCCCTCATGAAAAAAATTTTCATAATTTTATTTTTAAGTAATTTTTTTATTCAATGTGGATTTCAACCTATTTACTCTGAAAGAAATGAAACTGTTGAAAGTGATTATGAGACAGTTTTAATTTCTGAAAATTCTGTTTCAGTAAAAGAAGCTTTCAATTCTACTTTTAAAAACACAACAAAAAAATCTGATTTTGAATTGAAAATTAGCATCATAGAACAAGATCTACCTATTGTTACAAATACTGACGGTACTGTTGCAAAATATAGAATTGATATTTCTACAAGCTTTATTCTTTATGACAGAATTAATAAAAAAGAAATCTTTTCTGATTATTCTAAAGGTTTTGCTCAATATGAAACTCAAACAAATAATTATGATACTGAACAGAAGAGATATGAGGCTAAAAGAATTGCAACCACAAATTCTTTACAGCTTATTCCAATAAAGATACAAAATTTTCAATCTAGATAAGTTGAATGATTATAAAAGAATTTCAACTTAGTGACGTAATTAAGAGTGGCTCCTTGCCTCAGTTTTTACTAATCTATGGCCCGAATGAAGGCCTAATCAGAGATGACATATTGAAAATTGCTCAATCATTCAGGCAAAAAAAAGAAACAGATGAAATTACAATAAATGGAAAGGCAGTCGATGAAAATCAAAATATTATCGATGAAGAAATAAGATCATTTTCATTGTTTAGTGAACAAAAAATAATTCATCTTGAAAATATAAAAGATAAACACTTACAATTTTTTGAAAACACCAATTTCACAAGTAATAAAGTTTTAGTCATCATCAAATCTGAAAATTTAAATAAGAACTCTAAAATAAGAAGTTTCTTTGAAAAACATAGAGAATATGCAGCAATTCCATGTTATGAAGACGATGTAAGATCAACAATGAACTTAATCAGTCAATTTCAGTCAGATCACAAAATTAAATTTAATAGTGATATTAAAAATTATTTAATACAAAATCTTAGTACTGACAGACTCATAAGTAAAAATGAACTAGAAAAAATACTTTTAGTGATCAGTCACAAAGAAAATGAACAAATAAAATTTGAAGACATTCAAGGAATACTAAATGATAGTTCTTCAAACACACTAAATATGATCAATGAATACGTAATGTATGGAAAGGTCAACCAAGTTTCAAAAAATTTATATAGAATCTTTGATGAGGGTACTAATGCAGTAGCTATTATCAGATCCTTACTAAATTATCTGGTGCGTTTACATAAAACTCAAATTGAGATTAAAAAAACTGGTAACTTTGATGAAGCAATAAAACAGCTTAGACCAGCTGTATTTTGGAAAGATAAAGACAATTTTAGAAACCATTGTTCTAAATGGCCAACTAAAGAAATTTTACATTATATTGAGAGAATGTTAGAGGTAGAATATATGTGTAAGACTCAAAGCTCGCTCAATAATGAAATTTGTGAAAAATATGTTTTATCAATAGCCAAAAAGGGTGAGACTTATTTTAGTTAAGATTTTAACTTGCTAGTAACTAACTCTAATTGATCTAAGGATCTATACTTTATTTTGATAGAACCACCTCTTTTTTGAGTATGATTAATTGATACATCCAATCCCAACTTTTCTGATAATTTCTTTTCAAGATCTAGTGTATCTGGATCCTTGAGTTTTAGTTTCTTCACAACAGTTTTTTTCCTTTTAACAAGGGCCTCAGTTTGTCTGACTGAGAGGTTTTCATTGACAATTTTTTCTGCCAATTGTTCAGGAAAAGCGCTATTCATAATAGCTCTTGCATGTCCAGATGATATTGATCCCTGTGATATCATATCTTGAATAGAATGAGGTAGTGATAATAATCGAATAATATTTGCGACATGACTTCGACTCTTTCCTACAATTTCAGAAAGCACTTCTTGTGTATGACCGTAATTCTCCATAAGTTTTTTATAACCAGCTGCTTCTTCAATTGGTGACAAGTCTGCCCGTTGCACATTTTCAATAATAGCAATCTCCAGTGATTCAACATCATCTAGACTTCTTATTACTGCTGGTATTTCGTGAAGCTGCGCAACTTGAGCTGCTCTCCATCTTCTTTCGCCAGCTATAATTTCATAGTCGCCTGGGTTTGATTTAGATGGTCTTACAAGAATGGGTTGAACTAAGCCTTTTGATTTAATTGAGTCTGCGAGTTCAGTGATGCTAGCCTTTTCAAAAATTCTTCTAGGTTGAATTGGACTTGGTCTCAATTTTGAAATAGGGATTTTAGACTCGCTAGAACTTACTTTATCTATCTGTTCC
>CACPLH010000041.1:0-3084 GCA_902634765.1 uncultured Pelagibacteraceae bacterium
TCCGTGTTCAGAAATAATTTTCTCTACAATACTCAAGCCTAAACCTGTTCCAATATTTTTTTCTTTCGTAGAAAAATATGGCTTAAGCAGATCTTCTTCTTTATGAGTCAGCCCTTGACCATTATCAAGTATTTTAATTTTTATGTATTTATCATTGATGATTCCATCAATATAGATACTTCCACCAGGCTCATTCTTATATCTTGACTCGATTGAATGAATTGAATTAATTATCAAATTATTAAACACTCTATTGATCTGTGATTCATCACATTTAACTGAATAGTCAAGCGATCTTTTATCTAAGTCAATCACGACGTTACTTGACTCAAGTTCAAATAATGAAATTGCATTATCAATAATATTCTTGATATTATATTTCTGCATATTTGGAGCTGGCATTCTTGCAAAGTTTGAAAACTCGTCTACTAGGTTTTTAATATCATCAACCTGTCTATTTATAGTATCCATAGTCTCTATAACTTCTGACTCACTAATATCTATTCCTTTGTTTGTCTTATTTTTTAGACGATCAATTGAAAGTTTTATAGGAGTTAATGGATTTTTTATTTCATGAGCTATTTTTCGCGCAACATCAGACCAGGCTTCATGTTTTTGGCTAATCGCTAATTGCTTTCTTTGCGTCATTATATCTTCAGACATTTTATTAAACGAATCTGTTAACCTATTTAATTCAACGAAATCATTTGTTTTATTAAGTTTTGAATCATAGTTGCCTTTACTGATATTATCGGTAGCAATAATAATTTTTGTAATTGGATCAACTATTTTTCTTGCAAAACCTATTCCAACTATGATCGATATAAATATTAAAATCATAGTAATAATAAGATAAATTAAAATGAAAATAACTGATAACTTCGACCTATTTTCTTCAAGACGGTTAAAATCGTTTTGTGCTGACCTTGTGTCATTTAAAGCTGTTAATACACGATTATCCATTGGCCTTCCAACGTATAAATATAAATCAAGATACTTATCTAATTTGATTATGGCATATACTTTATTAAATTCAGTGGATGTAAATATTGCGAGTTCACCATTTGCTACTTTATCTAAGGACTCGGGAGTTGGTTGATAAAATATTTTAAGGGTACCCCTGCTCTTTAAAATTACATTTCCTTTGCCATCAATTAAAAACGAGTCTGGAAGGTTTCTAACTAATGATTGAGTAAAAAATAATTTTTCAAAATTAAATTTATCTCTTATGTACAAATTAGAAGCATTATTAAGATCAGATGACATTGCGTATATGTCGCCTTTGATAGTTTTTTTATGTTCTTCTAAGTATCCCTCAGCAACATAAACAGAATTTTTTATAATATTTTGAATTCGGTCATTAAACCAATCATTAACACCAAAATTAATTAATAATAATGCTAGAGAACCAACTATAATAGCTGGGGCAATAGCTATTCCAATAAAGTAAAGGCTGAATCTATTATTAAACGTAGTTATATTTTTTTTTCTAATTCTCATAATAAAAGGTAAGATCTGTGAAAGAAAAAAATAAAGTAAGAAAATTAAAAAAACTACTGCTACCGCAATAAAATAATTGTCATAACTGGTGTCTGACAATGCATTAATTCGTTGATTAATTAGTAAAACAAAAGAAAAAATTACAAATATAATTGTTAAAAAAAATAAAATTATATAGTTTTTATTAATTAGATTTTGTTTAAAAAGTCTGTTAATCATTTATTCTCTAAAATACAATAAATCATAATACTCTTTATTATAAAATAATAAATGCAAACATACTGTATAATTCTCGCCGCAGGAAATAGCAAAAGGTTTAGTGGTAACAATAATAAGTTGTTCTCAAATATTTATGGCGCTCCTTTAATATTTTTTACTCTTACAAACATTCTGAGAGTATTTAAGAAGGATGAAGTTTTTATCGTAATCAATAAAAATTTATCTCTAAAACATCAATCTTTCTTGAAAAAATTTACAGAAAACAAATTAATATATGGAGGCACTAGCCGATTTAATAGTCTAAAAAATGCCATTCAAAATTTTAATAATGATGTAAATTTATTAATTCATGACGCTGCTAGACCAAATATTAAAAAAGATCTTGTTAAAAAAATTAAGAATGAAATTGAAAATGATAATGTACACTTAGTTATTCCATATTTACATATTACTGACACTTTAAAAAGTAGAAGATTAAATAAATATCATTCCGTAAATCGATCTCAATTTATTAATACTCAAACACCCCAAGCATTAAAATTAAATAAAGCTAGTAGAAAAATAATTTTTTCTAGATCTTATAATGTAACAGATGAATCTGAAATTTTTGATAATTCTAACTTAAAGATAAAATACTTAATAGGATCAAATACTAATATTAAAGTTACAAATAAAGAAGATTTGATTTTGATTAAAAAATTACTTGGACATTCAACCAGAGTAGGAAATGCATTTGATATTCATAAAATATCAAAAGGAAAATTTTTATCACTAGGTGGAGTAAAGTTTAAATCAAAATATTCACTAATTGGACACTCTGATGGCGATGTTGTAATCCATTCAATAATTGATGTCCTTCTTGGAGCCATTGGAAAAAAAGATATTGGCTATTACTTTCCATCATCTAATAAATTATATAAAAATATAGACTCAGTTGTTTTACTAAATGAGATCTATAAAAAATTTAATCTTAAAAATATTCTTATATTAAATTTAGATATAACGATAATTTCTGAGGCTATAAGATTAGAAAAGTATAAGAACTTGATAAAGCGAAATGTCAGTAAATTATTAAATTGTCCTATATCAAGAGTAAATATAAAAGCAAAATCTTCAGATCAAATAGGTATAATTGGAAAATCAAAAGGCATTGCATGCATGGCCAGCATTCTTATTTACAAATAATATGAAATCACTATCTAAATTTATTGTAACCGTTTCTTATGTGGGGTTATTTCCATTAGCTTCGGGTACATTTGCATCTATTGCAACTGTAATAATTTGGATATTATTTATTAAATTAAATTTAATTATTTATTTTGCCTTTATATCTCTATTTTTATTTATTATTTCATTCTACTTTAT
>CACPLH010000042.1:0-2715 GCA_902634765.1 uncultured Pelagibacteraceae bacterium
TATTCATTTCAGATAAGTCTCCATTACAATGCAGAATTAAATCACACCCTGCATCTAATGCAGTTAAAGAAAGTTTACCGATATCTCCTTTTAAGGCCTTCATTGATATATCATCTGTCATCAGTAAGCCTTCAAACTTAATTAATTTTCTAATTACACTACTTATAATTTTATTTGAAATTGTTACAGGATACTCAGGATCAATATTGCTAAAAATAATATGAGCCGTCATAGCCAGATTAGAAAAATTACATGCCTGAAACGGATAAAAGTCCATCTCAACTAACTCATCATACTTTGTATCCACAATAGGCAATTCAAAATGGCTATCAACTTGGGCGCGTCCATGGCCGGGTATATGTTTTATTACTGGATTAATGCCCATAGAAATAAATGAGTTGATGGCTTCTTTACCAAGAATAGTGGCAATCTCTCTATTATTTGAAAATGATCTATCTCCAATTACACCACTTTCTTCACCGCTTGGTATATCAAGAACTGGTGATGTGTTTACGTTAACGCCAAGCTCATTAAGTTCGTTAGCGATTATCTTGCATTGTAGACCAAGAGCTTCTAAGGCATCAGTCTTATTGGTTTCATATATTCTTCCAAACAAGCTAGCAGGATAAAGAATGTACTCATCTGAATATTTTAATCGATGTATTCTTCCACCTTCTTGATCAATCATTATGGGAATATCCTTGTGTGTTAAAATTTTTAAATTTTCAATTAATTCTTTTAATTGACTTCTAGACGTACAATTTCTTGCAAATAAGATAATTCCCCATGGATTATAATTTTTAATAAAATCAGCTTCTTCTTTTAAAAGCTCATTTCCACTAACTCCACATATTAGAGGTAAATATTTAATCATTTTTCGCAATCAAGAATCTCTAGGCAAGGAGATTTGATTCCTCCTTTGTCTACAGGAATAATTTTATAATTTTTAAGATTTGATTTTATTTCAACTATTCCAGAATTTTTTAAATCTTTATCACCACTGTTGATATAAAAATAGAATAAACATAATGAAATAATTGAAATCAGAAATACAAATACAATTATATATTTGATATTCATTAATGCATTTCTTCGGGAGCTGATACACCTAGTATATCTAAGCCAGACTTGATTGTTTTTTGTACCGATAAAATCAAAGCTACTCTTGCGTAGCTAAGTTTGTCATTTTCAATTTCTATAAACCTTAAGTTGGGTTCAACTTTTCCCTGATTCCAAAGTGAATGAAAAACAGCTGATAGTTCATATAAATAGTATGCGATACGATGAGGCTCGTAGAGAATTACTGATGTTTCTATTACACTATCCCAATCTAGCATTTTTCTAATTAGATCTATTTCGTGATTATTGGTTAAAAGTTCTAAATCACAGTTATTAAAATTTTTGAGATTAAAATCTTTTTTATCTTTCGGGATCTTTCTTATTACAGATGAAATTCTTGCATAAGCATACTGAACATAAAAAACAGGATTATCTTTTGATTGTTCTGTTACTTTATCAAAATCAAATTCTAATGGAGCCTCATTTTTTCTATACATCATCATAAATCGAATTGAATCTGACCCAACTTCATTCACCATTTCCTCCAAAGTAATAAAATCACCTGAACGCTTAGACATCTTCAGCTGATTTCCATTTTTAATTAACTTTACCATTTGACATAATTTTGCAGTAAATTTTGCCTTGTTAGATGTAAGCGCTTTTACCGAAGCATTCATCCTTTTTACATAGCCTCCGTGATCAGCGCCTAAGATATCAATTAAATGGTCTGATCCTCTTTTATATTTATCAAAATGATATGCAATATCGTTAGCAAAATAAGTCCATTCACCATTTGACTTTTGCAACGGTCTATCAACTTCATCGCCGTATGAGCTTGATTTGAACAACATCTGTTCACGTGGTTCCCAATCCTCTATGACTTTTCCTTTTGGTTGTTCTAGCGTGCCGTAATAAATTAGATCTTGATCCTTAAGGGCATTTATTGCTTCATCAATTTTTCCTTTATTAACCAAATCATGTTCAGAAACAAATATATCTTGATTAATGTTTAACTTCTTTAAATCAAGCTTAATCATATCAAGCATCATTGATACTGTTTTTACTTTAACCTGATTAAAATATAGGCCTTCATCATCAGAAATTAATTTATCTCCATATTCTTTTTTAATTTCTTCGGCTACTGGAATCAGATAATCGCCCGGGTAAAAGTCATCTGGATATTCTTTTAACTGTCCGTTAAATAATTCTTTGTAACGAATTAAAACTGATTTAGCTAATAGATCTATTTGCGAACCTGCATCATTTACGTAATATTCTTTTGTTACATTGTGTCCAGTTGCTATTAATAATGAAGAAAGAACATCTCCATAGACTGCTCCCCTACAATGACCTACATGTAACGGGCCAGTAGGATTAGCGGAGACATATTCTACATTTATAGATTTACCCCTGCCTATATCTTCTGATATCAAATTTTCCTTTTCAACAATTCCTCTCAGGAACCCAATTAAAATTTTATGTTTTAATCTAAAATTAATGAAACCAGGCTTAACAATATTTATCTCTTCAAAGTCATCTAACTTTTCTAATTCTTTTTTTAGATATTCAGCAATTTGTATTGGGTTTTTTGAAAAAATTTTACTTGAGATTAATGCTATGTTCGAACTCAAGTCACCAAAAGCTTCATTATTAGGC
>CACPLH010000043.1:0-2589 GCA_902634765.1 uncultured Pelagibacteraceae bacterium
GTGGGAAGTATTTTAAAAAGAAAAGAAGGCATAAATATAATTAAAGACAGTCAATACACACCTTGCATAGAAGAGAATTACCTTATTGATAACTGTCCAGGATGGAAATTAAAGTCTGGAACAGTTTATCATGATGAAAAGACTAAAACGATGCACTATGATCATAGCACATTATATATATTAAATATTCCAGTTCTTTATACGCCTTATTTTTCACATCCAGATCCCACAGTTAATAAAAGGTCTGGATTACTTGCTCCTAGTTTTCAATCTGATGATAAATTAGGTCAATTAATTAGTGTGCCATACTTTTATAATATATCTGGAAATAAAGACTTTACATTTACTCCTACCTTTCAATCAACTGCTACAAATTATCTAACTTCAGAATTCAGACTTCTA
Organism: uncultured Pelagibacteraceae bacterium; assembly: GCA_902634765.1. Taxonomy (GTDB): domain Bacteria; phylum Pseudomonadota; class Alphaproteobacteria; order Pelagibacterales; family AG-422-B15; genus CABYIR01. The sequence goes on from CACPLH010000043.1 coordinate 403, forward strand.
AATAAAAATGGAAATTTCAATATTGAAACGAATTTAAATGACAATGCTGACAATGAAGGAACTAAACACTACATTTTTGCGGATGCTCAATTAGAAAGTAAGATAGATAAATTTGATATTTATATACAATCATCAAATAATGATACATATATGAAAAAAAATCAAATAAATGAAATTGATGTTTTAACTAGTGGAGTAACTATTTCAGATACAATAAAAGGAAATGACTTTTTATTTGAAACAAAATCTTATAAGCACTTATCTGTTTCAGGCTCAAACCAATGGGAATACTTATATCCAAGACTAACTTATAATATTTCAGGATTTAATCTTACAAATATAAAATCCAATATAAATATTAATAACGAAATACTTCGTCTGAAATCATTGAATAAAAATACTACAACAAGTATTTCCTCTGAAATTAATATAGATAATCAAAGGATAGATACTAAACGAGGATATGTATTTAATAACTTCATTGATACAAGGTTGATTTACCACTCTATTGAAAATGAGAGCTCTTCAGATGATATAAGCCAGATAAGACTGTTTCCTCAAGTCGGGACCATGATTGCCATGCCTCTAAAGAAAACAAAAAATAATATTTCTCAAGTTCTAAAACCTATTTTAATGCCTATTTTAGCACCGTATAATAACTACACAGACTCATTAGAGGTAAATAATTCTAATATTTTTTCTAGAAACAGGTCGTCAAATCTTTCTCAGTGGGAAAGTGGGCCAAGAATAAATTATGGAGCGGAATGGTTCATTGATTATAAAGGCATATATGACGTAAATTCAATTATCGGCCAATCAATTAAATTCAATAAAGAGAAATCAGATACATCTGATGAAATTTCAGATATTATGGCCTCATTTTTTACTAACTTTGATGAAAATATTTATACAAATGCAGAGTTTATCTTAGATCGAAAAAAATATAGTGTTAATAAATCAAATATCACTTCATCAATGTATATCAAAGATTTTGCGCTCAAAGCAGAGTACGATTATGTGTCAAATAAATTCTCAGCAGCATCAGAACAACTTGGGCTAGCAACTAAAATTAAAATTAACAAGGACTTAAATTTTGTTTTTTCTGGAAAAAGAGATCTTAACTCAAATGAAAATATCGGTTATGAGAGTGGTTTGTTTTATGAAAATGATTGTCTCGCTATTGATTTTAAATATTATAGGGATTTAACTAAGTTCAAAGACATAGAAGATACAAAGGGATTAAGCCTTTTAATAACACTTAAGCCTTTTGGAAGCAGCAAGTCTTTTGGAAAATCTAAAACATTTGGACCACAGATATGAAATATCATAAAAAAATAAGTTTTTTCTCACTGCTTATTATATTTTTTCATTTCTGCTCTATAGGCTTAGCTAATCAGTCAACCCATAAAATAGAAATTTTAGTTAATGATAAAATAATTACAAATTATGATATTGCTCAACATTTTGCAATCAACTCAATTTTAGATAATATTAACGTTACAGCTGAAAATGGTGATTTTTTATACAATAAAACAATTAATGAGTTAATTGATATGAAGATTCAACAAGCTAAGATAAATGAATATAATATTAAAATTGAAGATGAAAATAAAGAATACTATGAAAATTATTATTTTCAGTCAAAGAGACTAGATAAAAATAAAGTTTATGAAATAATTAAAATTAATAACCTTGACGTCGATGCTTTAAAAGAAAAGATAAATACATCAATTGCATGGGAGCAACTAACAGCAGGACTTTTTTTTCATACAATATCAATTTCTGATTCAGAAGTAAGTGAGCTTTTAAAAAAAGATGAATCACTATCAATAGAAATTGCTAAAAGAATACTCACAAATAAACAAGTACAGCTTAAATCTGATAAATATTTAAGAGATCTAAGGGCTGAGGCAAATATTGAAAAAAGATAGATTAACTGCAAAAAAATCTCTTGGTCAAAATTTTATTACTGATGAAAATTTTTTAAAAAAACTTTCATCATTAATTGTTACTGATAATAGTTCTTTAATTATTGAAATTGGCCCTGGTAAGGGAGCATTAACAAAAGAGTTAATTAAAAAAGAGATTGAACAAATATTAGTAATAGAAAAAGATGATAGATTAATTGATAATTTAAAGACTTTTTCAAAAGAATTTAAAAATTTTAAAATCATTCATCAAGATGCT
>CACPLH010000044.1:0-2354 GCA_902634765.1 uncultured Pelagibacteraceae bacterium
TGTTTATAAAGTTAATAATTTATCCTTACAGGATCGCCTAGGTTTTGTTGGCAAAGCTCCACGTTGGGCAATAGCTCATAAATTTGAGTCTGAAACCGCTCAAACAACTGTTAAGAAAATTGATATTCAAATAGGAAGAACAGGCTCAGTAACTCCTGTCGCAAGACTTATGCCAGTTAATATTGGTGGTGTAATTGTTTCAAATGCAACATTACATAATTTTGATGAGATAGAAAAAAAAGATATTCGTGAAGGTGACAGAGTTATTGTTGAGCGGGCCGGAGATGTCATCCCACATGTAATTGAAGTCATCAATGACAAAAATAATAAAAGAGGAGTTAAATATAAAAAACCAAATGTGTGTCCTATTTGTAATTCTAAAATCATCATAGATCCTGAAGAAGTAGTTATTCGTTGTTCAGGTACTTACATCTGTGAAGCGCAGATTTTAGGTAGACTTAAACACTTTGTTTCTAGAAATGCATTAGACATCGAGGGACTTGGTGAAAAACAAATAAATCTTTTTTTTAGCAACAAGTTCATTCAAAACTACTCTGATGTATATAAATTAAGAAATAAAAAACCCGAAATATGTCAACTTGAGGGATGGGGTGAGCTATCATTTAATAATTTAGTGAGAGCAATTGAAAGTAAAAAAAGCTTCCCATTATCAAAGCTAATTTACTCTCTTGGTATTCGATTTGTAGGTGAAAAAAATGCACTTGCAATAAGTGAAGCATTTAACAGTGTTGATAGCTTTAAAAACTTTTTACAAAATTTGAAAGCAAACACAAGTAAGGTTAGAGACACAATGATTGAAATTGATGGACTTGGTCCTAAAGCAATCAATTCTTTTTTTGAATATCTAAATTATAAAAATAACCGTGAAGAAATTATTAGACTTTTAAGCTTGTGTGAGATTTACGTGGACAAAATAGTTATACAAGAGTCTAAAATAACTGGTAAAAAAATACTATTTACAGGTAGTTTAGAAAAAATGTCTAGAGCAGAAGCAAAAAATAGAGCAGAAAGATTGGGGGCAAAGGTAGTATCATCTATAAGTGCTAGTACTGATATTTTAATCAGCGGAGAGAAGTCCGGTTCAAAATTGAAAAAGGCTGAAGAATTAGGGATAAAAGTAATTTCTGAAGAGCAGTGGATTAAACTGTTAGAGAGCTAATCTCGTTTTGGAGCCACATTTTTTCTTTATTGTTCAAAAAACTAACAACTGATTTATAAACTTTAATGTGATAATTTTTAAGCCATTTCCTCTCAATAGATGTGAGTAATTTAAAGTCAATTAACTTTGGCTCTAGTGGTGCAACAGTAAGAGTTTCAAAATAAAGTCGACTTTGTTTTTTTCTCGTAAGAACGAGATTTTCGATACGAATTCCATATTTATTTTTCTTATAAAATCCTGGTTCATTTGAAACAATCATACCCTTTTTAAACTTATGTTTTGATAATGGTGAAATAGATGGAGGACTCTCATGGACATTTAGAAAAGATCCAACACCATGGCCAGTTCCATGATCAAAATTCAACTTTTCTTTTTTAAGAAACTTTCTAGCATGTCTATCAAGTGTTTTACCACTTTCTTTTTCATTAAATGTACTTAATGCTACAGCTATGTGACCTTTGAGTACTAGCGTATACATTTTTTTCTGTTCATAGGTAACCTTACTAAAAGCGATGGTACGAGTTACATCTGTCGTTCCATCAAAATATTGAGCCCCTGAGTCAACTAAAAAAAGATCATCTTTTCTTAATTTACGATTAGTTTTGTTAGATGCTCTGTAATGTACAATTGCTCCATTTGGTCCTGATCCAGCAATAGTAGGGAAACTTAAAGAAAAAAAATTCTCATTCTTGCTTCTTAATTTATCTAGATAATTTGAAGCACTTATTTCAGTTTGAGAATTATTTTTTGTATTTTTAATCCAATAGATAAACTTAGTTAATGCAACGCCATCGCGTATATGTGCATTTCTCATTCCATTTTCTTCAGTTGTATTCTTTTTAGCCTTAAGTATGTCAATTATATTATCTTTGAATATGACTTTAGCTCCTACTTCTTTTATCGACATGACAGCATTAAAAGAGGGGTCATTGTGCGCACATAAGTAAAATCTAATTGAGTCTTTATATTCATTAAAATGAGAGTCAAAATGATGAAGTGGTTTATAAATTATTTTGATTTTACTATTTAATGTCTCATTCTTAAGTTTCTTTTGGTCAGAGAAAATAAAACAACTTCCATTTTTATGAATAATTGATTTTGCCATTATCAATGGCGAGTATTCTAAATCCTGCGCCCTAATATTGAATAACCAGCAAATACTGTCACATGATGT
>CACPLH010000045.1:0-2136 GCA_902634765.1 uncultured Pelagibacteraceae bacterium
CACTTTCTTGATTCCCAAAGTCATTTGAAGGTACACCTATTACAACAAGGCCATCGTCACTATATTTGTTATGCAATGCCTGTAAGCCATCATATTGATAAGTGAATCCACATAAACTTGCTGTATTGACCACCATAATTATTTTTCCTCTAAAGTCCGACAAGTTTATATCATCAACTTCATTGATTGATTTAAATGTATAGTCATAAGCATTCATAGAAGCAGCATAATTAATTGATAAAAAAACAAATATAAAGAAGTAATTTATTAATTTTTTCACTTTAGATATTTAAAAATTCATAAGTATATGGACATAAATACTTGCAAAATAACCAATTGCAATTACTGGAGTCCATTTTAGGTGACCAAAGAATGTATACAATCCCTTAGCTTGACCCATTAGAGCAACACCTGCTGCTGATCCAATTGATAACATACTGCCTCCAACACCTGCCGTAAGAGTGGCAAGCAACCATTGACTAATTGGCATAGCGGGATCCATGCTCAAAACTGCAAACATAACTGGAATGTTATCAACAATAGCAGAGAGTATTCCCACTAATATATTGGCATTAGTTGCTCCTAAGTCAGTATACATAAATTCAGAGGCCATTTCTAAGTAACCAATCATACCTAAGCCACTAACTGCAATAATAACGCCAAAGAAGAATAGTAAAGTATCCCATTCAATATGTGCGATATTTTGCAATACATCATATTTCTCCGTTATTGTAGAATCATATTGTTTAATGAAATATCCATAAATTAAAAGATAGGAAAGACCTGTCATCATTCCAAGTACAGGTGGCAAGTGAAAGAAATTATGAAAAGATACTGCTGTTATAATTGTAAGAATACCAAGTAGTATCATTATTTTGCCACCATATTTTATTTCTGTATTCTCAACATTAAGTGATGGCTGGTCATCTTCAACAAAGAAACTCATGACTACTGCTGGTATAATATAATTTACTATTGATGGAACTACTAATTGAAAGAAAGTAAAGAACTCAACTTTTCCAGCTTGCCATACCATTAAAGTGGTAATATCACCAAAAGGGCTAAATGCACCACCTGCATTAGCAGCTACAACAATATTTATACATGCTATCGAAATAAATTTTGGACTCGAAGCTCCGACAGCCATTACAACAGCACAAAGAACTAGCGCGGTCGTAAGATTATCGGCTAAAGGTGACATGAAAAATGCAATGACACCTGTTATCCAAAATAATTGACGATAACTAAAATTCTTTTTTATAAGCCATACTTTAAGCACCTTAAAAACATTGCGTTCTTCTAAGGCGGCTATATAAGTCATTGCAACGAGCAAAAAAAATGCCAGTTCGGCATATTCGAGCAATCCATGTCTAAATGTTTCCTCAACAATTTCTGCGTGCGGTGAGCCGCTATAAGCAATAGCAATAATTGCCCAAATTAAACCTGAAGCTAATATGACAGGCTTACTCTTTCTTAAGTGAGTAAACTCTTCTGCCATAACTAAAAGATATGAAGCAGTAAATATCACAAGTGATAGCATTCCAGCAAATGTGAATGTTAAATCAATTGAATGGTGCATATTAATAAGTCCTACCTAATATATACTTTGGAATTAAAAAATATAATAAGCAATAAGCTAAAAATAGTAAGCTAAGAGCTCTTGCTTCTTCGATTCTATAACTTCCCAACAATCTATATATTGTTTGAGTTAAAGTTGACAAGTCATTAGTTCCAAAAAAGGAAATAATCACTAAATCACTTGACGATAAGATTGAGGAAATACAAAAAGTATTAATTAATGGGCGTTTCAGGCGATTTAAATCCACTATTACAAATTTCTTAAATCCATACAGATTTATACTTTCTGATAGATCCAAATGTTCCTGAGATACTCTAAAATATGATGGTGATAAGTAATTATAGCTAAATGGCAAAATGAAAATTGTATTTATTACAATAACAATAATTATGCTTGGAATATTCAAAAGTAAAAATTCGTTTATAAAAATATAATAGCCAACAGCAATAATAGCAGGAGAAAAGATTATTAGTAAATAAAACCAAAGTTCTCTTTTATTTTTACTCCTACGAACGAACTCCAAGTTTCCATAAGTAAGAAGTATCGCCAATAAACCA
>CACPLH010000046.1:0-2125 GCA_902634765.1 uncultured Pelagibacteraceae bacterium
TCAATCATTTCTGTCCATTGCGCAGTCCATCCAGCTGTGCGGGCAACGGCAAAAATTACCGTAAACATTTCTGGTGGAAAGCCAATGGCTCTTAAAATTATTCCTGAATAAAAGTCTACGTTTGGATATAATTTTTTTTGAATAAAGTAGGGGTCTCTTAGCGCTCTCTTTTCAAGTTCTATTGCTAATTCCAATATAGGGTCTTTTTTTACGCCAACATGACTTAATACTTTTTTACAAATATTCTTTAGTATTTTAGCTCTAGGATCATAGTTTTTATAAATTCTATGTCCAAAACCCATGAGTTTGAACTTGTCTTTTTTATTCTTTGCTTTTTTAATATATTTATCGATATTATTTTTATTACCAATCGTCTCAAGCATTTCTAATGCAGCCTGATTGGCACCACCATGAGCAGGCCCCCAAAGAGATGCAACGCCAGCTGCAATGCAAGCAAAAGGATTAGCGCCAGATGAACCAGCTAATCTTACTGTAGATGTTGAAGCATTTTGCTCATGATCTGCATGTAATATTAAGATTATATCCATTGCTTTAGATATTATTTTAGGAATCTTATAATTTTCAGAGGGCACTGAAAAACACATATTTAAAAAATTTTCAGCATAAGAAAGTTTGTTGTCAGGATAGACGAATGGCTGACCAATTGAATATTTGTATGACATTGCTCCAATAGTAGCTGCTTTAGCAATTATTCTTCTTGCAGCTGTCATCCTCTGATGAGGATCATTTATATCCAATGAGTCTTGATAGAATGCTGAGAGAGCACCCATAACTCCAACCATCATTGCCATTGGGTGAGCATCTCTTCTAAATCCGTTAAAGAACTTTATTAGTTGTTCATTAAGCATTGTATGATTGACAATTAATTTTCTATATTTTTTTAATTGTATTTGATTAGGTAAATCTCCATAAATTAATAAGTTAGAAACTTCTATGAAATCACTCTTCTGTGCTAATTCTTCTACGTCAATTCCTCTATAACGAAGTATTCCTTTTTCACCATCAATATAGGTAACTTTTGACTCACATGCCGCGGTAGAAGTAAAGCCAGGATCATATGTAAAATAACCTGATTCAGAAAAAAGTTTTGTAATATTAATTACATCACTTCCTTCAGTAGCTTTGTGTATAGGGAGTTGGTATGTATCAGAGTTTATTATTAGTTTTGCAGTATTTTTCTTTGGTTTTGTGGATTTTTTCTTTGATTTCATGATTATTAAATAAACTATTTATTAGTAATGGAAAAGAATAAATAGACAATAAAAGGGATAATTAATATTTTCTTAATAAGCCAGTGAGTTTACCTTGAATTTTAACTCTATGTGAGGCTAAAATTCGAGTTTCATATAGTGGATTTGCACTTTCAAGGGCAATACTTTGGCCTTTTTTTCTTAATCTTTTTAAAGTCGCTTCATGATCATCAATGAGTGCAACAATAATGTCTCCATTTTCAGCAAGGTTAGTTTTTTTGATTAAAACAGTATCTCCCTCATGAATTCCTTCATTTATCATTGAGTCACCCTCGACTTTTAAAGCATAAGATTCTCCTACTGACATAAGCTCTCTAGGTACATCAATCATATCATCATTATGCTGAATTGCTTCAATTGGAGTTCCAGCAGCTATTTTTCCAAGCAATGGAATAGTGCTAACTTTATTTTCAGATAAATTATGAGACTGCTCTTTAAAGTCCGCAATAACAACATTCTTTCTATGAGATGATACATCTAAATTAGCAATACCATCTTTTATAATTTCAAGCGCTCTAGCTTTGTGAGCAAGCCTCTTAACAAAGCCTCTTTCTTCAAGAGCCAATATCAGTCTATGAATGCCTGATTTAGACTTAAGTGCTAACGCATCTTTCATTTCTTCGTACGATGGAGTTACGCCGTTTCTACTTTGAAAAGTCCCGATATAATTAAGCAGTTGTTTTTGTTTTTTTGTTAACATAATCGCAATAATTATGTTCTATCAATGTTCTCTTAAATATTCAATACAATTTTATTTAATCAAATCAATAAGTTATACTATTTTATTTATAGTTTAATTTATTAAATTATTAAATTTAGCTTTAATATCTTTAGATTTCATTAATGATTCGCCT